>JBCQVS010000108.1:0-2070 GCA_047172885.1 Rikenellaceae bacterium | reverse complement strand
TTATATAACTTTGACATTAAATAGATGCTTTAATTTAGGACGTTACGGGTTCTTGTCCTAAATTTTGAAGTAAAAAAGAAAAATTAGAACCCACCATCACTTACTATGGCTACAAAACAACCTCTTTGGACAAAGAATTATATTTTGGCATTTATATCTAACATGTTGATTTTCTACTCGTTCTATATGTTAGTTCCTATTTTGCCGTTCTACGTAATGAACAACCTACACCTCGACGAATCGTCGACAGGTGTGGTGCTTGCGCTCTATACAGTTGCCGCTCTGCTGATTCGTCCGCTATCGGGATTCCTGGTCGATAAATTTAGTCGCAAGCCTCTCTACCTGCTCTGCTACGCGCTCTTTGCGATTGTCTTCGCGGGGTATGCACTCACGCAGATAGTTGCGATTTTTGTGATCTTGCGCGTGCTGCATGGTTTCGGATTTGGACTTAGCACTGTTAGTGGATCGACTATCGCCATCGACGTGATGCCAGCCGAAAGACGTGGTGAGGGAATTGGCTACTTCGGACTTAGCTATACGTTTGCACAGTCGTTAGGCCCTTTGACTGGCTTTTGGCTCTATAACCACTACGAATTTAACGTGATTTTCCTTATCGCATTTGGATTTGCTTTTATCGGATTCCTTTCGATCTTACCGATCTCTATGCCATCGTTGGAGATGCCTAAAAAGGCAGAGGTTGAAGAGGCACTATCGCTCGATAGATTTATTTTGCTCAAGGGATTGCCTTGCATTTTGCTGCTCCTTTTGGTTGGATATGGCTACGGCACACTTTCGAATTTTATTGGAATCTATTGCGCTCAGAGCAGTTTTAACTGCGATCCAGGGCTCTTTTTCTTGATTTTTGCCGCTGGTGTTGTTGTATCGCGATTACTTTCGGCCAAGGCTATTAACGATGGTAAGGTTATCTCGGTGGCGCTTTTCGGAGCTGTGCTTATCGCTGCGGGATACTTCGCTCTTGCTTACTGCTCACTTTCGTGGTTGTTTATCCTTGGATCGGTGGCTGTTGGTATTGGCTTTGGATGTGTCAATCCTGCATTCCAATCGCTGCTTATTAACCTCGCTCCGCACAATCGTCGTGGCACGGCAAACGCTACCTTCTACACCTTCTTCGATCTTGGTATTGGTGGCGGTATCGCATTGGGTGGTGTGATTATCGAACACTTCGACTTCACGCTTTTGCTCTCTTCTTGCGCTGCTTTAATTCTTTTGGGTGCTCTGCACTTCAAATTTAGATCGGCTAAATATTATGAGTTGAATAAGTTGTAGAGGCTGAATATAACAATAAAAAAAGAGGATGACTAAGTCACCCTCTTTTTTTAGAGAAGTCGAATAACATGGTTAGTTTTGGGGCTTGGCGAGCATTTTTAACCGCAGCGTACTAAAGTACGTGAGGATTAAAAAGCGGAGAAAAGTGCCAAAAATGACCATGTTAGGCGGCTTATTGAATTATCTTTTAGTGAAGTGCAACGAAACACCACCTCTAGCCAAAAGGTCGAAAGTCAACTCGTCGTTAGCCTTAACCTTCTTAGTTGTGATCTTGATGTTTGTGCGAGTATCAAGTGATGGATCATCCTCATAGATCGAAACATCGTACTTAGCACCAGCCTCCAAGAATTTAGAGCAATCAATAGTGACTGTACGCTCAGAGTTGTTAGTGATAGCACCTACAAACCACTCATCGCCACTGCGACGTGCTTGGATAACATACTCACCGATCTCACCATCAATAGCGCGGCTATCGTCCCAAACTGTTGGGATTGCGCTCCAGAACTCCAACTCTTGCTCTCCTTTGTAGTGAGACGGAGTGTCGTACCAGTGCATAAATTGAAGAGGACTATAGAAGATCGCTGGAAGTGCCAATTGGTGACCCTTAGTATTCTTCACACGACCGCTGAAGTAGCAGAAAGTGTAGTCGCCAGCACCACAAAGCATACGAGTGTATGGAAGGATTGTGTTGTGCGTTGCATCAGGCATCTCCTCGTTTCCTGCGATACCCTCTTGTGTCATAAGGTTAGGGTATGTGCGAGAGAATCCTGTTGGGCGGTACTC
>JBCQVS010000107.1:0-2073 GCA_047172885.1 Rikenellaceae bacterium | reverse complement strand
AAGGCCTAACATGGGCATCGGGGGCATTACTCCCGCCCAAAAATTAAAAATGGCTGCATGATCTCTACTTTTAAAAGCGCTTAAAAATGGGATGATTACCCCATTATCTAGCTATTTTTATTGATTTATATTCACGGATGATTGTTGGTTGTGACTTGAGTAATTCATTGAATCGCTACTCCGTCATTCATGTGTTTCGCAAGGCTATCGCGCGGCGTAAGCCACCAAAAGGGCTACTCGTCCATAGTGACCGTGGTGTCCAATATGCAAGTAAAGACTTCAGGGAGGAATTGTCTCTAAACGGTTGTATTCAAAGTATGAGTCGGAAGGGAAATTGTTAATAAAGCGAACATGAGACATACTCTACTCTATTCTATGTGAACCTGCTACAAACTTGTGGAGAATGAGTTAAGCCAGTATTCTCTGAGAAAGGGGTATGAAATGGCAAAACGCACACGTCGTAGTTATGATGCAGAGTTTAAGCGTAATGCAGTAGCTCTAAGCCACGAGACTGGACGAACGGTCGCGGATGTCGCTGAAAGCTTAGGCATTTCCGTGGATCTTCTCTATCGATGGCGGCAAGAGAGTGACGCACATGGTAAAATTGCTTTTCCTGGTAAGGGAAATCCGATGCTCACAGACCAAGAACGCAAAATTCGAGACCTTGAAAAGCGCTTAAAAAACGCAGAGATAGAGCGAGACATATTAAAAAAAGCCTTGGCCATCTTCAGCAGGACACCGAAGTAGTATTTCAGACCATCAAGGAATACCGCTCACTATTTTCGGTGAGGAAGATGTGTCAAATGCTGGGAGCCTCTCAGAGCGGATTTTACACGTGGCTAGAGCGACCTAAGTCATCTAGATCTCAACATAATAAACAACTCAAAGCACGTATTTTGAAGCTTTTTATGGAGCACAAAGGGGCGGCTGGAAGCCCCATGATTACCGCCGACTTGCGTTCTGAAGATGCCTTTAGAACTGTGAGTCGCCCACGTGTTGCGCGCTATATGCAGGATATGGGCCTGCGTTGTCGCCTGCCAAGGAAATATGTGACGACCACGGACTCCAACCATACAGAGTCACTGGCTGAAAATATTTTGGAGCGACAGTTTACCGTTGCCGAGCCAAACAAGGTGTGGGTGACGGATATTACATATATCCGTATTGGTCAGAAATGGCATTACTTAACTATTTTTATTGACTTATATTCCCGTATGATTGTTGGATGGGATTTAAGTGATTCACTGAATCGCCACTCCGTCATTCATGCATTTCGCAAGGCTATCACGCGGCGTAAGCCACCAAAAGGACTACTCGTCCATAGCGACCGTGGTGTCCAGTATGCAAGTAAAGACTTCAGGGAGGAATTGCGTCTCAACGGGTGTATTCAAAGCATGAGTCGGAAAGGGAACTGCTGGGATAACGCCGTTGCAGAATCTTTCTTTCACACGCTTAAAAATCAATTAATCCATCGAGTAAAATTCCAAAATGTGGAACATGCCGAGCTTGCGCTGTTTCAATATATTGAGGCCTACTATAATCGCAGACGTAGGCATTCAACCAATGGATGGCTCAGTCCTGCTACTTTTGAAGAACATACAATTTATGGGAAAACTGCTTAACTTGGTCTCCACTTTTTTGTTGCAGGATCATACCTTCACTATGTGCAAGTTGACGTTCTATCCAATCGCGATTGTAGCCTTGCTCGTTAAGAAGCGTTGAAGCCATGCTTCTAAAGCCATGAATAGTCATTTCTGAACCATCATAGCCCATGCGGCGCAAGCCACTTAACAATGTCATATCACTAATGGGGCGCGTAATCGTCTTCATGCTAGGAAAAAGAAAGTCAGTATGGCCGGTAAGCGGATGAAGCTCTCTAAGTAGTGTGACTACTTGCGGAGCGAGGGGGACTATATGCTTACGTCTCATTTTCATGCGCTCTGGTGGAATATGCCATTCATCAGTGCTGAAGTTGAACTCTGCCCAACGTGCGCAACGTAGTTCGCTAGGACGAACAAAAACATATGGTGCTATTTTTAGCGCGAGACGTACCACGAGATTACCGCGGTAGCC
>JBCQVS010000106.1:0-2187 GCA_047172885.1 Rikenellaceae bacterium | reverse complement strand
CTAAGTGGGAAACGATGTGGGAAGGCTTAGACAGCTAGGATGTTGGCTTAGAAGCAGCCATCATTTAAAGAAAGCGTAATAGCTCACTAGTCGAGTCGGCCTGCGCGGAAGATGTAACGGGGCTAAGCTATACACCGAAGCTGCGGCAACATAGTTTACTATGTTGGGTAGGGGAGCGTTCTGTAAGCCGTTGAAGGTGAACTGTAAGGTTTGCTGGAGGTATCAGAAGTGCGAATGCTGACATGAGTAACGATAAAGGGGGTGAAAAACCTCCTCGCCGAAAGACCAAGGGTTCCTGTCCAACGTTAATCGGGGCAGGGTGAGTCGACCCCTAAGGCGAGGCCGAAAGGCGTAGTCGATGGGAAACGGGTTAATATTCCCGTACTTCTGCTAACTGCGATGGAGAGACGGAGAAGGCTAGGCTAGCGCGGCGTTGGTTGTCCGCGTTTAAGGTTGTAGGCTGTACACTTAGGCAAATCCGGGTGTACTTAAGGCTGAGAGCTGATGACGAGGTCCTAAGGGACTGAAGTAGTTGATGCCATGCTTCCAGGAAAATCTTCTAAGCTTCAGGTTAGTAGGAATCGTACCCCAAACCGACACAGGTGGTCGGGTAGAGAATACCAAGGCGCTTGAGAGAACTCGGCTGAAGGAACTAGGCAAAATGGTACCGTAACTTCGGGAGAAGGTACGCTCCTAGCGGTGATGAGACTTGCTCTCTAAGCTGCCGGGAGTCGCAGATACCAGGTGGCTGCAACTGTTTATCAAAAACACAGTACTGTGCAAACTCGCAAGAGGAAGTATACGGTATGACGCCTGCCCGGTGCCGGAAGGTTAATTGATTGGGTTATCTTCGGAGAAGCTCATGATCGAAGCCCCGGTAAACGGCGGCCGTAACTATAACGGTCCTAAGGTAGCGAAATTCCTTGTCGGGTAAGTTCCGACCTGCACGAATGGCGTAATGATGGCCACGCTGTCTCCAGCCGAGACTCAGTGAAGTTGAAATTGCGGTGAAGATGCCGTATACCCGCGGCTAGACGGAAAGACCCCGTGAACCTTTACTATAGCTTGGCACTGAACATTGAACCTACATGTGTAGGATAGGTGGGAGACTTTGAAGCATGAACGCTAGTTTGTGTGGAGTCGTCCTTGAAATACCACCCTTGTAGTTTTGATGTTCTAACCGCGGCCCCTGAATCGGGGTTCGGGACAGTGCCTGGTGGGTAGTTTGACTGGGGCGGTCTCCTCCCAAAGAGTAACGGAGGAGCACGAAGGTTGGCTAAGTACGGTCGGACATCGTACGGTTAGTGCAATGGCATAAGCCAGCTTAACTGCGAGACATACACGTCGAGCAGGTACGAAAGTAGGTCATAGTGATCCGGTGGTTCTGTATGGAAGGGCCATCGCTCAACGGATAAAAGGTACTCCGGGGATAACAGGCTGATACCGCCCAAGAGTTCATATCGACGGCGGTGTTTGGCACCTCGATGTCGGCTCATCACATCCTGGGGCTGAAGTCGGTCCCAAGGGTATGGCTGTTCGCCATTTAAAGTGGTACGCGAGCTGGGTTCAGAACGTCGTGAGACAGTTCGGTCCCTATCTGCCGTGGGCGTTGGATGATTGAAGGAAGCTGCTCCTAGTACGAGAGGACCGGAGTGGACGAACCGCTGGTGTTCGGGTTGTTATGCCAATAGCATTGCCCGGTAGCTACGTTCGGAATCGATAACCGCTGAAAGCATCTAAGCGGGAAGCGAGTCCTAAGATGAGTCATCCCTAGGAATTTAATTCCTCTAAAGAGCCGTTCGAGACTAGGACGTTGATAGGCAAGGTGTGTAAGCGTTGTGAGGCGTTGAGCTAACTTGTACTAATGACTCGTGAGGCTTAACCATACAACCCTGATGGGTTTTATGAGTTAACTAAGTTTCCATAGAAACCAGAATTAGAATGAAGCACTTAATGTGTGTTCGAACTCAAGAATTAATTTAAAAGCCATTTAAAAGACAATCTCTTTTGAAGGCACAGCTTTTCAAATTTACCCAATTTGTCTGGAAACCATAGAGTTGTGGCACCACCTGAATCCATTCCGAACTCAGAAGTGAAACGCAATATCGCCGATGGTAGTGTGGGGTCTCCCCATGTGAGAGTAGGTCATTTCCAGGCGCCTATTTTACTCGAAAGAGTAATGTTAAA
>JBCQVS010000105.1:0-2211 GCA_047172885.1 Rikenellaceae bacterium | reverse complement strand
GTGAAGAGCTTTTCGTAGGCATTTCGTTTATTCAACTCACCTCGAAAACGACAGATGACACTATGGTCCGGAACGGTAGCATCGAGCGGAATACCGACAAAGCGGCTAAACGATATGCGGTCATTGACCTGATCCTCCAGTTCGTAGTCGCTCAGACCATACCACGTCTGCAGTAGCGACATCTTAAAGAGCAGTAGGGCGGGATAACTTTCACGCCCAACCGCACTTTTTCCCTTGCGATAATACTTGTGAAGTAGCTTCTCGACACGATGCCAGTCGATGAGGGTGTTGATCTGTGCGAAAAATTCGCTCTTCTTTACTCGATGCGCCGTAGTGATGTCGGCGAGGCTGATTAATTGCTGCTTTTCCATATCCAAAGATACGTATAAGTATTTAAAAATCAAAGTATTAATTGCTAATTATTAGACTGAATTACCTTGCAATGGTCTCGTAGTACGAAACAGATGAGCGTTGAGAAGCACCACAAAATGCAGAAAATTGCAAATATGAAATTGGTTGGAAAAGATTTTGAGACGCAAGTAATAGCGAGAGATATGAGGTGTTAATATTAAGAAACTCAAGTTTCGCAAGTAATAAATCACCCCGACCAAAGATATAAAAAAGCAGCATAGGGATTTCCGTATTTCTCAGAAAATGAGTATATTAGTAGTCGCTAAACAATCATAAACTCAGCCCTATGCCGCTACACAAAAGTACACAATTTCTGTCAGACATCGCAACGTTTTTCAAACAAAATGATGCCACACGTGCATTTTCAGCCCTCGCTCGACTCCTCTGCACCCTCCGAATTAGTGATAAAACACTCTTCGGCACCACCACAAAACCCAATGCCAAACACTCATTTTGCGAGATTTTGCAGACCCTTCTACTCTTCCCCTGCTGCGCCATCCGCAACCCATATCACTATGAAAATTCGCCACTCTTCGCACGGGTAAATTACCACAAGGATGCCTTCTATCGATTTATGGAAAATGCCCAGATCAATTGGCGCAAAATTCTCTATCACCTAACGCTTCAACTATGGCGCAAGATCGAGGTTCGTAGCGACCACCGCAACTCTGGCGAGGTATGCCTAATCGTCGATGACACAGACCAACCGAAGCGTGGATTCTGCATCGAGAATATCGGACGAGTTCACTCTCACCTAGAGCATAAATCGATCCTCGGATTCAAGGCTCTCGTTGTTGCCATTACGGATGGAGCATCGCAGATGTTGCTCGACTTCGCCCTAGTTGGCGAGAAGGGCAAGCGAGGCGATTATGGACTAAGTGAGAAGAAACGAGAGGCAAGATTCTCAAAACTTAGAGACGCAGATTGTGCCCTAAACGAGAGAGTCAATGAGCTTTCGACAAGCAAAATCGAGCTAATGAAATCTATGATTGCCAGAGCAATAAAACGAGGTGTTAAATTTCGTTACGTACTGGCTGACAGCTGGTTTGCTTGTGCTGACATCATAAAGTTTATCAAGCGCAGACACGTCAATTGTGACTATTTGGGGATGATTAAGGTTGGTGAAAATGGTCGCACCAAATATCGTTTTGAGGGTCGAGATATGACTGCGCCGGCGTTGATAAAACTTCTGCTGAAGCGAGGCGAGAAGAGGCGCAGTCGTAAATTGAAGTGTGATTATATCGAGGCTGAGGTTGAGTTTGCAGGGCACAGGGTGAAGCTATTTTTCGTCCGTCGCAGCAAGCGTGGTAAGTGGTGTGGACTCATTACGACAGATCTGAAATTGGCGTTTTTTGATGCGTATAGGATCTACTCACAGCGTTGGGCTATTGAGGTAATCTTCAAGGAGATGAAGGGATTGTTGGGGTTCGGCAAGTGTCAGGCTCGCAACTTTGCATCGCAGATTGCACACTCCTCGATAGTGATGTTGCAGTATAATTTGCTCTCTACGGTGAAGCGTTTTGAGGCGTATGAGACGTTGGGGAAACTCTTCGAGGCGGTGGTCTCGGAGTCTATCGAGCTGACCCTATCGGAGCGCATTTGGAGCGCATTGCGAGGTGTGGTCGCCGCCTTAGCCGAGACGTTTGGACTGACCGACGAGGAGGTATTTGAGGGATTATCTGCAACTGTATCATTCGACCTAAATGTGCTGCTCGCTTACGATTATAAAGCTGCTTGAGGTACTTGCGAAACTTGAGTAATTTATAAAACGTGGTCAGACCACACCGCAAAGGAGTACAA
>JBCQVS010000104.1:0-2226 GCA_047172885.1 Rikenellaceae bacterium | reverse complement strand
AAGTAGTCCCCCTTTACAATATCGTTGTTGGGCATAAATGGTTGCAGTTGCACATTTTCGAGTGACATATTCTCTTTCTGCCAAGAGTCCTTCTCGTAGAATCTGTGTGGCTCGAAGCAACCTAACCAGAAACAGAATGGATCGTCGTTATTCTTTTTTAGGAACGCTTCGAAGTTAGCCGCATAATCCACGGAGTTGATACCTTTGTGTGGTGCTTTTGTCTTGATGTCGTTATATACAGGTCCCGCAGGGTTGTGTTCCGTAGAGAATGTACCTGGTCCCCAGCCCTTTCCTGTGTAACCAACGTGATAACCTTCATCCATCAAGAGTTGTGGATAGCACTTGAACTCCTCGGGGAAATGGCTGAAGTGGACAGCGACATCTTTGAGCTGCCAGCTGTGCATACCTGTTACGAGCATAGCACGTGATGGGCAACTCTTTGGGTTCTCGGTGTAAGCGTTTTGAAAAATAGCACCCTCCGCGGCTAATTTGTCGATTGCAGGAGTGCGACACAAATCGCCACCGTAAGCCCCTAAAGTCCAACGAGAAGCATCATCGGCGATGATGAATAGGATATTGGGGCGTTGAGCCTCCTTTGCCGATAGTGAGGCTACCGATAGGCAACCCACTGCTGTTAAAAATAATCTATTGCTATTCATTGTTATTTTGTTTTAGTGTTCTTTAACTCTTTTGAATACCTCTTGTAGTTCTCTCCAACCTCACCATCAAGGAGCTTCTGCCACTCTTCGGGATGATTCTCTTTGACATACTCCGAAAGTGGTGCTACATATTCGGGAGTACGTGAATTACGATCTTTCAAACCCTTGTCATCATTGCTTGCCTGCCACTCATCCATCTTTGAACGCATAGCTTTAAGAACCTTGCGATACTTATTTTGTTCAGCGAGATTGTGTAATTCGTAGGGGTCTTTCTTTAGATCGTATAGCTCCTCAGCTGGTTTGTGATCAGCCATAAATAGTAGCTGATCTTCGTTCAGCTCGCCCTTAGCTTTCAAATCACGGAGGACGTGAATCGCAGGACGATGGAACTCTAAATATTGCTGGTGCATATCCCAACCCTGCTCAGGCATATAGTTGCGGATATATTTGTAATCGTTGGTTGTGATTGAACGGATACACTCTACAACCTCATCCCAAGTGTCACGTGCACCATAGAATGACTCTTCACCTTTGCGACTTACACCGCTATTTTTATCAAAAAGCGGTTCGCCTTGATAGTAATCAGGTAACTCAACACCTGCAAGATCCAACACCGAAGCGGTAATATCGAGGGTGCTAACAATCTCATCAACCTCACAAGGTTTAACACCTTTCCCCCACGCAATCATCGGGATTTTAAGCCCAGGCTCATAGAGATAACCTTTGCCCTTAACCTCGCAACGACCATTGTCGCCAATGAAGAAGATGATTGTATTGTCGAGTAGCCCCTTTGTCTTTAGCTCATCGAGTATCACACCAACCTCGTAATCCATACGCTCAACCTGATCCAAATACGATGCCCACTCCTTGCGCACCGCCTCTGTGTCGGGTAGATATGGAGGCAATTCAACCTCCGTTGGATTAACTGGATTTTCAGACTCTGCTGTCACCTCATTCCACCAATCACCTCGGTGAGTCACAAGGAGTTGGATCTGAGCGAAGAATGGTTGGTCGGCAGCTGTGAACTCATCATATTTGTCGAATAGTCCAAAGTTTGTCACTCCATCCCATTCGCCGATAGGGTCGTGTTTGAAGTTGCAGTCGGTTTTGCGACCCTTGTTGCGCACGTTGCTATTTCCGAGAATTGTTGTGTATCCAGCCTCTCGAAGATAGTATGTAAATGGTTTGTACTTCGTGTCGAGTGGCACATCGCGATTACTTCGGTGGTTGTGCGAATTTGTTATTGTCTGGTGCAGACCTGTCATCATCGCCGAACGACTTGGTGAACTGATCGGATTTGTGCAACAGGCAGCATTATACTGCACACCCTCACGTGCCATCATATTTAGGTTTGGAGTCTCAACGGCTTTCATTCCGTAACACTCCAAATCTTGCCCCATATCCTCTGCCATCAACCAAATTATATTTGGTCGAGTGGGTATCTCTGCCGCTGCTGTGCCTACTAAGGCTGTTGCAGCGAGTGAAGTTAATAAGCTCTTATTCATCTCTATTTCAATTTGAACCCTTTGTTGTTTTTTACCTTTAGTGTTTTGCGTGACAACTCATC
>JBCQVS010000103.1:0-2250 GCA_047172885.1 Rikenellaceae bacterium | reverse complement strand
GTCCCTCACATCACTTGCATCATATGAGAGTGCCAACATTGTATTACCTGTTGTGTAAGGATCGTTCGCAGCTTCCTTGCTTTTTTTCAATAAAATATCCAAATCCGTTGCAAGATTGAATGTCGGATTTCGGAGCAAAGCTTTGAGTTCCTCTAGGAACTGGAATACATCTGCATAACTGGAGATTACCTTATTACTCATTATCTCAGTCGAGTAGACAACTCGACACTCCTTCCTAAAAGAGTTTCATTTTAGTGAAGGGATGTCGTTGCCCCTCACAGAACCGTACGTGCGGTTTTCCCGCATACGGCTCTTCAAGTAATCTTCGGGTTCCAGTTCCATATATCCACTGTTAAGTGCGGTTCCTTGATATAAAAATCCCATATCCGCAAAAACTTTGGATACCGTAATTTCCCCTTCTGGTCTCGGCGATTTAACATTCGGTAGGTGGAGTATTTGAGATATTTCCAGAAATTTTGTATGCCGTGGAAATTCCCATTCACCCCATAATAGTTGCAATGTCCCCTCACTACCGCTGACAAAAGTTTCATCGTCTCCGCCACTGGCTTTGTCAACCGTGTAGCGAGCCATGCCTTTGCCGACTGTTTCTTCGCCTTCAATTTCTTCTTGCTGGTACGCACACCCACACGATAGTTTCCGCCTCTGGTCTTGGTGTTATAAAAGGTGAACCCCAGAAAATCAAAGTCTTCCCTCGTTCCCTTAAACCGTCCAAAAGGTAGAATTTTGGTCTTATCCTCTGCCACTTCTAATGAAAACTTCTGCATCCGCTCTTTCAGCAGTTGCATCACCTGTTGCGCCTCGTTTTCGTATTGAAATAAAATGACAAAATCGTCCGCATACCGCACATAGTGTGCCTGACCCTTTAGTTTCGGCGCAATCGCCTTTACAAACCATAGGTCTAGCACATAATGTAGGTACACATTCGCCAAAATCGGTGAAATCTGGCCCCCCTGTGGGGTGCCTCGGTCACTCTCTAAGCGTTCTGTGCCCTCCATCACCCCTGCAATCAGAAATCGTTTGACATAGCGCAGAAAGTTCTTGTCCTCAATATCGTGTGCCAGAAATTTCATCAGCCAGTCATGGTCTACATTGTCAAAGAAGCCCTTGATATCTGCCTCTAACACATAGTTCGCCTTGCTTCTCATGATACTCTGGTTCAAATACCGCACCACATCGTGAGCTTTGCGCTTCGGACGAAATCCGTGGGAGCAATCCAAAAATCTAGGCTCATAGACTTCGTTGAGCACGTCTGCCATCGCACCTTGCACCAAACGGTCTTCGTAGGCTGGGATACCCAGTGGCCGAAGTTTTCCGTTACCTTTGGGAATATAGGTTCTTCGCACCGCCTGCGGTTTATACTGAAATTTCCGCATCCGCTGTACTAGTTCCGCTATATTCTCCTTGGCGTGCTGGTCGTAGGATTCCTTGTCTATGCCGTCTATGCCTGTTGCCTTCTTCTTGACTTGCTTTCGGTGTTGCATCATCAGCGTTGTTTCGTTGACGTTGTGCATCACATTCTGCACCTTTGGGTATGTTGATGACTGTTCCCTTATTCCCATTGCTTTTGGTTCCATACGATTTAGCCTCCTGTGCCAGGTATGTTTCCACGTTGGGAACGACTACTTGCTACCCCCTTCGCTCCACCTGCTTTCACAGCTTTCATCACTACTATGAGGTAGTCCGACTTCTGACAGGCCGTCAAGGTCTCTCCATTTACAAGACTTCAATCCCTCTTACTGCTAGTAAACCTTCCTCTGCAGAGCCTGCCAGACCTCCCAGGTATCCAGTTATTCCTTTGCGCACTCGCCACGCTCTCTGACCCCGATGGAACCTGGTTATCCTAACTTTGCGGATTCCCATTGCTGTCTGCGACCAAGAGGACGGTATCGACTTCCATTCTATATAACTTACGGGGCTCTATCGCTTCACGGTTCCCCATTGCGGCTCTTACGCTCCATCTGCCTCCGCTTAAACCTCACCTCACGGCTTCGGCTCCAAGGCTGTGTACCGACTGCTCGCTACGCTTTGTCGGGTTCGGACTTCCACCGAACTAGAATAACTGCACCGAACTGGCGCACCCTCCTTTTCACTTTAATTATAGCTGATATTTGCCCATTGCTACAAGCAACGCATATTAACATTCGTCATAATGAAGCTAAATACTATATAAATTCGCTCTACTACTCAACTTCTTTTAGCAATTCCTCAGCCGAAATGCCAAATAGTTTC
>JBCQVS010000102.1:0-2290 GCA_047172885.1 Rikenellaceae bacterium | reverse complement strand
TGTCCTCGTGGCTGTGGTGTGCGAGCTTCGGGGATTAACTTTAGTATGCGCTTGTATTTTGCTGTTTTGGGGAGGGGGTTATGCGTTGTAGTCCGTGATGCGGTTCAGGTCGGGCGAGTGGTGGAAGTAGCAGTTGCCTGTTCGGCCGTTGCGTTGTTTGGCTATGGAGAGCACTCCTAGGCCTTGGGTTGAGATTGTGCCGTGGCGGTGGGTTTCGAGTTTTTCTATTCCGTACATTGCTGGGCGGGAGATGAAGAGTACCATGTCGGCATCTTGCTCGATGGCGCCACTCTCGCGCAGGTCGCTCAGCAGCGGGGTCTTGTCGGCTCGCTCCTCTACCTTGCGGCTCAACTGAGAGAGTAGTATCACTGGCACATCTAATTCGGCTGCCATCACTTTGGCTTGGCGTGTGGTCTCCGAAATCTCACGTTCGCGGTTGGCATTGCGGCTCGAGCTTCGGGTGTCGAGCAGTTGGAGGTAGTCGATGATGACCATTGAGCAACGCCCCTTGGCACGCAGCTGCTGACACTGCGCCTTGATGGTTTGGATCGTTACGCTCGAGGAGTCGGCAATGTGTAGCGGTAGGCGACACAGCGAAGTGTTGGCGCTCTCGATGCTCTGCCACTCATCGCCCGATATGCTACCAACTTTGTAGCCACTATTATCGACCTTTGATTCTCCTAGCAGTAGCCTATCGCCAAGCTCCCTGCCCTGCATCTCGAGTGAGAAGATCACCGTCGGAGTGCCTCGATCGGCTGCCTGGCGTGCGAAGTGCAACATCACGGCACTCTTACCCATTGCGGGACGTCCTGCCAAGACTATGAGCTGACCCCCTTTGAAGCCGCCTGTTGCCTCGTCCAGAGCCTTTAAACCTGTTAGAATACCCACTGGCTCACCATTTTTGAATGCTTTTGTGCGCAGCTCTATCTCAGCGAGGGTCTCCTTTAGGATGTCGCCCACGTGGCGTGGAGAGTGGCTTGTTGTGACCACCCCCATTGTCTCGTCTATGGTCTGTTGTGCCCAGGTCATCACCTCGCCTACATCGTCGCTCACCTCGGCTTTGGCGCTAAGTTCTGAGCCCATCGCTTGGAGTTTGTGACGCATATGTTGCTCGCAGAGGATACGCGCATATTGGAGGCTATTGGTGCCGTGAGCGACCTTTTGAGTGAGTGCTGCGATGTAGGCGGTTTTGCCTTTGAGCGCGGGTCTGGTGGCCAAGGAGAGCATATCGACCTTGTCGCCTTGGGTGTATAGCTTGCGGATTTCCGCGAAAATTGCGCTGTTTGTGGGGTCGGTAAAAGGGTCGTTGTGGGCTATTGTGGCCATCACATCGGGTAGGTATATCGGCTCGATGATGATTGCGCCTAACAAGCTCTGTTCGATCTCTGCGTTGGTGTTATAGGTCATTGCTGAGGGTTATTTGTAGGGTTTGAGTTTGGTTGGTTTTGTCTGTTTTGCGATCCCAATTGCGGAGTGTGGCTTGCCAATCTATCATTGGTGTTTTACCGATCATCCATCCGTTAGAGGCGTAGTAGTCGTAGAAGTATTGGGGGTCGACGTCGAGGTAATTCTCTGAAACAAAGGTAGTTACTTCACTCAATAAAGGAGGTATAGATGTTTGTAAATCATTGACATTAACATTTACATTATCATTATCATTTACATTAGGTTGTTTTAGGTTGTTTGATGGTTGTTTTAGGTTGTTTGATGGTTGTTTTATGGTTGTTTTTGAGGCGTTGTCATTGCCCTTAGGTGCTCCTCCTCGACACCCCTTTTCGTACTTGCGCCAATTGGCATCCAATTGTGGTTTGATAAGTACCCACACAACCTTGGTTATACCCTCCAATTCGGGCTCCTGGCGATAGAGTGCATAGGTGGAAATGGATTGGTAGAGGAGTAGCTGCTGTGCATCCTCAAGCTCATCTATAGCCTGCTTGAAGCTGTTGTAAAAGACGAAACTATCTCTATGTTCTGTGTTCATCTTCGTGCTCCTTTCTTGCTTGAGGGGTTGCCCAAGAGGTTGCTTAGTCTGAATGGGGTCGTTGAACTCGTTAGCTTGATGGTGATGGTGATGGTCTGCCGCTTGATCAAATTATTTAACTCTTTCATATTCTACTATTGTTTAGCTGTTTAAGTGCGAAAACAACCCACTCTGCGCAGTAGCGGCGTTGAATCACACTGCAAATATACAATAGAGATACCCCTTTGTCAAGTAAAAAGTTCAAAAAAGTTAAATTATTGAAAAAGGCGACTAATTTTACTAGTCGCCTTTTAATGGGTCACCAGAAAA
>JBCQVS010000101.1:0-2315 GCA_047172885.1 Rikenellaceae bacterium | reverse complement strand
CCGCCATCCATAGGAATGGCGACCTCCTCCTCTCGGAACAAGACGTAGGCGTAGGCAGCATCGCTTTCAATGCCAAAGTAAATGGGGAAAACATCCGACCAGTCGATAGAGTTAGAATGCGGAGACATAGTAAGGTACTTTATAGCCTATTGGAGCCCATCTTGTCAATGGAGAATCGTCACTGCTATGAGGAAAGAGTTACTATTCACAGCCCACCACAATACTTCAATTAGCAGCAATTATAATAATGTGCCCTTACGGGCAGGGGAGCAAAGCTTGCTTCTCGCCAAAAATTTAAGCCTCTGCATTTGCTTAGCATTACCGCCCGTAAGGGCGCTAAATCTCAATTGCTAATTGCTAACTGCTAATTGCTAATTCTAAAAAAACTATATCCATTAAAAATAGCCGTGAATAGTCACCAGCTCCATGCGACATCATATTTTCATTGTTGACAAGCACTATTCATCTCGTTATCATGAATTATACTTCACTAGGCTTATGAAAAAATCTTATATTCTCGTTCTCCTTATCGCGGTTGCAGCTTGCGCCTCATTCTACTTCTTTGCTGATACGGACAAATCTGAGGCGGGCATGTATCGCAAATGCATGGGCGAGGAATACCCTCAACAAGTTCAAGCATGCATACAAGAAGCTGAAGCTGCCTCTGCGGCAGCATGTACCGATGTGGGGAATATGTGGATGGATTTAGCGGAGCAGCATACCGTGTTCAAAGGCAAGAGTGAACAATTTCAAATGGAGTGCTACCAAATTGCGATTAAATGGCTAGAAAAAGGCGTGGCGTTGGGTGATGGCGGGGCTGCCTATTCCCTCGCCTGTTTTTACAGCGAGGCGAATGTGAGTGGTGTTGATCTGCTGATGGATTCGCCTGAGAAGGAAGAGCACTATAATCAGCTCGCTTTTCAACACTTGTCGGAGGAGTATGCAACAAAAGCAACTGAGATGCCACTGAGGAAGCTGAGTCTTCTCATGTCTTGCTATAAACGTGGATATGGGACTGAAAAAAATGAAGCGAAGGCGCAGGAGCTTTACAAGCAATATGCAGAAGCCAGTCGTGCTCAAAAAATCGAAGCGGCTCCATACGAAGCTTACTGAAGTGAGGTTTTGTAAGGATTATGTGTTAGAGTTGGCTCTAGTATGCTTTCTACTCTATATCTGTTAGTTGTGAAACTTTGGGGTTTGGGGTAATTTGTGTTTATGGAATTTTGTTTAAGTTTTCTTAAATAAAATTTTAAACTTTTAAACCTAAAAAATCATTTTCTAAAATTATTTTTGGCAGCCCATTTGGGATTGCTTGGGCTTTGAATTTACCCTAATCCGCTGTAAAACTCTGGTTTTGCAAATCATTGGATTTTCTTGGTTTTTTACTTGCAAAAAAGCCCTGTGTTTGTTGGGGCTGCCTTCTGATTTTAGTGTGGACAAGGGTCTAAAAACTTGCTACTTTTCTCTTGCAAGCAAGCCTTGCTCCAAACTCTAAATTCACCACGATGAAAGCAACTCTTCTGTCTCAGTCCTATCGTCACGATATGCCTTTCCTGCACATTGCAGAGGGTAGTATTACTGTTTTAAAGCCTGATGCAAAGAGTTATTGTCCTCATGGTGGCGTGAAAGTTTATCATGGGCAGCGCGCGGGCAATGGTCATAGCCCCGCTGCCAAAAATCAAAGGAAAATGGAGATGAGGCTCCGCGCATTCGGACGTTGCGGTTCTTGAATGTGCTCACCCAGACTGTTCTCTTGGCATGAGCGTGTGTTTGTCCCGGCACGCTTATGCTTAGGGAGTCCTCCCTTGGTGATACCCCGTTGCTTGAGCAATCAAGTAGCGGGGTATTTACCTTCCCCCTTTCCCCGCTCTCAAGGAAATAAAAAGCACCGTTGCCTCATTGAGGCAGCGGTGCTTAAATTTTGCTTATTTAATGGTGGGTTATGTTTCTTAATTAGCAATTAGCAGTTAGCAATTAGCAATTGGGAGTTAGCGCCCTAGCGGGCGTGGATGCTAAGCTTTAGCGTTGCTTAAATGTGAAGGCACCGTTGCATGAGGTGCAACGGTGCCTTGAATTTTTACCGTAGAGTAGGCTTTGCTTCATTGCCCCTAAGGGTACTCTTTTTCAATTGCTAATTGCTAACTGCTAATTGCTAATTGAAAAAGAGAGTGAAGCTTACATAATAGCTTTTACTTCTTCAGCTGCTCTGGTGTGGCGGCTTGGATGTTGATGATGACTTCTTGAGCTGGCAGACCCTCGGCTTCGATGCGGACGGTGGCGGTGCCGCTGGCGGCGCGGTTGCCGCGAACGATGGC
>JBCQVS010000100.1:0-2337 GCA_047172885.1 Rikenellaceae bacterium | reverse complement strand
ACCTTAAAAGAGAGCAACTCCACAAAGAGAAGCAACCTTAAAAGAGAGCAACTCAACAAAAGAGAAGCAATCAAAACAGCATCAACCACCCACCAAGCGAGGAAGTGGAAAGTCCAGAAGATAAAAAACAAAATGGGGGATTAGCTCAGCTGGCTAGAGCATCTGCCTTGCACGCAGAGGGTCAACGGTTCGAATCCGTTATTCTCCACCAGGTAAACCAAACGAGGTTTACACACGATATTTGACATGATGAAGAGCTAAAAAAAATAAAAAGAATTAACGAGCAAGAGCAAATTAAATACAAACCCGTTCAATAAGGAGCAATCCTTAAAGAACACGGCGAACAAAAGTAAGCAAGGGCGTATGGAGGATGCCTAGGCTCTCGGAGGCGAAGAAGGACGTGATAAGCTGCGAAAAGTTGCGGGGAGGAGCAAATATCCCTAGATCCGCAAATATCCGAATGGGGCAACCCATCAACATATAGTTGATACACTGAAACAGTGAGCAAACGTGGGGAACTGAAACATCTAAGTACCCATAGGAGAAGAAAATAAAAATGATTCCGTAAGTAGTGGCGAGCGAACGCGGAAGAGCCCAAACCAATAATGTTCCGGCATTGTTGGGGTTGTAGGACTACAAAACGCAAGCGGAAAGGAAGTAGAATTATCTGGAAAGATAAGCCAAAGCGGGTGACAGCCCCTTACACGACTCCCAACCAAAGCAAGTAGTATCCTGAGTAGCGCGGAACACGAGAAATTCTGTGTGAACCAGCGGGGACCATCCCGTAAGGCTAAATACTCCCGAGAGACCGATAGTGAACCAGTACTGTGAAGGAAAGGTGAAAAGAACCTCGAACAGAGGAGTGAAAAAGACCCTGAAACCATACGCCTACAAGCGGTCGAAGCAGCTACGTGCTGTAACGGCGTGCCTTTTGCATAATGAACCTACGAGTTACCCTAACTAGCAAGCCTAATCGATTCAGTCGAGCAAGCGAAGTGAAAGCGAGCCTTAATAGGGCGCAGAGTTAGTTGGGGTAGACGCGAAACCAAGTGATCTACCCATGAGCAGGTTGAAGGTTAGGTAACACTAACTGGAGGACCGAACCGGTAAACGTTGAAAAGTTTTCGGATGACTTGTGGGTAGGGGTGAAAGGCTAATCAAACTTGGAGATAGCTCGTACTCCCCGAAATGCATTTAGGTGCAGCCTTAATGGAGTGTTAAAGAGGTAGAGCGACTGATAAGATGCGAGGGCTTCACCGCCTATCAAGTCTTGATAAACTCCGAATGCTTTAACATGCTCATTAGGAGTGAGGGCGCGGGTGCTAAGGTCCGCGTCCGAAAGGGAAAGAACCCAGACCATCAGCTAAGGTCCCGAAATCCGGACTAAGTTGAATTAACGAAGTAGAACTACGAAGACAGCTAGGATGTTGGCTTGGAAGCAGCCATTCATTTAAAGAGTGCGTAACAGCTCACTAGTCGAGTGGTTCTGCGTGGATAATAATCGGGCATCAAGTCCGGTACCGAAGCTATGGGATTAAATATAATCGGTAGGGGAGCATTCCATTTAGCATTGAAGATTTACCTCGAGGTATGTTGGAGCAAATGGAAAAGCAAATGTAGGTATAAGTAACGATAAAGGAGGCGAGAAACCTCCTCGCCGAAAGACCAAGGGTTCCTGATCAACGCTAATCGGATCAGGGTAAGTCGGACCCTAAGGCGTAGCCGAACGGCGAAGTCGATGGAAGAAACGGTAAATATTCCGTTACTAATTATATAAGTGAAGGAGAGACGGAGAAGTGACACACCCGCTAGCTGACGAAATAGCTAGTTAAAGAGTGTAGATATTAGATCAGTAGTAAAATGCGCTGATTTAGTCGAACTTGAAAGTACCGAGCGTCTACGGACAATCGGAAAGTGGTGGTAAACAGGCTCCCAAGAAAATCTTCTAAGCGTTAATTATATAATTAACCGTACCCTAAACGGACACACGTGGTCGGGTAGAAAATACTAAGGCGCTCGAGAGATTCACGGTTAAGGAACTAGGCAAATTGACCCTGTAACTTCGGGATAAAGGGTCCCTCAGCAATGAGGGCGCAGAGAATAGGTCCAGGCAACTGTTTAACAAAAACACAGGGCTGTGCAAAATTTAAAGATGAAGTATACAGCCTGACACCTGCCCGGTGCTGGAAGGTTAAGAGGAGAAGTCATCGCAAGAGAAGCTTTGAATTGAAGCCCCAGTAAACGGCGGCCGTAACTATAACGGTCCTAAGGTAGCGAAATTCCTTGTCGGGTAAGTTCCGACCTGCACGAATGGTGTAATGATCTGGACACTGTCTC
>JBCQVS010000099.1:0-2455 GCA_047172885.1 Rikenellaceae bacterium | reverse complement strand
GTGGTTTTAGCAGCGAGGTTCCACCTCTTCCCATTCCGAACAGAGAAGTTAAGCTCGCTTACGCCGATGGTACTGCGGTTTTCCCGTGGGAGAGTAGGTAGCCGCCTCTTCAAGCACGATCCTTTTTTAAGGGTCGTGCTTTTTTTTATGTCTGTTGGTTTGGATTTTTCGGCACCTGTTCCCGGATCACCAGAAAAAATAATCTGATCAAGGAAAAGTAACCCTCTCCGCAATCACGTCGTAACCCTCTCCGCAATCACGTCTTGATGCACAAGTGATATCGCTCTACCTTTGTGCCAAAAAGATTATGGCGATGATATTTGATGTTCAGCAGGATGCTCGATTTTACTGTTTTGGTGCGGGTGTTGATATGCGCAAGGGGATCCAGGGGCTCTATGCGTTGATTCGGGCGAGTAGCGATTTGGATGCGCTCAGTGGCGATGTTTTTGTTTTTATTGGTTCAAATTGCAAGTCGATAAAGGTTTTGCAGTGGCATCGGAATGGCTTTCTGCTGACGCATAAGCGACTTGAGGCAGGTCGGTTTTCGCTGCTTACACAGCGCGGTGAGGGCGCTTTTATTGAACTTAAAAGCCCTGAGCTACGCAAGCAAAATGGTTAACCGTATCAGACAACGCAGCATAATGAACGAATTGAAACAAAAGGCAATTTCAAGCTTCTGATTTATAGTGAAATAAGTTGAAAATAGTGCGGATTTTATTTGGATAATCCGCACTATTTTTGTATCTTTACACTATGAATTACAAGGAGTTAGCAGAGATTTCGCAGGCGCAAATTACAGTTTTGATGAAGACCATCGAGACTCTGCAACATTCGCTCGAGGCGCAATCACAAACTCTTGATACCCAATCACAAACCATCGCCTCGCTGACCAATGAGATTTCAGAGTTAAAGTCCCTCCTTTTAAAGAGGGACAAAGCCCTCGAAGCAAAGGCGGCACAACTCAATGGTCTTGCGAAGATAGCACTCCCCAAGAAGACCGAGCGACGTAGTTATGTTGACAATACTCTAAAGGATACCACCCCTGCACCCACACCCAAGGAGCGCGGAAACAATGGCGCTAAGCGCAAGGAGTATCACAATCTGGAGGAGATAGTAGAGGAGGTGGAGCCCTCACACCCTGAGTTTGAGAAGGAGAGGGCAAAGCTGATATCATCGACCGATGTTATACGTTATAAGTATATTCCACAGCGCCTTATCAAGTACATCTATCGTTGCAAGAATTATAGTTTCAATGATACGGTATATAGTGGCACGGCACCTATGGCACCACTACAGAACTCAAATTTCGATAGTTCGGTGATAGCTCATCTTATGCAGATGCGATATGTTTATGGCATGCCTGTGGAGCGGATTGTGCGCAACTACTGCGAGATGGGCTTCGATATGCCTAAGCAGACAGCTCACGGGCTGCTCACCAAGTGTTCAGCGATATTAGATAGATTGACACCAGTGCTCAAGGAGGCGATACTCGAAGATGAGTATGTGCACTTCGACGAGACTTACCATACGGTGATAGACAGTGATGCTGAGGGAGGCTCGCGCAAAGGTTACCTCTGGGTGGCACTTTCATCGAGGCAGAAGCTCATACAGCTCTTCTACGACGAGGGTTCTCGCTCCAAGGCGGTCTTTACCAAGTATCTCCCTGCGACGTATCAAGGGGCTATTCAGTGTGATGGTTACAGTGTCTACAAGGTCGTTGAAGGATGGGATTACCCCAAGGCAATGAGGTTAGGTTGCATTCAGCACTGCAAGCGCAAGTTCTTAGATATCGAGAATCAAGCTCAGGCAAAGGCGATAATCGATCTTTACAATGAGTTCTACCGAATAAGAAAAGAGCATCCACAAGAGGAGTGGGTCGCAAGGTCGGAAGAGGTTTACCAGAAGTTAGAGCGCAAGCTCCGAGAGGTGGAGCGGAGCCGAGAGTGCATTGGCAATTCGGTGCTCGCCAAGGGTGTCTCCTACTGCATCAATGAGCTCGATGGCATCTACAACATAATCTCATCGACTGCTTACCGCCTCGACAACAACGACATTGAGCGCCCCATGCGCTACATCAGCTGGAGCCGCAAGAACTCAATGTTCTGCGGCGCTGGCAAGGGAGCCGCGCGCCTTGCGCTGATCTACTCCTTGGCGATCTCGTGCCGACTAAACAACATCAACACATTTACATACTTCAGCGATGTCATAGGACACCTCGCCACACTCCCACACAACATCACAAAATCACTCCTGCGCAACCTCCTACCCGATAGGTGGGGCGCACAAGAGTAAAAATCCCAATTTTGCAAGACGTGGTTGCGGAGAGGGTTACCGTGTTCGGGGATCACCAGATAAAATAGGGGGACTAAGCAAAAATACGAGTAAGACGAAATAGGAAAAACTTCACATCAGTTACACCTCTGAGGTTTGTTCTGAAGGCTTTGATTATCGAATT
>JBCQVS010000098.1:0-2573 GCA_047172885.1 Rikenellaceae bacterium | reverse complement strand
CGAACTGTCTCACGACGTTCTGAACCCAGCTCGCGTGCCACTTTAATCGGCGAACAGCCGAACCCTTGGGACCTTCTCCAGCCCCAGGATGTGACGAGCCGACATCGAGGTGCCAAACCGCTCCGTCGATATGAGCTCTTGGGAGCGATCAGCCTGTTATCCCCGGAGTACCTTTTATCCTTTGAGCGATGACCCTTCCACACAGAATCACCGGATCACTATACCCTGCTTTCGCACCAGCTCGACCCGTCGGTCTCACTGTCAAGCACCCTTATGCTATTGCACTCTTCATACGATTACCATCCGTATTGAGGGTACCTTGGGAAGCCTCCGTTACACTTTTGGAGGCGACCACCCCAGTCAAACTACCCACCAGACGGTGTCCCTATCTCTAGGTTAGGACCCAAATACATAAAGGGAAGTATTTCAACAACGACTCATTACCAACTAGCGCCAGCAAATCAAAGTCTCCTTCCTATCCTACACATCATATATCCAAATCCAGCGTCAAGCTGCAGTAAAGGTTCACGGGGTCTTTTCGTCCCGCCACGGGTAACCGGCATCTTCACCGGTACTACAATTTCACCAAGCTCATAGTTGAGACAGCGTCCAGATCGTTACACCATTCGTGCAGGTCGGAACTTACCCGACAAGGAATTTCGCTACCTTAGGACCGTTATAGTTACGGCCGCCGTTTACTGGGGCTTCAATTCAATGCTTCGATTACTCTAACATCCCCTCTTAACCTTCCAGCACCGGGCAGGTGTCAGGCCTTATACATCTTCTTTCGAATTAGCAAAGCCCTATGTTTTTGATAAACAGTCGCCTGGACCTCTTCGCTGCGCCTGCATCACTGCAGGACTCCTTTTCCCGAAGTTACGGAGTTATTATGCCGAGTTCCTTAACTATGATTCACTTGAGCACCTTAGGATACTCTCCTCGACCACCTGTGTCGGTTTACGGTACGGGTAACATATAAATTGAATACTAGAAGCTTTTCTTGGAAGTCTGATTACACTAACTAAATTCTAAGACAAGTCTTAAAATCACTATCAAGTTCGGCAAGTCTTAGCTATTAACAAAGACCTATACCTACACTCTTCAACTACCTATTCCGTCAGGCAGCGTAGTTGTCACTACTCCGTCACTCCATTGCTTTATATGTTAGTATGGGAATATTAACCCATTGTCCATCGAGATCGCCGTTCGGCTTACCCTTAGGTCCCGACTAACCCTGATCCGATTAACGTTGATCAGGAAACCTTGGTCTTGCGGTGGGCATGTTTCTCACATGCCTTATCGTTACTTATGCCTACATTTGCTTTTCCATAAACTCCAGCAAAGCTCACGCTTCACATTCTTCGTCGATGGAATGCTCCCCTACCGATTAACATTCGTTAATCCCATATCTTCGGCTGTATACTTGATGCCCGGTTATTATCCACGCACGGTCGCTCGACTAGTGAGCTGTTACGCACTCTTTAAATGAATAGCTGCTTCCAAGCTAACATCCTAGCTGTCTATGCAACCACACAACGTTAAATCAACTTAGTATACTATTGGGGGCCTTAGATGATGGTCTGAGTTCTTCCTCTCTCGTCACAGGACGTTAGCACCCTGTGGCTCACTGCTTATGACAAGTAATACGGCATTCGGAGTTTGTCAGGATTTGGTAGGCGATGAAACCCCCGCATCCTATCAGTAGCTCTACCTCCGTATTCCTCCATAAACGCTGCTCCTAAAAGCATTTCGGGGAGTACGAGCTATTTCCCAGCTTGATTAGCCTTTCACCCCTACCCACAACTCATCCAAATACTTTTCAACGTAAACTGGTGCGGACCTCCAGAAAGTGTTACCTTTCCTTCATCCTGGTCATGGGTAGATCGCAAGGTTTCGCGTCTACCACCACCGACTATACCGCCCTATTCAGACTCGCTTTCGCTACGGCTCCGAACTTATAAGTTCTTAACCTTGCCGGTGATGAGTAACTCGTAGGCTCATTATGCAAAAGGCACGCAGTCACCCAACGTATGGGCTCCTACCGATTGTAAGCACACGGGTTCAGGGTCTTTTTCACCCCCCTATTCGGGGTACTTTTCACCTTTCCCTCACGGTACTGGTTCACTATCGGTCTCTTGGGAGTATTTAGCCTTGCGGGGTGGTCCCCGCAGATTCAGACAGGATTTCTCGTGTCCCGCCCTACTCAGGTATCAAATCTATTATCAGAAATTACTAGTACGGGGTTATCACCCTCTATGACTTAACTTCCCAGTTAATTCCTATTCTTTCTTAATAATATTATATCTGACCCTACAACCCCAACTATACCGTAATATAATTGGTTTGGGCTATTTCCAGTTCGCTCGCCACTACTACGGAAATCGAGTTTTCTTTATTCTCCTCCGCCTACTTAGATGTTTCAGTTCAGCGGGTTTGCTCTCATAAAATATGAGTGACAAGTCTTCTACTTGCCGGGTTGCCCCATTCGGAAATCTATGGATCAAGTCTCTTTTGCTAATCCCCATAGCTTATCGCAGCTTTTCACGTCCTTCATCGCCTCCAAGAGCCTAGGC
>JBCQVS010000097.1:0-2614 GCA_047172885.1 Rikenellaceae bacterium | reverse complement strand
ATCATCGACCAGCTATATGCTACGTTATTTATTACTGCCATTATATTACTGATTTTAAGCTGTTAATGAAAGACCCTCTTCAACATAAATCTTAGTCGCTACACCCACTGGAACAAGCACATACGAGATGCGAAGTGTATCATCTACCAGAACATTCTGCGTAGCACTAATCGTTACCGCATAGCCTGAGATCTCTTGAGCCGATAGCATCTGCGCCAAGATGTCGCCCACAAGTGTTTTGAAAGCTGTAATTTTTGCTGTTGAGAGATAGCCTGTTGATGGATTGACCAACAGAGGCGAATTGACGTAAGGTAACAAAGCTGCACGAACGGCTCTACGACTCTTATTGATGGTTCTGTTGCGAGCTATGGTGCGATAGTCTCCCGTTGAGCAGGTCTGATCCTTAGAGATATAAACTCCATTCTCACGCCCTGCATACTTGATTGGAAAAATGTACCCCTTCTCATCTAAGTCATCGAGCAAAGTCGGTGAAAGCGACTCGTACATATTGAGACTGGTGAACTCATCCTCGACTGTGAGGTTAATATCTCCAAAGCCCAATTCGATGTCCTGAAAATCATCGTCAAAGAGGTTGAATTGCTTCACCCACGCTACAGACTCCTGCACATTAGCCTGTGCGATAGCTCCCATTACAGAGCCCAAGAAACCTACTGGGGTGTGGTTTACATTCGCCATCTGCATCTTTGCAATATGGTCAGCACGAGCTTGACCAAAGATTACTGAGGTGCGAGATGATTCACAGATTGCTGTTGGGATTTTGTTCAGATCCACCTGCTTATGCTCGGCTGTGTCGCCACCAGTGTTTGATGGGTTAGCTGAGAGGATAATCGAGAGTGGTTGGTGAATTGCAGCCAACGCCTCAGCCTTGCTGTTGATGCTCTTTACAACATCGAGATTGTATAGATCGGCATCACCATTGAGCTTCCAGATAGGCTGCTCAGTCCAGACTCCAAGCTGGTTGATAAGACCACCCGCAACACGCTGCATAGTGTCTATCGCATCCCAGTTCTGGCTACAATCTGCGAACATCACATACAAGCGACCATTACCATCTACATTGCCACTCATACGGAAGAACTCACGGATGTGGTAGGCTGGAATGCCGTGCAAAAAGTTCACGTTGTACTCATCGTCGTCTGTTGTGTCAATGCGTTCGATGATACCAAAGTCGTTTACTGCTGATTTGAAATTAGTGATGTAGGCAACATCACCAAGGGCTAAATTGGGCTCATTGTTCTTGCCATAACCTGTTGTGAAGAGGTCGGGCTGCAATGAGGTGTCGAACAACAAACCAGTGATTTTCTCGCTGCTTGTCGTTCCAGTATAGGACATATTGCCATCTATGTCGGTTATGAAAACATTTCCTAATGCCATTGTTTACTGTTGATTGAAATATGGATTTGTGTATAGCACAGCATTTTTTCGGATGTGCTCTTCCGTGTTTTGCACATACAAACCACCTTGGCGGTCGATGTACATTAGTTCCTCTTTGGGAAAGCATTTGAGAATCTGATTTGCGAAATCATCTGGCTCATCGCCCTCTGGTTCTGGTTCAGGGTCAGGCTCTGGTTCAGGAGTTGCGCTCTGAGTTACAGTTAGCGTTTGAGTCAAATCTCCCACGCTGAATGTGATAGCTTGACTACGCTTTGTGTACTCTGCATTTGCGGTATATGCCACCTTGACTGCCTGATCGCCACTTCCCTGTGCTGGTGTGAGAGTTATCCAACTTGGTACATTCGAGCTCGTCCAATCACTATTCGAGGTGATATTGACGTTGAATGAACCTGCTGTTTCGCTTACGCTCTTGGTCTTGACACTGAGGGTTAGCGTTGGCTCTATTTCGGGCTCAGGTTCTGGTTCAGCCTCTGGTGTTGGATCTACAACCTCAGTACCTGTTTCGTCCTCTGTGATAGTAGCTACTGGTTGGTCTGTATTCTCGCTCTCATCAACAAGCGACATAGTGGATATCGATGCGGCAGCTTGTGCGGCTGTGGTCTCCTCTGTCGACTCTACAACCGTTGTTTTTAGTTTTGCCATAATGTGAAATTGTGATTAAAAAAGGGAGGCAAGGTTATCCCTACCTCCCCCGAACAAAAAAAACTTAAAAAAAATGAGTATGAACGGTTAATGATTTATGTCGTTTTGGTATAAGCCGTATGAACCACAATCTCCGCAGGGCGAACAATGTTTACGTCCATCTTCATTCGCATCTGGAAGAAGTAAAGCTCCGAGTTTGACTGCAAGCGGTCAATTTTCAACACCTCCGTGTCGTTAGCGTAGTCAACACCCATCCAAAGGTTAGAGTCCATACCAGTTGAGAACTCGCCCAAGACGATGGTATGCTCTGGGATACCCACGATAGGGATTACCTTCTTGCCCTTGAAGCGATAGCGGTTCACCTCAGAGTTCTCAGAGTATTTCACCTGTTTGTCAGAGATATACTGGTCATAAGCATCCCACGCATCCCAACCGATAATGAAGGCGAGATTTGTCTTTTTACGAATTGCCTTAGGACACTTCTTCCACATTGCATACAGTGCCTTCTCGACCGCTGCACCATCTTCGAGAGTGGTGTTGCCCGATACGATACACT
>JBCQVS010000096.1:0-2726 GCA_047172885.1 Rikenellaceae bacterium | reverse complement strand
GTACTCCTGGCTCTGGTAAATCATACGCCATAGTGAACAACTACATAAAGCAGCAAATTGAGAAAGGCTTCTCGATGTATGTCTATGATTTCAAGTTCGATGACCTCTCGACAATAGCCTACAACCACCTTTTGAACCACCAAGATGCGTACAAAGTAAAGCCAAAATTCTACGTGATAAACTTCGATGACCCTCGACGTTCACATCGCTGTAACCCAATCAATCCTGCATTTATGACCGACATTTCAGATGCCTACGAGAGTGCATATACCATAATGCTCAACCTCAATAAGAGTTGGATTCAGAAGCAGGGAGACTTCTTTGTGGAGTCGCCAATCATCTTGCTCGCCAGTATAATTTGGTACTTGAAAATATATGAGGGTGGCAAGTACTGCACATTCCCTCACGCCATCGAGTTTTTGTGTAAACCATACGAGAAGATTTTCCCGATATTGACCTCATACAGAGAGCTTGAAAACTATCTTTCACCCTTTATGGATGCTTGGAAGGGCGGAGCTGCCGACCAGCTCCAAGGACAGATTGCGTCGGCAAAAATTCCTCTCTCTCGTATGATTTCGCCACAGCTATATTGGGTGATGAGTGGCGATGATTTCACCCTCGATATTAACAATCCCGATGAGCCAAAGATTCTATGCGTGGGTAATAATCCCGACCGCCAAAACATCTATTCAGCGGCATTGGGGCTATATAATTCACGTATCGTAAAGCTGATAAACAAGAAAGGAAAGTTAAAGAGTGCAGTGATTATTGACGAGTTGCCGACCATATATTTCAGAGGTCTCGACAACCTTATCGCCACCGCCCGAAGCAACAAAGTAGCGGTCTGCTTAGGCTTCCAAGATTTCTCGCAGCTAAAGCGAGATTATGGCGATAAGGAGGCAGCAGTAGTGATGAACACAGTGGGCAACATATTCAGCGGTCAAGTAGTAGGCGACACCGCCAAGAACCTATCCGAGCGTTTCGGAAAGGTACTCCAGCGCAGGCAATCACTAACGATAAATCGCAATGACAAGTCCACCCAAATCTCAACTCAAATGGACTCTCTAATCCCACAGAGCAAGATTTCAACCCTAACGCAGGGAATGTTCGTAGGTGCAATATCCGACAACTTCGGTGAACGCATCGACCAAAAGATCTTCCACGCTGAGATAGTTGTAGATAGCGACAAGGTATCAGCCGAGACCGCACGGTACGAAAAAATCCCCACCATCATCGACTTCACGAACGACAACGGCGAGGATATAATGGCGGAGCAAATAGGTCTAAACTACGACAAAATCAAAGCCGACGTGCAAAATATCGTCGATGTCGAGATTATTCGTATCGAGGCTGATCCCGACTTGAAAGAATTAATGAAGAAATAGTAATGGCAACAATTAAAGCAAAATTAAGACCCTCGACAGTAGAGGGCAAGGAGGGTGTAATCTTCTATCAAGTAATTCACGGGCGATCGGTACGTCAGATTAAGACCGATTACTCCATTCACCCACACGAGTGGAATAATAAGGGTAGCTCCGCAGTTATCAACGAGAGCGACCCAGAACGGGCAAAACAACTTAGGCTCATAAATGATAAGATCGGGTTCGATATTCGTAGGCTATATCAGTTGGCTAAGACTTTGGAGAATCGGGGTCGAATGAACCACTGTGACGACCTCATAATGGAGTACCACCGCCAACCCAAAGGACAGACATTTTTCAACTACTTCAGAGGGCAGATTAAACGATTGGAGGAGCTTGGTAGAGGTGGTACATCGTACAATTACTCTGCTACATTCAATAGCTTTTTCAAGTTCCGTGGAGGCGAAGATTTGATCTTCGATAACCTCACATCGGAGCTGATGGAGGAGTACGAGGCTTTTCTAAAGTCAGAAAAGGTCTCGATGAATAGCAGCTCATTCTATATGCGAATCTTGCGAGCAGTCTACAACAAGGCAGTAGACAAAGGCATTACCGAACAGCAGCACCCATTCAAGAGGGTCTACACAGGTATCGAAAAAACAATGAAGAGGGCATTGCCGATCAAAGAGATAAAGCGCATCAAGGAGCTTGATTTGAGTGCAACACCTACATTAGAATACGCACGAGATCTCTTTATGCTCAGTTTCTACACTCGTGGGATGTCGTTTATCGACATGGCACACCTACGCAAAAGCGATATTAAGAGTGGGATTTTGAGCTATCGTAGGCGCAAAACTGGGCAGTTGCTGCATATCAAATGGGAGGCGTGTATGCAGGAGATTGCTAACCGCTACTATATTGAAGATTCAATCTATCTACTACCTATAATGCACAACATTGCAGGTAAACCCAAAGAACATAACCTCTATAAAGGCGAACTTTGCAAAGTAAATAATAGTCTAAAAAAAATTGCTGAGAGCATAAAGTTAGTTGTGCCGCTCACGATGTACGTTGCGCGCCACTCGTGGGCATCGGCTGCACGAACAAAGAATATACCTATTTCAGTGATCTCAGAGGGTATGGGACACGACAGCGAGGCGACGACACAAATTTATTTAGCATCTCTTGATACGTCTGTTGTAGACAAGGCTAATAGTGTGATTTTGAAAGCGTTATAGCTATAAGATTGTTTAGCTAAACAATACTTTCTATAAAAGAAATCCGAATTAATGATACAAAAGTAATATTTTTCTGCTATCAGACCAAATAATTTTATCATTTTCTATAAAAGAAAGCATATTTTCA
>JBCQVS010000095.1:0-2778 GCA_047172885.1 Rikenellaceae bacterium | reverse complement strand
CCAGATCATTACACCTTTGGGATTGGAGACCTTTGCGGCACTTGTTAATGGTGAAGCAAAACCTGCGGGTGCGGTTATTAGTGGTGTGGGATTTGCTAGTTTTGGCAGTTACAATACCTCTATTAATGGCGTGTTGACGGATAATTTGGATCTTGAGGATATTTGTAGCGAGGGTCTTGGGAAGAGTTGGACTCCGATTGGAAGCTATAATAATAGATACTCGGGTACATTCGATGGCGCAGAATACGAGGTTAGTGGTCTCTATATCGACACAGACATAGAATCATACCGCCATGGTCTCGGTCTCTTTGGTTGTATCTCTGAGGCAACGATTAAGAATTTAGGTGTAGATGGTAGTGTTACGTATTCGTATGGGTACTACTCCCCCTATGTCGGTGCTCTTGTCGGTGCTGCTTATTCTTCTTTTATAACTGACTGTTACAATAAGTGTACAGTTACAGCCACAGGAGAGGATGCCTATGTCGGAGGAGTTGTAGGATTTACTTCTTACGCTAATAGCTCTGCAATTCATGGTTGTACGATCACTGGTTGCTACAACGAAGGTGCAGTGACGACTAAAGGAGATGATACCAAGATCGGTGGCGTTATGGGTTATGCTTCGGCTTATTCTTCTAATTCTTCTTATTCTACTTCGGTTACTGGTTGCTATAACAAGGGCGCAGTTACGGCTGAGGGTCAGGAGTCTGATGTCGGAGGCGTTGTTGGAAATACAGCCTCTTCTTCATCGCTTAGTAGTAGTTATAACTTGGGCACAGTTACAGCCGCAGCCGCAGGGTCTATGGTAGGCGGTGTTGTGGGTAGTGCTTCATCTGCAGTCAACTACTGCTATAACGAAGCTGTAGTAACAGCCGAAGGATCTAGTTCCAATATCGGTGGTGTTGTGGGAGATGTTTATACTGCTGCTGGTAATTCTTATACTGCTTCGGTCAACGGCTGTTATAACTCAGGTGTTGTGACAGCTGAAGAAACTGACACCTCTATCGGTGGTATTGTGGGATATGCTTTTGCAGGTAATTCGTCTACTACTTCTGTCAAAGGCTGTTATAACTCAGGTGCTGTGACAGCCAAAGGAGCTAGTTCTTTTATCGGTGGTGTTATGGGATATGCTTATTCTGATTTTACTACGAGCTCTACAGTTACTCTTACTAGCTGCTACTCTTATGGCTCGGTAAGCTCGGCTTCTACCGATGACCTCGGTGGTGTATTAGGGAAAACAAGATATACAGTAACAATCAGCTACTGCTACTATGATAGCGTTACGGTGGATGATGCAGGAGACAACTATCCAACATCTGTAGTAGGCACTACTAATGAAAAAAGCAGCGAAAGCAATGTCGGAACCATTAGTGCTATAGCAGAAGAGACCAGTTCACTGCTCGCGGAATTAAAAAAAGGAGCATCAAGCTACTGGCAAGCCGACTACGACGTGAACATCAACAACGGCTACCCAATACTCTCGTGGCAAATAGAAACTAATGATTAATTAAACAACAGATATGAAAAAACTATTATTAGCAGCAGCCGTTGTGGCGATGGTGGGTTGCGAAAAGAGTGAAACCTCTGTCGAGATGTCGAGCGGAATTGAGGCCGCTTTCCAAGCATCGCAGATCGTAACCAGAACCTCGGGCAACTCTTGGGAGGAGAACGACCAAGTGGCTATATATATGTATCAGGTGGGTAAAACCGAGAGCTCATACTCTCTAGCGCGTGAGAATGTGTTGTACACGGCGGATCTCTCGGGCGACTTTACCGTAGCTGCGGGGCTATCGCCGATCTACTACCCGCAAAGTGACGAGGTTGATTTCTATGCCTACTACCCATATCAGGCGGGAATCGCAACGACCTACGCGGCCGACATCGCAGCGCAAAACCTCGCAGATGGATCGTTCGACCAAGGTGCGGTGGACTTTATGACTGCTTCGCTCGAGGGGCAGAGCAAGACCGGTGAGGCGGTAGGCTTTGAATTCGACCACCGCTTGGCGATGTTGACAATCGTTGTTACGCACAAGACGAGCATCACAACGTTGACAGGTATGGAAGTGACACTCAGCGATATAAATACGCAGGCGACATTCTCGACCTTGACAGGTGAGATGATTGCAAGCGGCAATGTCGCGGGCAGCATCGAGTTCCTCACAACTGAGACCCAGACCAATTCTGCCGGCAATGTAACGGAGATTACCGCCACGGCGATAGTTCTGCCCGAGGAGCTTGGCGCGGAGGCTAAGGTGACCTTCACGTTGAGCGAAACGGAGAGCTTCACGGCTCTGTTCCCCGACCAGACGACCTTTATTGCGGGCAAGAACCACACCTATTATATTACTTTAGGCACCGATGTTAGTACGGGTGGCGGCTCTGGCGGCTCTGGCGGCTCTGGCGGCGGCCAAGGTCAGGAGGATGAAATATTATACTTTGAAGGTGTCGGCACGATTAATTCTTGGGGATCAATGGTGATTGATGGGGTGTTGGATGCTGACGAGGAGGAGCTTAATCCTGGCGATAGAGGGTGAAAAATCTGCGACATTTTTTAAACAGTTGATAAAATAGGCGTCAACTTAGGTGAATAATTAAAAAAAATATTTGGTATATTTGTGAAAATGGATAAAATCCTAACAAATATACCAAATAATTTTTTAATATCATGGAAGACCAGACAAAGCAATCCTAAATTCAACTTGTAAATGCAACTGAGGAATTGGAAAGGTTGCAGGGAATGAGATAAAATATTTTTTCAGAGAGGAAAGAGAGATAAAACTC
>JBCQVS010000094.1:0-2782 GCA_047172885.1 Rikenellaceae bacterium | reverse complement strand
GGACCAGCCTCAATGACAGTGCATGGTATGTTCTTACCCTCGGCACTGTAAACGGAAGTCATTCCGATTTTCTTTCCAATAAGTCCTGACATTTTTGTCGAATTACGTTTGTTATAAAAAATTGTGATTATGTAAGATTAGCGAACTTAAGAGGTACTCCGGCGCACCTCTTAAGCCACTAATTTGAACATTCATTTATCAAACCTTGATGTTTACCTCTACACCTGATGGCAACTCCAACTTCATTAGAGCGTCAATTGTTTTTGGTGTTGACGAGTAAATGTCAATAATGCGTTTGAATGTGCAGAGTTGGAACTGCTCGCGTGCCTTCTTGTTAACAAAGGTAGAACGGTTTACAGTAAAAATCTGCTTGTGAGTTGGAAGAGGTACAGGACCGCTTACCATAGCACCAGTGCTTCTCACTGTCTTAACGATCTTCTCAGCTGATTTGTCAACGAGGTTGTGATCGAAAGACTTTAGTTTAATTCTGATCTTCTGATTCATATTTATTCTTATTCTATTCCCTTAACTCTACCGCTTGATTTTTCGATGATCTCAGTTGCAAGACCCTTTGGAACCTCCTCGAAGTGAGAGAACTCCATAGACGATGTTGCACGACCTGAAGAGATTGTACGAAGTACGGTAACATAACCAAACATCTCTGAAAGTGGCACCTTAGCCTTAACTACACGCGCTGTACCCTTAGCATCCATACCAGATACTTGGCCACGACGTTTTGTCAAGTCACCGATGATATCACCCATAGACTCCTCTGGAGTAACTACCTCTACGTTCATCATTGGCTCCATGATAACCGAGCCAGCCTTAGGAGCTGCAACACGGAAACCGTTACGAGCACAAATCTCGAACGAAAGTTGGTCTGAATCGACAGGGTGGAAAGAACCATCCTTCAAAGTAACCTTCATTGAGTCGATAACATAACCTGCCAAAGCACCGTTTGCCATCGCTGAAAGGAAACCTTTTTGTACCGCTGGGATAAACTCACGTGGTACGTTACCTCCCTTAACCTCGTCAACGAAAGTAAGACCTGTCTTACCCTCATCTGCTGGTCCGATCTCGAAGATGATGTCGGCGAACTTACCACGACCACCAGTTTGCTTCTTGAATACCTCACGGTGTTGAACCGTAGTAGTAAGAGCCTCTTTGTAGTTTACTTGTGGTGCACCTTGGTTGATCTCCACACCGAACTCGCGACGCAAACGGTCAACGATGATATCCAAGTGAAGCTCACCCATACCGCTAATTACAGTTTGACCAGAATCCACGTCAGTGTGTACTGTAAATGTTGGATCCTCCTCAGAAAGTTTTCCAAGTGCGATACCTAGCTTGTCAAGATCTTTTTGAGTCTTAGGCTCAATTGCAAGACCGATAACTGGCTCAGGGAATGTCATTTGCTCAAGAACAAGTGGTGCATTCTCAGCACATAGAGTATCTCCAGTGCGGATATCCTTGAATCCTACAGCTGCACAGATATCACCTGCCTCAACTGTCTCCAATGGGTTTTGTTTGTTAGAGTGCATTTGGTAGATACGGCTGATACGCTCACGCTTTCCGCTACGAGTGTTCAATACGTAAGAACCTGCATCGAGTTTACCTGAGTAAAGACGAACGAAAGCTAGACGACCTACGAATGGGTCAGTAGCGATCTTAAATGCAAGACCACACAAAGGATCGTTAACTGTTGCTTTACGAACCTCTGGCTCCTCTGTTTTTGGGTTAGTACCCTCTACAGCTGGCAAGTCAAGTGGTGATGGAAGGAATGCCATGATGTAATCAAGCAACTTCTGTACACCCTTGTTGTGGAATGAAGAACCACACAACATAGGAACAAGAGTCATGTTCATTGTAGCGATACGGATTGCCTCAAGAAGCTCCTCTGCTGTGATTGAATCTGGATCCTCGAAGAATTTCTCCATAAGAGCATCGTCAGTTGCAGCAACCTCCTCGATTAGCTTTGCACGCCACTCAGCAGCCTCAGCAGCCATTGACTCTGGAATTGGTTTTAGCTCGAAGTTGTTACGAACGGTTTTGTCGTCGTAGTAGTAGATCGCGTTATTATATATAAGGTCTACCAAACCTTCGAACTTATCCTCAGCACCGATAGGCAATACCACTGGTAGAGCTGTAGCACCGAAGTTCTCCTTGATCTGAGCACATACGTTCAAGAAGTCTGCACCAGTACGGTCCATCTTGTTGACGTAACCCATACGAGGAACGTTGTATTTGTCAGCTTGACGCCATACTGTCTCAGATTGTGGCTCAACACCACCTACTGCACAGAATGTAGCCACTGCACCATCGAGAACACGCAACGAACGCTCTACCTCTACGGTAAAGTCAACGTGACCTGGGGTGTCGATAAGGTTGATTTGATAATCCTTACCCATGTAGTTCCAGAATGCAGTTGTTGCTGCAGAGGTGATTGTGATACCACGCTCTTGCTCTTGAACCATCCAGTCCATTGTTGCGCCACCGTCGTGAACCTCACCGATTTTGTGAGTTTTACCTGTGTAGAACAGGATACGCTCCGAAGTGGTTGTCTTACCAGCATCAATGTGTGCCATGATACCGATATTACGAGTATATTTAAGATCTCTTGCCATCTTGGTTTTTCTCGATAATGTGATTAAAATCTAAAATGAGCGAATGCCTTGTTGGCCTCAGCCATACGGTGCATCTCCTCTTTACGTTTGAATGCTGCTCCTTGTTGGTTGTAAGCATCTACAATCTCAGAAGATAGCTTCTCTGCCATTGACTTTCC
>JBCQVS010000093.1:0-2783 GCA_047172885.1 Rikenellaceae bacterium | reverse complement strand
TACCTAAATACCCAATGTAGAACTGAACAGCTCTATCCACAAACTCAGTGTGGTTTTTCATGTTTTCACTTAGCATGAGCTTTTCCATCACAGCAATCTGTTCTGGCGGTAGCCATGCCACGACTCTTTGCTTTGTTTTATTTCCCATTTTTGCTCTCCTTTCCGTAATAGCACCCTTTACAGCACCCTTAAAACTTTGTGTTTTCTAGTGATTTTGCATTTTACAGCACCTAAGTTACCCAAAATGCCGATTTACAGCACCTAACAGCATCGTGCTTTCGCTAGATAATAAGTGCTATAAATGGCTTATTTGCTCGTTTCTTCGGTGGGCATTGCCCACCGATGTAAGCCGAGGGGTGCGTTTACAGCACCTCTCTTTCTCCTGCACAAGAATAATAGCTGTACCTATCCACCAATATGGGTAAATCACAGCTATTATCTGGTCGCTCTTTTCCGTGTGTTTCCCTCGTTCTACATCGGCTGAACTTCGGCTTTTATGGTGAGGGGTGGGTTATCCTTACCCTTGCCCTAAAACGCCCACACAGGGCGAACAACGGGGCAACATGGCTCTTAGATGCTCGTTGTTACATTGTGCTTGTTGTTTCGGCTTGTCTACCGATACTAGGTTTTGTCTTTGGTTTCTTGTCCTGCGTATCATCTGCCGATTCATCAATGTATTCTCGCACTTGAGCTGGGACATATTTTTCGTAGAGCTTTTCCAGTGCATCGGTCAGTTCTCGTTCAATATCCACTTCTTTTTTCGCCATATATCGCTTGGTGGCACGGAGTTTTTCCTGTTCCATAGAGATTGTAAGGTTTTCTTTTTTCATGAGATGCCTCCTTAATAAAAATCAAAACCGATAACGAATGCTTTGGGTTCTAACTCTTGTTCCTCGCCACTAAACGCAGGCACTTCGCCAAAGGTCTGTTTGCAAGTTTCCATTTGTGCATCGGTCAGCGAGGTAAAATCTTCTTCTCCATCGCCACAGATGAAAAAGTCACCACAGATAATATCGTAGTCACCAAGCCATCTGTTGGGCCGTGATCCGTTTAGTTTGCCTTCTTCATTGACCACAGCGAGACAGCCATTGCCGACTTCCACTGGCTGAATCAGTCCACCAACTTCTCGCTGCAGTGACTTGAAATCATTGCTGATTTCCTTTTCATAGGGTTCTTTGCCTACTTCGATTTTCAGAATTTTGATTGTGTTTTCTTTCATTAGAGTTCCTCGCTTTCATAATTGATATATGGAATTTCAAGCCAGTGGGTAAAGTTTCGCTCAGATAATTTGGTTTTGACCACACCATACTGGGTGTTCATCGCTTCAATGACATAGCCATTTCCGATATAAACACCGATGTGACCATCGCACCAAACTGCAAGACCGACTGTATCTGGCATGGTGGAGATTGTACCTTTGGTTGTGGCTGCATAGTACATTTGATTGGCACTCACGTCTGGCATTCCATTTGTGGCATAGCCAACTTCTAGGGTGTCAGTATCAAGCCATCCGTAGCCTTTGATTAGACCAACGCAATCCGTAGTGCGACCATTTAGCCAGTTTTCTTCGATGTAAGAATAGTAAGCGCCAACGCCATCTGGGTATTGTGATGCTTTTGAAGATAGCATGGATGGGGTGAGTATCCACCCACACGTTCCCCAAACATATCCCCACTGATTAGACCAAGCCTGTTCCACATAGGTCACAAGATCAAGATTGTTCTTGCTACCAAGGTCAGTAAACCCACTGATGTTGATTACTGTGCCACTGCCATTGCCATACAGGACAGAGCCAGAAAAGGTCGCACCAGAACTGCTGATGGTGGCAAACAAATCCGAGATACTGCTAATCACTGTGGTGTCAAAGATGGAAAGGCTTTCATAAACATCGCTCATATCTACTGGGATAGCGACTGTGTAACTGCTCTCATGTAAAACGCCATCTTCATCTGTATAGCTATTATCTCGTTCTTCGTAGGTCACAAAGCTATCCACAAAAGCTGTTACTTCGCTATCGCTTGGCACATCATCCGTGCCGAAATAAAGGGTATAAAAAATAGACTTGACCTCAGTTGAGTCAAGTCCAGTGCCACTTTCTATCATTCCATTGATTGTAGCGACTGCCAAGTCGATGGCAGAAAAGCTACTTTGCATTTGTTCGATGTGATCACGATATTCGTCTGGTGCTGAAGCAGTGAGCGAACCACCATAAAAACAGAGGTCAACCGCCGCTTGATTATGCTCTGATGCACCACTAGCCAGTCCACAAATCAGAGCAACCACCACAATGATTGGCGATAAAATCCCTGCGATAATCCACCCAACACCTTTGCGAAGTTTATCGTTTGATAGGACGGTGGCGGCAATCTTCGCCACAGCTGTTGCAGTAATCGCCATTATCGACCACCAGCCTTACCGAATAACTGTTCCTTATACTTGGGTGCATGGACAGCGAGGTTGTATCGCTCGTTACCACATTTGAACAAGCAGACACCACGCTGTGGAAACTTGATGAGGTTGTATTCGCTGTCCTCTAACTGCAAGGTGTCGATGTAAAATCGCTTGTCAATTGCTCCTGCGTTGAATAGGAATTGATGGGTTGGGATGGAGAACAGAGGTTTTGTCAGCTCTGCAATTCCTTGCACAGCAAAGTCCTCAAGGTTCTGACTGGCAAGAATAACTGCTGATTCTTTCTTGCGAACTCGTTTCATAAAGTTACGGATATACTCAATGGCAGTGATGTTGGTGAGAAATAAATAAAGCTCGTCTATGGCTGCCGCTGT
>JBCQVS010000092.1:0-2890 GCA_047172885.1 Rikenellaceae bacterium | reverse complement strand
TTAACCTTCGGGAGGGCGTTTACCACGGTGTGGTTCATGACTGGGGTGAAGTCGTAACAAGGTAGCCCTAGGGGAACCTGGGGCTGGATCACCTCCTTAAACGACATGATTTTTTACCTCGTGTTGAGTGTTCACACAGATTGTTTGACCAATGCCCTAGTGGTGTTGGCAAATCGCACTGCTCTTTTAGAGCGTGCATGCTCTTTTACAATTTGGACAAGCTGATAAATTTTCTCGAGAAACTATTAAGTTTTGAATAAATTCAATTCTTTCAAGTGTCTAAAGATATCCGGTGTCATGACTTAAATACCCTTTAAGCATGACTAACGAAAACATTTGGTTGCGTCATACCTTATTGACCCTTGCAAGGGAAGCAATAAGTTGCACAAGCAAGACCCCTTGGGGTTGTATGGTTAAGTGACTAAGCGTACACGGTGGATGCCTTGGCAGTCAGAGGCGATGAAGGACGTGTTAACCTGCGAAAAGCGTAGATTAGGTGGTAAAAACCTGTGACTCTACGATGTCCGAATGGGGAAACCCACTTGCATAAGCAAGTATCGTAACGTGAATACATAGCGTTGCGAGGCGAACCTGGGGAACTGAAACATCTAAGTACCCAGAGGAAAAGAAATCAACCGAGATCCCCCTAGTAGCGGCGAGCGAACGGGGGCCAGCCCTTAAGCGATTTGGAAGTTAGTGGAACACGTTGGAAAGCGTGGCGATACCGGGTGATAGCCCCGTACACGAAAACGACCTTATCGTGAAATCGAGTAGGACGGGACACGTGTTATCCTGTCTGAACATGGGGGGACCATCCTCCAAGGCTAAATACTCCTGACTGACCGATAGTGAACCAGTACCGTGAGGGAAAGGCGAAAAGAACCCCTGTGAGGGGAGTGAAATAGAACCTGAAACCGTGTACGTACAAGCAGTAGGAGCAGGCATTACGTCCTGTGACTGCGTACCTTTTGTATAATGGGTCAGCGACTTACATTTTGTAGCGAGGTTAACCGAATAGGGGAGCCGTAGGGAAACCGAGTCTTAACTGGGCGAATGAGTTGCAAGGTGTAGACCCGAAACCCGGTGATCTAGCCATGGGCAGGTTGAAGGTGCCGTAACAGGTACTGGAGGACCGAACCGACTAATGTTGCAAAATTAGCGGATGACTTGTGGTTAGGGGTGAAAGGCCAATCAAACCGGGAGATAGCTGGTTCTCCTCGAAAGCTATTTAGGTAGCGCCTCGCGTCTTACCATTGGGGGTAGAGCACTGTTTGGGCTAGGGGGTCATCCCGACTTACCAACCCCATGCAAACTCCGAATACCAATGAGTACAATCGCGGGAGACACACGGCGGGTGCTAACGTCCGTCGTGGAGAGGGAAACAACCCAGACCGCCAGCTAAGGTCCCAAAGTACTAGCTAAGTGGGAAACGATGTGGAAAGGCTTAGACAGCCAGGATGTTGGCTTAGAAGCAGCCATCATTTAAAGAAAGCGTAATAGCTCACTGGTCGAGTCGGTCTGCGCGGAAGATGTAACGGGGCTAAGCTAGTCACCGAAGCTGCGGATGCACGTAAGTGCATGGTAGAGGAGCGTTCTGTAAGCGGTTGAAGGTGTGTTGAGAAGCATGCTGGACGTATCAGAAGTGCGAATGCTGACATGAGTAACGTTAAAGCGGGTGAAAAACCCGCTCGCCGGAAGACCAAGGGTTCCTGTCCAACGTTAATCGGGGCAGGGTGAGTCGACCCCTAAGGCGAGGCCGAAAGGCGTAGTCGATGGGAAACGGGTTAATATTCCCGTACTTTTAGTTACTGCGATGGAGAGACGGAGAAGGCTAGGCCAGCACGGCGTTGGTAGTCCGTGTTTAAGGTAGTAGGCTGTGGACTTAGGCAAATCCGGGTCCATAAGGCTGAGAGCTGATGACGAGTCACTAAGGTGATGAAGTGGTTGATGCCATGCTTCCAGGAAAATCTTCTAAGCTTCAGGTAATTAGGAATCGTACCCGAAACCAACACTGGTGGTCAGGTAGAGAATACCAAGGCGCTTGAGAGAACTCGGCTGAAGGAACTAGGCAAAATGGTACCGTAACTTCGGGAGAAGGTACGCTCTTGTTGGTGATGGGACTTGCTCCCTAAGCTGACGGGAGTCGCAGATACCAGGTGGCTGCAACTGTTTATCAAAAACACAGCACTGTGCAAACTCGTAAGAGGACGTATACGGTGTGACGCCTGCCCGGTGCCGGAAGGTTAATTGATGGGGTTAGAGGTAACTCAAAGCTCTTGATCGAAGCCCCGGTAAACGGCGGCCGTAACTATAACGGTCCTAAGGTAGCGAAATTCCTTGTCGGGTAAGTTCCGACCTGCACGAATGGCGTAATGATGGCCACGCTGTCTCCAGCCGAGACTCAGTGAAATTGAAATCGCAGTGAAGATGCTGTGTACCCGCACCTAGACGGAAAGACCCCGTGAACCTTTACTATAGCTTGGCACTGAACATTGAACCTACATGTGTAGGATAGGTGGGAGGCATTGAAGAGTGGACGCCAGTCTGCTTGGAGCCGTCCTTGAAATACCACCCTTGTATGTTTGATGTTCTAACTTAGGTCCCTTATCGGGATTGAGGACAGTGCCTGGTGGGTAGTTTGACTGGGGCGGTCTCCTCCCAAAGAGTAACGGAGGAGCACGAAGGTTGGCTAATCACGGTTGGACATCGTGAGGTTAGTGCAAAGGCAGAAGCCAGCTTAACTGCGAGACAGACACGTCGAGCAGGTACGAAAGTAGGTCTTAGTGATCCGGTGGTTCTGAATGGAAGGGCCATCGCTCAACGGATAAAAGGTACTCCGGGGATAACAGGCTGATACCGCCCAAGAGTTCATATCGACGGCGGTGTTTGG
>JBCQVS010000091.1:0-2890 GCA_047172885.1 Rikenellaceae bacterium | reverse complement strand
TGTTCTGCGTTGACAAAGAAATTGTTGTCTCGCAGTGAAACATAATAACCCATGGATAAACTCCTTTCGCAATTTAATGATATATAAAACGAGCCAACGGCTCGGAATACAGGGGAGAGCTTCCGAGCCGGAAGCCGAAATCTATATAAAAAAGCGCACAGAACTGGGAAGCTCTGTGCGCCTTGTTGCCATATATGGCAGAGATATCGATATGCAATTTTCGTAGAAAACAAAAAAGTGCCACCTATCCCGTGAAGGATAAATGGCACTTTGTTACATTGAAACTTTCGTTGTACGAGACAACATAGAAACTTTATAAATGGATTATATCTTATTTGCTGGTGGATTTCAAGTCTTTTTTGGAAGCTGGCAGCGAAACAGCCGATCCAACTGCTTCCATACGATACGTTCCTGCCATACTGGATCAAAAAACATTGGCATATACCAAACGTCATGTGACTCAGTGAAAGCTGGTGCAAGCGGATCCCCCACAACCGGGTTTAACAATGCATCGGCAATGACTACATAGCCAGCACAGCCCAACAGGGAGAGTTGAATATAGCACATGAGACCAGCTGTGCGGTCAATATCCTGTGCTACATAAAAGACGGATGTGTGTCCAAGAGACTGTTCTTGAAATATATTGCGGGCAGCTATGAGCAATGCTCCAGCGCCGCAACAGCAGTCGTTGATGGTGAAGTACCCCTTTTCCTGAACTTGTTGCTGTGCACCGCCTGCCTGTAATTGGGCCATTAGGCGACACACACAATAGGGCGTGAAAAACTGTCCTTTCCAATGATTCCCTAACTGCAATTCCATAAATTGCGCACCGAGAAAATCCTGTTCAGTGTCGGCTTCTAATGCGCCCACCATAGCATGAAAAAGCGGTGGGAAAAGGGCCTGTTCATCTGAGGTATAGCCTTTCATAATCTCAAGATACCGCTGTTCTCGCTGAAGATTTACATTTCCGTGATCCAAGGTGTTTGCAATGGAGATAGCGGATACTTCAATGAAGTCGGACCAAGCTCTCCAAACGTGCCTAGTTTGGCACAGACCTGCAAACAATGTTTGAAACTCTTTTTTGTCCGTATGCTGATTTCGAGGCATGTTATTGCACCTCGTTTCTTTGCTGCATCAGAGCACGACGCTCATGGTAGAAGGCGGATAGCCAGCCCTCATAATGCACCTTGGTGATGAGTACAAACTTCGTCAGCTCTGGCCAATTCATGGCGATGGACACACGATTCTCAGGCTTGCTCCCGTATCGAGGAACAATCAGCCCCTTTTGATCCGTCTGACCGGCGCCACTTTGGGCGGTGAGTAGGTAGTCTTTCTTTTCACCCACAAAAAGCTGGACAGAGCGAGACAAACTCATCCCGTCGGGACGTGCTTTCCCACGTCGAGCCAATACTTCGGCACTGACACCCCCAAGGCTTTGGAATAAGGGAGCTGTTTGCCCACGGCCTTGTGCCATTGCTTCCTTTTGGCTCTTCATGCGGATGTGCATGGAGTCATTGAGGATTGTATGTGCCAAATGAAGGAACTCCGCCATATCCATATAAATATGAACGTGGTTGGTAAAGCGTTGCCCCTCTGGTCGGCTGGTATCGTACTGGGCGAACTCCAAATGGGCTTTGCCTATTTCGAAGCAGTCGCTTTTACTTTCTACGAAGCAGTTGCGCCCATCTTGACGGGCGATTTGGAATTGGTTGCGTTCATCATTCTTTGCCATGTGGTTCCAATCCCTCCTCTACCAGCTTTTTCACCGTATCGGCCAACACACGCATATTGCGTTGGAATTGCCAGTCGAAGTCCAAGTCAGTCTGGTAGTTTTCATAAAGCATCTCACGCAGGAGATAATAGAATGCCAGCTGTTCCTGTGCAGGCGTCTGCTGGATGAGAGCTTGCATCGCCAAACTCATGGTACTGAGAATGGTCGTCCAAGAAACATAAAACCGATCATTCACTGGGATATTGAACCGAGCCAGCCACGAGCGGACAGTGTGTGTCTTACTAACCCCGCCGCAGGACATAGGCTGAAGCAGGTATTTGATTTCTCCTGCATCATCGTTGGGGCTGATATATCGCCCCAAGGGATAGAGTGCACAGACCTCTGGCTTGACGGGATGGACAGCGCACTTGCGATTTTCCATAAAGGGGCAGTGCTGGGTTGCACCCACCGCTTGCAAGGTGACAACGGGCAATTTAGAGTTTGGCCCAAGTGATACACAGCAGTATCGAGCCAGCACTTCTTTCGTGGACAACTTCAAATACTGTGCAATGCGGAAAATGTCTCGTGACTTCAAAATGATGTCATGGCGATCCTTACAGCACTTTCCGCAGCTGCGGCACTTGAATTGAAATGGGGTATCTAAGTCTAGGGTCATTTCTTGAATTTCTTCTGGTGATAACATTACTTTGTCCTCCAAAAACAAAAAAATAGAGAAACAAATCATTGCTTCTCTTCATGCGCCCAGTTTGGGCAGGTATTCAGTTTGCTCTGCAGTCGCAGATGCAGGGATATTTCCAACAGGAAATCAATTTGCCGTGTGGCGTAGTACACCACCTCCTCTAAGCTAGACTATCTATATAAAACAGGAAAATTCCTGTAGAAAACAAAAAAAGTGCCCAGAACCCGTAGGCTCTGGACACTTCGTAACATTGAAACTTTTTCTTGTGAAATACAAGTAATGAAACTATTGAGGATAGTATAGCATAGATGATTTGATTTGGGAAGAGGCACTTTATCAATTGCAAAAAATTCGAGGGAGGTAATGTTTTTGTTATTCACTCATCATTGCAGTGATCTCATTTATCAAATTGGTGGAGTTTGAAAGATTATATACTGTTCCATTAATAGAAACCCTATCTAAATTAGAAATCGTAATAT
>JBCQVS010000090.1:0-2916 GCA_047172885.1 Rikenellaceae bacterium | reverse complement strand
CCTTGAAATACCACCCTTGTAAGTCTAAGGCTCTAATCTGTAGCCGTTATCCGGCATGGAGACAGTGTCTGGTGGGTAGTTTGACTGGGGCGGTCGCCTCCCAAATTGTAACGGAGGCACGCAAAGGTTCTCTCAGCCTGATTGGAAACCAGGCGTTGAGTGCAAACGCATAAGAGAGCTTGACTGTAAGAGAGACATCTCGAGCAGGGACGAAAGTCGGTGTTAGTGATCCGGTGGTCCCGAATGGAAGGGCCATCGCTCATTGGATAAAAGGTACGCCGGGGATAACAGGCTGATCGCGCCCAAGAGTTCATATCGACGGCGCGGTTTGGCACCTCGATGTCGGCTCATCACATCCTGGGGCTGAAGCAGGTCCCAAGGGTACGGCTGTTCGCCGTTTAAAGTGGTACGCGAGCTGGGTTTAAAACGTCGTGAGACAGTTTGGTCCCTATCTTCTGTGGGCGTAGGAAAATTGAGAGGGCCTGTCCCTAGTACGAGAGGACCGGGATGGACACACCTCTAGTGGTTCTGTTGTCACGCCAGTGGCATAGCAGGGTAGCCATGTGTGGAAGGGATAACCGCTGAAAGCATCTAAGCGGGAAGCCTGCCTCGAGATAAGTTTTCCCCTCTTCGGAGCTGAAGGGCCCATGTAGACTACATGGTTGATAGGCTGGAGGTGTAAGTGTGGCGACATACTCAGCTGACCAGTACTAATAGCCCGTGAGCCTTGTTTTCTTAAATAATCTTCCTTTCCAACCTTATTTAATTATATTTTGGTTGCGCTTAGCGCTTGCGATGTGGCACTGGTTATAATACAGTAGCCTTTCCGTAAAAACAAAGCATGACCACATATTTGTCTTAGTGACCATGGAGAAGAGGGTACACCCGATACCATTCCGAACTCGGAAGTTAAGCTCTTCATCGCCGATGATACTGCAGAGTAGTTTGTGGGAAAGTAGGCCGTCGCTAAGACTTAAATTTAAAAAAGGTCAGTTACGAAAGTAACTGACCTTTTTTGCGTTTGGTGGGCTTATAGTAGCCATTTCGAAAAAACAAAGTAGGCCACATAGTTGTCTTAGTGGCTCTGGAGAAGAGGGTACACCTGATCCCATTCCGAACTCGAAAGTTTGGCTCTCCATCGACGATGATACTTTTTGCACTTGGCCTTTTTGCCCGTAGCCTTTTTATCCGTAGCTTAGTCGAGCTTGTTTTTTATTCCAGTCACGCACGATAAGTGCGCTCCTTCATAAAAAACTGCACTCGCCTCGCTACAAACAAAAATTCCTGCGCGCAAAATATGCTCCGTAGTTTGTTGAAAAAGAACCGCCACTAAGACGTAAATTTAAAAGGTCAGTTACGAAAGTAGCTGACCTTTTGGCGCTGATAGGGTGGAGTTTTATCGAAAGCCAATGGTCGGATGGAGTTTTATAGAAAGCCGATGGTCGAAGGACTGTCGGCTTCTTGGTATTTTTTGATGGGGTGGGCTAGTTTGAGCGATTGACTAGAGTTGCATGGAAGGCAAAAGGCAGAAAGCAAAGATGCTCTCGGCTTCGCTTTCGTTTCCAGAATAGAAGACGGAAAGACCCACAGCGTTGCTATCTGCATCCGTAGTGCTCGAAGACTTGCTGACGGCTGTGTCTTCGGTACCATTCGGGCAGTTCCCTCCGTCAGTTTGGCGTATCGGTATCACTCCCTGCTAACGCGGACTCGTGAACAGCTACTGCCAACCTGCCACCTTCCTCAAAGAGGGAGGCTTAAGAGCGTAGATGTAGTGTCTTTTTCTTTGGGGTAAAGATTATATTCATTTCATGGACATCTGAGTAGCTTGAGCAAAATAGTACGTGGCCTTTCTTTTTACGTCTATTGAGATGTTTTTATCAATGCCGGTGCTCAAAAGATTGTCGTTTTTTGTACCATGTGGGCAATCCATCTTTGTTTTTTGGTCTAGGTCATTGATGACGCGGTTGAGCATGGCAGATGATGTGCGGATGAAACACGTATTGCCTGTGCCATGAATGTACTGTTCTTCATTCATGGCACAGGCATATTACTATAGCATCGTTTTAGCGTTAAAAAGTTAGAGGCATGCTACAAGAAATTTCTCTCAACATGGACCCATAAAATAATGTCAGGTTTTGGGTACTGCGTTGCCATTATTTTTTCAAACTGTTTATGATTAAAAAAAGTTGTCTCTTCAAAAGTTGCTACAATGTAGGGGACTAATGCTGCTGAAAAGGAATCAGTAAAAATCCATATACTTTTTTGAGTTGTAGCATCAGGGTTTAGTATGAGCCCTTTATCCCTTTCTTCTTGAGGTTTATTTGACCATGCAAGGATTTTACCCTCTCTTATAAGTTTTGGTTGCCTATCAAGTACTATATGGAAGTTATCTTTTTCAAGAAGAGGAAAAGTGTCCTTGTTATAGCCACCAATGCGTACCAAGCCGTGGGCTTGTGGTGGCGCATCAACATGAGTTACAACTAATTTAGGGAGATTGAGAAGTTTACACAGCCCCTCAAACGCCACATAGGATCCTTTAACATTCCAATGAGTATCTGTGAGACCGTATACTATACCATCTTTTTTTGCTTTTATTAGGTCGTTAGTTGGGTCGTAAACAGTAATGCCTTTTCCGGTTAACGTATCTACTAGTGGTGTAAGGTAGCGGTCTTTTGCGGGAATAACTATGAGCGGTAAATACTCAGGATAAATTGTAGACTTGTTAGGTCCAATGACAAAAGCAAATTGGCTTCCGGCATCGGAACACTGTTTTGCAATAGAGCTATACTTCTTGACTGCATCTGATATGCCCCCATTTAGGTAGACAACGCTAAAAAGCCCCACTAGGCTCAGCGTTAAAAATCTAAATGGGGGTTTTGTATGAGGGTACCGAAAAATAATAATTATAGTAAGGAA
>JBCQVS010000089.1:0-3044 GCA_047172885.1 Rikenellaceae bacterium | reverse complement strand
CGAGCCAGCATCTCCAACTGCTGCTGAAACTTCAAACCAGCTAACTCACCCCACTCATCGGCCAAATGCGCAAAGTCACTGAGGCGAACCTCCGTAACAAGCCCCGAATTAGCATAAGGCGACGAGCGCTGACTAGGCGACATGCCATTGACCACCGACTCACTCTTATCGGTCATAGCGGGCACGATAAATCCCCCTGGACACATGCAAAACGAATAGACACCGCGCCCATTCTCCTGATTCACAAGCGAATAAGAAGCCGCAGGCAGATACTCCCCACGCGAAGGAGCGTGATACTGAATCGAGTCGATAAGCCCCTGCGGATGCTCAATACGCACTCCCATAGCGAACGGCTTCGCCTCGATCAGCACCCCCTTAGCGTGTAATAACTCATAAATATCCTTTGCCGAGTGCCCCGTAGCCAAAACCACCGCAGCACCCTCATATAATGTATCACCACACCAAACACCCTCGATTCTCTCGCCTTTAATTTTGAGATCGGTAACCTTAGCCTCGAAGATAAAATCACCGCCAGCATCCAAAATCGACTGCCTCATATTGGTCATAATACGTGGCAACTTATCGGTGCCAATATGCGGATGTGCCTCAAAGAGAATCTCCTCGGAGGCACCATGAAAAACCAACGTCTGCAACGCCTTGTGATAATCACCCCTCTTTTTGGAGCGAGTAAAGAGCTTGCCATCTGAAAAAGTGCCGGCACCACCCTCACCAAAAGCGTAGTTCGAGTTAGGGTCGATCGCCTCATTACGATTAATCAGCGCAATATCCTTTTTTCGAGCCGAGACATCACGTCCGCGCTCCAAGATAATCGGACGAAACCCAAACTCGATAAGTCGCAGAGCGGCAAAGAGTCCCGCAGGACCAGAGCCGACAACAACCACTGGTGTGCGATGCGCGACATCAGGATAATCGAAGTGTATCGGATCAGGCGTTGGGTCACTCTCCTCGAAAAGCTCCACGGTGAGGTTAACCTTGGCCTGACGCTGCCTAGCATCTATCGACCGTTTTACAACACGCAGCAGCGCCACGTCTGACTCTGTGATGCCCACCTTGCGAGCAGCAAGAGAGGTGTAGAATTTCGGATCTGAGGCCTGCTTAGGGGTAAGCGTAAGTGTAATTTTATGCGACATAGTAATTTGATATAAGGCTACAAAATTACGAAAATATGGCATCGTGGCAAAATATTATACGCTCTTTCTTAGAATCTGTTTAAATTTCTTTCATCTAATTTGTTAAGGATCTGTCACTTCACTTTTCGCTTTTTACACTCGTTACATAGCTATTGCTATGCGCCTCTTGTAAATAGCGAAAATTAAAGCAACATTTCTCTTAACAATTTTAGCGAAAAAAACTTAAACAGATTCTTACTTTTTTTCGTACCTTTGCTAATTGTTATAAATGCATAAAAAGATGAAGACCGATTATTTGGTTATTGGCTCTGGAATAGCAGGGCTCACCTTTGCCCTCAAAGCGGCTAAAAGTGGCACAGTAACCCTAGTTACCAAAGGTAAAATCGACGAGTGTAACACCAATTACGCTCAGGGAGGAATCTGCTCGGTGACCTACGAGCCCGACACATTCGAGAAGCATATCCTCGACACCGAAGTGTGTGGAGCAGGTAAGTGCAACCACCAAGCCGTGGAGCTGGTCGTGCGCCGAGCCCCCGAACTTATCCAAGACCTTATCGAGTGGGGAACGCGATTCGACAAAACCGAGGATGGGCTCTTTGAGCTGCATCGCGAGGGAGGTCACGGCGAACACAGAATCCTTCACTATAAGGATCTTACGGGTGCCGAGATCGAGCGCGCACTTGTTGAGAGTGTCCGAAGCAATCCCAACATCACCCTGCTGGAGAACCACTTCGCCATCGACCTGTTGACCCAACACCACTTGGGCGAGATCGTCACGCGACACACTCGCGGCTTGGCCTGCTTCGGAGCCTATGTCCTTAACCTCGAGAGCGAGGCGATCGACACCGTGCTAGCGAAATTCACCGTTGTGGCGGCAGGTGGCGTGGGCAGCATCTACAACACCACCACCAATCCCGCTGTGGCTACTGGAGATGGTATCGCGATGTGCCACCGCGCCAAGGCGCACACCGAGAATATGGAGTTTATCCAATTCCATCCAACATCGCTCTACAACCCTGGTGAACGACCATCATTCCTTATCACCGAGGCGATGCGAGGCTATGGAGCGATCCTGCGCCTACAAAATGGCAAGGAGTTTATGCAGAAATATCACCCGATGTTATCCCTCGCGCCACGCGATGTTGTAGCTCGGTCGATAGATCACGAACTAAAAATCAGCGGCGAGGAGTTTGTATACCTCGACGTGACACATAAAGATGCCGACAAGACTCGCGAGCACTTCCCGAATATTTACCGCAAGTGTATGTCGCTGGGAATTGACATTACAAAAGATATGATTCCAGTGACCCCTGCGGCACACTATTGCTGCGGCGGTGTGAGCGTTGATAGCAATGGACAGAGCTCGATTCGTCGACTCTACGTCCTTGGAGAGTCTTCGTGCACAGGTCTGCATGGCGCTAATCGCTTGGCTTCGAACTCGCTTATCGAGGCGGCAGTATATGCCGATCAGGCGGCAGCTCATGCAGCAAGCAAGATCGCAACGACCACGATTCAAGAGGGTATTCCCGATTGGGATTTCGAGGGTACTTCCTCGGCCGAGGAGATGATCCTTGTGACGCAAAATCGCAAGGAGCTGCAGCAGATAATGTCAAATTATGTTGGTATCGTCCGCTCGAATCTCAGATTGGAGAGAGCTATGAAGCGGCTCACCGTGATCTGGCAGGAGACAGAAGGACTTTATAATAAGACTACGCCCAATAGGGAGTTGTGCGAGTTGAGGAATATGATTGCGGTGGCGTATCTGACGATAAAGCAAGGCAGCGACCGCAAAGAGTCCGTAGGTCTCCATTACACAATCGACTACCCACCTGTGTGCGGAGCTCATTAGAAGGCGATTTTTGGCACATCCTTGCGGTTTTTAATCCTCACGTG
>JBCQVS010000088.1:1715-3099 GCA_047172885.1 Rikenellaceae bacterium | reverse complement strand
AGCACCAATCAAACCATTGCCAGTAGCGACCTGAGTAGCGAACAATCCACCACCCTGTGCTGCCATACCCATACCGCCTGAGAGGAGAGCCTGAGACATAGCCCCCTTACCTGCAACCCCTGCACCTTGCAGAGCTGTTACGATACTACGCTTCGAGGCAAATGACATCTTACCGCCACCCAATCCAACAAGTGATGAAATAGCACCAATACCTTGACCTGCCACACTCTGCTTACCAACGAACCCCAGAGCTACACCAACATTGGTCAATGCACCTGCCAACTTAAAGAGCTTTGTTGCTACAATTCCTGAGAACAATAGAGGCTCAATCCACGTCATATTGCGAGAGAACCACGCACCGAACTTTGCCAATATTGTAATCAGATTCAACAACGTTTGACCAATCGAGGCGATACCCAAAGCGAACTCACGAGTCTTAAACTTACCGATGAAATCTCTCAATGTCGATTTGATGATAGGCTCGATATGCTCATAACCCTGCATAAAGGACTCTGTGAACTGAGAAGTCATTTGAGACCACAGACCTTTGGTATTATCCTGCTTCACCTTGGCAAGCTCCGATGAGACATTGTGCGAACCTCTATTCTGAGAGGTGAGGGTACGAAGTTGCTCATAGTTGCGAACAAACATCATCGCTGCATTACCACCAATCTTACCGAAGATAGCTTGCATATCTCCCATCGTAGCCCCTTTCTCGTTCAGCTCTTGGAATATCTCAGCAAGTGGACGTAGCCTCTCTACCTGCTTGCCGTAAATATCAACGTTGTGAGTGAACCTCACACCCAATCTATCAAGAGACTCTTGCGACTCCTTCGTTGGTTTGGCAAAGCGAGTTGCCATAGCACGTAGTGATGTACCTGCCATAGTACCCTTGATACCCATATTTCCCAGAATACCAATTGCAGCCGATGACTCCGTGAAGTCGATACCTGCCATACGCATATATCCAGCAGCCATTTTGTATGACTCTGCCATCTCAATTACATTCACATTGGAGCGTGAGATAGTCGAGGCAAGAATATCTGCCACAGAGCCCATTGAGCTACTCTTAATATCAAAACCTGCCATAATGTTGGTGGCAAGGTCTGCGATCTGCGACACGTCATTATCACCAATCAGGGCGAGGTTTGTTATAGGTCTGATAGACTCATTGATAGTGTCAATTCCCATACCTGCCATAGAGAGATACTTAACTGCTCCTGCTACCTCCATAGCTGTAAACTTGGTCTCAACTCCAATCTGACGAACATACAGAGCCATCTTCGAGAATCGCCCCTCAAAGGTTGTCAAGTCATCGTCAGCAACCCTCAGAATCGATTGTGCTGAGGTCATTACATTGGTGTACTCCACAGCCTTAGTAAGC
>JBCQVS010000088.1:0-1705 GCA_047172885.1 Rikenellaceae bacterium | reverse complement strand
TTGTTCATTGATGGGCCACGCATATATTGAAGACGATTGATAGCTGCCTTCTGCTTGCTGGTTTGATAACCTGCTTGCGCTCTGCTTTGCCCCTGAATTTGGCGAACTATACCTGCTGTATTTTGTCGCTCAACACTTCGCTGTTCTCTATTGAGCTGTACTCGCTCATTGGCTATGCGATTCTGCTCAACGTCGTAGTTTCTCGCTACTCGTTGGCGATCCCACTCTGAGGCACGCACGCCAACAGTCTCTCGATAGTTGGATAGTTTGTCGGATAAGAGGGTGCGTTGCTGTTGAGCCTTTTGGTCTCCCAATACTCGGTTTTTAACCAATGAGGTATTGAGTTGGTCGGCAACTTTCTGAGGCAATACAAAGGCGTGATTAGGAGCGAATGGCGCACCTGTTGCACCAACTTTCCCTGCGTAGCCCTGAGGTGTGTTGGCGGTTACAGAGAATGTAGATGCTCCCCTTAACTGACCCATAAGAGCCAAAAGTCGCCTGATACGCTCCTCTGCTGTCTCAGTCTTGATGTTGATCTCTCGACCCTTTTCGAGGTGAGTCATAGCAGAGTTGATCTTGCCGATGACTTTGGTGATGCTCTTTTGGGCTGACATCATTGAGTTTACAGACTGCGCTGCACTCTGCTTGATGCCTGTGTTTCGCTCATCGGCAAGTCGTCTGTTACGCTGATCCTTTGCATTAGCCTTAATGCGGTTGGTGTCTAATGCTTGACCAGCATTGACCGAGACATTGATACCTTTTGCAAGGGTGTTAATCTCTGTAAGAAGACTCTTTACACGACCTAATTTCTGCTCTGAGCTATCTGTGTTGATAGATAAGGTAAAGGTATAATCCCTCTTCTTTCCGCTCTTGGTGCGAAAAGTTTTATCTATCTCATCCATCATCTTCTTGATGTTGGTGATAGCTGGAGTGAACGAGTTTTTCGCCTGTACCAACTTACCAACAGCATCTGCGAACGCCTGAACCTGCTGAGTTCCCTTGGTCGCCTCTACATTGATGGAGTAATTTACACTATAATTTTGCTCTTGAGCCATTCAAATCTGCTTTATAAAAGAATAGTGATATTCGCTACAAAAAGATTAAACCCCACTTAGACCGAAGTCTAAGCAGGGTTCGAGTAACACAATTATTCACTAAGTAACAGCTGGGAGATTAGCTGTCATTCGACTTACAACCATCTGTTGATGGAGCCACAATGCCTCCTCCGAAAGCATCGCAAACTCCTCATCAGAAATGGTCTCGAAATTAGTCGCTGGAAAGTAATGCCGTACATAAATCGTCCTCTGACGTATCCTGTCTGCATCTTTTACTTTCCAGCGGTCGATAAATTTACGAGGGTGGTCTGTCTCGTAGAGATGATCTCCGATAGTTGACCCATAAGACCGAAAAGGAACAAAGAGTCGTTATCGACCAGATCCTTGTCACCCTCCAAATAGCAGTCCTTAGCGAGAGTACGCATAGCTGTAACCTCATCCTTTTTAGATGCTGCCATAAACTTGCTGAATGTCGGGAACGATGGCTCACTGAAGTATGCCACATATACCTCTCGCTCATCGCAATCGGTCTCACCAAATACTACCATTGGAAATACCTTGCGTAGCTTCTTCTCTGTTTTGAGCTCATAGGCTCTTTTCATAATCGTCTGCTCCTGATCGAGCGTAAGTGTTTTTTCTTCCATTGTTTG
>JBCQVS010000087.1:0-3277 GCA_047172885.1 Rikenellaceae bacterium | reverse complement strand
CGTTCGATTGCGCAAGCCCCGCTGTGGGTGCTAAGAGAATAATTTAGCGAATAACTATCAGAGACTGAGTTTCATCTGCTCCCTGACACCAGTTTCCAGCGCTCCCTGGATTCCATTTAATTGGCTGCCTGGCACCAGTTTGCACTACAAACCCGCTTTCGCGTTTCATCGTCCAACAGTTCAAATGAGAGCAAGTTGGGGTGAAAACGATAAAATAATTCAGTATCTAATTGAGGTGGATAGTCTTTATTGACCAGCAAGTACCATATAAAATTCCACTCGCCATCTTCGGTTTTCTCTGGCAACCAGATAGGAAAGTACAAGAGCTCACTGTCAATAAGCTCTAGATTCATTTGCTTTTCAAAGAGGCGGTACATGAGCTCAAGAAATGACAATTCGCAGATGGAAAGTTTCCCTATGCCAAAGGGTTTAAAGACTTTTTCTTCGGTAAACCCTTCACAGCCTAAAGCTTCGTCAGACGTATATTTCTTTTTGCCAATGTAGCGAGTCCAGATAATCCCCTTTCTCCCAAATTCTGCGTAGCGGGGATGCTCTTTTGTGACGATTTGGGTTACCTCTCGCACATTGATTCCTTCGGAGGTCCAAATAATATCTCCAATCTGAACTTCTTCTCCATCAGGGTAATATAATTTCTTCATTTTGTGAGTTCTATTTTTAATTAAGTTAGTAGAAAAATCTACTAATTTGGGCTAGGTCCTCCACCGTATTGTGCAAGAGGTTCTTTAGAGGGATCCTTTTCATATAATTTGCTGTCATTTGGCGGTGTAGTTGTTTGCTCCAATGTACCTATAAAGCCAAATTTACATTCACACTTAGGTGGTTGCGTTTGTAACATAACCCATACTTTAACATGTCCAATATCATCATTTTTATGAGCCCCCCTTATTCTTTTCCCTGCAATTTGATGGCCTAAGGAACCTACAGGTGGTTTACAAGGACAACAGCCTTTATGTCCTCTAGCTCTGCCTTTCCTGTTTTGAATCTTTTCTAACATTCTTTTATTTTTTAATGCAATCTCTGACGTTTCTTTTGTCGCTTTTGTTGCAGATTTGGCACCCCTTATTACCTTGGTAGAACCAGCTGGAACAAAAGGAATTAGCGCAGCCGCAGTATCAGCTGCTAAATCAATTAATCCATCTTCAACCATTTGGCTGTCGTCTTTTATTATACCAGTAGCAACCACTCCTACATCCCATAATATGCTACCTACATCCCAAACGGTATCCAAGAATAAGCCCTTTTCGTCTATATTAATAGGTGCACTGTTTTTAACAAATCCATAGAGATTCATCCCACCTTCAATTCCGATTGGGTCGCGGTTAATCCAGCGTCCGTCTGCTGGATTGTAGTGGCGGTAGTTGTAGTAAACGAGGGCAAGTTCGGAGTCGTAGACTTCGCTGCTCCATTGGATGGGCGAAGTTGTGTCTCCGTCTTCTGTTGCGGCTCCAAAGGGGCTGTAGGTGTAGCAGGTTTCGACGCCACCAGCGGTGGTGAAGAGCTCTGTCACGTTCTTGCTCAAGTCAAGACCATAGGTGAACCATGTGCCTGAGATTTGCAACGCGAGCGGACGTGTTGCAGTTTGTTCAGCAGGGTTCCATGTGATGATGTGGAGGGCATTTAGTGTCGAGCGTGTCAGGTCAAGGGCTGCAATTTGCAGGTAGCCTCGGTAGACGTAGCGTTGGTTGAGGGTTACGCTTCCGTTTGTCGTTACCTTCTTGGTGACGCGTCTTCCCACAGAATCGTAGCTGCATTCGATTACCGTGTTGCCGTCTTCACTGGTGAAGATGGTGGGGCGGTTTGCTGCGTTGTAGCTGACGTTCCAGATGCCTGTAGAGGTTTGCAGCTTGGTTTGGTTGCCATCCAAGTCGAACTCTGGTGTGAAGTCGCTGATGGTAGTGTACTGGTTGAGCTCATTAGCATCGTAGGTGATTTCGTCTGCGATTTCTTGCGCAGTCTTACGGTTGCCGATGTTGTCGTAATCGTAGGCGTAGTCATCACTGCCCATCGTGGCTGCGGTGAGCTGGCTCTTGGTGTCGTAGCTGAAGCTGTCGTTACTTACGGTGCCCTTTCGTGCGATTCTGCGCGTGATAGGGCGACCGAGTTCGTCATAGCTGTAGCCTCGTTCTACGACACTAGTCGTGCTGCGGGAATCGTTGATGTCGGTGATGAGGTTGCGGCTCGCTTCGTAGGTATTGGTCGTGGTGATTCCGTTAGGATGTACGAGGCTCTGAAGCAAGGACGTTCCTTCAATATAATTGTAGGTGAAGTCCTTGCTTTCTCCTGAATGGATGAAGCTGGCGCTACCAATGCGCCCCTTGCTATCGTAGCTTTGGGCTACGATTTGCACGTTCTCGCTGCCTTTGATGAAACGATAACCATTGCTGCGTCCCATTTCATCGTAGGATTCTGCTACTTGAATGTTGGTTGTATCAATAGCTGATGTATCGCTTTCCAACTCGCTGTATTCGTTATAGGCGAATGTGCGTGTACCTGCTGCATCAGTGATGCTGGTGACCTGACCAAGGTGGTTGTAGGTATAGGTGATATCGGTTGTATCATCCGTGTAGTTTTGCTTCAGCAAATCACCTGTGAGCGTGTTGTAGGTATGGATACAATCGGCACCACGTGCGTTGTAGAGATGCCCCAGCAGGTTCATGGTGTTGTACGAGCGTGTTTCTGCGGTGCCATCTGCATAGGTGGTGGAGAGCAGGAATCCTGTTGCTGCATCATAGCAGTAGCTTGTGGTATCCGCTTGATCGTCGCGATAAGTACTGTGCGAAATCATGCGGTCAGCATCATCGTAGCTATAGGTGGCGGGGTAGATGCCTGTGCCGTTCTCCGCGATTTTGCGTCCGCGTAGGTCGTAGCTGTAGGTGATGACATTGCCGAGGGCATCGGTGATGCTGGCGAGATTATCACTATCGGTGCAGTAGGTCGTATGAGTGCTATTACCTGCGGCATCAATTTGTTCGATGGCTCGCCCTGCGATGTCGGTCTTTTGCGTTACGGTATTGCCTCGTGGGTCTGTCACAGTACTAGTGATGCCTGTTTCTGTATACTCACGGGTGTAGCTGTAGGTGCCGCCCAATTGGTCTGTTTGCGCAGTCGTCAAGCCATCAACCACGGTTGCGGTAGCAACTTGGTCAGATGTTGGCACGGTACTGGTCTTCAGACGTTCCATTAGAGTATCACCATAGCATGTTTGGGACTCTGATGTCAAGCCTCGTTCATCAATTGTTAGCGAATGGCTTTCAAT
>JBCQVS010000086.1:0-3348 GCA_047172885.1 Rikenellaceae bacterium | reverse complement strand
AAAGAACATTTCATGTCCTTTCCTCCACCAACTGTACTTTGGCATAGGAACCAGGGCATTTTATGGGTGCTTAGCTTGTCGCATTTAATATTACAGCTTTCAATGCTTCAATAAGAAAAACATTTACATTGACTCTGAGGGAAAGACACCTTATCCTTTAAACATGAACAGAGGCACACTCATCAAATGGGTCCTGAGCATCTTCTTTGCAGCGACAGCATTCTCAAGTTGTTCTTACCCCTTTGCAAGCTCTCCTCATGATGCTAAAGTCCTGCTTCGCAAGCCCGTCGAGATTGAGCTTTCAATCATTCAAACCCGCGACTACAACAGTCATCAGGTCAGGCTAGCATACCCACAGGATGAAAAAGCGCAAGCTCTACTCAAGAATTGGCTAGAAGTCGATTCCAAGTGCTCTTACACCGCCATTGCGCCCTACGCCTTACCAATAGCTAGAAACGCAAGCTTCACCCTACACTGGGGCAATCAACAAAAGACGAAAGTCTTTATTTACAGCGAGAAAGGCGAAGCTCTCAAGGGAACAATCAGTTCCACCAAAGCGGGCGCTTGGCAACGCGACCGCGATTTACAAGGCAGCGACACAGCTTTTATCACCGCTATCCTCATGCAGACAGAACAAGGCATGAACAAACTCCGCGACAAACAGGCATCAGTCAGATTTGGAGCCGATACCTAAATTTAAAGAATTCAAGCACCAGTACAAAGAAGCCCTGCTACAAGGCAGGGCTTTCTTTCTATTTCCTCAGGATGCCAATGCACACTCTACATTGCCACTGTGCCATTGACGGATTGAAATAATTACTCTGCTATTGTCTTGTAATTTAGATTAGCTTTGCTACACTAATATCAAGGATTTTTGTCTTCCTATCAGCTTTAGCAAATGCAACATTATGGCAAAGATAACGGTTCAAAATAACGAAATAAGCGTAGTAAGCGTCCATGAGAAAGATTATATCTCATTGACGGATATGGCGAATGCTAAAGAAAGTGAAAGCCGTGCTGCGGACATTATCAAGAATTGGCTACGCGCTCGCTACACATTAGAGTTTTTGGGAACCTGGGAGATGATTCATAACCCCCATTTTAAAGTGGTCGAATTTGACCACTTTAAAACTCAGGCAGGTTTACCTAGCTTTGTATTAAGTGTCTCGGAATGGATAGAAAAAACTGATGCCATAGGGATTGTTGTTAAAAAGGGAAGGTATGGTGGCACTTATGCTCATAAGGATATTGCTTTTGAGTTTGGTTCAGCTATCAGCGTGCCGTTCAAACTTTACCTGATCGAAGAATTTCAACGGCTCAAAGAAGAGGAACAAAAGTTGTTGGGATGGAGTGCTAAACGCGAGCTGACAAAAATTAACTACCGTATCCATACTGATGCGATTAAACAAAACCTTGTACCTGATAGGCTGCCACCTGTAGTCATATCCACCATCTATGCATCCGAAGCTGATGTGCTCAATGTTGCGCTTTACGGCATCACTGCTAAACAATGGAGGGATGCAAATCCAGAACTCAAAGGAAATATTCGTGATTACTCTTCTATCACTGAGCTGATATGTCTCTCGAACATGGAAAACATCAATGCCGTGCTCATTAACGAGGGGCTAGCTCAGAAGGAACGACTGATTAAATTGAATCAAATAGCTATCCACCAAATGAGCATTCTTAACAAAGTAGAGAACAAATTAAGTTATCAACAAAAATCATGAGCACTCCACACAATCGAGAACAAACACAAGCGACACGCCTTGCGCAACTTAAACAAGCAGCTGCTGAAGGTGATTTAAAGGCAAGATTTGAACTAGGAATTTTAAATTTCCGTGGGGCAATCGAAGGAGCCAAGCCATCCTTTGGTCTAGCAGACATATTTAACGTCGCGCAAAGTGGCTATGCGGAAGCGCAATACTACCTTGGTGCCCTATATGATGATGGCATCAGTATTCAGCGCGACCTACGCCAAGCCCGCAAGTGGTACCAAGCAGCGGCTGAGCAAGGTTATGCTGACGCGATGCGCGAGCTTGCTGAAATGTACAAGAAGGGCAAGGGCGGTAAAAAAGACCATCGTATGTCTTTATATTGGCAAGAGGAGTTTCTAAAAGCCATAGCCGATGACCCTAACTACAGCGACGAAGAAAAAGGATTTTTTGAATATATGTGATGGTATTGCAGCGCAAGCTCAATAAGGCTCCTTACAAAAAAAATGCCCTCAGGCTTATGTTAATTCTCGTATAGTGAGAGAACTAGCGCAGAGGGCAGATTAAATTGACAAGTACGTATTGCTGGTACACGGTTATATTAGAGGAGAAAAATCCGCATGTCAACCCAACGAGTAAATTTTCTACTGTAAGCGTACAATAAAACATATTTTTATCATATGATTCCCCGCACTATTTCTATTGGAATAGTCGATTATAGACTAAAATCTGAATTTATGTCGTGAGCCTCAGGCAATACTAATCGGCTTCAAGATGCGCCCCCTACCCTGTATGACACAGTTATTAGAGAGCCATAGTATGGGAGTGGCTCTTGAGCGACGTTTGCCCTTCTCTGTGCGAGCGCGGATGAGAGCTGGTACGCTTAATATTTTTTAGAAAGTGGGCAATTATCTCGGCTACACCGCAGCTTCGCTACGGCCGTCTTAAAGGTATTTAAGACTTTCAGCCTCTCCCATTGCGTCACTGGCTCAATCTGTCTCGCGGGACACTGGACGGGTCCAGAGACGAAACAGCGTAGCTGTGAGCCCGAAGGGTAAAGATGCGTGGGGCGCGCCTTTATCATCCTTCGGCATCAGGGCTTAGACTGCCAAGCTTTTTATTGGTACACGATGGTTGATACGCAGCCGCCTCTCGGCTGCTACCTTCGCTTCGCTCAGGCTGTCGGGCAAGCCCTCCAGTCTCCCGCCCCGTCGGGTGTCCGAGTCAAGGTCTGCGAAAGTAGATAATTGCCATAGGCATAAACGAAGAAAGCCCCTTAGCGTTAGCCCTTGGGCGAAGTGCTGTATGCACCGTTGGGACGCGGCTGTCCTCCTCACCCTGCGCTTCGCTTGGGCCGCCCAACAAGTGTGTTGGGCTTTCGTCGTCTCAAATTGACGCACTGCGTCAATTTGTCTCGCGGACCCACCCGTGCTTCGGCAAAACTTGTTTTTATCAATCGGCTAAAGTGGTAACAGTGGTAGTTAGTCGCTTGACCTTGCTAGCTATATACGGAAAAAGCCGCATAGTTTGTACTATGCGGCTTTTATTAACCCTGGCAATTATCTACTCTCGCAAGGCCTATCGCCTAACTACCATCGACGTTTCAATGTTTCACTTCCGGGTTCGGGATGGG
>JBCQVS010000085.1:0-3552 GCA_047172885.1 Rikenellaceae bacterium | reverse complement strand
TGGAACTGGATAGCTTTGCCGTAACCCACATTGGTCTATATAACATTCAAAAGGTACTGACCCTCTTGTATGGCTCCAGCTATGGTATGACCATAGATAGTCAGCTAGGAGAGGGAACCACAATCATATTAACAATGCCATTGGAATTGGAGGAATAGATCATGCTCAAGGTACTCCTCGTGGAAGATGAAGATGTTATCCGCCGCGGCTTAAAATTTATGATAAACTGGACAGACTTAGATTGCGTGGTAATTGGCGAGGCCTGTGACGGAGCAGAGTGAGTTGTAAAAATTCTTGATCTTCGCCCAGACATTGTAATTACTGATGTACGTATGCCTCAGATGGATGGATTAGAGATGTTACAACAAACCAAGAATAAGGTGCCCTATCACACCATCGTTTTATCAGGATTTGATGAGTTTGAATATGCAAAGAAAGCAATCCATCTAGGTGTAAGTGATTATCTACTGAAACCAGTGGATCTAGATGAATTGAAGTGCTGCCTGGCCTCCATTAAAGGTTCCCGCTCGGAACATACTCAAACAGTGACGCAGAATCACCCCCTTATTTTACCCGATATTGATAAAGCGAAAAATAAATATGTAATTATCATGTTGCAATATATTCGAGAGCACTTTTCGGAACAAATATCCTTGACCGATTTGAGCCAAACCCTCAACATATCCTGTACCCATCTCAACTCCAAATTCAAACTGGAAATGGGATACACCTTTCATGATTTCCTAAATTATTATCGCATTACACAAGCCATTGAGTTGCATAAACAGAATATCAAATAGTGGTTATCCCTTTAACTCAGCCAGCAGATGTGGCTACGGCTAGGGCTAATCTATCAAGCAAACTCCCGTGAAAGCCTCTTCTGGAGAAGCGGAAGCAATACTCGTCAAGGTAGGACTGCAAATTATCTTTGGGCAGGCCGTGATAGGTACCCAAAATGAAGGTCTTGGCATTACTGATGGTAATGTGTAGCCAATGAAGTAGCCCGTCCTGTGGGTCATAAACCTTATGCTCGTGGGTGTAGTCGTCCTTTAAAGCTGGAATATAGCTGCGATAGCCATCGCTGTGGATCGTACTGCCCACAATCACACTGTTCTGGATGAATTTCTTCACCGAAGTCTGCCGTATGTTGGGCGTGACTTGCATCTTCAGATACTTGGGATTACCTCTATCATCCAGCGACACAGCCACAAAAACCTTTGCTTTTTCCGTACCTCTGCCACGTTTTTTGCCCGTTGTAGGGCCGCCGAAATAGGCATCATCGAACTCAACCACCCCAGATAGCTGGTGTAAGCTGTCTCGTTGACCCATGGCGGCACGAATGCGCTTGAGCAGATACCAAGCCGTCTTGTAGGTCACGCCGACTAGACTACTAAGCTGGACGGCAGAGATGCCTCGCTTGTCTTGGCTGACGAAGTAGAAGGCCAAAAACCAGGTGGAAAGCGGGAGATGGGTACGGTGCATCACGGTGCCGGCAGTGACCGAGGCCTGATGACGGCACTGGGTACACTGAAAGTTACCATTAGACAGCTTAGAGCAGCCCGTATGACCGCATTTGGGGCACATAAACCCGTTAGGCCAGCGTAGTTTGACCAGATATTCGTAGCAGTTTTCCTCGCTACCATATTTCTTTAAGAAGGTGCCCAAGGGATATCTTGTTTTCTTAACACCCCAATCTTTAGGGGTGGTCACAAAGTGTCCTTGTGACCACTGTCCTAATGAGTGAGCGGTGTTTTCTAATTATATCGTCTATTTGTAATGGAACTTCCGCTCCAGAAAGGAAAGAATAGTTTGCTTTCGCCCCTCTTGGGTAGTGCGCAAACCATCGCTCATACCATCGCTCATACTGGTGGCATCTGCGAGGGATGCTTTGATGGTATCTAGCATGAATTCTATAAATGCCGTTTCCTCTGTGAATTTGCAGCATCGTATTACGCCGTCTGCCGCAATGACCACACGCCACGTTGTGTGGATGCAAACAGCTTGGGATAAACCTGTAATGTTTGGCGCACCTTCTCCTTCCACCACTGATTCTCTCTGGCTCGCTTGTGGTTGGAGATTTTGTCGTAGATGCAAGACAGATTGGCCTGGCCTCCGCAATCTTCTAGGACAGCGGACACAATATCCTTCCATGTGCATCCTGGCATATCTCGCAGGTCACCTTGGACACGGTTGGTGATGAGAATGGGTACCGCCAATGGCTGTTCCTTTTTAATCAGTAGCAAGTATTCGTGGACAATGGGAATAAATTTCCCACTGTACGATGTGGAACTGGAATTACAATTATGCTGTGTTTTGATAATCACATTTTCTAGCATACCGGGCTTAATGAGTTCTAAAAGCATACTATAAAGGGATCCCTTTTTCTTAATATCCCCCACTAGCACCGCCATCCGACCACCACGCTCCAGAGCACTAAATTGCTTCATCATACAGTAATTCATCACCTGCACAAACTGGTTCCAGTCTGGGATGCGGGATAAATCCGATGCACTGGGGTCGTACCCATAGGCCTTTTGCACTGCTTGGCTATCGTACATAGAACCCGAATATTTGATGATATCCCAATAAGGTGGGTGCCAAAAAATAAAATTGGGACGCTCTGGTATCTCGTGATTCACCAAATCAAATCCACTATGCAGGTCATATGTGTGGCTATGAATACTCCGTTGCTGGGCAGCGGCACCCGTGGTGTTGCTCCCACACATATAATCACAAATATCTTTGATTTGGAAGTGGTCAATCAGGTCGAGCAGTAGTTTGGGTGAACAATTCCCACGATAGCGATTGTTACCGCCTGCCCCTCGTTCTGGGTATGATACAACTGATGTCAGTTGATTTCTTTCTTGGGACATCTTATCGTCCTCCTTTAGATGAAGGGCAGAGTCGCAATCGACTCTGCCCCCTTTGTATTGCACCACTTATGGGTGCCTGGCATATTAGGTTTTCTCTAACGATTCCTCTGAGGATGTATTGTCGTCATCCTCGTCGTCTTCGTCGTCATCATCTCGATGGAACAGTGCATCACACTCCTCCTCGGTATACTGACGGTAGGTGATACAGCCTTTCTCTACGGTCACTTCGCCTGCGAAATAGCTTCCAGATTCCTCATATTCCAAGTGGAAATTCAGTTCAGGAAATAGCGTCGCAAGTCGTTCGACCCACGCAACGGGAGGACTCCACGCAGTAAGGAAATACATACCGAGTTCTTCACAGTCTTCATCCCAGCCCATGGACTCGGGGTCGATGTTATCGGCGTAGATATCCCATTTCGTCCCCCAATTCTGGAGATTCCAGTGATAGCCGTCCAACGGTCCTGTATAATCGCCCGCATAGAACTTGGCGATGTCAACAACCTCCCGACCGTCAAAGCCAATGTCAATGATTTCTTGGGGCGTTGGCACCGTGGCATTGAAACACAGGTATTTCTCGGTGCAGGGTGTGTCCTCCTCAGTATCGTACTCTCTGGGAGGATAGACTGCAGGTAGTCCGAATGCTCGGTCTACAAAATCCGCAAGGGCTTCGTGACTATCC
>JBCQVS010000084.1:0-3575 GCA_047172885.1 Rikenellaceae bacterium | reverse complement strand
ATCAATGTTTGGATCCGTTCACACCTACTTATTATTTTTTCTTAATTTATATATCCTCGTATTTGTTCTTGGGACAAAGGTATAAGCTTGGATACGGAAAACTTCGTTTTCCTTAGCCGCTTCAGGCAAAAATCCAAGCCCAAAGAATAAACCGCAAAGCGCGACCAATAAACATAAAAATCGAAGATTTGATAAAGTCAACCCGATAGAACCCCAATGCCACCGTGACAACATCCCCCAAAACAGGAACCCACGAGAGAAAGGCAATCAAACTACCATACCGCTGCACAAGCGAACTCTGCCTCTCGAGCCTCTCGCGCGAGACGTGCAGATAACGCTCGATCCACTCCCAGCGGCCGAGGTAACCTATATAATATGTGGTGAGTCCACCCAAGAAATTGCCCAATGTGGCCGAGATCAACACTAAGCGCACATCGCCACCCGCCAGCAGAGAACCCACCAGCAGAGCATCGGAGCTCAACGGCAACACCGTGGAGGCTAAAAACGAACCCAAGAAGAGCCCCCAATATCCCCAGGCGCCAAGAAGTTCCACCTCTATTTGATTGAGCGGAGCGCCTGCGAGAGCTGATCAGGACATGAAGTCCCCTTACCGCGGCAGTCGATACCCGCGAGCATCTCGGCCAAGGTCTCGATCTTCTGACCCGCAACCAAGCGAGCTACGCCTTGCAGATTTCCGTCGCAACCCCCGTGGAAGATTACCGATTTTAGAGTATCCCCCTCGACCTCAAGTTCCATTTCGCGACAACATACGCCGCAGGGTGTGTATATAATTTTTGACATAATTTCTCCGTTGTTTCTATTCTGACCGCTTTTTTTGTCTCTATTCGGGTCACTATCCTAAGCCTCGCCAGCTGGAGCTAACGACGATGGTGGAGTCGATCCACGTTGCGAGATCTCGATCGAACCGTGGTTCTTCTCATAGCGTGCGACATTCTCCTGAATCGAGTACATAAGGCGTTTGGCGTGCTCGGGTGTAAGGATAATTCTACTTACCACCTTCGCCTTCGGCATACCTGGTAGCACTGCGGCGAAATCGACCACAAATTCGGTTGGCGAGTGTGAGATGATTGCCAAATTTGAATACTGACCCTGTGCCAATTGCTCATCTAAGTCTATATCAATTCCTCCCTCTGCACCATTTATCTTTGTCATAATCTTAAAATTTAAGTACCTTTGTGGCAAAGGTAGTAAATTAAATAACATTTTGAAGCTCTCGCCATGCAAAGATATCCACAATCTATCAACGATTCACAAAAAGAGCCCCCTGCACTCTTTGCGCCACGCCGTTTTAACTCCTATTCGGCCTATTTCAAGCGGCTCTTTGGGGTGCGTGTGCAAAAGGTTGCCATCAATGCGGGGTTCAGCTGCCCTAATCGTGATGGCTCGCTGGGTACTGGAGGCTGCACTTTTTGCATTAACGAGGCCTTCACGCCATCTTACTGCACACCCAGTAAGAGCATCACTGAGCAGATCGACCTCGGCATAGAGTTTCACACGCGCCGCTACCGCAAGGCAACAAAATATTTGGCCTACTTCCAATCGTTTTCCAACACCTATGCGCCACTCGAGCAACTCAAGGAGATCTACAACGAGGCGATCGCACACCCCCAAATCTCGGGGATCATCGTCGGTACACGTCCCGACTGTGTCGACACCGAGGTGCTGGACTACTTCGCCACGCTCGCCCAGAGCCACTATGTCGCCATCGAGTATGGTATCGAGTCGACCTACGACGAGACCCTGCGACGCATAAACCGAGGTCACGACTTCGCCACCGCGCGATGGGCTGTGGAGCAGACCGCCGAGCGAGGGATACACACTGGCGCCCACTTTATCCTCGGGCTGCCAGGCGAGAGCGACGAGATGCTGCACCAGCAGATCGAGGTGATCAACTCGCTGCCGCTCGAGACCATCAAGTTTCACCAGCTGCAGATTTTTCGCGGGACGCAGATGGCCACCGAATATGACCTCCACCCCGAGCGATTCCACTTTTGGGAGCGCGAGGAGTATATTGATCTTTTTATCGACCTGCTGGAGAAGCTGCGCGGCGATCTGATTGTCGAGCGATTCGCCTCCGAAGCACCACCACGCTATCACTACGGGCCCAATTGGGGGTTGGTGCGTAATGAGACTATGCTCTCGCTGTTCGAGAAGCGGCTCTTGGCGCGAGGGACTTTTCAGGGTCGGTTGGCCTAGGACTGCGCCTAATGCCGGCGCGGGCACCAAACAAGTTTGGATACGGAAAACGAAGTTTTCCTTACATGGCCTATTTATTGCATACATTCTCTACGCAACAGCGTAAAGAAGCCCCCTTAACGCCAAAAACACAACTTTCACACCGCACGCAGGGGTCAGTGCAACAAAACATCGCCAGTAATGAAAAAGATCTACCTCCTCCTTCTCGCCATCATAGCCTCACACTCAATGACTTACGCCCAAGGGCTCGACAAACCCTGGTGGAGTATACGCGCAGGGGTCAACTTCTCAAACCTCTCAGCACCAGACTACTCCACGCAATTTCTCACGGGATATAGCCTCGGCGCGGCGTACGCCTATCCCATCAGCGAGACCATACCTATATATATAGAGAGCGGTTTGTACTTCCAAAAGCGTGGCGCACGCGACAATGGCTTCCTCACCGACGCAGGCGACGAGTCGAAATTGACCAAGCACGAATTCCAGATCCCAATTTTATTGGGCTATTCCCTCCCCTTGACAGGCCTGTGGGAGGTTCATCCCTTCGTTGGATTCTACTATTCGGTGGCTGTGGACGGAAATTTCGAAATTGGCGACACCTCCTTCGATCCTTACCGCAAAGAGATGCTCCAAACGCTCCGCGACACGCAGGCCTCTGAGCAGCAATTACTTCACCGCTCCGACCTGGGACTGCGGCTCGGACTCTCTGTTGTTTACGGTCGCTACCTCTTGGGCTTTGCCTACGACGGTGGATTGCTCAATCTCTATACGCCTAAGCTCCGCGAGGTTGGATACCAAGCACTTTCGGGCTGTTTTACGCTTCAAGCAGGCTATAATTTCTAGGCTGAAAATCAATGCTTTAGAAAAAAGATGCAAAAATAATTGTAAAAAAGATGCGAAAATGTTTGCAAGTTCCAAAAAAGTCGCTACCTTTGCAACCGCAATACAGAAAACAAGTCGCCTAACAAAATGGGTTGAGGAGTTGAGGTGACAAGGAAAACGAGACACTAAAAAAATATTGCAAAAAGTTCTTTAAAAATTTGGTCGTTAAAAAAATAGTCCTTATCTTTGCAGTCCCGCTTCACTTGAAAGCGAGGTTTGAAAAGGTCGGAAGTTTTTAACAGAAGACAAATTTTTGAAATTGTTCTTTGAATTATTGGTTATATATTTTTGAAAGAAAAATGTAGTATTTATCTGTCAATTCCTTTCGAGGAATTAAAAATTAAATAGTCAGGACTCTAAACAACATTACAATTATTTTACAATGGAGAGTTTGATCCTGGCTCAGGATGAACGCTAGCGGCAGGCCTAACACATGCAAGTCGAGGGGCAGCACGGAAGAAGTTTACTTCTTTTGG
>JBCQVS010000083.1:0-3575 GCA_047172885.1 Rikenellaceae bacterium | reverse complement strand
CGGAGAACCCATCTGCCAGTACGAGCCAGATACCGAAGGCAACTGGATTGAAACCCACAACAGCTACAACGCACTGGGGCAACAAATCAGCCAACAACGTGGCGACATGGCACCTACCCTTACCAGCTACGATAACGTTGGCAACCCAATCAAACAAGTCATCGTGCTTGATGCCGATAGCCCAGTCAGCTTGACAAGCAACCGCGTGACGGAGCAAAGCACAAGCGTTGAAGCCTTAGCAAACGGCATCTACCAAGTCAATACCAGCACCCGCTATAACGCAGAGGGAAGCGCCCTCACCAGCACACAAAAGCAACTCATTAGCCAGTTGAATACAGAAATTGAAAGCCATTCGCTAACAATTGATGAAAGAGGCTTGACATCAGAGTCCCAAACATGCTATGGTGATACTCTAATGGAACGTTTGCAGACCAGTACCGTGCCAACATCTGACCAAGTTGCTACCGCAACCGTGGTTGATGGCTTCACGACTGCGCAAACAGACCAACTGGGCGGCACTTACAGCTACACACGTGAATATACTGAAACAGGCATCACCAGCACTGTGACAGACCCACGTGGCAATACCGTAACGCAAAAGACTGACATCGCAGGGCGAGCCATCGAACAAATTGATGCCGCAGGTAATAGCACCACCACGACTTACTGTGATTGTTGTGATAATCCCGCCAGCATCACCGATGCTCTCGGTAACGTGATTGAATACAGCTACGATGTACGCGGACGAAAAATCGCGGAGAATGGCACTGGCATCTACCCCGCCACCTACAGCTACGATGATGCTGACCGCATGATTTCGCACAGCACTTATCGCGACGATCAAGCAGACACCACAAGCTACAGCTATGATGCAGCAACAGGATTCCTGCTCTCAACCACCTATCCAGATGGCACAGCAGAAACACGCTTGTATAACACCATGAACCTGCTTGGTCATGTCTACAACGCACGCGGTGCCGATTGTATCCATACCTACAACACGCTCACAGGCGATTTGCTCAAGCAAAACTACACGGATGATACCCCAGATATCACCTACACCTACAACCACCTCGGTCAAGTCACCAGCATCACCGATGCAGCAGGCACACGCACATTCGCCTACAACACCTACGGTCAAATGCTTAGTGATACAACAAGCATCTACTCCACCAACATCCAAGTGACAGAATCCTACGATGAAATGGGGCGCAGCAATGGTCAACGCTTCATCCGTGGTACCGAAAATGTGCAGATTACCGCGCAAAGCTACGATAGCAAGGGTCGCATTGGTAGTGCTAACTTCATCCACAAGGGCGCCACCAAGACATTTACCTACAATTATATTGAAGGTACAGCCTTGCTGCAAAGCCTCGTGCATCCTAACGGCATCACCACGACCAACACCTACGAGGAAAATCGCAACCTCATCACCAACATCAACGATGCGCGAAGCGATTCCAGCGTCGTGCTCAGAGGCTATACCTACGACGAACTCGGTCGCCCCATCACACGCAGGATTGCACGAAAAGGCACCGTACGTAACGACAGCTTCAGCTACGATACCATGAGCCAGCTCACCGCAGCAACGATGGGCAGTGATGACTACGCCTACGATTACGACAACATCGGCAACCGCAAGACAGCACAGGAAATCGCGGACGAGGTAACGTACGATGCTAATGAGCTCAACCAGTACACCGCCATCAGCGACTTCACACCAGAATTCGACCTTGACGGTAACCAAACAAAACTGCAAACAGGAACAGGCATCTGGAACGTCAGCTACAACGCGGCTAACCGTCCTACCACATTCACCAGTGAAGATGGCAACACTGTAATCGAATGCGCCTACGACTACATGGGCAGACGCGTTACCAAGAAGGTTACAGTCAACGGCAGCGTCACGCTCAACCAACGCTACCTCTATCGAGGCTACCTGCAAGTCGCAGCCATTGACCTGACACGAACCGCACTCAGCACCCTCCATATGCTTACATGGAACCCTGCTGAACAAACCGCAACTCGTCCGCTCGCGCTGCAAATCTCGGGCACATGGTTCACCTATGGACATGACCTCAGCAAGAACGTAACCGAGCTCTTCAACACCGCTGGTGGAGTCGAGACATGCTACACCTATAGTCCATTCGGAGCCGTAACAGAAGACGGAGATACCACATCTCCCATTCAATGGAGTAGCGAATTTTATGACTCAGAGCTCGCCTTAATCTATTACAACTACAGAAGCTACAACCCAGCAGACGGACGTTGGATTAACCGCGACCCTATAGGAATTAAAGGTGGCTTGAACTTGTATGGCTTTGTTGGGAATAGAGTGTGGGTGTGTGATGTGTTGGGTGAAAATCCGATTGTATTCGCGATTGGAGCTGCTATGCAATCTTTAGCAAATGAAATGGCTGGATATTATGTAGAGGAATGTCCAAATATGTATCCTCCAACCTCAAAAGCTAATGAAAAATCATGTTTAAATTGCGTCTCAGCATGGGCATTAACAGCTGCATCTACTGGTACTGCTGGCTACGCGGTGGGCATGGTTGCGTGTGCGGGTATCACTGCTGGTTGGGGGATATTTGTCTGCGCGGGACTAACAACTGCGGCTATGGCGTACGCAAATGCTTCAATTGCTAGAAGTGTTGAAAACACAAAGAAAGCTTGTATATGTAAACAATAGTATCTTTTCGCAAAAATCTATAAATAAAATTCATAAATCTATGGACTATTTACTAAATGCTTTGGGGGATGATTTTGGGAGTTGTTTAATGTTATCTATTACAACATTTGCTTGTATTTGTGTGACAGCAAATAACGCCAAGACAAGTCAACCTAAGGTAAAAATAATACTTAAAGCTATAGGGTTTCTACTTGTTTCGTCTATAGTCGTAGCCTTTGTTTGGCTCAAATTTTCTATGTTTTACTATATAATTTGTAATACTTTAATTAATATACCCTACATGTTGTGGATGCGAAGAATGAAAATATAAGAACTTGATTTTGTTAATTCCCAGTCAAATCGCATTCTCGCTCCAAAAAGGCGCAGAGAAGAGCGAGAGCCTTGCATCGCAATCGCATCGTGACAACGCATAACTACGAGCAAAATCGCAATCTTCTTACAAATAAAACACGGAAACACGTGCGTATTCAGTAGAATTTATTCTCGCTTAATTCATTGAATATACAACTGTGGTTTTTTAAAACGTGCCATTCCATAGAATGAACCTGTACTCATAAGCAATAAATAGACAATTAGCTCATTTACAGCAACTGGTTTATTGCCTGCAATTCATGGCTAGGTGAAAAGTGTAATATCTCTCACCTAGCCCATTTTGCTTTCTTAGCATCCTTATCTAGCTTAACCATTGTACACGTGCAACAATACCCCCGCCCTGAACTGGTGCCTAGGAAGCAGATAAAACTCATTCTCTGGCTATTATTCACTAAATTATTCCCTAGCATCCACAGCGGGGCTTGCGCAATCAAACGCAGGCTCCGCTTTTCTATACCCTACGCCTCCAACAACTTTGTTACCTACCTGAGCGCGGCAGATGCTAATGGCA
>JBCQVS010000082.1:0-3652 GCA_047172885.1 Rikenellaceae bacterium | reverse complement strand
AGGATCTCAAATTGCAGGATATATATGATGTGAAAATTTTCTATCTACTCAACATTTTTATGGTCTCAATAGAGTTGATCGCCTCTAAATACGCACCAAAAGATATTTTTGCTCAACATGTTAATAGAGTAAAAGAGTCCCAGTCAGATAGAGAGACAGAGATGAATGAGCCAGCACTCTTCGATATGAATACAATATCGTCGGCTTACAATATCTGCAATAATGAACAGTTTGAGGAGATCTCAGAGTTAGACTTCTACCACGAGATTAACAACCCATCAAATGGGTCGCAGCAGCTGAAAATCAAAAAATCTGAGACGATGAGGGTATGTTACCTTATCCATCTGCTTAGCGAGCGTTTGGAGGAGCCTTTGCGCACGCAATGGCGTGAACAGATTCTTGAGAAACTTGAAATATCACCCTCATATTACAAGTCTAAATATAGAAATGCAGTGAGTGGTGATGCAAGTGTAAGATCCTCTGCGTTTGCAAATAATATGCGTACTGTATTCATATAGAGGCTCACCACCTATCATACCACTCATTTAACACTCGTACCACTTAAAATAATATCATAGCCTATTGATTATCAGTAGGCTATGATATTCATTTTACCCATACACACCACTCGTGACAACCACTATCTTTGCACTGTTCGAACAACTGAATTACCCGATGTACACGGGTTGAAAGTTTAATGTTTAAAAGTGCAAAGATATGGATTTGAAAAATCTAAGAAGTAAGCCGATATGGCAAATGACAGGTGATGAGTTTCTGCAACTCACCGCTGAGAGTGGTGTGAGAATAGAGCCAACGCCCACGGCAGTAGTAGATACCACTACTAAGCACCACGTATATGGAATCGCAGGGATAGCATCACTATTCGGCTGCTCGATCCCCACTGCTCAGCGCATCAAAAAGAGCGGAGTAATCAATCGTGCAATCACGCAGTTAGGACGTAAAATCATCGTCGATGCAGAGCTAGCCCTTGAACTCGCAGGACGCAAAACGGGAGGGCGATAACCGATGGAGGAGAATAAAATAACAAAGGAGAGCGTAATCAACGCCGTAATGGCGAAGCACGATGAGATGAGAGGATCAGATTTTCCACTGCACGCTTTCCCGAGGAGGTTTCAGGAGGTGGCACGTGGCACAGCCGATGGACTTGGCTACCCGCTCGACTTCATCGCTGGCTCGATGATGTTTGCCGCAGCGGTGGCGGTGGGTGGAACGCATTGCGTGCGGATCAAGGAGGAGTGGCGAGAGTACCCACTCTTCTACATCGCCCTCGTTGGCAAGGCTGGAACGAACAAGTCGCACCCGATGAGCTTTGCGATGAAGCCCCTCCTCAAGTTCGATGGCGAGCAGCATCGTGAGTTCAAGAAGAACTATGCCCAGTATCAAAACCTACTCTCAATGAGTAAGCGTGAGCGTGAGGAGCAGGGGATCACGGAGCATCCACAGCCACCTCGGCACACCCGATTTGTCGTCTCCGATGTCACGCCCGAGGGTTTGGCGGCGATTCACGAGCAGAACAAACGAGGGATCTGCCTCTATGCCGACGAATTGAAGTCGTGGATAAACAACTTCAATCGCTACTCGAAAGGGTCGGAGGAGCAGTTTTGGCTCTCTAACTTCAGCTGCAAACCTATCATCATCGACAGGCGCAGCGTGGAGAGTTCAGTATTCGTAAGTCGCTCACACATAAGCGTTATCGGCAGTATCCAGCTGATGCAGTTGCGAGATTTGGCGAAGGGTGACAAGGGATATAATGGATTTCTCGACCGAATACTTTTTCTCATCCCTCGCAAGATAGAAAAGGATTACTGGAGCGACAGCGATGTTCCGCACCACCTCACCTCACAGTGGAGTACGACAATCGGCGATCTGATAAATTTGGAGTATGCGACCGATGAATTTGGTGAGTCGCAGCCAACAATTTTGGGCTATACGGCAGATGCTCGCAAGCGGATCTTCGAGTGGCAACGACACAATACCGACCTCTACAACAGTGAGTTCGATGAGCGTGTGGGTGGTATCTACGCCAAGTTGGAGATCTATACGAACCGATTTGCTCTAATTCTGCAGATGCTACGCTGGGTATATCGTGATGGCGACAAAACAGCCATCGATACCGAGAGTGTGGAGGGTGCAATCGCCCTCGTCGAGTACTTCCGAACTAACGTGAACAAGGTTGTGGACTACATCTACGGCTGCGAGAGCGACAAACTGAGCGACATTCAGAGGCAACTTGTCGCAGCACTTCCCGAGATGTTCACCACTGCCGAGGGTGTCGCCATCGCTACTGAATTAGGCGTGAACGAGCGAAGCTTCAAGCTCGACACTCTATTCAAGCGTGAACGACACGGAGTCTACACGAAAATTATCTAGTGCACTTTTGTCATTATTGTCACTTTGGAGGTTCGAAATAACAAAAGTGACAAAAGTGCAGCCATCAAGATGTACAGATTTAGTTTAGAGAGATACGCAGGTGTAGCGAGTCGCCACACCTGCCCAGAGTGCGGACACAAGAGGTGTTTTGTGCGATATGTAGATAGCGATGGGGATATTGTTTTCCCTGAATATGTTGGTCGTTGTAACCGAGAGGATAAGTGTGGCTATCACTTCACGCCTAAGCAATATTTTGAGGAGAGCAAGCTCCCTTTTACTAGCTATCGCACCAAAACAACACCTCCGCCACCTAAGCCAACGAGCTATATCCCATCCGAGATGGTGGGCAAAACGTTAATGCGCCACCAAGGGCATCATCTCTTTACGTTCCTATCGTTACAGATTGGGAAGGAGGCTACCGATAAATTAATGGGTAAGTATCGAGTGACCAAATCTACTGTGTGGGAGGGTGCAACTCTATTCTGGCAGATGGATATTAAGGATAGAACTCGCACAGGTAAAATTATGCTCTATGACCCACAAACTGGTCGCAGGGTAAAATCGGATAATATTCCGATTACGTGGGTTCACGCACGACTAAGGCTACCAAATTTCAACCTCACACAGTGCTTCTTCGGAGAACATCTACTGAGCCGTGACGAGGAGAAAACCATCGCCATAGTCGAGAGCGAAAAGACATCTCTAATCGCAGCACACTACCTCCCCGACTTCACGTGGATAGCAACAGGTGGTAAAAATGGCTGTTTAAAAAGTGAGAACCTAGAGGTGTTGAAAGGTCGCAAAGTGATGTTAGTCCCCGACCTCGGAGCAACGGAATATTGGCAATCAAAGCTACCTCTATTTTTGGAGAAAGGAGTAGACGCCACCATTCTCGACCACCTCGAAGATATGGCAACCCCAGAACAACGAAACGAGGGCTACGACATAGCCGATTTTCTCCTCGATGGCAACTCCCCAGAGATTATCTTACAGAAGATGATCGAGAAGAACCCAGCCATCAAAACACTCATCGACACCTTCGATTTAGAGTTAATAGAGATGGAAAAACATTTTGAGTAACGAATAACTTAGACTTTTGGGATTTTAATTAGCGAGTTTGTGTATTGGGCAGACCAATACAGGCGAAATCGCCTAAAAATCGGCTCAAGCGACAAAGTCCGTGGATGCCCCCCTCACACAGCCGATTAACCTAAAATCTGTACACTACGATAAACTTTGCGCCCAAAGTATTATCTTTGCA
>JBCQVS010000081.1:0-3907 GCA_047172885.1 Rikenellaceae bacterium | reverse complement strand
TTTCAGGCTTACCAAGTTGCTCTTTCAATAAAGCAGCTGATAAATCATCACAAAAACACATGAAAAACAAAGTAAAATTTCTACAATCGGGGGGGATATTGCCACCCTTGTGACGTGGTAATTCTCGAGGAATAAATGAAGTTTCTAACTTTAAACGATACTGTTTAAAATCGTCATCAAGAGATGCTTGATAGTCGCTGGTATCATAATAGCCTTCCACAATTGTTTGCCAACGTTCATTTTCGGGATATTTCAAACGTTTATAAACAAATGCAAGTGCTTCTTCAACTAATGTTTTCTCACTTTCAGGGGTATGTATTTCACTCTGTAATTTAACACCTGTATCACCCAAACTCATCTTCCGAGCGAAGTCTTCAAGTTCCTGCATATTTTCAGCTGTCCTATCACTTGAAAGAAGAGATTGGAGTTGTAGACGAGCAGCATCGTGCCCTAAGGCGTTAATTGAAAAATCAAAACCACCTGTATAACCAGACCAATTGAGGCGTGGGAGAAGACTTCTACCTTGCTGCTGAATGACACCTTCCCCTTTTTCAGTTGCATAAATGATTGAATCAAATACTTTAGGCAAAGCCTGTGGACATTCACAACCATCGAAGATATCTGCAACAGCATCATCAAAACTTGGATTTGTGAGATTGAGAGAACGAGCAAGAGACTGCTGCAAAGTCGTAGCGGATGAAACTCCCTTAGGATGACTATCCCAAATTTCTCGTACGCTAGAACTAAAACGTTCTGCGACTGAATCAGCTGGGGGATTTTCACCTACCATGCCAGCTAGTGCTACAAGGTGGTAATTAACTGCATCCTGAAATAGCTGATGTGTATTATCCAAAGCGGTAATAATACTATCGTTTGGCGGTATTTCGTCAACAAATTGAGAGTCTTTATTATTGACACAAGCCTGATAAATTCGTGTAATCGTGGTACTAGCCATAAGTAGTTATTTACAATCCCTTCTAATTAATAGAGTGTTTCATCTCTCCTTATACGCTTTTCGGGTTACGATGTCAATGAAAAAGCATAAGCTGAGCAAAAAAAGAACTTGGGGCTCAAGCCGCGACGTTTATCTCTAAGGATAACTCCTCATCGACACCCCAAGTTCATGATGAATGATAGCACTGGCTAGCTAGATATCAAGTATATTGTTGACTATTGAGCAATTATTTGATGCATGGGCTTCGTTTACATCATCGGGGCTGCTCCATCATCGGGGCTGCGCTTCGCGTTTGCGTCGGTGGAATAGTGCCTCGCTTCGCTCGGGAGAAAGGAGGGGCACCTACTTGGATTTAAATACCCTGACTGTCTTGCGACGCGGGCATTCGTATTGTGCCGTTGAGGCTAAGTTGGTGCCCTTCGCTTCGCTTGCCTCCGGCAGAGCTGCCGCTGGCTTGAGACTTTGATTCGGTGCCGCCTCACGGCACCTCACCCCTTCGGGGCACGTCGCTTCGCTCCTGTCCAAACTGCCTTGCAGCCGCCGGCAGTTTTGTCTCAAACTCTAGCGGGGCTTTGCACCTGCACCCCACCAAAGGGGGCTTGCCCCCTCTGGACTCCCATTCACGATACTGCGTATCGTAGGTGCCTTTTTTTAGTAGCACGGCCGTGAATACTAAGTCAAGGCTTCGTATTTATAGCGAAAAAAACGCTTGATTAACTGCATGAAAAAGTATACTCTAAGCCTAGGCAATGAAACTTCGACTCCCAGACTTCAGTAAATTATTCAACAGGACTTTTCTTGTTGGGCTCCTTTCTGGACTCACTTTTGGTCTTGTTCCCTCCTCTCTACACCAATACATGACAAAGACTATTGTTCCTGAAGGTCGCTCAAAACAAGTACCTCGTCCTAGTCTTTACCAGTCTTTTTATCGTAGTTTCTCCTATCTGTCTAGCGCTGCGCGCGAAGTAACAAACAAGCATGAATGCTGAAGAATTACAGAAGAGCGAGTCTGGCAGCCTTACAGACAAGCAGATTAACCCTCAAACATCGCAAACAACCTATGTTAATATTGGTGTCGAGAGTCACCATCATGAGGAGAACTACATTTCGCTCAAATCAGCCTTACTTGATTTGCAGGTAGTAGCTGCGCTGCCCACGAGCTTACAAGATAAAGCCATGCAAATGGCAGAAAAGCAGCAAGATGCAGATATTAAACGTGATGCAAATGAACAAGAGCAGATCAATTTAAGAAAATTGAAAGCGCTTGAATACAATTATCAAATTGAACTCCGCAAACTAGAAGCTGAAATCAAAAGTGACGCGAAAGGTAAAACTATTGGTGCCATTTTAGGGACTCTGCTCCTTCTCGTTGTTTTTGGAGGTGCTGCGGCACAGATGTACTTTTCCTACACCCACAGCGGAGCTTTAATTATGGGCGGCTCTGCTTTGGGTGTTGCTATTGCTTTAATTGTTAAGCACTGCACGCGCAATATTAATAGCAAAGAAATAAAACAGCAAAAAGAAAGCAAATAACAAGCCTCTTTCCTCTGTCTTTTAGGGATGTTTGGGAGAGGCTTTAGCTTGCTGTAAAAAATATGCTCTTTTTGTTTAAAAAGTCTTGTGTTATGCACTTAAAATCTGTATGATGGCTAAGCTCTTCCCGCCCAGTAATGCAAGGCACCTCATAATTGCTGGGAATGAGGTCTTAGTGGGAAAAGTAACATCTATAACCTAAACACATTATGATTAACACCGAACTGGAAGCTTTGATCGACTCTAAGCTCCCTAACTTCCGCAAGAATGACATCGTCAAAGGTTCCATTCTTGAAATCCGCCCCCAAGTAGTTCTCGTCGACATCGGCTATAAGTCCGAAGGCGTTATCCCCGCCTCTGAATTCGAAGACGAAGAAATCGAAGTTGGCGATGAAATCGAAGTGCTCATCGAGCAACTCGAAAACGACGAAGGTCTCGTCGTCCTTTCCAAAGAAAAAGCAGCCCACAAGCAAAACTGGGACAAGATCGTTGGCGTGTTCAACGATGGCGGCCTTGTTCGTGGTAAGGTTAAGAGCGTTGTCAAGGGTGGCCTTATGGTCAACGTTGGCGTCGAGGCTTTCCTCCCTGGCTCCCAAGTGGACATTATCCCACCAAAGGATCTCAACGAATTTGTTGGTCAAGTTTATGACTTCAAGATTGTTAAGGTCAATGACGAACGTAAGAACATTGTTCTTTCCCGTCGCGAGGTGATCGAAGCTGAACGCTCCGAACAACGCCAACGCTTCCTTGAAACTGTTCAAGTTGGTGACAAGGTTAAGGGTCAAGTTAAGAACATCACCGATTTCGGCGCATTCGTTGACCTCGCTGGTATGGACGGCTTGCTCCACATCACTGATATGTCCTGGGGCCGCGTTAACCACCCATCCGAAATTCTTCACGTTGCTCAAGAGCTTGAGGTTCTCATCCTCGAAGTTGATCGCGAAAAGGAACGTGTTTCCCTCGGTCTCAAGCAAATGTCTGACAACCCATGGGCAGACATCGAAGTTAAGTACGCTATCGGTTCCCGTGTTAAGGGCCGCGTAACGAAGCTTCTGGCTTACGGCGCATTTGTTGAACTTGAACGCGGTGTTGAAGGTCTCGTTCACGTTTCCGAACTCAGCTGGGTCAAGCGCATTACTCGCCCATCCGACGTTCTTTCCCTCGATCAAGAAATCGAAGCTATCGTTCTCAACATCTCTGTTGAAGAGCAAAAGATTTCCCTCGGCGTTCGTCAGCTCGACGCCAACCCATGGGAAGCTATCGAAGCCCGCTTCCCAGTTGGTACCGTTATCAACGGTGCTGTACGCAACCTCACACCATACGGTGCATTCGTTGCTCTTGAAGAAGGCATTGACGGCATGATTCACGTCTCTGACATGAGCTGGACTCGCAAGATCAACCACCCATCCGAAGTATTCA
>JBCQVS010000080.1:0-3963 GCA_047172885.1 Rikenellaceae bacterium | reverse complement strand
CGCTTACCTGTACTCTTAAAAATCATATCTGCATTTGCTTTAATTACAATGTAAAGATAGTGATAATTTACTGAATTACAAAGACTTAATTTTTAGAAGTCCCCTATATATAGTTATAAACTATGGACAGTGTCGTGTGCTAATAGTAGCTTGTGCTATTCACACCCACACCAACCCATTCACATTTGGTAGCGACCAGCATTTAACGAGAAATCCAATCACTCAAGAGCTGCGTGAAGCGCAGTTTATATACTCTTGAATGGCTGGATTTGTTGTGATACCTTTGCGCACAAATGCTGTGAAAGCCGAGCGCAATCAAGCCCAGCTTGAATTGCCGAGGCGCATCCAGCATTATGCAAAGGGGGAGGGGTTACATTTTCGAGAACCCCATTGCGTTACTTTTTCTGAAGTTCCTTGATCTGCTTATCAAGTTTTGTGGACTCCGCTTGATTCAATCTTGCCTGCTCCTCGGCTCTGATTTTCAGCTCGATGGCTCGCTCGTAATCTTCGATCTGTTTCTTCATCTCTTTGAGGACATTGCCGCTTTTATCTTTATGTAGTAGCTCTTCGAGGTCGTAGACTAACCGATCATCTATGTCGCCGATCATCTTGATATAACGATATTTCAGATCATTAGCTCGCAACCCCTCGATCTCGTCCTGCTGCTTTAGAGCATAGCAAGTTACACCGAATGCAATCACACCCAAGGAGATAACTGCTACAAAAACTTTCCACGAAGTAAAATCTAATTTGTGGATGTGCACTTGTGGTTTGTTGTCCTGCTGTTGCTGCTCCGCCAACTCTGCAAGTCGCTTATCTATCGAATTATAGATGCCGACCAAATTGCTGTTATAACTGCGCACAAGCTTATCAACCCCTGCAATCTGCGTGTTTGTATTAGATGCTGTCGCCATTATGGTGTTGTAGATATGCTGTTTCAACTCCGAATAATCCTGCGCTGGCAACTTGATATTGGTAAGCATCATCTGCACTTTTGCAACATCGGTAGGCGATGCAGTGGGTTTCTCCGCCAACTCTTTGATGGCTGTTTTTAGCTCTGTTAATCCCTCCATCTCTGTTTCGTGGAGGTCTCTCAATAAACTCTCGTTCATAATATTTTGGTTTTAGAATTTTATTTTTCTCTGAGGCTTTTTCTTCTTCTGCATCGACCTGCGGAACGCCTCTTCTTCCGTGTCGATGGCTGGGTTGTCGGTGAAGTCGAGGAGTCCCAACGCTCTGCTTAATAGATTCTCGTTCTGCTCTTGAGGCTTCGACTGCTCGATATTCCATTGAGGGACAAAAGTTGGTTGTGACTCTCGTTGCTCCTCTCGCTGATTCTGGCGCAATGCAAAATCAATCTTCGAATAACTAAACTGGCGATCCACTTTCGAGCCATTGAAAGTTGTGTCATCAGCTGTAAATCTCACACCCTCAATCTGCGATGTAGAGCCTTTGGTTTTGTAGCCAACCTCAATGCCATCTCTTCGCAACCTCTCTTCAAGCTCCGCCCACGACTTCGACAATGGCACATTCTTGACGAGTGAGTCATAGATTTTATACTTCGTCTTATCCTTGCCTCGCAATCGCTGTCGCTTCACTTTATCCTTGCCATCGGCAAAATACAATCCGTGTTTTCGTGTGAGTTCCTTGCAAATCTTTTCGGATCGGTATTGATCGTTGGAGTCGCTAATGCTGCGCCCATAGTTATTCACTCGATTGAAAATAATATGGCAATGAGGGTGCATCTTGTCGTGGTGGCGACCGACGATATATTGCGTGTCGAGTATCCCCATCTTCATCATATACTCACGTGCGATCTTCGCCATCAGAGCATCGTCCAACCTCTTCCAATCCTGTTGCGAGAAGTCGAGCGAGATGTGACCGACTGGCTTTGTGACCCTGCGATTCAGCTCCGACTGCATCTCGAAACTTTGTGCCATCGCTGCTAAATCCCTAATTCGAGCACCATTCGAGTCGATCATATTTGCACTCTTTTTGTCGTCCATCACGTACTTCACAAGCCTACTGAACGATGTCCCTTTTGTGATCTTCGCCATCATCGTCTCAGCTCATTTATAATATCACTCATCTGATCCGTGAGCCTCAAACACTCTCGATGCACGTGAACGTATCCCACGGTATTTGCCTGTCGAGCAAGCTGATTTATGTTGTTATCCATACCACAAAGCTTGCGGATTAGCTCCATCCTTTCTGGTGTGATCCGTGGTTCAACTTTGCCATTTGTGATAGCTTGCCGAGCGTATTCGCTGTTGCTTATCCCTGCCGATTTTGCACTCTGCTCCAACAGTACAAGCTCCTGCAAATTGAGCCGAATATTGATTGCGTGTATCCGTTTCTGCGACTCTTCAACTGTGGGTCGCCCACCTTTATTTCTAACTTTCATATCTTCGTTTTTTAGTCTGACCATCGGGAGCAAGTAGTTGTTGTAAAGCAACAACATAAACTTGCTACCTTAATTTTGAGGAACTATTAATTGCGTGGCTGTGGAAACTTGAAAACTTGTTTCCAAGACATACTGTTTCCAAGTTTTCTTTACAATTTTATTAGAACCTCATCTTCATTCTTGGTTTTGGGGTTTCTTGTTTTCTTTGCGTCATTAAATATTCATTCAAATCTTTATGGCTTGAATAGAGTGCAGATTTATCGATGGTTTCGATTCTGAGCTTCTCGATCTCTGCCAATGTACGTTTCCCTGCTGTATCGTTGTCGAGGTAGCAGTGTAGCTCGTTGTGATGGCTCTTTAGAAAGTTTGCCGCTTTGTTTAGATTGGTCACTGAGTTGAGTACACACATATTGTTGATTGGCTCGACTTTGTTATTTAGAGAGAGGTATGAGAGCATATCCATAAAACCCTCGAATATCATACAGACATTTGAGTTGACATCTATTGAAGTTGGGGCTTTGGGCGAAGTGCCGCCTTTGTAATATTCGTTGCGTAGCTCCCAACCTCCGTCATCGCTCTTGAAACCTATGGCGAAATATTGCTTGTTGTTCTGCAGGTAGTGTACCTCTCGGCAATATCTTTGGGCTATGTCGAGGTTGATTGCTCGCTTCTCTAAGTAGGCTATTAAATGTCTGTTTTTGATGATGTCGGTAGAGATAATCTCAGTCTTTGGCGTGGGTGAAGTTTGCATAGTCGATATAGTCGGCTGATTCCAATGAGAAGAAGAGAAATCCCCCTGCTCCAATTTTGTAGCGGCTTGATGGAAGTTCAGTCCATCAAGGCGCATTACAAGGTCGATGATAGATCCACCCTCGCCAATACCGAAGTCATACCATAGGTTTTTGTTGTAGTCCACCTTAAATGATGGCGTAGCCTCTGAGCGAAGTGGTGAGCAGTATATTCCACAACCGCCTCGCTCTGTTTTTGGGTTTACACCTCGCTCAGCAAGGAGTGATTTTATTGAAATATCTTTTACATTTCTCATTTTCTGAAAGTTTTAATTGTTTTACCTACTACTTACTACATCTTTGTAATGAGATGAAAATTAGCGCATTATATGTAGTACGATCAAAACGATAGCACTACTACGCAGTAAGGTAGTAGCATTGTAGTAGCTTCCTGAATAGACATAGCTACTACACGCTAACCCTTTTTATTTCACTGGATTAACCTCTGTTGTAGTAAGGTAGTAAGTAGATTGTTATAAAATATGAAAAGGGTTCGGTTCGACCTTGCCGATAGCCCAACCATAGGTCGGAGTGCCATTCACTCGTCGACTCTCTCGCTTGAACCCTGCCTTGCGAAGTGCCTCACCCATTCGCTTCTCGGAGTACTTCACATAGGTGTGGATATTGAGGTAGTTGATAACCTCCGAAGTGGTCATAAAAGAGCTACCATCTTCGGATGGTTCAAACGCCTTAATCAACATCTCGTACTCGATTGTTTGGACGTGAAATCCTGTGCTATTGCGAGTTAGTTCGTCAATATCTTCCTTGTTG
>JBCQVS010000079.1:0-3988 GCA_047172885.1 Rikenellaceae bacterium | reverse complement strand
GTGGCAGAACTCTTTGACGTGGATAGAAGTGTTGTGACAAAACACCTGAAAAACATTTTCAATAGCAAGGAACTTGACGAAAATTCAACTTGTGCAAATTTTGCACAAGTTGCTGATAACGGAAAAACCTATCAATATAAATTCTACGCATTGTCGGCCATTATTGCGGTGGGTTATCGCACCAACTCTGAAAGAGCCACCAGCTTCAGACAATGGGCAACAAAGGTTCTGAGTAGTTTCGCTAAGCGAGGCTATGTTCTTGATAAAGACAGGTTGATCAATGGCCAGATTTTCGACGATGATTATTTCGATCACCTAGTTTCCGAAATTCAAGAAATTAGGGCAAGTGAACGTCGATTCTATCAGAAAATCACTGACATTTATGCTACGGCGGTTGATTATGCAGTGGATAGCAAGACCACAAAAGATTTCTTTGCAACCGTGCAAAACAAGATGCACTTTGCGATTCACGGTAATACTGCCGCCGAGGTGATTGTCAGCAGAGCGGATCACCAAAAAGACAATATGGGACTTACTTCGTGGAAGAATGCGCCCCATGGCAAAATTGTAAAAACCGATGTTTCCATAGCGAAAAACTACCTGTCCTCTAACGAGCTGACGGAATTAAATGAAATAGTTACGATGTATCTTGATTATGCCACAAGACAGGCTCGACGTCATATTCCTATGACGATGCAAGATTGGGCGACGAAACTGGATGCCTTTTTACAGTTCAACGATGCAGAGGTTTTACAGGATAGAGGAAAGGTAACAGCCGCTATTGCCAAGGCGTTCGCCGAAAGCGAATTTGAACAATACCGTATCACACAAGATGCATTGTATCAAAGTGATTTTGACAAGCTCTTTTCTGATGTTATTTCTGACGAACCCGAAAACCACACCACCTAAACAAAAAAGTGGGCAACCAAGCCATAAACGGCGAGGTTGCCCACTTTTCTATTATCCAGATTAGCTTCGGTAGCTGGGGACAGCTTCATATCAAGCGAATGCTCATAATATTCAGATATGACTTTTGCAAGATAATTTTGTAACTTCGATTTTGAAAATACAAACTGAATTTAACATTGATTCTGTGAAATTCCAATCTGCTTTATGTGTTGCTTTTAACATAAGTTTGTCAAGAGCAAACTTTTTTTCTGATATGCTTTCAATAATACTAATTGTTCCATTTCCAATAACACTGTCAAATCGTGCTGAATACGAGCAAGCAGTTTTGCCTTCGTTTAACTTATAGTTAGTATCCATTTCAAAACCAACGGATGCCACATTTGTTATTAAATCTATTTTTCGTCCTTCTTTAGCACCATGAAAGTACAATGTTAATTTATCTTCTTTAAATTCATATCCAAAATTTAGAGGTACTATATATACTTCATTACCATCATAAAATCCGATTCTACAACATTCACATTTCTCTATTATGTCAAGTATTTGTTTATAATCAGTTATCGCTCTATCACTTCTTCTCATCTCGCAATCCTCCATCTAATATAAATTCGTTTCCCTCAGCCATGACATCCGTCCTACATTTTCGCAAATATTTCACGAAGTTGGCTGAAATCTCATGTCAAATATACCACTAACCGACCCATAACACAATGCTTTCATAGAGAAGTTGTTATTGCCTTGCCATGGAATTGCTACGGGAAAAGCACCACTGCGTATACCTGACTCTGGTGAATATATGGCTCATCCCAATAGCGTGAGTCGATGGAACTCTCGGGATTATCCCCCAGCAGATAATAGCAGTTCTCTGGGACGGTCTCTCCATTGGGTGCTTGTTCTAGTGGCCCTGCAGCAATTCGTTTTACCAGAATACGCCCATCTGCGCAGCTGAAAATAATAACATCCCCCGTTTCCAGTTCTGTATAAAGCCGATAACCGATGATAATAGATCCCGCGGAAATCGTTGGTTCCATTGATGTCGTGGGCACATACCCCAATAAAAATACAACCCGAAATAGCACCACGACAATACCGCATATCAGTACAGGGAGTACAAGTGGTTTCATCTTTGCAAGCAGCGTTCTTATATGCATACAGACCTCCTTATAAAACAAAAAAAGTGGGCAACAGGATGATTTCCTGTTGCCCATAAATTTTCAACCCACGCAGTAATCCCGCAATGCTTCACACTTTTTCAGTGTCCGCCGTGCATTGGACATCCATGCCGTCACTAGATTGGGGGTGCAGCCATAAATGGCGGCAATTTCCTTGCAGGTATATCCTTCGGCCAATAAAATCAGGGCATTGACCCCTTTGGCGGAGGATTGCGGCATGGACTCGCTCTCTTTGCGAAGGATGGATACCAGCTCCTCTATGTTGGAGAGTCGGTCTTGATAGACCCCTTCCGTATCTTCAATCCAGTCATCTTCGTGCTTGGTGCGGCGCCACTGCTTGGATAGCTCTTTGAAGATTTCATTGCGAATGACGATATACGCATAAGTGCTAAAAAGCGCATTCCGTTGCTCATACGCATAGGCCGCCTTGCAAAGTCCTATACGGCCAATCTGCTCCAAGTCCTCTAATGTGATGACGGATCCTTTGGGTACCGTTACGCAGTTCTTGAGCACTTGACCAACGAGTCCCATATTGTCCTCGACCAGATGTATTTGCTCTGGAGTTAATGTCATGCAGAATCACCTGCCTTCGTTGGGAATGGAATGGTTTTACGAGATGGTTCAGTGACCGATGAATGGATGTCCGCCCGTGCCGCCAATACTCGTTTGCTTTGAGCAATGACTTCCTTGCAGTAATACTCACTCAGATACCCAATATGGGCATGGGACTTGGTTGCTCCAATCACATCGGCGAGCCAGGCATAGGCATCCTGCTTGCTCATGATGCCAGATAGATAAATCTGATTAAAATATCGGTGGGCTTCATTGCGTAATCGGCGCAGTTCGGGACCAGCCATGGTTCCTACGGGTTGCTTTGTGCCTGCGTGTGTGCGCACATAAGTATTGCAGGCTGGATAGCGTGCGCAGACATAGAGCATGGTGCCATTGGGATTATGTTTGTAAATACCATCGGCACTTCTTAAAATAGCTGGTGCCCCACAGGAACACCGCATTTGATGGCCATCAAAGCAGCCGTTGATTCCCTTTCTTTTTCGTTTCATAATTCTGTTCCTCCGTTTTGGATATAAAACTTCATGCACAACTGACGAAGCAAAGTAAATTGAGCTGTTTCGTGCATGAAGTTTTTGCACATCATTTTCGGTTGCCACCCGTAGGGTGGCGAGAAAATGGTGCATTATAATTTTTTGTGCAACAAAAAACCGAACGATAGAAAGCATAAAGAACCAGACGCTGATTTTCTTGCATCTCATCAGCATTGACTCTTTACGTTTCTACCGTTCGGCAGATATATTCAATTAGGTCGCACCCATTTATGGAGCGCTCACTGCAGCTCCGTTCCTATTCCCCGCATCCTCACATGGGTTGCGTGTGTTGGCGGACACTCTTTCCGCATAGGAAGCCTGGGGTGCTGACCCTTGACTGGGTTTAGCATAGCACAGCCTCCCTATGTTGTCAAGCGTATTTGTAAATAATAATTCCAGTTTCATAATTTATTTACAAATACGATTATTCGTGATACTTAATTTGCACTTTATAGTGTCGCCAATAGTACACAACCAGAACCAAAACAATCAGGGCTGTGATTGCTATCATCATGCCTAATACAGCAATGACGTCCATGTCCTCGGTAGTATCTGGCTCGACTTCTGGTTCGAGTTCTGGGGATGTCTCATTGATAGGTTGATCTTCTTCGCTGGCAGCGTATTCTATAGTCACACCCGTTCCAGTATAGCGTAGGGTGTAAAAGCTACTGCCTCCGATTTCCAATGCCAAGACCCCTTGGTCATCAGCAGGTATGACACCTGGATATAATCCGTATTCTGTCTCCAACTCAAATTCAGCACCTGCCCATTGGGTTCCCAGTTCAATGGTCAACTGCTCTGGGA
>JBCQVS010000078.1:0-4247 GCA_047172885.1 Rikenellaceae bacterium | reverse complement strand
AAGTGGCCGAGGAGCTAACCTTGGAGGAGTGCCGCGAGATTATTGCTAAGAGTAAGAAGTAGGTAGGGGTTCGGTTTCGAGTAACTTGCTAATCGCGCTCATGCCGCGCGGGCACCAAACAAGTTTGGATACGAAAAACTGTCGTTTTTCTTTTTGTATTGCGCTGATGTGTGAGGCTGCGCCTTGGCGATACTATATAATATAAGGAGCATTGAAAGTAAATTTTCAATGCTCCTTATATTATATAGTATCTATGCCAACCTGCGGTTGTCATCACACATCAGCGAGGTTCAGCTCAATTTAGTTGTTGTTACGTATCGGTTAGGTTGACCTCGATTTGGGTTTAAACGCCTGAGGCGTTTAAAAAATTCTGAGTTTTAAAGCGGTGTGCAAATTTATTTGCGGCACTGCTTTAAGGCTCAGAATCTTAGAGATGCAATCTCTAAGCCCAAAGCGCAAGAAAAGCATAGCTCCGCGGGGAGCACCCCGCCGCTGTCCGCGCAGGACAGTCCCCAACTTTTTTACACCTTTCCTCTATTATTATCTCTTTTTTATCTGCGTTTATAAATTTTTTTCATATATTTGCAGAAACGACCAAATCCAGATAATTAAATAAGTTTAACTGAAAATAATTTTCCAATGAAGAAGCTATTTCTAGCAGCAGCGTTGATGCTAAGCGCAAGCGCAATGGCACAGCCAGCAAGAGAGGGTGCAGAAGCACCAAAACCAGGTTACAAATTCACAGACACGAAAGTGATCCCAGGAACTTCGGTGAAGAACCAATTCCGCAGCGGTACATGTTGGTGTTACAGCGGTGTTGCCTTCCTCGAAAATGAGGTTCTTAAGAATGGCGGTGGCGAGATTGATCTTTCGGAGATGTATATCGTTCGTAGAGCTTACTTCGACAAGGCGATCAAATATGTACGTCTTCATGGCAACCTTAACCTTGCGGTAGGTGGTGCATTCCACGACGTAACGGAGATGATCAAGAAGTATGGTGCGATTCCACAAGAGGTATACTCTGGATTCAACTATGGAACTGACCTTCCAGTATTCGGTGAGATCGACGCGGTGATCAAAGCTTATATCGACGCAATCGTGAAGAACCCAAACCGCACACTTTCAACAGCGTGGGTTAATGGTCTTAACGCAATTTTGGATAGCTACTTCGGTGAGATCCCTGAGACTTTCGAGTACAACTGCCAAACCTACACTCCTGAGAGCTACGCAGCATCGTTGCCAATCAACATCGACGACTATATCACCATCACTTCGTTCACTCACCACCCATTCTATGGCGAGTTCGTAGTCGAGGTTCCAGATAACTGGATGTGGATGCCATCGTACAACGTTCCTATGGCAGAGATGATGGAGGTTATTGATGCTTCTATCGCTGCTGGTCACTCTATCGGTTGGGCAACTGACGTTAGTGAGAAGGGTTTCAGTCGTCAAGGTGCTCTAGCGATCGTACCTGAGGATGATATCGACAACCTTAGCGGCACTGAGGCTGAGCGTTGGGGTGCAATGAGCGAGGCGGAGAGATCGAAGGCTCTTTACTCATTCTCGGAGCCAGTTACCGAGAAGGTAATTACTCAAGAGATGCGCCAAATAGCATACGACAACTACGAGTCAACTGACGACCACGGTATGGTAATCGAGGGTACAGCGGTAGATCAAAATGGAAATCCATTCTATAAAGTGAAAAACTCTTGGGATGCAACAGCTCCATACGATGGATACTACTACTTCTCAGCACCGTTCGTAGAGTACAAAACTATCTCTATTATGGTTAATAAAAATGCTCTGCCAGCTGCAACTAAAAAGGCTTTGGGCCTATAAGTTTTATCTGGTTTAGCGCTCGAGCAAATCGAAAAGGCTACCCTTAATCACTTTGTGGTCTCGGGTAGCTTTTTTTATGAGGATAGGTTAGTAGCAAAAATTTAAAACAAAAATAAGATGGAAATCAAAGTATTAGGAACAGGTTGCGCAGGATGCAAGGCATTGGAGGCAACCGTGCGCGAAGTAGTAGCTGAGTTGGGTCTCGATGCATCGGTCGAGAAGATCGAGGATTTGATGCAGATCATGAGCTACAACGTAATGTCAATGCCAGGATTGGTCGTTGATGGCAAGGTGGTTTCAGCGGGCAAAAGATTGTCGGCAAGTGAGGTAAAAGCGATGCTAACTAAATAATCGGCAGAGGGATGAAAAGAGCCATAATTGCACTATTCGCGCTAATGATCTTTGTTTCATGCGCAAACAACACAACGCCACAAAATCAAAGCAGTAATAGCGTCGAGACCAAAGCGGAGATGAGCAGCGTAGTGGAGGTGTTATATATGCACGGTAAACAGCGTTGCGCCACCTGTATTGCGATCGGAGCGGAGGCCGAGGCGTATGTCAAGGAGCTAGCCAACGAGAATGTTGTGATGAAAACCATTGACTTCTCGACCGAGGAGGGTGAGAAGATCGCTGATAAATACGAAGTTGCAAGTTCATCGCTTATCATTGTGAAGGGTGATAAAGTCGAAAATCTCACAGCGATGAGTTTCCAATATGCGCGAAATAACCCAAAGCAATTTAAGAAAAACCTCGCGGAGGCAATCCAAAAAATGGTCGAGTAATGGAGTGGATACAACAGCTACTCGATAGTAGCACCACACCTCTGCTCACCGCTTTTTTGCTTGGGCTACTCACGGCGATCTCGCCTTGTCCTCTGGCAACCAACATCACCGCCATTGGCTTTATCAGCCGAGATTTGGAGTCTCGAAATCGGATCTTTTGGAACGGCGTGTTGTATACGTTGGGTCGAGTGCTCTCGTATACGATTCTGGGCATTGTCCTAATTGGCATCCTTCGTGAGGGATCGTCGCTCTTTAAGGTGCAGAAGATCGTCTCGAAGTGGGGTGAAATGGTGCTCTCACCGGCGTTGATCTTGATCGGACTCTTTATGCTCTTTGGCGATAAGTTGAAGTTGCCAAGTTTCGGGTTCAATGGCTCGGGAGGTGATGGGCTTAAGAGTCGAGGTGGCCTCGGTGCGCTGCTTTTGGGGGTTTTGTTCGCTCTTGCTTTTTGCCCTACCAGTGGGGTTTTCTACTTCGGAATGCTTATTCCTATGTCGGCAACCTCCGCGGCTGGCTACTTGATGCCGGTGGTCTTTGCTGTGGCTACGGCATTGCCTGTGATCATTGTGGCATGGGTCTTGGCTTATAGCGTGGGTGAGATTGGCAAGGTTTATAATCGCATCAAGCTGTTTCAAAAATGGTTCTCGCTTGTGGTGGCGCTGCTATTTATCGCAGTGGGAATATATTATGGTATAATGTTCTATTTATAAAATATGAAAATTTTAATTTTATGCACGGGCAACAGCTGTCGTAGTCAAATGGCTCACGGTTTTTTGCAATCGTTCGACAAGTCACTAGAGGTGTATTCGGCTGGTACTGAGGCGAGTGGAAAGCTCAATGAGGGTGCCGTAAAGGCGATGGCGGAGGTTGGCATAGATATCTCGGTGCACACATCCGACTCGGTCGAAAAATATCTGGGCGAGCTGTGGGACTATGTAATAACAGTCTGCGGAGGCGCTAACCAGAGCTGCCCAGCATTCGTTGGCAAGGTCGCTCATCGCCTTCATATCGGCTTCGATGATCCATCACACGCTGTTGGTTCGCCAGAATTTATCGAGAGTGAGTTCCGTCGCGTTCGCGATGAGATCAAGGAGAGATTTTATCAATTTTACACTCAGTTGCGATGATACAACAATTTGCCGATTGGCTAGTATACGATATTTTTGGAATTGAGGCCACCTCGCACTTGGGTGCTGCCGTAAATTTTTTCTTCTACGATAGCATCAAGATCCTGTTGCTGCTCTTTTTGATCAGCTCGGTGATGGGTGTTATTAATGCCTATTTCCCAATTGAGAAGTTGCGTAACTACCTCATTGAACATAAGATGTATGGTTTGCAATACCTCTTGGCTTCTGTTTTCGGTGCGATCACTCCATTCTGCTCGTGTTCCTCGATTCCGCTCTTTATCGGCTTTGTTAAGGGTGGCATTCCTCTTGGGGTGACCTTCGCTTATCTTATCACTTCTCCACTTGTCAACGAGGTTGCGGTGGCGATGTTCTTGGGTACGTTTGGTGTTAAGGCAACGCTGATTTATGCAGGTTCGGGCATTGTTCTAGGTGTGGTGGGTGGATTTATCTTAGGTAAGCTCAAGTTGGATAGATACCTCTCACCGTGGGTGCAGCAGAT
>JBCQVS010000077.1:0-4298 GCA_047172885.1 Rikenellaceae bacterium | reverse complement strand
GATGTTGAATGGTTAAAGAACAAAGTTATATAAAATAATTAAAAAATGGCCGTTTTCTGATATAAATCACTATTTTTGTGGTATAAACTTCTATGCGCTATCTCAAGATGAAACTCTCGAAAATATTGACTCTGCTTTACTTATGCCCGCTGTCGCTTCTGCGCAAAGCAGCGAGGTGAAGCTAAATGTTGCAGCTGCCGTAGTGACTATCTTCAACCCCTCGGTGGAGTTCTACACGGGTGACTCGTCGGCTGTGACCTTCGATTTTGTGAAGTCGTTCGCCAAGGAGGACTTTATGAATACAGGCTACCCATTTCTCTTTTCGATGGGCTCGCTAGGGTATCGTCGTTACACTCGAGCTCAGAGTCACGATGGCTTTTTCTATGGTGGCGATTTGGCGATGGATATGTTCCGCATGAATAAAAATGTTATCCCCTTTGTGGCTAACGACAACGCTGAATCATTCTACGATGTTGGCTCTGGTTACAGCATCGGTGTGACCCTAGGCTACAAACAGAAACTCTCGCAACGCCTCTGCCTCGAAGCCTCTCTTTCGGCAGGTTGGCACTACTCGCAACATGAGTATTACAACCAAGATGGAGTGAGGTTGTATGAGTTTAATGCTAGTGCCGAATGGACCCCATATAAAGCGGGCATCTATCTAAATTATTCATTCGGAAAGTAAATCATAGATATTATCGCTTTAAAGAGTCAAAAAAGTCTAAAAAAATAGTGTTAACTTGATTTTTTTTCATACATTTGTTATGGTGCTGTAAAAGGTGCCAATTAACCGAAAACTAACACTAAATATAATGAACCTTTCTCACTCCCTAAAAGGTGTGGGATCTTAGACTTTGACCTATCATGAAACAATTTCTAGACAAGGATTTTATGTTGGATAGCTCCGTTGCTCAAGAACTCTATCACAACTACGCTGCCGACAAACCAATTATCGATTACCACTGCCATCTCGACCCTGCGATGATCGCACGTAATGCAACTTTCGAAAACATCTCACAACTCTGGCTAGGTGGCGACCACTACAAATGGCGTGCCATGCGCGGAAACGGCATCAGTGAGGAGTATATCACAGGCGATAAATCGGACTGGGAGAAGTTCGAAAAATGGGCTGAGACTGTTCCCTACGCAATGCGTAACCCGCTTTACCACTGGACTCACTTGGAGCTTAGCCGTGTGTTTGGAATCGACAAGGTTCTTAAGCCATCTACTGCTCGCGAGATTTATGAGGAGTGTAACGCCAAGCTCGCCGACCCTAAGTTCTCGGCTCAAGGGCTAATGCTAGGTTCAAATGTTGAGGCTGTCTGCACAACCGACGATCCGATCGACTCGCTCGAGCACCACAAGTATATCGCCGAGAATCCATTCGGAGTGAAAGTTCTGCCAACGTGGCGACCAGACAAGGCGATGGGTGTTGATGCGCCAGCTGCGTTTAATAGCTACGTGGAGGCACTTGAGGCTGCATCTGACACCTCGATTGGCTCATATTCTGATCTTATTTCAGCGCTTCAAAAACGCCACGACTACTTCGCTGAGTGCGGTTGCCGCCTTTCGGATCACGGCTTAGAGACCTTCTACGCTGAGGATTACACCGCAGTTCAAATCGAGTCGATCTTCCAAAAGGTGAGAGCAGGAGAGACTCCTTCGAGCCTCGAAGTTGACCAATTCCGCTCGGCGATTTTGTTCGACCTCGCGGTAATGGATCACGCCAAAGGGTGGACTCAACAATTCCACATCGGCCCAATCCGCAATAATTGCGAGAGAATGTTCAAACTCATCGGCCCCGACACAGGCTTCGATGCTATCCACGATCGCTCATGCGCAGCGGCAGGTCACAAATTCCTTAGCCGATTGGATGCTGCAGGTGCACTTACCAAAACCATTCTCTATAACCTTAACCCAAAGGATAACGAGGTGCTAGCTGTTATGGCTTATACCTTCAACGATGGCTCAATTGCAGGAAAGATGCAATATGGCTCAGGTTGGTGGTTCTTGGATCAAGAGGTGGGTATGACCAACCAGATGAATGCCCTCTCGATGCTGGGTCTTTTGAGCCGCTTCGTGGGAATGTTGACCGATTCGCGCAGTTTCCTCTCGTATCCACGTCACGAATATTTCCGCCGAATTATGTGTAATATTATCGGAGAGGATGTTGCTAAGGGTAAATTGCCAGCTTCAGAGATGGAGTTCTTGGGCGAGATGGTAGCTAATATCTCATACTACAACGCTAAAAACTACTTCGAATTCTAAAATCTAAACCTAACCAATAAGTATGAAAAATCAAAACGACACAGCTCAAGCAACCTCCTTTAGGTGGGTTGTCTGCGCGATGTTATTTGCAGCAACCATGGTCAACTACCTGGATCGCCAGGTCTTGTCGCTAACATGGAATGAATTTATCAAACCCGAATTCCACTGGACAGATTCGCACTACGGAACTATCACCGCGGTCTTTTCGTTTATCTACGCTTTGAGTATGATCTTCGCAGGTCGCTTTATCGACTGGATCGGATCGCGCAAGGGTTACCTTTGGGCTATCGGTGTATGGAGCTTCGGAGCTTGTCTACACGCACTTTGCGGCATTATCACCGAGCGTTACGTTGGGCTTCACTCAGCAGCTGAATTGGCTGCGGCAACGGGAACAGTTGCGGTGACCATCTCGACGGTGAGTATGTATTGCTTCCTGGTGGCTCGCTCGGTGCTGGCGATTGGTGAAGCGGGTAACTTCCCTGCTGCCGTTAAGATCACAGCTGAATATTTCCCTATGCGCGACCGTGCCTTTGCAACGAGTATCTTTAACGCAGGTTCGTCGATAGGAGCTTTGGCCTCTCCACTTTTGATCCCTGTTGTTGCTAAGCACTTCGGTTGGGAGATGGCATTTATCATCATCGGAGCCTTGGGCTTTATGTGGATGGGCGTTTGGGTATTTGTTTATGACTCTCCACGCAATAGCAAACATGTCAACGAGGCGGAGCTTAAATATATAGAGCAAGATAACGCAACAAAAGTCGATGCTGAGGTGGCTCAAGAGCCTAAAGCTGAGCGTCAACTCTCATACTTGGAGTGTTTGGGTTATCGCCAAACCTGGGCATTTATCGCAGGTAAATTCTTCACCGATGGCGCGTGGTGGTTCTTCCTTTTCTGGGTGCCTTCGTATATCGAAGTTCAATTTGGAATCAAGACAACCGAGGGATTGGGTATGGCTCTAATCTTCTCGCTTTACGCTATCACTATGCTCTCGATCATTGGAGGAAAGATCCCAACGATTATCATTAACCGCACTTCGCTCGATCCATATGCAGCTCGTATGCGTGCCATGTTGATCTTCGCGTTCTTGCCTTTGGTGGTTCTCTTTGCTCAACCTTTGGGAGCTCACTCTCCTTGGTTCCCAATTATCCTTATCGGTATCGCGTGTGCGGCTCACCAATCTTGGTCGGCTAATATCTACACCACGGTGAGCGATATGTTCCCTAAGAGTGCCGTGGCAACTATCATCGGTTTGGGATCTATGGCTGGTGGCCTAGGTTCGGTGATTATGAACAAAACTGCGGGTAACTTGTTTGACTATGCCGAGAGGGTAAATCTTTCGTTCGGAGGCTTCGAGGGTAAGCCTGCTGGTTACTTTATCATCTTCTGTATCTGCGCAGTATCGTACCTTGTGGCTTGGGTAATTATGAAAACTCTTGTTCCACGCCTAAAACCTATTGTGTAATCTTAACATAACTTATCAACAATTATGAACAATATATTTAATGTAGAAAATAAAGTGGTTGTGATGACTGGCGCCACTGGAATCCTTGGTGAGCCTATCGCTCTTCACCTCTCTGAGTGCGGTGCTCAAGTAGTTCTCCTAGCTCGCACAGAGTCGAAAGCTGAGGCTTTAGCTCAAAAATCAGGTGGCAAGATCGCCTATGCAATTGCCGATGCCTTAGATAGGCCAAGTGTCGAGAAGGCATACGACGAGGTTATCGCGAAATTCGGCAAGGTCGACGTAATCGTGAACCTAGCGGGAGGAAATCAAGGTGGAGCAACTATTCCAGACGACAAGACTCTTTACGATGTTGATCTCGAGGCAATCCGCTCGGTAGTTGATCTTAACCTTTTCGGAACACTTATCCCAACTCTAGTTTTTTCGAAATCTATGGCTGAGCGCAAAGAGGGTTCGATTATCAATATCGCATCGCTTTCGGCTATCCGTCCTTTGACTCGCGTTATGGGTTATGGAGTTGCTAAGGCGGCAATCGTGAACCTTACTCAATACCTTTGTGGTGAGATGGCAG
>JBCQVS010000076.1:0-4326 GCA_047172885.1 Rikenellaceae bacterium | reverse complement strand
GTGACGAGCCGACATCGAGGTGCCAAACCGCTCCGTCGATATGAGCTCTTGGGAGCGATCAGCCTGTTATCCCCGGAGTACCTTTTATCCTTTGAGCGATGACCCTTCCACACAGAATCACCGGATCACTATGCCCTGCTTTCGCACCTGATCGAACCGTCGCTCTCACAGTCAAGCACCCTTGTGCCATTGCACTCTTCAGACGATTACCATCCGTCTTGAGGGTACCTTGGGAAGCCTCCGTTACACTTTTGGAGGCGACCACCCCAGTCAAACTACCCACCAAACGGTGTCCCACTCTCGTGGTTAGGACTCAGATACATAAAGGGCAGTATTTCAACGATGACTCCACGAATACTGGCGTACCCGCTTCACAGTCTCCTGCCTATCCTACACATTATGCACCCAAATCCAGCGTTAAGCTGCAGTAAAGGTTCACGGGGTCTTTCCGTCCCGTGGGGGGTAACCGGCATCTTCACCGGTACTACAATTTCACCGAGCTCATGGTTGAGACAGCGTCCAGATCGTTACACCATTCGTGCAGGTCGGAACTTACCCGACAAGGAATTTCGCTACCTTAGGACCGTTATAGTTACGGCCGCCGTTTACTGGGGCTTCGATTCAATGCTTCATCTTGCGAATAACATCCCCTCTTAACCTTCCAGCACCGGGCAGGTGTCAGGCCATATACGTCGTCTTTCGAATTTGCATAGCCCTATGTTTTTGATAAACAGTCGCCTGGACCTCTTCGCTGCGCCTAGTCATAAACTAGGACTCCTTATCCCGAAGTTACGGAGTTATGTTGCCGAGTTCCTTAACCATGATTCACTCGAGCACCTGAGGATACTCTCCTCGACCACCTGTGTCGGTTTACGGTACGAGTAACATATACCTGTAGCTTAGAAGTTTTTCTCGGAAGTATGATTATATGTAACTATCTAATTGGCCTAAGCCGCTCAGTACTATCAGTGTTCAGCATAGAGTAGCTATTAACTTCTCCATATACCTACAACCTTCAACCAACAATTCCATCTGTTGGCGTACAATTCACTCCTTCGTCTCTCCATCGCAGTATATATTAGTACAGGAATATTAACCTGTTGTCCATCGTGAATTTCCCTTCGGATTACACTTAGGTCCCGACTAACCCTGATCCGATTAACGTTGATCAGGAAACCTTGGTCTTGCGGTGGGCAGGTTTCTCACCTGCCTTATCGTTACTTATGCCTACATTTGCTTTTCTGTACGGTCCACAATACCTCAAAGTACTGCTTCAACCCATACGGAATGCTCCCCTACCACTCTATCTATAATAGATAAAATCCATAGCTTCGGCGGTATACTTGATGCCCGTTTATTATCCACGCTCGATCGCTCGACTAGTGAGCTGTTACGCACTCTTTAAATGAATAGCTGCTTCCAAGCTAACATCCTAGCTGTCGCTGCAATCAAACATCGTTAGTTCAACTTAGTATACGCTTCGGGGCCTTAACTGATGGTCTGAGTTATTCCTCTCTTGTCATTGGACGTTAGCACCCAATGGCTCACTCCCGGGAAACGGTAATACGGCATTCGGAGTTTGTCAGGATTTGGTAGGCGATGAAGCCCCCGCATCCAATCAGTAGCTCTACCTCCGTATTCCTATCCCGAGGCTGCCCCTAAAGGCATTTCGGGGAGTACGAGCTATTTCCCAGCTTGATTAGCCTTTCACCCCTACCCACAACTCATCCAAAAACTTTTCAACGTTAACTGGTTCGGACCTCCAGTGAGTTCTACCTCACCTTCATCCTGGTCATGGGTAGATCGCAAGGTTTCGCGTCTACCACCACCGACTTAAGCGCCCTATTCAGACTCGCTTTCGCTTCGGCTCCGTACTTCTAAGTACTTAACCTCGCCGGTGATGAGTAACTCGTAGGCTCATTATGCAAAAGGCACGCAGTCACTACACGTAGTAGCTCCTACAGTTTGTAGGCGCACGGTTTCAGGTTCTATTGCACTCCTCTATTCGAGGTTCTTTTCACCTTTCCTTCACAGTACTGGTTCACTATCGGTCTCTTGGGAGTATTTAGCCTTACGGGGTGGTCCCCGTGGATTCAGACAGGATTTCTCGTGTCCCGCCCTACTCAGGATACTACTTAGAAGATACTAAATTACCTCTACGAGACTATCACCCACTACGGTTAACCTTTCCAGGTTATTCGAGTTCTTCGTATATTCATATATTGTAGTCCTACAACCCCAGCCTTGCCGTAACAAAACTGGTTTAGGCTCCTTCCTGTTCGCTCGCCACTACTAAGGAAATCGATGTTTCTTTATTCTCCTCCTCCTACTTAGATGTTTCAGTTCAGAGGGTTTGCTCCATTAAATGGTGTCAGTAATACTGACGGGTTGCCCCATTCGGAAATCTGCGGATCAATTCGTTATGGCCAATCCCCGCAGCTTATCGCAGCTTTACGCGTCCTTCTTCGCCTCCAAGAGCCTAGGCATCCACCGTGCGCCCTTAATTACTTTCTTATAATTAAGGTTGTCATCTCAATATTAAATATTGTATGACCCTTTATTGCGTCTATTTTCTCATCTTACAAATTGTCAAAGAACTTATTATAACTCACTGCCTTTGCAGTGAATAAGTACCACAAGCAAATTTCACTCTACTTGTGATTATATCAAGAGATTTAAAAGCGGGGGAGTTCTTATAAGTTTTTTTTATTTATTTTTTTAATTTTAAAGCTTTAGGTTTGGATTTTTTAAAATGTTGATGTAGCGGTTACTACTTCGCATTTTTAAAAATTCAAAGATGAAGTTTTAAAATAAAAAATTATTGAAAAAAATTTGTAATAAGTTCCCCAATCCTTTGGAAAAGCTCCAGAAAGGAGGTGTTCCAGCCGCACCTTCCGGTACGGCTACCTTGTTACGACTTAGCCCTAGTTATCGGTTTTGCCCTAGGACGCTGCTTTCGCTCACGTACTTCAGGCACCCCCAACTTCCATGGCTTGACGGGCGGTGTGTACAAGGCCCGGGAACGTATTCACCGCGCCATGGCTGATGCGCGATTACTAGCGAATCCAACTTCATGGAGGCGAGTTCCAGCCTCCAATCCGAACTGAGATCGGCTTTCGAGATTCGCATCCTGTCACCAGGTAGCTGCCCTCTGTACCGACCATTGTAACACGTGTGTCGCCCCGGACGTAAGGGCCGTGCTGATTTGACGTCATCCCCACCTTCCTCGCGGTTTACACCGGCAGTCCTGATAGAGTCCCCGACTTAACTCGTTGGTAACTATCAGCAGGGGTTGCGCTCGTTATGGGACTTAACCCGACACCTCACGGCACGAGCTGACGACAACCATGCAGCACCTAGTTTCGCGCCCCGAAGGGAAGACCTGTCTCCAAGTCAGTCGCTAACTTTCAAGCCCGGGTAAGGTTCCTCGCGTATCATCGAATTAAACCACATGTTCCTCCGCTTGTGCGGGCCCCCGTCAATTCCTTTGAGTTTCATTCTTGCGAACGTACTCCCCAGGTGGATAACTTATCGCTTTCGCTTGGTTACAGACTGTATATCGCCTACAACGAGTTATCATCGTTTACTGCGTGGACTACCAGGGTATCTAATCCTGTTCGCTACCCACGCTTTCGTGCCTCAGTGTCAGATATGGCTTAGCAAGCTGCCTTCGCAATCGGTGTTCTGTGTAATATCTAAGCATTTCACCGCTACACTACACATTCCGCCTGCTGCAACCAATCTCTAGTTTGACAGTATTAGCGGCAGCCCCATAGTTGAGCTACGGTATTTCACCGCTAACTTATCATACAACCTACGCACCCTTTAAACCCAATAAATCCGGATAACGCTCGGATCCTCCGTATTACCGCGGCTGCTGGCACGGAGTTAGCCGATCCTTATTCGTAAGGTACTTTCAATAGACTACTCGTAATCTCTTTTACCCCCTTACAAAAGCAGTTTACAACTCATAGAGCCTTAATCCTGCACGCGGCATGGCTGGTTCAGAATTCCTTCCATTGACCAATATTCCTCACTGCTGCCTCCCGTAGGAGTCTGGTCCGTGTCTCAGTACCAGTGTGGGGGATTAACCTCTCAGTTCCCCTAGACATCGTAGCCATGGTGAGCCGTTACCTCACCATCTAACTAATGTCACGCATACCCATCTATAACCGATAAATCTTTCAACTACTAAAGATGCCTTAAGTAGTATTACGGGGTATTAGACCAAATTTCTTCGGATTATCCCCCTGTTATAGGTAGGTTGTATACGCGTTACGCACCCGTGCGCCGGTCGCCATCATAAATAACAAGTTATTTATATGC
>JBCQVS010000075.1:0-4787 GCA_047172885.1 Rikenellaceae bacterium | reverse complement strand
ATAGAATAAAAAAGTGCCTCAAACCTTTCCGAGTTTGAAGCACTTTTTTATGTTACGTGTGTTTAGAACTTATTATAGTGAACCTTAGCTGGATTCCACTTATCTTTTACCACTGGCTCAGCGTTTGGATAGCCGATGATGATCACGCTTAGAGCAACTGTACCCTCAGGGATATTCAAAAGCTCGGTGATCTTCTCAACGCGACCAGAACCGCCATCAGGATAAGCGCCACACCATACAGCACCTAGACCCATTGCGTGAGCTGCCAAAAGGATATTCTCGGTAGCTGCCGAGCAATCTTGCACCCAATACTCTGGAACGTTAGGGAACGATTCGGCTGGAACACCACAAACAGCAATTGCAAGTGGCGCTTGAGGTGCCATCTTCATACCCGCAGCAACCTCTGGAAGTGCATCCAAAATCGCACGGTCGTTGATTACGACAAACTGCCAAGGTTGCTTGTTTCCAGCTGTTGGGGCAGCCATACCAGCTCTAAGCATTGTCTCGATCTTCTCCTCCTCGACAACTTGTGAGGTATAGGCACGAACACTGCTACGTGTCATAATCGCTTCGATTACTGCCTCTTGAGAATCAACCGTAGGGGCTGAAGTGTCGCAACTTTGAGCTGAAAGGGCAATTGCAGCTACCGCAGTACAAAGAGCCAAAGTTTTAGTAATTTTTCTCATAATTTTCTCGTATTTGTATTAATATTGTTTTCTCGTCTCCGCAAAAATAGTAATTCTTAGGTTAAAAGAGAAAAAAATTGATTATATTTGTGTAGTAACCACAAAAAAGTCTATTATGGTAATCTCGAAGAATCATTGGAGCTGGGAGGTTCGGATCGTCTCAGCATTGGCGTTAATGATAATTATTGGCGCATCTCTATTAGTTATCTTTGTTGATGGCGGCACAATGATAACCAAGATGATACTGCCCTTAATATTTCTGCTTACTATTGTGATTTCGCTCTATTGGTCACCTCGCAATCTATCTATTGATCAAGAGAGGCTCACGTGTCACACGTTTGGCTCGCGAATTGAGATTCCGCTTAGCTCGATTCTATTCGTCACGCAGATTGAGCCTAGAGATATAAAAACATCAATGAGACTCTTTGGTAGCGGAGGAATGTTTGGATATATGGGGCGCTTTAGAAACAAAAAGCTCGGCAATTATACAATGTACATCACCGAGCGGAAGAATCTAATTTTGGTCACAACGCAGACCAAAAAGTATGTTTTTAACTTGAACCTATCTCAAGGAGAGTTCAACGAATTATTTACGAAGAGTAAGTAGGCGATAGCTCCAACCCTTCATCTGCTCATTTACGTAGCGAGGAAAGGCGTATGATTTACCAGTGAAAGCATCTTGATACTCACCCGCGTAAATTCCTGTATCGTAGTTACAATCAATCGTATATGGTGACAAATTGAGGATTGCGATCACACGATCCTCGGCACTTTCACGCACCAAGATCAACAAGCAATCCTGGGCATTGTTGTTAATTGTTGTCCACATTCCGCCTCTCTCACCCGCCTGCAACGATGTGAAGGAGTGTTTGACCTCAATTAACTTACGGTAGAACTCCGTTGTTTCATTTGCCGCGTACTGGTCAGCAGGGATATTATCCTTGTCGAAGAATTTAAATGAGTGGTCGAAACCAATCTCTTGGCCTGTGTACAAAAGCGGCATAGAGTAAGGCGCAACAAACGAAAAAACACGCATTACCTCCATTGCATCGCCAAAAACCGATCTTTCACTACCCTGCCAAGAGTTCTCATCGTGGTTCGAAGTAAAGGCCATTCGCATTGCCCACGCAGGATATTCCGATGAGTTGCGATAGATATAATCACACAAGGCATCGGTGCGTTGTTTGCTTTGAGCCACATCGACCATCAAGTGGTGCAACTCCCATGCGTAGCAACAATCGAACGCCCGATCGAAAAGGTCGTGCTGCTCAGCCTCGGCAAGCATATATACATCCTCCTTTCTCTCGTGCAATTTAGCAGCTGTCTCTTGCCAAAAAGCAGTAGGAACCAACATCGCCATATCGCAACGGAATCCATCAACACCGCGATCAATCCAAAACAACATCGAGTCGATTTGACCTTGCCACACTTCGTGATTCGAGTAGTTTAGCTTAGCTGTGTCGCTCCAATCCCATGGAACTAGAGCCTCACCATTTTCATCACGCTCGTACCAATCGGCAGGCTTCTCGCTAATCCAACGAGCATCACGAGCAGTGTGGTTAGCAACCCAATCGAGAATCACCTTCAAACCCAAAGAGTGAGCCTCAGAGAGGAAGCTATCGAAATCATCCAAATTTCCCATCTCGGGGTTTACGTCGCAGTAATCTTTGATCGAATAGTATGAACCTAGGCTGCCCTTGCGGCTCTCCTCGCCGATAGGATAGATCGGCATAAGCCAAATAGCATCTATGCCCAAATCGCGTAAGAATGGGAGTTTCGATTTTGCAGCACTTAGTGTTCCTTCTGGTGTTAATTGGCGCACGTTCATTTCGTAGAGAACTGCACCGTAGCTCCATTGTGGATGTATCATATATTCTTCTAGTCGTTTTAATTCATTTTAAAGCCCACAAAGATACTATTTTTTGGTGAATTTCAAACCATTATGACCTATTTTATCAAATATCGAAACTCCTTGACCAGATCTGTCAACTATTTGCTAAGGTATTTAATAACCATCAAAAACTAATTAATTTTATAAATCCGCTAAGAATTTAGTTTTTTTTGTGTAAGTTTGCACTTTGTGATAAGAATAACAGCAGTAGAATGAATAAAATTAATGGAATATCACTCTGGTGGCGGATGATTAATCGTCGTCGCAAGGTGACTGTCTATAACTCCAGCAATGGCAAGGAGTGGTATACTCACATCTCGCCAATAAATGGCCTTTTGGTGGTTATCGCTCTAGTTGTATCACTTTTCTTGATAATGTTGCTGCTTGTAGGTTACACCTCGATTCTCGAGATACTGCCCGTGTATCGCACTGCTGCTGACCGTTCGCGCGACCGACTAATCGAAAATATCATCAAAATCGACTCTATGGAGCGTGTGATGAACGATATGATTATCTATAACGAAAATGTGGGATTGATTCTCGAGGGCAAGACACCTGTTGTTCGCACAACCATGACTAGCGATAGCGTAAATTACAACCGCTCGTTTACTCCAAGCAATGCAGCAGACTCTACTCTTAGAGCTCAAATGGAGGGTGATGGAGCATATAGCCTAGCAGCAGCTGCCGAGGCTATCAGCAGCAACAAAACGATTTCACTATCGGCACCAATTGAGGGAATTATCACCGAAGGGTTTAACATTCGCGATGGTCGCTTCTCAGTACGTGTTGCAGCAACTTCGGAGTCTAGAATTGTGGCTGTCGATGATGGTGTAGTTATGTTATCTGTATGGAGTCCCGACGGTGCTAATATTGTTCAAATTGCGCACCCTGGCAATATCATCTCGATCTACAAGAATATGTCTCAATCACTAGTGAGTCAAGGTCAGAGCGTAAAGCGCAACGAGGTTATTGGATATAACGGCAAGTCGGAGGATGCATCTTCTGAACAGCTATTCGAGTTTGAGATGTGGAGTGATGGCAAGGCCACTGACCCAGAACGTTATATTATCTTCTAGGCAATAAGGAGCAGAAAATCTATGAAACAAAAAATCGCTATCCTTGGATCGACAGGCTCAATTGGAATCCAAACATTAGATATTATTCGCGAAAACCCTGACCTTTTCGAGGTTAGAGTACTTTCGGCAAACTACTCATGGCAAAAACTAGTGGAGCAAGCCATTGAGTTCGATGTCGATGCTGTGGTGATTAGCTGCCATGAGTATTACGCGCAGACTAGTGAAGCTCTTAGCGACTACCCTATCAAGGTCTACACTGGCGCTGATTCGCTCTCGCAAGTTGTTCAAAGTGGTGACGTTGACGTTGTTGTCAATGCGCTTGTTGGATATGCTGGTCTGCACCCAACGGTTGCAGCTATCGAAGCTGGCAAAAAGGTCGCCTTGGCCAATAAAGAGTCGCTAGTTGTTGGTGGAGAATACGTCATGGGGCTTGCGAAGGCTAAAAATGTTCCGATCTTACCTATCGACTCCGAGCACTCTGCAATTTTCCAATGCCTTATAGGAGAACACTCACCTATGCGCCGCATGATCCTAACTTGCAGCGGTGGTTCATTCCGCAACTTAAGTCGCGAGGAGTTGGCCGATGTTACAGTCGAGCAGGCACTGAAACATCCGCAATGGAGCATGGGAGCCAAGATTACCATCGACTCATCGACCCTAGTGAACAAAGGTTTCGAAGTGATCGAGGCGCATTGGTTATTTGGAGTTGATCCATCGAAGATAGATGTAATTCAACACCCTCAAGCAATAATTCACTCAATGGTGGAGTTTGAAGATGGAGCTATCAAGGCACAACTTGGAACTCCTGATATGCATATGCCAATTAGCCTCGCGTTGATGTTCCCTCACCGAGCTGTTCGTCCAGCCGAGAAGTTTAGTTTTTTGGATAACCCTACGCTTTCTTTCGAGGAGGTTGATCGCGCGAAGTATCCCGCTTTGGATATCGCCTACGACACTCTAAAGCGTCGAGGAACAGCAGCTTGCACGATGAATGGCGCTAATGAGGTGGCTGTTGCTGCATTCTTAGATAAAAAGTGTAGCTACCTAGATATAGTTCGCACAATTGAGTACGCAATGACGCATGCCGATTTCTCTTTAACCCCTTCGCTGGATGTTTACGCAGCAGCAAACGAG
>JBCQVS010000074.1:0-4835 GCA_047172885.1 Rikenellaceae bacterium | reverse complement strand
GGTATGGAGGAACTAGAATAACTAAATAGTATAATTATGGGTACAATCGAGATAATTCAGATCAATATTTCGGGAGAGGATAAGAGTGGTATCACATCTGCTCTTACCGATATCCTTGCCAAATATGATGCCTTTATATTAGATATTGGTCAGGCCAATATTCACCAGACCCTATCTATGGGTATCCTTTTTAAGACCACATCCGATAGGGCAGGTGATATCATGAAAGATCTTCTGATGAAGGCCTATGAGCTAGATATCACCATTCGCTTTAAGCCTATCACCGAGACAGAGTATGATGAGTGGGTATCCCTTCAGGGACGTAACCGCTATATCATAACGCTGCTAGGTCGTAAGTTGACGGCACGTCAGATTGCAGCCGTTACCACTGTTGTATCTCAGCAGGGTCTAAATATTGATGCCATCATTCGTCTTACTGGTCGTATTCCACTTGATGAGAATACTCGTGCGCCTAAGGCGTGTATCGAGATATCTGTTCGTGGCACTCCAAACGATAGAGCGGCTATGCAGGCCTCATTCCTGGAGCTTTCAACAGAGCAGGGTATTGATATCTCATTCCAAAAGGATGATGTGTATCGTAGGGCTCGTCGTCTGATATGCTTCGATATGGATTCTACCCTTATCGAGACCGAGGTTATTGATGAGCTTGCCGAGAGAGCAGGTGTTGGGGAGCAGGTGAAGGCCATCACCGAGGCTGCTATGCGTGGTGAGATCGATTTCTGTGAGAGCTTTACTCAGCGTGTGGCTATGCTTAAGGGGCTTGATGAGTCTGTTCTTAAAGAGGTGGCCGAGAATTTGCCATTTACCGAGGGGCTTGATAGGCTTATGTCGGTGCTGAAGAGGGTTGGTTTCAAAACTGCTATCCTTTCGGGTGGGTTCACCTACTTTGGCAACTATATAAAACAGAAGTATGGCTTCGACTATGTTTATGCCAATGAGCTAGAGATTGAGGATGGTAAGTTGACAGGTCGCTGTATCGGTGATATTGTCGATGGAAAGCGCAAATCAGAGCTGCTAAGGCTTATCTCACAAGTCGAGAATGTAGATATCGCTCAAACTATCGCCGTTGGTGATGGTGCAAATGATCTGCCTATGCTTAGTATCGCTGGTCTGGGTATTGCATTCCATGCCAAACCCAAGGTCAAGGCCAATGCTAGTCAGTCTATCTCTACCATAGGGCTAGATGGTATTCTATACTTTATAGGGCTTAAAGACTCCTATATAAACAAAGTGTAGGTTTGCTATTATAATATATAGTATTACCTTTGTACACCTAATAATAGATTAGGATATAGCAAGGAGGCTTTGTCGCTATCTCTTTTTAGAGGTAGAGGAAAGTCCGGGCAACACAGAGTGCCATTCTCTCTAACTGAGAGATCTTCGTAAGGGGATAGTAGCGTGACAGAGAACAACCGCCACCTCGTGTGGTAAGGGTGAAAAGGTGGGGTAAGAGCCCACCGGCATGTGCAGCGATGTATGTGGCCGCACGTCTAATGGGTTGCAAGACCATGTATACCAATGCTTGAGGGTTACTCGCCCAAGTTGGGGGGTAGGTTGCGATAGAGGCTGTGGGCAACCACTAGTCCGAGATAAATGACAAAGGATCCCTTTTATAGGGAGAACAGGACCCGGCTTATACTCTCTGCTATATTCTTTTCTTTATTTAGGATGTTTTACAAATATGTCTCATTTTAGTGAAAAAATATATTCCATAGTCATATGGTTACAGTAAAGAGAGTTACGAGATATTTGTAAAAATAGTTTGAAAAAAAGATTGCAAAAAGTTTGGAGGTTAATAAAAAGTCCGTATCTTTGCAACCGCTAAGAAGGAGTAACGCAGTTTACTTTTACGAGGCGAAACGAAAACAACGGCAGCGAGACGACGCTCCGACGCAAGAAGGTTTAGGCTTGAGTTGTGGTTGTGTAATTAAGTTCATTGAAAAGTTTAAGTTATTTAATAGCAGCGCAATATCTGTTTAAGATATTGACAAATCAATTCTTTGAGAACAGGAAAATTAAGAAATAGAAATTTTATACTATGGAGAGTTTGATCCTGGCTCAGGATGAACGCTAGCGGCAGGCTTAACACATGCAAGTCGAGGGGCAGCATTAAAGTAGTTTACTACTTTAGATGGCGACCGGCGGACGGGTGCGTAACGCGTATGCAACCTACCAGTAACAGGGGGATAATCCGAAGAAATTTGGTCTAATACCCCGTAACATATCGAAAGGCATCTTTTGATATTGAAAGATTTATCGGTTACTGATGGGCATGCGTGACATTAGCTAGATGGTAAGGTAACGGCTTACCATGGCTACGATGTCTAGGGGAACTGAGAGGTTAACCCCCCACACTGGTACTGAGACACGGACCAGACTCCTACGGGAGGCAGCAGTGAGGAATATTGGTCAATGGAGGCAACTCTGAACCAGCCATGCCGCGTGCAGGATGACGGCTCTACGAGTTGTAAACTGCTTTTGTAAGAGGGTAAAACCAGGTACGCGTACCTGCTTGCAAGTATCTTACGAATAAGGATCGGCTAACTCCGTGCCAGCAGCCGCGGTAATACGGAGGATCCAAGCGTTATCCGGATTTATTGGGTTTAAAGGGTGCGTAGGTTGTACCATAAGTCGGTGGTGAAAACGGAAAGCTCAACTTTCCGCGTGCCACCGAAACTATGGCACTAGAGTACGGATGAAGATGGCGGAATGTGTAGTGTAGCGGTGAAATGCTTAGATATTACACAGAACACCGATTGCGAAGGCAGCTGTCTAAGCCGTTACTGACACTGAGGCACGAAAGCGTGGGGATCAAACAGGATTAGATACCCTGGTAGTCCACGCAGTAAACGATGATAACTCGTTGTAGGCGATACACAGTCTGTAACCAAGCGAAAGCGATAAGTTATCCACCTGGGGAGTACGTTCGCAAGAATGAAACTCAAAGGAATTGACGGGGGCCCGCACAAGCGGAGGAACATGTGGTTTAATTCGATGATACGCGAGGAACCTTACCCGGGCTTGAAAGTTAGCGATCGACCAAGAAATTGGTTTTCTCTTCGGAGCGCGAAACTAGGTGCTGCATGGTTGTCGTCAGCTCGTGCCGTGAGGTGTCGGGTTAAGTCCCATAACGAGCGCAACCCCTATCGATAGTTGCCAGCGAGTAGAGTCGGGGACTCTATCGAGACTGCCGGTGTAAACCGCGAGGAAGGTGGGGATGACGTCAAATCAGCACGGCCCTTACGTCCGGGGCGACACACGTGTTACAATGGTCGGTACAGAGGGTAGCTACCTGGTGACAGGATGCCAATCTCTAAAGCCGATCTCAGTTCGGATTGGAGGCTGAAACTCGCCTCCATGAAGTTGGATTCGCTAGTAATCGCATATCAGCCATGATGCGGTGAATACGTTCCCGGGCCTTGTACACACCGCCCGTCAAGCCATGGAAGTTGGGGGTGCCTGAAGTACGTGACCGCAAGGAGCGTCCTAGGGCAAAACCGATAACTGGGGCTAAGTCGTAACAAGGTAGCCGTACCGGAAGGTGCGGCTGGAACACCTCCTTTCTGGAGTTCCAAAGGATTGAGCTGCTAAATAACTTAACTAATATATTCACCAGAGATGGTGTAATTAGGAAGAATAGGGATTACCTTAGCTTTCTAAGACAATCTGGGGGATTAGCTCAGTTGGCTTAGAGCACCTGCCTTGCACGCAGGGGGTCAAGGGTTCGACTCCCTTATTCTCCACAGAAAGGTACATAGTTATTGGATTAGCTATGTATCACAAAGAATCGGAAGATTCAAAGTTCTTTGACATATTTAAGATGAGAAAAGAGTTATACGATATGGTATAACTTTATAGAGTAAACTTCGAGTAAAAATATAAAATCATATTTTTGGTCTTTTTTAAAAGAAAGACCAGGTATAAGAAAGTAATAAAGAGCACACGGTGGATGCCTAGGCTCTTGGAGGCGATGAAGGACGTGTTAAGCTGCGATAAGCTGCGGGGATTGGCAAAAACGAATTGATCCGCAGATTTCCGAATGGGGCAACCCAATATGTTGGAGACATATTACTACCTATTAGGTAGGGCGAACCCGCTGAACTGAAACATCTAAGTAGGCGGAGGAGGAGAAAGAAAAATCGATTTCCAAAGTAGTGGCGAGCGAAATGGAAACAGCCTAAACCAATGTTGTTACGGCAATGTTGGGGTTGTAGGACTGCAATGTAGTTATTAAGAATGAACTGGAATGTTTTGGAAAGAACAACCATAGAAAGTGATAGTCTAGTACAGGTAAGATCTTAATAGTTTAGCAGTATCCTGAGTATGGCGGGACACGAGAAATCCTGTCAGAATCAACGGGGACCACCCCGTAAGGCTAAATACTCCCAAGAGACCGATAGTGGACCAGTACCGTGAGGGAAAGGTGAAAAGAACCCCGAACAGGGGAGTGCAAAAGACCCTGAACCCGTGTGCTTACAATCGGTGGGAGCCACTTCGTGTGGTGACCGCGTGCCTTTTGCATAATGAGCCTACGAGTTACTCATCACTGGCGAGGTTAAGGACATAGATGTCTGGAGCCGAAGCGAAAGCGAGTCTGAATAGGGCGCTTAAGTCAGTGGTGGTAGACGCGAAACCTTGCGATCTACCCATGACCAGGATGAAGGTGAGGTAGAACTCACTGGAGGTCCGAACCAGTTAACGTTGAAAAGTTTTTGGATGAGTTGTGGGTAGGGGTGAAAGGCTAATCAAGCTGGGAAATAGCTCGTACTCCCCGAAATGCCTTTAGGGGCAGCCTCGGGATAGGTACATGGAGG
>JBCQVS010000073.1:0-4934 GCA_047172885.1 Rikenellaceae bacterium | reverse complement strand
GCGGCACTGTGTTGTCTGCGTGTTGTCCCCATAATGGTCTCAAATTTACAAATTATTTTTGACTTAAACTATGGTCGCTTTTCTGGGGAGTGTTATATACAGCCTGTTCAAAGAACGTGTAGAAGCTCTCCTCAGAGGGGAAATCTCCTGCGTTGCCCGCAATGCCTGCCCAATAGAGGGTTGGGGTATCGACGGTGTTGTGCCTTGGTTTGCACTCCATCAAGGCGATCTGTGAACCAACCTCATTCTTGATCTGCTTTAGCTCCTCTCGCTCGTCTGCCCACGCTATTACGTTGCAGTGCGCACGAACCGAAGTCAAGCCCAATGAGTGAGCCTCGTTCAAGTACTCCTCTATCCACTCTTTGTTGATCTGGTTTGATCGGCTGTACTTCGAGAGGGAGTGCATATTTCTCGCATTCTTCTCGAAGAGTTGCAGAGCTGCGGCACTATCATCAATGAAGATGTACTGATTGGTTATGTGGTTACAGCTAAGTAACAACCCAATCGGTGCTGCAAAGCTCAATCTGCAATCACTTCGGTCGGTCGATAGCTTTTCGTATCGTCTATCTGTACCAACTCGGCTTGGCATATCCTCCGTGTCGGAGAGGGTGTGCAGGCATAGGATGTTGTCTCCTATTCGCATCTCCTCGGCTGATAGCTCCATATCTTGGAGGGTTGTCGTGTTGGACTGCGATAGGGCAAAATACTTCTCTATCACACCAGCCTCCTCGTCTGTGCCTATCACTTCCGCCTCGGTCAATCGCTCCAATGAGATTAGTCCGCTTTCGTTGATGATGCTCTCCGCTTGGGCTACTGCCTCGATGAATCTCGTCACCGCCTCCTTGTCTCTAAGCTCCTTTGGGGTTAGGTGTCCTCGGCATAGGGTCGAGAAGTTGCTCTGCTGTCGGCTTCGCTCCTTGGTGGTTTTCGTCAGGTAGAGGTAGCAGGTGTGGTTTAAGAATGGTCGTTCATTGAAGTGACGCTCGAAGGCGTTGCTCAAAAAACTATTCTCGCCACTCACCTTTGGCGCATAATTCTCCTTGACATACCAATCTTGCTTATGTACGATGGTAAAATTTGGGAGGACTTTCAGAGCCTTGACCCACGTTGAGTGGATCGCCTCATACTCGGCTGAGGTCACTGTGTAGAGTTCGGGAAGTGTTACTCTGAACGCTATTGTGATGTCGGCATCTTTGCTCACTATGCAACCATTCTCAAAGGCGAGCAATGGGAATTTTCTTTCCAGCGTTGTTGCTTTTAATGTTTGTCTCATCGCTTACTATTTTTGGTTAATAATCGAGAGATCTTCTTACGGCTAATGATGTATCGGGGGTGGTACGCTTTAGCTTGTCGCTTCATCAAACCATGCTCGCCATATTTTTTGTTGAGCGAGAAGGTTTGCCACACAAGCAGTGTTGTGCAGATACCGATGATGGCGAAACAGAGCCATTGCGGAACACCCACCAGATACAGAATCACAAAGAGTATAAAGAGTGCTAGCAACCCACCTATAAAGATGAATAGGTATTGCGCCTTCAGCCCCTGAAACTCCACCGTAGAGCCGATCCCTCGGTTGATTTGAAACTCTGCCATTCTTTTCAATTATAAATTGTGAATTGTTAATTATAAATTAGAGGAAGAATGAGCGTAGAATAGTAGCAGCGACAATCAGGAATATACACGCTCCGAACCAGCTCGCTGCGGTCTTTGATGTATCTGGGTCGCCTGACGAAAACTTGCCATAAACTTTGACGCCGCCGATCAAGCCAACAACGGCACCGATAGCGTAGATTAGACTCGTCGCGGGATCAAAATACGAGGTCACCATTGAGGTCGCCTCGGTGATTCCTGCGAGGCCATTGCCTTGAGCATAGGCAGTGGAAACTGTACCCGTAAGGATGAACGATAACACCATCAAGGTGTAGGAGATGCTTTTTCTTACTTTTTCTGTCATAAATGGATTTTAGTGGTTTGAGAAGCAAGCGGGTGGATAGTCCGCTCGCAACTCGGTTGAAACTATTTTTATATGGATTTTAGTGGTGGCACTTCTCGCAGCGCCTGCGGACAGTAGGATGTCAGCCATTCTCTTTCATTTTCATATAGTGTTTACAAATAGTTGTCAATATCAAAATTACCTACGTCGCTCGAATTAGGTGCTGATTCATCTTTCACCTCCTCCTCGTGGAGCTTATTCAAGTGGAAGGCGATAACCTCATCAATCTTGCGACCCATTTGGTCGTTTGCACTCTCAAGCTGCTTTGCGATATCGCTACCTTTGAGCTTGTAGAACAATTCACCAGCGGTGATCTTATCACTTACCGAACTACTTGGCTTCCATAGAGTCTCGTTAGCTTTATTCAGTTCGGAGAGTTCAAAACCTGATGCTTGCATATTGGGATCAAATCCTGCCTCGGTCAACTCCTGCTCCTCGGTCGTTTCAACTACAGCTTCTTCAACTACGGCTGTCTCAACTTCGAAATCTGCCTCGAATTGGTTATGCTTAAAAGCCTCGTCGACCTGCTCTCCAATGAGCCTTGCCGATGCCTTTTTGGGCTCCTCGGGGACAAATGTAATATCTTTAACCTCACCTTGATTCGCTTGGCGTTCGCTGGCAACCTCTGGCGCTCTTGGGCGGAGTTCCCATGTCGATTTACCCATCAAGGAGTCGGCATCTGGAGGTGGAGGTGGTTCAACATTGGGCTTTGGTAGCGGCGGTGGTTGCGGCTCCATTTCAGTGCGCTTCGAGACCTGGAATGAGATGTCGAAATGCAGAAAAAATAGATAGAAGCTCAGTACAATGCAATAGAATACTATAATTGATAGTAGAATATTTGTTAGGATCATTTTTTGTGTGTTTGTGAGAATTGATTTTTACTATTATAGATCTCCGAGATTTCAGCTTCGTAGTGACTTAGGTGGTGCATGAGAATATTATCCACATAGTTAGTTATAGTAATCTCCTTACCTGCTACAACACTTACTATCTGTTGAATCTTATTATGATGTTCGGGGCTAATAAATATCGTTTTGCCTTTACTAAATCTATTTGTAAGCCCTTCTTTGAAATTCAAAAAGAGTGATAGGTACTCCTCCATTCTGCTCTTTTTGCCTCTACTCTCTGGCTTTGGGGGTTTGGATATTACAAGAGGCTCCTCAGTGTTTATTTCTTTTGTAATCTTGCGATATATTCGCAAAATACCCATACTTATCAGGGTGCAATATGCTACAATGATTGATAGCAATATATTGGTTAAAATCATAATTATCTATTTGGTCGGTTGTTCAAATGGACTGCGATTATTATATAGATCAACTATATCTCTTTCGTATATAGCAAAATGGTGGGTTAGCACATTGTCTAAATAGTTGAAAATAGTTATCTCTTCATCTGCTATAACATTTACAATCTGCTGAATCTTCTTATGGTAATCAGGACGGATAGTTATAGTTTTTCCTAAGCGTGGAGATAGGTTATCTTTCAACTCAAAAAATGTTGATAGGTATTCATCTTTCCGACTCTTACGACTTCGACTCTCTTTTTTATCCTCTTTGGATATGCTCGTTTTAGGTGGACCATTATCAGATACTACCTCTATTTGTGGCGCTGATGGTTCAGGCACTACCGCTGCGACCTTTGGTCGGGACTTAAATTGTGCGATGAACTCTTGCTCATCAAAATCATCTGGTACTCCTTTTCTTACTGCCATTATTTTTCTACTATTTCAATAAATTCATTTGCTAAATCCTCAATATGGCTCGCTTTCAATAGTCTACGATCAATCGGAAACATAGTTGAGCGAAATATTACTCTATTTACGTCCGATAGTTCTCGTCTAAATCGCTTACTATCGGGTATATAGGTCTCCATTATTGGTATCCCAAGTGTATGGATTGCAGCTTCACAAGCATCGTAGACCTCACGTCGCTCTCGCTTATCAACCATATTCCACAACATATAAAGACCTTTAACATAAGTCTCATTGGTTGTGACAATTCTTTCGGTTACTACAGAAGCAAATTTCAAGGAACTCTCTAAGACTACATGATCGGCTGTTATAGGTGTGAAGATATAATCCATCGACATAAGCACTCGCACCAAACCGCTTGCATTGATTGTTCCTGGAAGATCAAAAAAGATAAAATCAAGCTCAGGGTTATCACTCACCAAATCATCCGCCTTCTCTAACACATTATCAAACTTAGCATCCTCTACCAGATAAGCCTTTTTGCCACCCACTGCAAATTGTTTATATGCTAATGATCGGTAGTGATCTACAGTTTTGATCTTATCTACATCCCTTTTTCTCATCTCAGTAATACTATGCTGCGGATAATCACAATCAAGGATCGCTACATTGTAGCCCTTTACATAGTGTAGGTAACTTGCTAAAAGCACCGTTAATGTTGTCTTGCCTGCTCCTCCCTTTTGTGTGGAGAAAGCAATGTGTTTTGTTTTTCCCATAAACCTTTTTTAGTTAAATATTCTGTTGCGACATTGTGTGGTTGCATTGTTGGTCACACTGTCATATTGTCACAATGTTGGTCGCACACTATGTCGCGACATTGTGTTGTTGCACTGTCGGACTGTTGTGCTGTCGGACTGTTGTGCTGTTGTGCTGTTGTGACGTTGCAACGGCAAATAAAGGACAAAAAATCCAGAGTCAAATACCTTGGCGCTCATAGGCGGTCTGTGGCAGTGTGTGGCGGAGTTGCGACCGCCTTTTATATGGAAATATCTCTCTAACTTTGCACCCGAATTGATCACTGGAATGCTTGGTTCTCGACGATAAGAATGTTATCCGCTTTTGGAGCGGATCTCTTACACATTAAGGTGTAAGGCGAGGTGTGTTTCGTGCTACACGGAACATTTTGCGTTGTACACAAAATCCTCGCCCTATTTGGAAATAGGGGCGATATACTCCGAAGTCGTATAT
>JBCQVS010000072.1:0-5306 GCA_047172885.1 Rikenellaceae bacterium | reverse complement strand
TCCAGACTGTCATCCCTGATGGCTCTAGAATGTTGTAGACAGGTTTCCAATAGACTCCCGTACTCTCCATTGCAACATGGGTAACGCCATGCTCCAATAACCAATCTCTTAATTCTGTCAATGAACGTGTTGTCGCTCCAAACTCTTTGGTTTGCTTGCGAATAGTGTCGCCTGCAATTGTTGCGACAATTAGTTTCTTGTGAATGTCAAGCCCGCATCCCTTGGACACTACTTGATCGAATGATATTGACCCCATAGATAATAATGTGTGTGTGAATACACAAAGATAATATCTTATCGGATATTTTCATCATTCTGGGTGACTGTAGGTCATGTGGGTTTCATATCTCTAAAATTACTTTACGGTGATCTTAAACGTTTTTGTTATGGTTGTCTCTCTCGAATTTTCGATCACCACGCTAATCGAGCCTACGCCACTCTCTGCGGTGGTGAAAGTTATCGGATAGTTGCCGCTGCTATCTGCTGCGCCTAGCACCGCAGAGGCGATAACTGCCCCATCTGCCCAGATCGACTTCACCTCTCCATTGGTGTAGAGTGTGAGTTCTCCTTCACCCTCATCCACGCTGCTCTTGTCGAGATATGAGTAGATATTTGCATCCACTTCTTCGTCGATATCTTGCTCAATCCAATCAAGTAGCTTGGCATCGAGGCTCATCGGAATCACCACATCTTCGCTGTCGACATCGAAGGTGAATTGGAGGTTGATGTGTTGACCAGCTTTCCACCCCTTACCATCTAGCGATGGGAGATCGAGCCTGTCGGTGCGATAGGTAAGCTCCGAATCCTCCTGCGTGTCGTAAATGGTGATCTGGATCGTAGGAGAGTTCTGCTTATCGCTCTGTTCGATTGCTTGAGGAATCATAAAGAGAGTGTGACCGTTGCTCATTATGCTTTTGAAAGAGTCGGTCAACTTCACCTGCTCCTCGCCCTGGATCGAAGGATCGGGTAGCATTGCCGAGGTGATATAATCTCCATTGCTCGTCTCGCTCCATTGACCTACGCCACCCTCGATGCTGTAAGTTAATTCCGCACCGATGGTGATGTTGTGCATGGTAAAGCGAGTGATCACATAGCGATTCTGTTGAGTCGCTGAGCTCACCCTTGCGCTTAGCGATAATTGGCACAAGGCGTGAGAGAATGAGAGCATCTCGAGCTGCTTATCTTGGTTGAGTCCCGCCACAGGCGTTGCCAACATCAAATCAGGCTGGTTGCGTCCATCGGTGGGCATATTGTAGCGAATTGTGATCGCCTTGTTTTTGAAATCGAGCGTGTGGCTAAGGCCATTGTTGCTGTTTTTGCTCGCCGAGGGGGCTGCTATTGGTGTATATGCCAAAAAGTCTAGCGAATGGTTGAGAGGGTAGTAATACTCTGGGGTGAAGCTCCATGTCTCGCCCACTCTTGTGGCCGCTTTATTCTCGATATAGCACGAAGTAGCTTGGTCTGGATCGCTCAAAAAGGCGTAGACCATTATTGACTCCACATCGCTCATCTTGTCGGTGGCATAGCCTCTCGTATCCCACGAAGCTGTGAGCTCTCCAGAGTAGAATGATATCGGGGTCTCACTCTCGAGACTCTCGTGCATAGGTTCACCCTTGTTGCAACTAGCGGCAAAGAGCGAAAATAATATTAGTGTATAGATTCTCTTTAGCATAATTTAAACTTTTAATTTTGCTTTTTATGACTCATCGGTGAGCCAAGAGCGACTATAAGAGCGGTCAGGCTCTTATAGCCCGGGTTAGAAATTTGAAATTTGAAGGTTTGAATGGTTATTTGCCTATTTCAATATCACTATCACCCCAATTAACATCGCTAGTAGCCGTGAATTTAATCTCAGTTAGATCAGCCGAAGCAGCATCAATGGTGACAGTAAAGATATAGTGCTTGCCCGATTGGAATGCAGCGGCAGACGTCTTTAGCTCCGAGCCATCGAAGGTAATCATATCAAGATCGCCGCTAAAGAGCTCAGAATCGGTCGCTCTGTCGCGAATGGTAACCCCCTTGATTTTTAGAGAACATCCCTTGAAATCTTGAGGAGCGATGTAGTACGACGTTTTATCAGCGTACTCTAGCTTATCTGAAGCATTCTCGGCCGCAATGGCTACTGGAGAGCTTGTAGCATCCACCGTGATAGTGTTCTTAAGCGCTGTGATCGTTGCGGTGAAAGGGGTATCGGTCTCGATCTTTGCAGAGCCATCCGAGATATAGTGGTTTTTGCCAAAGCTCTCCGATAGATCTACCTTAACGGTCACCTTCGATAGCATATGTTTGAAAACGAGATCTACTACGTAGCCAGTTTTCTCATAATCCGACGACTCGATCGTCTGAGGCTTAGCGACAGTGAAATCCTCCTGAGCACCAGCTGGAACAGTATACTTAAGGGCTACTTTGCTATACGAGACATCGCTCTCAGTGACATTGCCCTTCGACGGCTCATAAGGCGCATAGGCGAAGAAGCTCATCGAGCTATCGTCCGTTGGCCAATAGTATGGGCCACCAGCAGGCGCCAAGGCCGATGTGCTAGCTCCATAGGCGATATAATCAGCTATATACCAAGCGTTTGTTGCCCCATCCTTTGCGGCAAAGATCCTTAGCGAGCTATTATTATCGTTGGCAGCCTTCGTGGTCACACGATCGTTAAGAGCCGAGAATCCGATCTGGTTTGCCTTAGGAGTCTCATAGACCTCACTTTTTGAGCAGCTAGCAACCATTGCGAGCACTACCGCTGAAAGAAATAATCGTTTCATAAATATTGATTTTAAGTTATTTATATAAAAATTGTCTATTTTTACTGTTTAAGAGGGATATATACATCTTCCCAATCCTCAACCTCGGCATCGAAGCCAGAATCTCCTCCAGAACCCTCAGGCTCAACCGCTGGGAGTCCTTGGCCTAGCGATAGGACGATGTTAATGAGCATCGAGCCATCTTGTTGCTGCTCGTGAGTGATATGGCTAGTGGCATCTGCCTGAAGGCTCTCTTCGCTCTGGTCGGTATCGATCATCTTAAAGAGCATATCGACAAGGATTGGGGTCGACTCATTGTGTCCCGAGGTTGAACTGCGATCCGAGAGCGTACCGAAGGTGGTCACCGAGGTCGAAATCGTGCCATCGTAGTAAGAGTCTGAGTCGTAGGCTCTATTATTCATGGTGAACTGCAAGGTCGCTGGAGTATCGCTATTCTTATCGCCATGAACGTAGTAGCCATCCGCGATATTGACAAGGTCAACCAAGGCGGGCATACGAGCATAGTAGATATTCTTAATGTGCGCCTCGATATTTATCGTTGTGCTCTTTCTTAGAGGGGTGACCTCGAGAAGTGATTGCACTGTATCTGCCGACTCTGTTGTGGCCCGCTCAAAGATCATCTCGTTTGTGACAACGATATTCTCGATTGTGGCGATGGCAAAATCCCCTGGCTCTTTGATGTAGTTGCGAGTCTCGGAGCGCGAACGTAGTGGATCACTCTCACAGCTCTTGAACTTAAGGGTTGTGATGTTTTGGTGGTCAAGACACGATACATGGTCTATCTGGTCGCGAAGCTCGTTGAAAATCACGGCTGTGTAGCTTCCTGCAGCAAGCGAGGCGTATGATTGGATCTCTTCGGAATTATGCTCGAAGATATGTTCCGAGGCTAACCCCCCATCGAAGGAGTCGTAAAAGAGGATCGTTACATTTTTGGGCTCTACTCCGCTTATGCTCCAATCTATACTCACTGGCACCGAGAGGGTGCTGTTGCAAAGGCAATCATCATGGAGAGGCTTGCGGCTACATGAAATACTAAAAAGGGCTATCGCAGAGAGGATCAGCGAGATCTTAGTTATAATTGTTTTCATCTTTTCTGCTTATTTACGTTGTTTATTCAACATCCACACTAATGAAATTTTGGCTTTTGTCGGTCCGATCCAACTATATTGTCCGTTGTGCTCACGTACTGTGTGCCACTTATCGTCAATTCCAATGTGCTCGGTATAGTATCTGTAATCGGTCTGCATATAACCAACTCCTAACGAGTACTCCATTCTTAGGTTGCCGCTTTTGTTGATCGTGTGAGCATAACCTCCGCTAAGGCCCGCTGCGAAGAATTCTCCTTGATACCCTTCGGCTTTGTGTTCCAGGTCGTACTTGCCAGCGCCGCCATATAGGCCAGCGAACCAGCCAGTCATAATTGGGCGATTTGTGCGGTCTCCAAACCAATATTTAGCCTCTATGTTGCCTTGTAAGAGTTGTAGGGTGTTGCGATTGCTGCTCTTGTTGGAGTTATCGTTACAGCTTGTCCACCATGGGACGATCCACTCGCCTGAGAGGCTCCATCGCTCGCCGATTGGTGCTTCGAGCTCGATGTTGAGCATTGTGGCAACATCGTAGAGTAGGTTGGTCTTGAGTGCAAATTGGAGGGGTCTCTTGGGCTCTGAAGTCTTTTGGGTGATTGGCGCTGATGGCTCTAATGCCACTGGTGCAACCTCTACTTTTTCTTGCTCCTCGGCAGCCTGCTCCTTTGGCTCGATCTGAACTTCGACTTTGGGCTCAACCTGCTCTGTGACCTCGATTTCGACTTCGCTTTTGGTGTAATAGGTTGTAACGCTGCTTCGCCTTAAAGAGGGGTAGATGTTCTCCAACATATATCTATATGGAGTGCCCTGGTTTAGCTCCATTAGATGCTTGTTGCGGCTATCGACCAGCTCCAACCATCTACTGTTGGGAGTTTTTGCCCACTTCTCTTCGGGGATTTCGTCTATAATCTTTATGATCTGCTCTCGGTCGGCCATCTCGGACTCTGAGACTATCCGTCGAAGCTCCTCCCATGCTTTTGTGGTCTTGTTGCGTACCACAATAGATGAGGTTGGGATATCGAGATTTAGGCTCTCGATGTAGTCGCAGATAGCTTGGGCGCGTTGCTCCGAGAGTGTGTCGTTAAGCTCTGAGGCTCCCTCGGGTGAGGTGTAGCTATTGATATCGATTTTGGTGATTGTGGCTGAACTCTCTGAAGTTAAGCCTTTTAAGGTGCTCTCTAGGCGATCCAACATCTCCTTATTGCCAGTGAGGCTTTTTTCAATTGTGCTACTTCCCTGATCGAAATATATATCAATGACATCTCTATTTTGGGCGAGAGTCGAGAGGTAAAAAAGAAGTAGAGCTAGAGTTACTATTATTTTTCTCATATTTATAATGGTTATTATTTGCACAAAAAATATAATACTACCCCAAATTAGGACAGCAAGTTAAGATAGAAATAATTCGTATTTTTGTGTCATAACAACAGGGACAAATGAGAAAACGACACACCGC
>JBCQVS010000071.1:0-5592 GCA_047172885.1 Rikenellaceae bacterium | reverse complement strand
AATCTCCTCCTCCACAACCCGCTTACGCGGCACCAACTTAATCACATTACGATCGCACCACTCGCGCCTCATCGCGAACTCAAAGAGCCCATGCAACATCGTACGCCCCTTATTAAACTGGCTAGCTGTCGAAAAACACTCCCCCAACCAACGCTCACAATCCGCTAAAGAAATCTCCGCAAACTGAGCCCCCGCCAAACGCGGACACACCCGCGCCAGCCGCCGCCAAAGGTAACAAATATCATGCAACGAAGCCGCCCTCAAATGCGACTTACCCGCCACATACAGCGCAAACCCCTCCTCCAAACTCATCTCCTTCAAATGCCGCTGCGCCAGCCCCGCCTGAACAACCTTGCAACAAAACACCACAGCCCCCGAGCCCCTCGGCCTAAAATCCAAAATCTGCCGCACAACACGCGCAGCATCCACAAGAGACATCCCTGAACCCCTCAACATCGCCCGAGCAAGATAATATTCATCTGACATGGTGTTCATCATACTCAAGTCAATTCAAAACGTCTAAGTATTGAGAATTAATACAAACCAAGTCCAATAGGTTTTGCTTGCGAGACCAAAAAGCAACATGCGCACAGATATAAATAACTAAGTTTAAATTAATTAATTCACACCCATGTCTAATGAGTATGATGAATACGCTAGCATCATGTAGAACCATGAACAAGCGACCACTATTCAGCATCATCATACCCATCTTTGAAAACACCGTCAGCAATCTTGCAGGGATCCTATCCATACTCTACCAAGAAAACCCCAGTTGGGAAGCCATCTACGGATTCGACACCGACAACGCCGACTGCCAATACGAACTAGAGCTCTTTGCCGAACGCGACACACGCATCAAGCCCTACCTCGACAGCCAGCACGAGAGCATAGGCGAGCTACTCAACAACTGCGTAGAGCAAGCCAAAGGGCGATTCATCATCATCCTACACGCAGAAGACGACATCTGCGCAGACATGCTCGCAAAACTCGGCAGGCACATCCGAGACTTACCCCGCTTCGACATCTGCTACAGCATCTTCCGCAACGACACCGAGCCCGAGCTCTACTGCAACCAAATAGAAACAAAAATCACAGAAGCCGGATCTTACATCAACCCAGCAGAGACATGGTACTACCTCTTCAAGCGACGCATCATCAACAACCGCAAACTAAGATTCCAGCACACCAACAGCCCCGAGCTACTCGCGCAATTCAGCCACAGCTACGCACAATACATCAAAGAATTCGCCATTTACTGGAGCGATCACCCCAGCCAGTTCAGCCCCTTCGCCTACCCCCCAGCCATGGCCCTAGAAAACGAAAACAAACAACGCAAGCCCCAGTCAAGCTAAAAACCTAACTACCAGTAAGATAAAGTCACCAAAGCAATCCCATAACGGTGCCATGCAGCAGAAACTCCAGAAGCTCAACCCCTTACAGCTAAATTCCGCACACAGTGCAGAATTTACGCATAATCGCCTAAGAATCAGCCATATCTGCTGCATGACACCAAATCATTGCAAGAGCCCCCTAAGCACACATCTAGATAAACATCTACTACCTCCATAAAGGCTAAATAAACAATCAACTCTAAGACCTACAAGGCTCGAACTGAGATTGTCTGGGTGCATCAATATTGATGCACCATCACATCATGCCATTTTTTTGTTTTTTTAACATCAATAATAAGGTACAATGAGGGTATGCAATCAATGACCTATCTTACAGAAATTCCTGCTGAGGAACGAGAAGATTTTGACAAATTCATCCAAGGTGAAAGGAAGCTATTTATACCTTCCCCTCAAGAAACGGTAAAGCAAGTTCTCAAAGATAATGCTCAGCTGATGTCTGATTTAAAAGATTGCAAAGAAGTCTCTAAAGTCATTGCCATTTTGAGAGAAGAAGCCTACCATAGCTTCTTACTGGCTGAAACTAAAATGAATTCGCATATCTTAAAACATATCGCTGATAAGTTTAAAGTACCCAGCAAAAAGTTCAACAAACTGTATGAAATCTTTAACCAAAGCGACAAAGACATCAAGGATAAGCTAAAAGATTTCTTTGGAGATTACGCAGGGCACATTTACCCCTATATATACCGACTCTCGTTAAGCAATACCCAATCTAGGCGTTCTCGCGCTGGTAAAGTATTCGAAGGGATTATCTACGGCTTATATGAAGTCTTTGAATTCCCTTATGAGTCACAAGCAAGCATTGGGAACAACAATTTCAAATCAAAAAAATTGGGTAAAATTGTAGACTCACTACTCCCAAGCCTCGAAGCATTCGAACAACGCCGAGATAAAGTCATCATCGGCACAATGAAAACAACCTTGCGCGAAAGATGGCAAGAAGTGATTGAAGAGCTCAACCGTGCAGGTTTACCCAGCATCTACCTTTTAACTGTCGATAAAGATATCACGTTAAGCAAGGTGGAACAAATGGCTAATCACAACGTGATTTTAGTTGTTTCCAAAGATGTAAAAGAGCAAGAATCTTTACAGAAGAAAAGAAACGTCGTCAGCTTCGAAGACTATTTCTTCAACGAAATCCCTGAAATTTTAAAATACTGGAACGCATAATGAGCTTCACATTCATTGATTTATTTGCAGGTATCGGAGGAATCCGCTTACCTTTTGACGAACTTGGCGGGAAATGCGTCTTTTCCTCCGAGATTGATAAATTCGCCAAGCAGACCTACGAAGCGAACTATGGAGAAAAGCCTTGCGGAGATATCACCGAGATAGATCCCGCCTTCATCCCTCCCTTTGATTTGCTGCTGGCAGGGTTCCCCTGCCAGCCCTTTTCTCAAGCAGGCCTACAAAAAGGCTTTCAAGACACTAGAGGAACCTTATTCTTCTACATCGCCAATATCATCAAGCATCACCAACCCAAGGTCGTTCTTCTAGAAAACGTCAAGAGGCTAAAATCGCATGATAAGGGCAAAACCTTCAATGTCATGAAAAGCGCATTGGAAGAGCTCGGCTATCATGTCTTCTACAACATTCTAGCAGCAAAAGATTTTGGAGCCCCTCAAAATCGCGAGCGCATCTACATTATCGCGCTCAGAGATGAAAACCATTTCGAGTTCCCAACACCAACTTACCAAGAAACACGAGTCGGAGACATACTAGAATCAAAAGTCGATGCTAAATATACCATCTCCGACAAGCTCTGGGAAGGTCATCAACGCAGAAAAGCAGAACACATCAACAAAGGCAACGGCTTCGGCTACAGCCTGTTTAACCACGATTCTGCTTACACCAACACTATCTCTGCACGCTACTACAAAGATGGTTCAGAAATCCTTATCGACCAAGGCGAGCACAAGAATCCCCGCAAAATAACCCCACGTGAAGCAGCTAGGCTACAAGGCTTCCCCGAAAGCTACAAAATCGTCGTCAGTGATGTCCAAGCATACAAGCAGTTCGGCAATAGCGTTTGCGTTCCTGTGATTCGAGCTATTTCTAAGCAATTAGCACCTTACTTAGGTTAACTTAAACCCTCTGAATCAGCGCAATAAAGCTTGTTAAAGCTAAACATTATGTTATTATAAATAAGATAATTGACTTTAAGGGGACCTTGCAAAATTCGTTTTAAAATGATGGTAACTCAGAAAGCACCGCTAACTGCCCCATTTTTGACGTCATTTTGCGATAAATGTCGCATTTTCGCTTCAGATGCTTAGCATCTTCAGCTCAAAAGCTTCCATTTCTCATCAAAATCCCGTTCAAAAATTAGGCGTGATGAGTTTTGGCTTACCTTCATATGCAACTCGGGGCCTATAGCTGCTCATCAATCCGACTTCACAGGCGGCTCAGCCTCGTGGTTCCAGCGATATTTGGTGTAGCGTTTGTCCCCAATTTTGATGATACGACCACTGGCAAGTAGCTCACGCAAGCTGCGCTGCACGGTTGTTTGGCTGATATCTGAACAATGTAGCAAGATATCTTGCTTGCTGACTTCACCCCAGGTTGACTGAATAAATTTCGCTACTCGCTTGGGCTTTGAATCATTTTTATTGCAAAGGACGGCAATACGCTCATCAAACTCTCGGCAGGCAGCAAGCAAGACCCCAAGGAAGTACTGCACGAAGGGGGCATCATCGTTCTTACCCTCGTGCCACTCGTAGGAGCTGGCTTGCAGCGTTTCGTAATACGTTTGCTTGCTACGCTCGATAATGCGCTCAATGCTGATATATTTGCCAACGGTGTATTTGGCGCGGTAAAGCAGCAGCAGGGTGAGCAGCCTGCTCATGCGCCCATTGCCATCGTTGAAGGGGTGGATGCAGAGAAAGTCGAGGATAAACATGGGGATGAGCAGCAGCTCATCACACTGGGAGCGGTGGAGGCAGTCATGGTACGCCTTGCAAAGTGCATCTACAGCCTCAGGGGTCTCCCAAGCAGGGAGTGGGATAAAGCGGGCACGCTGGGTGCCATCGCTGAGTTGTTCAGAGATGATGTTATCGGCACTTTTATAGCTCCCACCACGGTCAAAGCCGCTGTATTTGTACAAATCCTTATGCAGCTGTAGGATAAAACTACTCCTAATGGGGATATAGTCGTGGTTGTCATGAATCGTATTCAGGACATCACGGTAACCTGCAATCTCGGACTCATCACGAGTCTTAGGCTTGGTTTTATCCATCGCCAGCAGCTTAAGGCGTTCATCGGAGGTGGAGATGCCTTCAATTTTGTTAGAAGCATCCGTACTCTGAATTTTAGCAACAGCCAGCAAGCCACTAAGCGTCTCCGCCTGCTGCTCCGCAAACAGACCTTGCCGCCCTTTGTACTCCCGCAATTGGGTCAAGAGCGATACAATAGCCGGTGTCAGCAAGGCCTGCCAGCGTGTTTCAAAGTCAAATGTTCTCATGGTATCATCGATGCCTCCTATTTAGTCATTTTATAGCCAAATAGCTTAATAGAAGTATAGATGATGTTATAGCGTATGGCAAGTGCTAAAAAAGCAGTATATCGATTAAATCATCCTCAACTAACAAATCTTTGCTCAGCTGCGCATACGATTAAAGCGCGAGATTTCAATGAATCTCGCGCTTCTTACCATGGGTTGCTGTGCTATCTCAGTTGTTGTGGGCGGGCACCTGCTCGGGTGCTTGTGGGGTGCTGACGGCTTCGGCTGTCATGTCGGCGGCTTCGCTCAGGCCGTTTTTGAATTGTTCGAAGACGGCTCGGGGGTCTTCGGGGTGGCGTTGCAGTTCGCTGAAGATGCGGTCGCGCATTTCAAGTGCTGCTTTGAAGGCTTCTTCCTCACTGCCGTATTGGCGGTCAGAAAAGTATTTGGTGAATTGGTTCCAGCGACGGCAGATGCTCAGTCTCCAGCCTTGAAAGGAGGTGGTCTCGTAGGTGTATCTCGTGATGTTTCGTTGTGTCATAGTGAATTGGGGTTGTATGTTGTTTCTATTTTATGTTGATAAAGCAGCTAGCTTTGTCTGAAATCAGATTGCCACAATTAGGCACATGAGGCAACCTAACTCACTATAAATTAGATTGTTAGAATGTAATACCAAAAATCCCCAAAGATATTCAAGTTCTTATATCTCGAGTCGTATCTATCAAGTATTTTGTAATA
>JBCQVS010000070.1:0-6133 GCA_047172885.1 Rikenellaceae bacterium | reverse complement strand
GATCCGACACAGAAATGCTCCCTGTTGGGGCGATCTGATCATTTTTATAACTGTAATTTTGCGCCACTGAAATCGCGCCTGTGCTGACGTTTTTGAGGTAATAAGTCACGGTTCCTGTCGCCGTACTGCGCGCCAAAGTAGTAAGAGAATCGGCATAAGCAATCCCATTCGCACTGATGGAAAAGCCGTCAGGCGGTGTGAGCGTGATGCTGTCCGCGTTCTGCCAAGCATCGTTTGCCGTCACCACTGCGTCAGGCTGATAAGCCAAAATCTGATAACTGACATCCTCAGTGAACACCAGCTCGAAATTGTCACTGTCCGCCAGCGCAATCGTCCCCAGTCCAATGGTATAATCGCCAACCGCGGTCGCACTGTCCGTCAATGCCAAACTGCCTGTGATGGCAGGCGGTGTGATCGCGCAAGTTACCGTGATGTCCGTCAGGTCAATCGCCTCGCCGTAATAGCTCGACCCTGCGGTCGGCGTCAGGGTGACCTTCGCCTTAGCGACGCTATAGCTAGCAGAAATGGTTTGATCGTCCACTGTGACGCGCGCGGTATAGCTCCCCGCATCGATCGGCATGCCCGTGAAATCTGCATCGTCCGTTTTGCTGTAAACGATCGTCAGGTCGTCCGTCCAATTGTCAGTCGTGACCGTTGCTGTCACAGGTTCGCCTGTGTAAACCCCATCCACCGCGGTGATGCTGATCGATTTAGTGTCACCACAATCGCAGCTGTAGGTCAAACAACTGCCCGTATTGACGCAATCCCAGCTATGGCTGTGCACCGTCGCAATGGTAAAACACGGCAAACCGCCGTCGAGCCAAGTGGTAAAACCACCCGCAGATTGGCTATTCACCCATGTATTCAGCTTTTCAAGTAAGGTGCCATCGGTCATCTCTGTTTCGGTCAATGCCGTTGTCATCGTGCTCGACGGTTCGTTGCCGATGCCATATTGACAACTTGTATCAAGAAAATAGCAGTCGGAAACCGCGATATTCGAGTTGTTTCGATTGCCGACAATGCCACCCATCAGTGCAGTCGTAGCACCCCCAGAGCAGGAAATTGTGCCTGCATTGTAGCAATTTTGGATATAAGCGGTACTTTGCCCCGCAATCCCACCGACATAAACCGTCGTTGCCTGCGCAGTAGCATCCACCGACCCTGTAAAATAACTATTTTGGATATAGGACGGATAGCTGGCCGTACCGCCACTCATACCAACCAAACCACCTGCATACACCTCGAGCCCCGTCGCGACAATGGTTGCATCGCTGTAGACGTTTTTGATGGTACCTGTGGCAGCCATAGATCCCGCAATCGCACCGACATAACTGCCAGCGGTGATCGTCGTATTGATCACACCAACATTTTGCACCACAGCATATTCGCCCAATACCCCAAATAGCCCTTGATGAGTAGCATCCGTATTGATATGTAGTCCGCTGATGGTGTGATTTTGTCCATCAAAAGTGCCTGAAAAAGAAAAAGAACTGCTCCCAATCGGCACCCAATTACAGATAGTGCTGACGTTCGCAGTTGTAAGCTCAATATTATTTGCAAGAAGGACGGTCATGCCTGAAAAACTAACACCCGTGTTGACCTGCCCCGCAATCCATGCCAGTTGCTCTGCTGTTGTGATGGTGTAAGTGTTGTCCACCGCCACAATCGCATTTGCAGAATCGGCCGCAACATCAGCCCAAGTCGATTCCGTTTCGGTCGCAACGACAGAAAAACAGGATAACGCAGAAAGCAACAAGGCGAGCACAAACATGACGGATACTAGGAAGGATACACGCGATAATTTCATAAAAAGCCTCTTTCGTTTCGTTAAGAAATATGTCTAATTTGTGAAATTATAGCATATTATAAACATAAATTCAAGAGGAATTACAATATTTGCAGTTCGGGTAGAGAGAAGTTTTCCAAAAATATACAGCATATTGCACAAAAATTATAACATATTTCCATTGTTTTACAGTAATATCTAGAAATTGGAAATAATCATCGAGCAAGAACGGTACCCGTAGCACGTGCTTTTGTCAAAATGTTCCGCGAAACCTCAATTCCATTGGATTTAACCCTGCAAGATTTGGTTGACTTCTTCGATCAACTCGACCGCGTTCGATAGTCCATAAACCTTCTCGTTTACCGAAATCTTGTTCATGCTAGAAATGATTAAACTGTTCAGCAACTGATCTTCCTGGTAGACATAAACCTGTAAAATTCCATCTCCCAACTCACCTAGCGACCCATCTGAAAAAGGAGTTTGAAACGTTCTATGATAGCTGTATTCGCTGAAAAGGTCGGCTAGATCCGCGTATTCCTCCGCCGTCAAGATGATCACGCCAGAGTCGTCGATGTACGCATTGCCATCTGTTACGCCAAGTTCTGCATAAACACAGCGGACAGTAGCGTCTGTATCAAGTAAATCCGCAAGAAATAACGATTTCCAGTAGATCATCAATGCTAAAATTGCAATAAAAATCAAGATCAACCGCACAAAATATTTGTGCTCGCACTTACCATCCATAGAAACACCCTTTGCTACATTATTCCGATGCAATCAGTGTACCATATGTTTGTTGAAATGGAAGTTGGAATGGCTATACTTAAATAGACAGAAAAGATAAGGTCGTGGTATAATAAAGAGAAAGAAGAAAAAAGGAGAATAGACATGACCAAAAGAAGAGAACGACGAGAATTTACAGAAGACTTTAAACAACAAATGGTACGACTGTATAACAGTGGAAAATCCAAGACAGAAATTAGCCGTGAGTATGATCTAACGCCATCGGCATTAAATCGCTGGATTCAACGAATTAATAAAACTGGTTCGACCAAAGAAGCAGATAATCGCACATCAGAAGAAGCTGAACTGATCAAACTACGCAAAGAACTACAACAGTTACAAATGGAAAATGATATTTTAAAGCAAGCGGCGCTGATATTCGGACGAAAGTAATTGTAATTAAAGCCAATCGGCACAAATACTCTATATCAGCAATGTGTAAATGCCTTGAAATCAGTAGGAGTACCTACTATTACGAGGCGTCGTCCAAGAAAGATGATACTCCATTAGAGCAAGAAATTAAACGAATTTTTTGTGAAAGCAAAGAGATTTACGGTAGTCGCAAAATCAAGTCCGAGTTACAAAAATTAGATAAGCAGGTTTCCAGACGCAGAATTTGCCGCATTATGAAACGTTTAGGGCTAATTTCGGTCTATACCGTTGCAAAGTTCAAACCACAAAAGCAACAATGCAATGAGTCTGCTGTGGTAAACGAATTGGATCGCCAGTTTAGCAATCAACCACCCAACGCAGTAATCGTTGGAGATTTGACGTATGTTCGAGTGAACTATACATGGCATTACGTTTGCATTTTAATTGATTTATTCAACCGAGAGATCGTTGGATTTAGTGCAGGGATTCATAAAAGTGCTCAGTTGGTATATGATGCTTTTGCAACAATTAAAGGGAATCTATCTGAAATCGAGTTGTTCCATACCGATCGAGGTAGTGAATTTAAAAACTATCTCATTGATGAAATGCTAGATGTGTTTCAAATTAAGCGCTCCCTTAGTATGAAGGGATGCCCCTATGACAATGCAGTTGCAGAAGCTAATTTTAAGATGTTTAAAACAGAATTTGTTCGAGGACGAAATTTCGCCAATTTGGAGCAGTTGAGGTTGGAACTTGCAGACTATGTGCATTGGTTCAACAACATACGTTTACAGGGCTCTTTGGATTATAGAACACCAGTCGAATATCGTGCATTGACCTTATAAAATTTGTCCAAAAAAATGTTGACATTCCAACTTTCACCACCAAGTTATCGCCCATGCTGGGCGTGTAAATTTCGTCCCGTTAGCCACATGTGCACGGAAATTTAGCCACGCTGTCACGCAAAAATAGCCACGGTTTCACAGCTTGAGCCACGGTATTCTAAGTTGTATAATAATGTTAGCACACATTGTGTGACTAAATTATTTAGGAGTGGTTCATTTGGTAGATTATCGAGAAATTTTGCGACTGTCAGCGCAGGGGTACAGCTTGAGGCAGTTGGCATCCACAGCAAGAAGTTCACACCACACTGTGAAATCGGTATTGGAATTGGCGAGCTTGCACAACATTGCATGGCCTTTGGAGGATGACGTCACCAATATAGAGTTAATGAAAATACTCTATCCAGATCGTATGCAGGTAAGTGGTTTCACACCGCCTGACTTTCCCTACATTCACAGAGAATTGGCACGGTCTGGAGTGACATTGACACTGCTCTGGAATGAGTATTGTACCAGTTGTCATGCTGCAAAAACAACGCCTTACATGTACACACAATTCTGTGAAAAATATCGTCGTTGGGCACGTGTGACAAGGCTACCATGCGCATTACTCACAAACCCGGAGAAGCCATGCAAGTAGATTGGGCGGGTACTACCATTCCTTATTTTGATTCAGTGACAGGAACAGAATCAGCAGCTTATGTCTTTGTTGCCATTCTGCCCTGCAGTGGCTATATCTTTGCAGAGGCATGCGCTGACATGAAAAGCGAGAATTGGCTTTTGTGCCATGCCCATGCCTACCTCTATTTCGGTGGTGCCACGCGACTTTTAATTCCCGATAATTTGAAAACGGGTGTTATTAAAAATACTCGTTATGAAATTGCTTTGAACACAAGTTATCAAGAATTAGCTCAGCATTATAACACCGCCATTGTACCTGCGCGTGTGCGAAAACCACAAGATAAAGGTGCAGTAGAAGGATCAGTCAAGTATGTCACCACGTGGATTACAGCTGCACTACGCAACCAGAAATTCTTCACATTACAGGAAGTTCAATCCGCATTATATGAAAAATTGAATGACCTAAATGAACGTCCTTTTCAAAAACGAGAAGGAAGTCGGCACAGCGCTTTCATGAACGAAGAAAAAGAATTTCTCCTTCCACTTCCAACAATTTCTTACGAGCCAGCCGTCTGGAAACAAGTCACTGTAGGAAATGACTATCTCATTTCTGATGGTAAAAATAAATATTCAGTCCCATTCAATCTTATTGGCGAACAGGTACAAGTTCGCTTGACACGAGATATTGTCGAAATTTACCTCCACGGTGGAAGGGTGGCAAGTCATCCTAGAAAAGCAATCCGGCAGCGAGAACCAATCGTGAATATCAACCATATGCCAGATCAACACCGAAAATATTTGAACTACAATGCTGACGATTTTACGATTTGGGCACAAGAAATCGGAACTAATACAGCTAAAACAGTAGCACATTTTCTCCAAACTGGTACTGTCCCAGAGCAAGGATACAAAGCCTGTGCTAGTCTTACTAAATTGGCGGAGCGATATGGCACGAAACGCTTGGAGGATGCCTGTGAACAGGTGCTAGCTTACGCCACGACGCCCAATATTCGTCTAATTAGTAGTATTCTAAAGAACAAGCAAGTAACAAAAACACCTCCTAGAGAAAAGTCTAAGGAGAGTCATGCCATTACTCGAGGAGCGGCTTATTACAGTAAAGGCGGTGGTTCTAAATGATGCAAGCGAGAACATTAGAGTTGTTAAGATCGATGCATTTATCTGCGATGGCACAAGAACTAGAAACGCAATTCGCCAATGGGGACGACTATAAAGCGCTCGGTTTTGAAGAACGTGTGGGATTGTTGGTAGATACTGAATGGATCAATCGTCAAAATAATAAATTGAATCGTCATATCCGCAATGCCCATTTTTCTGTCCCATCTGCTACAGTAGAGGGCATTGAATACCACGAAGATCGCAAATTGGATAAAGCAGAGATTCTGCGATTGTCCACCTGTCAGTATGTAGATAACGGGCATCATCTTATTTTGAAAGGCGCCTCAGGTAATGGTAAGACTTATCTAGCCTGCGCCTTAGGTAATGCCGCTTGCCGCAAGTTCAAAACAGTACGGTACGTTCGTATGCCAGAGTTATTGGACGAGTTGGTGGTGGCACGGAGTTGTGATGAATTTAAAAAAGCAGTGAAATCGTACGCGAAGGTGGATTTGCTGATTTTAGATGAGTGGTTAATCCGCACCTTGCAGCCTCAGGAAGCTTATGATTTGTTAGAAATCATGGAGGCAAGATACGGTGAAAAGTCCACTATTTT
>JBCQVS010000069.1:0-6434 GCA_047172885.1 Rikenellaceae bacterium | reverse complement strand
AATTCGATATCTATATGATATCAAATAAGATTAAAAGATTTTGTTGGTTTCGAAAAAACCATCACTAGCCAGATAAAGAAATTTATGCTGGTCAGATTAAACTTCTGAAATGAGCAAGTTTGAAGGTATTATTCATATTTTTCTTTGAAAAATATTCATGAAATTTTCGAACAGGTTCAAAAATTTCAATATAAGAGTTTGATCCTGGCTCAGGATGAACGCTGGCGGCGTGCTTAACACATGCAAGTCGAGCGGAAATATGGAAGAGCTTGCTCTGAAATATTTTAGCGGCGGACGGGTGAGTAACGCGTGGGTAACCTGCCCTATACTACGGAATAAGCGTTGGAAACGATGTCTAATACCGTATGTCATCACGAAACTGCATGGTTTTGTGAAAAAAGGAGCTTGCTTCGGTATAGGATGGACCCGCGTCTGATTAGCTAGTTGGTGAGATAACAGCCCACCAAGGCAACGATCAGTAGCCGACCTGAGAGGGTGATCGGCCACATTGGGACTGAGACACGGCCCAAACTCCTACGGGAGGCAGCAGTGGGGAATATTGCACAATGGGCGAAAGCCTGATGCAGCAACGCCGCGTGAAGGATGAAGGTTCTCGGATCGTAAACTTCTATCAACAGGGACGAAACAAATGACGGTACCTGAATAAGAAGCACCGGCTAAATACGTGCCAGCAGCCGCGGTAATACGTATGGTGCAAGCGTTATCCGGAATTACTGGGTGTAAAGGGAGCGTAGGCGGTATGGTAAGCCAGATGTGAAAGCCCGAAGCTTAACTTCGAGGATTGCATTTGGAACTATCAAACTAGAGTACAGGAGAGGTAAGTGGAATTCCTAGTGTAGCGGTGAAATGCGTAGATATTAGGAAGAACACCAGTGGCGAAGGCGACTTACTGGACTGAAACTGACGCTGAGGCTCGAAAGCGTGGGGAGCGAACAGGATTAGATACCCTGGTAGTCCACGCCGTAAACGATGAGTGCTAGGTGTTGGGGGGGAACCCTCGGTGCCGCAGCTAACGCAATAAGCACTCCACCTGGGGAGTACGATCGCAAGATTGAAACTCAAAGGAATTGACGGGGGCCCGCACAAGCGGTGGAGCATGTGGTTTAATTCGAAGCAACGCGAAGAACCTTACCAAGACTTGACATCCCGATGACCGGTGTAGAGATACACTTTTCTTTCGAGACATCGGTGACAGGTGGTGCATGGTTGTCGTCAGCTCGTGTCGTGAGATGTTGGGTTAAGTCCCGCAACGAGCGCAACCCTTATCCTTAGTAGCCATCATTCAGTTGGGCACTCTAGGGAGACTGCCGTGGATAACACGGAGGAAGGTGGGGATGACGTCAAATCATCATGCCCCTTATGTCTTGGGCTACACACGTGCTACAATGGTTGGTAACAAAGTGACGCAAAACGGCGACGTCAAGCAAATCACAGAAACCCAATCTCAGTTCGGATTGTAGTCTGCAACTCGACTACATGAAGCTGGAATCGCTAGTAATCGCAGATCAGAATGCTGCGGTGAATACGTTCCCGGGCCTTGTACACACCGCCCGTCACACCACGGGAGTTGGAAGCACCCGAAGTCAGTGACCTAACCGTAAGGAGGGAGCTGCCGAAGGTGATATCAGCGACTGGGGTGAAGTCGTAACAAGGTAGCCGTATCGGAAGGTGCGGCTGGATCACCTCCTTTCTATGGAGTATTGGTTGAATATTCATATATACTGTTTGGTTTTGAAGGATTACCTTCAAGAAATACAAAAAGCAAAATAATAACATCTTCGGTGATGATGCGCTCAGGGGACACATCCGTTCCCATTCCGAACACGACGATTAAGACCTGAGCGGTCGATGATACTTGGTGGGCAGCTGCCTGGGAAAGTAGATGGTCGCCGAAGTCCTATTATGGGCTCATAGCTCAGCTGGTTAGAGCGCACGCCTGATAAGCGTGAGGTCGGTGGTTCGAGTCCACTTGAGCCCACTGTTATAATTTTTATAACAATCAGCGTAAAATCAACAAATTGAATAAATCTTTATGGGGGTTTAGCTCAGCTGGGAGAGCACCTGCCTTGCACGCAGGGGGTCGCAAGTTCGAACCTTGTAATCTCCATTCACCAACATTTGCAACGTGAATGATTGGTATGCACCTTGAAAACTGAATACAAGAAAAAGAGTCAATTATTGAAAGATTTATCTTTCATAATTATCGAGAAAAAAGTAACAAAACTTCTCATAGTAGAGTCGTCTATTATGATGAAGAAAAATATCAAAAATTTGTAGTATCGCTACTACAAAACATTCCAAATGAACAAAGCTATCGCTTATGCAAATAAGTGATAAACCGATTTTCTTCTTTTATAGGAGAAAATATACAAATGGTCAAGCAAGAAAGAGCACAAGGAGAATGCCTTGGCACTAGGAGCCGACGAAAGACGTGATAAGCTGCGATAAGCTTCGGGGAGGTGCAAATAACCTTTGATCCGGAGATTTCTGAATGGGGAAACCTAACTGAGCAAACCTCAGTTATCCATAAGTGAATACATAGCTTATGGAAGGGAACGCTGTGAACTGAAACATCTAAGTAGCAGTAGGAGGAGAAAGAAAACTCGATTTCCAAAGTAGCGGCGAGCGAAATGGAAACAGGCCAAACCAAGAGACCTAGTCTTTTGGGGTTGCGGACTGCATAATGGCATTGACAAAGGTTAGTCGAAGTGTTTTGGGAAAGCACACCGAAGAGGGTGAAAGTCCTGTAGACGAAAACCAGAGTCAGCTAGCAGTATCCAGAGTACCACGGGACACGAGAAACCCTGTGGGAAGCCGGGGGGACCACCCCCCAAGCCTAAATACTCCCTAGTGACCGATAGTGAAGTAGTACTGTGAAGGAAAGGTGAAAAGAACCCCGGGAGGGGAGTGAAAGAGAACCTGAAACCTTGTGCTTACAAACAGTCAGAGGACTTAGTGTCTGATGGCGTACTTTTTGTAGAACGGTCCGGCGAGTTAATACTGCTAGCGAGGTTAAGTGCTAAAGGCACGGAGCCGAAGGGAAACCAAGTCTTAATAGGGCGTACAGTTAGTATTATTAGACCCGAAACCGGGTGACCTACCCATGTCCAGGTTGAAGATACCGTAAAAGGTATTGGAGGACCGAACACACATCTGTTGAAAAAGGTGGTGATGAGGTGTGGGTAGCGGAGAAATTCCAATCGAACTCGGAGATAGCTGGTTCTCCTCGAAATAGCTTTAGGGCTAGCCTCGAGAGGAGTCTAACGGAGGTAAAGCACTGAACTGACGCGGGGCCCAAAAAGGTTACCAACTCATATCAAACTAAGAATGCCGTAGAGATACCCTCGGGAGTCAGACTATGTGAGATAAGTCGCATGGTCAAAAGGGAAAGAGCCCAGACCGACAGCTAAGGTCCCAAAGTACGTGTTAAGTGGAAAAGGATGTGGGATTTCACAGACAACTAGGATGTTGGCTTAGAAGCAGCCATACATTTAAAGAGTGCGTAATAGCTCACTAGTCGAGAAAACCTGCGCCGAAAATGTAACGGGGCTAAAACACGTCACCGAAGCTACGGATTGATTGCTAAGCAATCAGTGGTAGAGGAGCATCCTGCAAGGACGAAGCTTGAGCGAAAGCAAGGGTGGACGAAACAGGAGAGAGAATGCCGGAATGAGTAGCGAGATATATGTGAGAAACATATAGGCCGAATATCTAAGGTTTCCTGGGTAAAGCTAATCTTCCCAGGGTTAGTCGGGGCCTAAGGCGAGGACGAAAGTCGTAGTCGATGGACAACAGGTTGATATTCCTGTACTACGTATTATCAGAACTGTGGGGACGCAGGAGGATAGGAAAACCGGGGAATGGAAAAACCCGGCTAAGCACAAAGTCTTGAGGGATAGGAAAATCCGCCCTCTAAAAGGATGAAGTGTTATGGGGACTGAAAAAAAGTAAGGAAGTTTCCGAATCCACACTGCCAAGAAAAGCCACTATTGCGTAATACGTACCCGTACCGTAAACCGACACAGGTAGATAAGGAGAAAATCCACAGGCCGACGGGAGAAGTGTTGTTAAGGAACTCGGCAAAATAACCCCGTAACTTAGGGAGAAGGGGAGCCACGCAAGTGGCCGCAGAAAAGAGGCGCAAGCAACTGTTTAGCAAAAACATAGGTCTATGCGAAACCGTAAGGTGAAGTATATGGGCTGACACCTGCCCGGTGCTGGAAGGTTAAAAGGAGAGGTTAGTCGTAAGGCGAAGCTTTGAATTCAAGCCCCAGTAAACGGCGGCCGTAACTATAACGGTCCTAAGGTAGCGAAATTCCTTGTCAGGTAAGTTCTGACCCGCACGAAAGGTGTAATGATTTGCGCACTGTCTCGACAACACGCCCGGTGAAATTGAAGAACCAGTGAAGATACTGGTTACCCGCAACAGGACGGAAAGACCCCATGGAGCTTTACTGCAGCCTGATACTGGGATTCGATGTTATATGTACAGGATAGGAGGGAGGCTATGAAGCGAGTACGCTAGTATTCGTGGAGCCGCCGGTGGGATACCTCTCTTATAACATTGGGTTTCTAACTCATGCCCCTTATCGGGGCAGAAGACAATGTCAGGCGGGCAGTTTGACTGGGGCGGTCGCCTCCCAAAAGGTAACGGAGGCGCTCGAAGGTCACCTCAGAATGATTGGAAACCATTCAAAGAGTGTAAAGGCAAAAGGTGGCTTGACTGCGACAGCGACGGCTGGAGCAGGTACGAAAGTAGGACTTAGTGATCCGGTGGTAATAAGTGGGAATGCCATCGCTCAACGGATAAAAGCTACCCTGGGGATAACAGGCTTATCTCCCCCAAGAGTTCACATCGACGGGGAGGTTTGGCACCTCGATGTCGGCTCATCGCATCCTGGGGCTGAAGTAGGTCCCAAGGGTTGGGCTGTTCGCCCATTAAAGCGGTACGCGAGCTGGGTTCAGAACGTCGTGAGACAGTTCGGTCCCTATCCGTTGTGGGCGCTGGAAATTTGAGAGGAGCTGTCCTTAGTACGAGAGGACCGGGATGGACGTATCTCTGGTGTACCGGTTGCAGACCAACTGCACAGCCGGGTAGCTATATACGGAACGGATAAACGCTGAAGGCATCTAAGCGTGAAGCCGCCCTCAAGATAAGATTTCCCATTCTTCGGAAGTAAGACCCCTTGCAGATAACAAGGTTGATAGGCCAGAGGTGTAAGTGCAGTAATGTATTCAGCTGACTGGTACTAATAGGTCGAGGGCTTGACCAAAGCAATTTGGAAGTCACTCAGTGACAAGAGCCACTTGGTGGCAAAGTCAATCAGGTATTGACAAAATCGATAATTAATTGTACAATAATTCTTGTGTTCAGTTTTGAAGGTGTAACTTCAAAAATTGAAGAAAAATCTTCACCAGATTTCCGGTGATGATGCGCTCAGGGGACACATCCGTTCCCATTCCGAACACGACGATTAAGACCTGAGCGGTCGATGATACTTGGTGGGCAGCTGCCTGGGAAAGTAGATGGTCGCCGGAATCTATTTTAAAACAATCGCAGTGCGGTTGAATATCCTTTGGGTTCAACAAACCTTGGTTAAAGGATGCCCCGCATAAGCGTATTGGATTGTGTTTATAATCCTCCTTAGCTCAGCGGTAGAGCATTCGGCTGTTAACCGAAGGGTCGTTGGTTCAAGCCCAACAGGGGGAGTTTCCTTTTTGGTCCGTTGGTCAAGGGGTTAAGACACCGCCCTTTCACGGCGGTAACGCGGGTTCGAATCCCGCACGGATCACTTTATATTTAGTTTGGCGCCATGGCCAAGTGGTAAGGCAAAGGTCTGCAACACCTCTATCCCCGGTTCAAATCCGGGTGGTGCCTTAGAAAAAATAACAAATCCAAATGGGTTTGTTATTTTTTTGCGTGGATATTTTGTGTGTGGGGAACAGGCGAATATCATCCTCCCGCAATTTGCCCAGAAAAATCCCGAAAACATGGGGAAATAATGGAATTTTAATTGCGAAAATAAATATTTTGTGATACGATACAATTATATAATTATGTGAAGAGGGGGAATTATTTTGAAAATGCAAAGATTGAAAGACGTGCTTTTGGGCGCGGTTGCTGCAAGTTTGATTATTGGCGTAGCGCCAACTGTTTTTGCTACAGTGGGTGACTTCGATATTCCTGTTACGTATAAAGATATCAAAATATTTGTGGACGGGGAAGAATTGGTGACAGACAAAGAAGCCTTTACGTACAAAGGAACCACTTTCTTGCCTGTGCGTGCAGTGGCAGAAGCAGTGGGCAAAGAAGTTGTTTGGGATGGAGATACCATGTCCATTCATCTCAATTCCAGTGAAGCAGAATTGGCGGCGGCAGAAGAAGCAGCTGCTGCAGCAGAAGTAGAAGCAGA
>JBCQVS010000068.1:0-6611 GCA_047172885.1 Rikenellaceae bacterium | reverse complement strand
AGCAAGGAGAATTCAATCTAGCGAATTGCTCTACCACCTCTGGTGCTATATTGCCGCTATCTGGATTTCTGAAAAACGAGCAGTTATTCAGTAGTCATTACTTACGCTTGGTGCCATGCCCCCGCGTTGTTGGTAGATTTGTTGCCCCAGTGCGTTGTAGGTGCTGTGGGTTTCAATCCAGTTTTGCCTAGGGTATCGGGCTCGTACTGGCAGATGGTCTCGCCATAGCCATTGCTGAGGCTGCGGGCTACTTCGACGGCCTGTTCATCAAGCGTGATGAATTGGCGGCTGAGGATACCTTCATCGGTGAGTTCAAGCTTGGTGTAGCTTTCCACCTGCGCACTGCCGCTCACCTTGGCGATGCTGCCATCCAGATGATAGCTGGTGATGATTGTTGCCCCACTAGCCGTGGTTGCAATGCTGGTTGTGTAGCTGTATTGTGTCTGTGTTGAATTGGCATCAGCGTATACGGTTGTGCCAGCATAATAGCTGTTATCGCTCGATGTGGAATCTGCATCATGGTACTCTGTCGTGCTGGTGCGACCCAAGGGGTCGGTGCTGCTAATCAGGCGACCGCGCAAGTCGTAGCTTTGTGTTTGGCAGCGGAAGAGCTCGCCCACGTTTTCGATGCGGCGCAGCTCGCGCCCCATGGCATCGCGATAGGGAAAAGCGTGGCTTCCTCGTTGATGAGAAAGCCACGCCAGAGTGTATCATGGGAATATTTTAAGGAATAACCATACCAGGATAAGTGTTATCTGCTGCCTGACACCGGGTCACTGAATGGAACCTTGGGCTACCCCAGGCTTAGTCCAATAGCATCCAAGTTTCAGCATCTTCTAGCATTTTTAGCATCCATTCATTTTCTGTATCAAAGGTTAAACTTTGCTCTAAACATAACTCAATAATATTTCGCATATATGCTGGCGTTAAATAATAGCCAATTAATTTTTTGTAAGGATATAAAGGCTCATTTTTCGATCTAGATTCACAATACACATGTAAGATAAGTATGTTAAATTGCTCAGGAGCAATAGTAATATATTCAAGCAAAATACGTCGCTTTGTATCATCTATCAAACGCGAACTAAAATATGTATGAAATAATTCTTTAGCCACGCTAATATTGCTTATATTTTGGAATATATTGCATTTTTTTGAAAGAACATCTTGAATATATGACCAAATTTTTGATGTATAGTATTCATATTTACGCAATGTTTTAAGTTCTTCTTTATGGTGAAAAATCCACTCCAAAAAAATATCAAATATGCTCATTACATCATCATTCAGGATTTCTGATGAATTTTCTGACAAATAATCGAATATGTAAGGAACATAACAACATAATTCTCGCGTTGTACCCGCTGAGCAATATGTTTGGAAAATACTTAACAGTTCATCAATATTTAAATCGATACCCTTTTTCGATTCAATAGTTCTTAATAACAACACATCTTCTTTCGTGTAAAAGTCAGAATATGGGTCACTTAGTGAATATTGAGGCATAGTTAGTGCTGTTTTTTGAAGAAGCAAATAATTTACATCTTATTAATTAACTTTAAAACGCTAACACGAAAGCTGCTGCGGCTGCGACTGGCACCGTTATTATCTCTTCAGGCACTACAACTTGAGGTCCCGCTTGCCCTGCTATAAGAACCGCTAGGGCAGCCGTTAGTGCCGCCGCGGCTGCTACATTCCATGGAGAAGGTTGTTCTTTAACAAGATTTTGTGGCAAAACTGGCAGTTTCTTTGGTAATGGCTTTGGCGAAAAATTAGGTATACTATCCGGTTTTTTATCTCCTGTTTTACAACACTTTCCTTGAGAAATCTTTTTAGCAAGTATAGAGAGACATTCTTTTGCATTATCTTGCGCTCTTTGAATTTCATCAATATGATTATTATATCCTTCAATATTGTTATATTTCATGTTGAATTTGTCGTTACTGTGTTCCAAGAATCTTACAGAATAATTTCCAATCCATGCGCTAGCCTTAGCTGCAAGAACAAGGCATAAATCTTCTCTCGAACACTTTTTAATACCATGTGTTATATTCCCAGCTAGCCCCAACATATCCCAAACCCACACTCTATTCCCTACAAAACCATAGAGGTTCAAACCGCCTTCAATTCCGATTGGGTCGCGGTTAATCCAGCGTCCGTCAGCTGGGTTGTAGTGGCGGTAGTTGTAGTAGACTAGGGCAATCTCGGAGTCATAGAATTCACTGCTCCATTGGATTGGTGATGTGGTGTCTCCGTCTTCTGTTACGGCTCCGAATGGGCTATAGGTGTAGCAGGTTTCGACTCCACCAGCGGTGTTGAAGAGCTCGGTTACGTTCTTGCTCAAGTCTAGTCCGTATGTGAACCATGTGCCAGAGATTTGCAACGCGAGCGGACGTGTTGCCGTGGGCTCAGCAGGGTTCCATGTAAGCATATGGAGAGTGCTGAGTGCTGTACGCGTGAGGTCAAGAGCTGCAATTTGCAGATAGCCTCGATAGAGGTAGCGTTGGTTGAGCGTGACGCTGCCGTTGGTTGTTACCTTCTTAGTGACGCGTCTGCCCATGTAGTCGTAGCTGCATTCGATTACCGTGTTGCCGTCTTCACTGGTGAAGGTGGTAGGACGATTTGCTGCGTTGTAGCTGACGTTCCAGATGCCTGTTGCTGTTTGCAGTTTTGTTTGGTTTCCGTCAAGGTCGAATTCTGGTGTGAAGTCGCTGATAGCAGTGTACTGATTACAGTCGTTGGCATCGTAGGTGATTTCGTCTGCTACTTCCTGCGCGGTTTTACGGTTGCCGATCTTGTCGTAATCGTAAGCGTAGTCATCGCTGCCCATGGTGGCTGCGGTGAGCTGGCTCTTGGTGTCGTAGCTGAAGCTGTCGTTACGAACGGTTCCCTTTCGTGCGATTCTGCGCGTGATAGGGCGACCGAGTTCGTCGTAGGTGTAGCCTCGGAGCACGACGCTGGAATCGCTTCGCGCATCGTTGATGTTGGTGATGAGGTTGCGGTTTTCCTCGTAGCTGTTGGTCGTGGTGATGCCGTTTGGATGCACGAGGCTCTGAAGCAAGGCTGTTCCTTCAATATAATTGTAGGTAAATGCCTTGGTGGCGCCTTGATGGATGAAGTTGGCACTACCTATGCGACCCTTGCTATCGTAGCTTTGCGCGGTAATCTGCACATTTTCCGTACCACGAATGAATCGTTGCCCATTGCTACGCCCCATTTCATCGTAGGATTCTGTCACTTGGATGTTGGTGGAGTAGATGATTGTTGTATCACTAAGCATTTGACCGTAGGTGTTGTAGGCGAATGTGCGTGTGCCTGCAGCATCGGTGATGCTGGTAACTTGACCAAGGTGGTTGTAGCTGTAGGTGATATCTGGGGTATCATCCGTGTAGTTTTGCTTGAGCAAATCACCTGTAAGCGTGTTGTAGCTGTGGATACAATCGGTGCCACGTGCGTTGTAGATGTGACCCAGCAGGTTCATGAGGTTATACGAGCGGGTTTCTGCTGTGCCATCTGCATAGGTGGTCGAAAGCAGGAATCCTGTTGCGGCATCGTAGCTGTAGCTTGTGGTATCCGCTTGATCGTCGCGGAAGGTGCTGTGCGCAATCATGCGGTCAGCATCATCGTAGCTGTAGGTGGCGGGGTAGATGCCTGTGCCGTTTTCTGCGATTTTGCGTCCGCGTACGTCGTAGCTGTAGGTGATTGTGTTGCCGAGTGCATCGGTGATGCTAGCGGGATTGTCGCAACAATCGCAGTAGGTCGTGGTGGTACTATTACCTGCGGCATCAATTTGCTCGATAGCTCGCCCTGCGATGTCTGTCTTTTGCGTTACGGTATTGCCACGTGGGTCAGTCACGGTACTGGTGATGCCAGTTTCCGTATACTCACGGGTGAAGCTGTAGCTGCCGCCCAGCTGGTCGGTTTGCGCAGTCTTAAAGCCATCAACCACGGTTGCGGTAGCAACTTGGTCTGATGTTGGCACGGTACTGGTCTGCAAACGTTCCATGAGGCTATCACCATAGCATATTTGTGATTCAGATGTCAAGCCTCGTTCGTCAATTTTGATGGTATGGCTTTCAATTTCTGGATTCAGCTGGCTGATGAGTTGCTTTTGCGTGCTGGTAAGCGCGGTTCCCTCCGCATTGTAGCGGGTGCTGGTGCTCCGTTGGTAGATGCCGGTTGCTAAGGATTCAAAGCTGATGCTTTGCTCTGTCACGCGGTTGTTTGTCACGCTGTCTGGCTTATCGGCATCAATAACAACAACTTGTTTGATAAGCTCACCGAGTTCATTGTAGCTACTTACGCTTGGTGCCATGCCCCCGCGTTGTTGGTAGATTTGTTGCCCCAGTGCGTTGTAGGTGCTGTGGGTTTCAATCCAGTTGCCGAGGGTATCGGGCTCGTACTGGCAGATGGTCTCGCCATAGCCATTGCTGAGGCTGCGGGCTACTTCCACGGCCTGTTCATCAAGCGTGATGAATTGGCGGCTGAGGACACCTTCATCGGTGAGTTCAAGCTTGGTGTAGCTTTCCACCTGCGCACTGCCGCTCACCTTGGCGATGCTGCCATCCAGATGATAGCTAGTGATGATTGTTGCCCCACTAGCTGTGGTTGCAATGCTGGTGTTGTGGCTGTATTGAGCCTGTTTTAGATTGGCATCAGCGTATACGGTTGTGCCAGCATAATAGCTGTTATCGCTAGATGTGGAATCTGCATCATGGTACTCTGTCGTGCTGGTGCGACCCAAGGGGTCGGTGCTGCTAATCAGGCGACCACGCAGGTCATAGCTTTTTGTTTGGCAGCGGAAGAGATCGCCCACGTTTTCGATGCGGCGCAGCTCGCGCCCCATGGCATCGCGTTGGTAGGCGGTCACGCTAGCAGGCGTGGTTGCGGTGGCGGCACGCGATAGGAAAAAGCGTGGCTTCCTCGTTGATGAGAAAGCCACGCCTGAGTGTATCATGGGAATATTTTAAGGAATAACCATAACAGGATAAGTGTTATCGGCTCCCTGACACCGGGTCACGTCCGCAGTTGTTAAACTGCGAACGAGGGGAAACTTCTTATTATGAACTAGTTGGGTGACTCCAATCCCTTAAGTTTACAGCATTGGAATGGCACCGGGTCATTTAGAATCTAGGCACCATTTCAGTCAAGAGGAATTAGAGTGAAACTAATATTACGCACCTTACCTTTATAACTGTCACCAATCCATATTTCACCAAATGCCTTTCCTTCATTTTTATCTGAGACTTCTAAATACAGCCTAAAACTAAATACACCATCAACATTAGTATAGGTATCATAAATTAGCAACTCTAAAAGCCCTGTTGATTTTATTTTATACTTACCTTGTAGTTTGCACGGCTCTAAATACTCATACTCACACTCTATAAAATCATTAAATAATTCAAAATATTGAGCTTTAGGTAGACTGAATGAACCACTACGTTCAGGTGATTTAATAAATAAAGAAATCTCATTGATTTTTCCTAAAAGTGGCAAGTTTTGCCATACGTTCATATTAGCATTGTCTGGTTGGTACTGAGCATTACTCCAACAAAAGCTGATTTTATGTGATTGTAAGCATTTAATTAATTTTTGCATTTGTACTGTATCATTAGTATTTAAATTGCATGTAGCATTCACAAATTCTATATTTATAGCAAACACACACAGTAGTAGAATATTATATATTTTCATTTTTCCGATTTTCTATATTTTTTACAGTTAACTTCTTTAGTTCTATTACTATTTGCAATATTGGTCCATTTATACCCCGCCCCTCCTAATCTACGTCTTAATTCCTTCGTTCCGGCAGAGCCACTTCGCTCTCCAATTCCTTTAAAAATTATTGTAACAGTCTCGCAACAGGTATTTTCACATATATTGATTGCTTCTTTAGCTGCCGTTTGTAGCGCTTTTCTATAAGCCTTAGAAAAACCTTTTTGTCTACTTTTTGCTGTTCCTCCTTGTTTATTGTACCCCGCATTAGTCGCCCTCTTGCTATCGCCTAAATAAGAATTTTGCAAATCAGGAAAATTAGGTATTTCATACCCTTTGGGACTAGGATTAATATGGCAACCAAATGGTCCAAAAGCACAAGTTCCTGCATCGTATTTTTTATGATTATCTTCAATATAATCATTCACATCACCTTGATGTCCCCATAGGATTTCAATTTGGCATTTTTGGATTTCAAAGCCCAACACATCCCATACCCACACTCTATTCCCCACAAACCCATACAGATTCAGACCTCCTTCAATTCCGATTGGGTCGCGGTTAATCCAGCGTCCATCAGCTGGATTGTAGTGGCGGTAGTTGTAGTATACGAGGGCGAGTTCGGAGTCGTAGAATTCGCTGCTCCATTGGATTGGGGAAGTTGTGTCACCGTCTTCTGTTACGGCTCCGAATGGGCTGTAGGTGTAGCAGGTTTCGACCCCACCAGCGGTGTTGAAGAGCTCGGTTACATTCTTGCTCAAGTCTAGTCCATAGGTGAACCATGTGCCAGAGATTTGCAACGCGAGCGGACGTGTTGCCGTGGGCTCAGCAGGGTTCCATGTAAGCATATGGAGAGTGCTGAGTGCTGTACGCGTGAGGTCAAGAGCTGCAAT
>JBCQVS010000067.1:0-7326 GCA_047172885.1 Rikenellaceae bacterium | reverse complement strand
AAAAAGAAAGAAAGTAAACAAATATGCATCAGCAGCATAAATTTTATCTTGACTTAACTTGCTGATTTATTGGTCGCAGGTATGGGGAGTGTTATACCCCTTGGCATACTCCTCAATGGCGGCTACTCACCGCTGGGAGGCGAAAATTGGGAATATGCAGCAGGTGGTTGGTACATAGCCCCCGAGTTGCGTTGCTACCTCTTTAGCGCACGAAAATTCTTCGTTGGTGCTCAATTCTTGGCGCAAGGCTATAACTACAAACTCTCCGAGACGGGCTACCAAGGTGATCTCATTGGCGGCGGCGTCACATGTGGCTACAAGCTAACCCTCAACGACGATCTAGACATGGACTTCACAGCAGGCGTAGGCTACGCATCACTAGAATACGACACCTACTATCACAGCGAGGGAATCAACGTCTATAAGGAAAAAAGCGTCACAAAGAGCGGCGTCATGCCTCTCCAAATTGGCGTAAACTTAATCTGGAAAATTAAATAGCGATGAAAAGGATAATAGCAACAATAGCACTCTCGGCAGCCCTACTGACAAGCTGCTACAAGGCCGAACTCCACGAGACTAGCCATCCCGACAGTGGCGAAGTAACCTTCTTTATCACTGCGCCAACTCAGACCGATGACACCGACTACACAGCGCCTATGACCCTTGCGGTGAATGGTGAGCAGTATGCGGCAACCCCAAACAACACTCTAACAGTCGATCTGCTTGATCCAGGCAACTATACCTATTATATCTACAACGACTCGGCCTCTGGCGACACCTCGAAAATAACCTACACCTCGAGCGCCATCATCGCCTCAGTCGATCTTGACGAGAATGGCAACGTCGAATCCAACCCCAACAGAGTCTATTTCGGCTCCGAGAGCTTCGAAGCGGTGGCCGACACCAACACAACAGTTACCACCTACTCCTCGTGCGTAGGCCGAGATCTGCACTTCATTCTGCAACTCGAGGGCGATGCAACATCCTCTCTCGAGGGCTTTTCGGCAAACTTAAGCGGCGTTGCGCAGCAGTGGGATTGCATCGCTGACGTGCCTTACGGCGATAGTGCCTCTCTCACCCCGACCTTCACCCTTAGCTCCGACGCCTCAGGCGCGTACTACCTCAAAGCCTCGGTTCACCTACTCGGAATCTCGACAAGCGCAACCCAAGTGTTGACCATCGAGCTATCATACGCAGGCGAAAACCCTGCCACCCACACCTTCTCGAGCGAGGTCAGCAGTCTCATGTCAGGATTCAACAACGACAAATCGACATCGATGACAATCAGCAACACCATCGAAACCCCCACTGGAGTCACCTCGGGTGGAACCATTGGCGATTGGATCGAGGAGAGCTACACGATAGAAGCAAAATAAAAACGGAAAATATATGAAAAAGTTACTTTACTTACTCTTTGCAGTGGCTCTTGTGGGCTGCGCCAAGGATGATCTCGAAGTTTCGAGCGGTAATAGCGAAACTCTGAGCTTTATAATTAGTGACGATCTGTCAACCCGCGCCGATACCGATAAAACGGCCTGGGCGGTAGACGATCTGCTCGCTATCTTCGAGGGAACAACCGAAACCTCGAAACAGTACAAAGTCGCCTCTCTCACCGCAGATGGCAAAGCGACCCTAACCCCAGCGACAACCTCCGATGGCTTTCTCAACGATGGCACCTACGATGATGTAACCTTTACAGCCTACTATCCCTACGAAGCGGATCGCACCTTGAGCGACTACCAGGCGCAAGAAGATGATGCCGATGTGCTCTACTCAACTGGCGAAGTCGCCAGTGGCACAGTCACCTTCGAAACCTTCACACACGAAAACACCCACATAACCTTCAACTTCGTCGCAGGTCGTGAATACGCCGATGGCTTCGAATATATCGACATCGAACTTAGAAGCGGCTCAGCACCACTCTGGAAACATACAATCTCGGATCTAGGTGGCGCCACTTCAGCCAGCTACTCCCTCTATTGCCCAGCCCTCGAGAGTCTTTCGGGCGTTGTGCTCTACATGGTTGCCAATGGCGATCTAGATGCCTATTACGCAGTCGACCTTGGAGCGATCGATGGAATTACCTCCTGGGTTGCAGGTAAGCATTACACATATAGTGGTCTTTATATCGGCACCAGCTCTAGCAATTAACGATAAATAATATAGATATGAAAAAAATATTATATATACTAAGCGCGATGCTATTTTTGGCGAGTTGCACAACGGAGACGCTCGAAGTGCCAACCTCATCAGATAGCTGTGTGAACTTCACAACCGAGAACTCCATAACCCGCGCTACGGAGGACAAAAGCTCGTGGGTCGCAGGCGATCTAATCGGTATCACGGCAACGGACAGCAGCGGCGCGGTGCAAAACAGCAACGTGTCGTATAAAGCAACGAGCAGTGGCACTACAACCTCGTTTGGCGTGGCGACTAGCGGCGATGAGATCTGCTACCCAAGCAGTAGCGGCAATTTAACTTTCTATGCCTACTATCCTTACAGCGAGAGCGTTACGGGCGAAAAAATTCCGATCGACCTTGCCACCTCGCAGAGCGATTTGCTGGTGAGCAAGCCAGTTTCTAACAACCAAGCCACTGGCGGGGATGTCAACTTGGAGTTCAGCCACGCATTGACATTGGTGCAGATCACCCTAAGTACAAGCGACGAGATTTCATCGCTCGAGGGGTTAACGGGATATATCGCCGACTCGTATACCGCGGGTTCGTACGATCTTTTGACCTCGAGCCTTTCGGTCGACACTGAGCAGGGCAAAATTGAGCTGGATGTGGTGGTCTCTGAGGATAAAACCTCTGCTACTGTCACAGCGCTTGTGATGCCTAATGAATACACCAGCGGCGTGGCTATCTACTTCGAGATTGGCGATCACATCTATTACGATGTGCTGCAACCTGTATGGGGTGCAGCATACAAATATAGCTACACAGCCAAGGTCGGCTCCGACAATCTAACCCTAGAGCCGGTTGACATCGCGGCGTGGGAAGATGAAGAGACGAGCTCACCTGGCACAACGCTAGTCGACATCTACTACAACCGAGGCGACGATAAATTCTACATCAACTCGGCCAAGGGTCTAGCAGCATTCCGCGACATCGTGAATGGCAATATCGTGACAAATACCACTGACGCCCTGTTCTGGGGATTTGATGGTGATCTGTTTAAGCAAGCTAATCTTGATATTGATGGCGTACTTACTACGGATATTGATTTGAGCAATTTAGGCACTGGTGATTGGACTCCGATAGGGTATTGGGATAGTGAAGATTATCTCTATGCTGGCACTTTTGATGGTGGTGGACACCGTATTTCGGGACTAAGTATTAACAACACTGCTAATCAGCGAGGTCTATTTAGATATATCGACACTGATGGCGAGGTCCGCAATCTTGGTGTTTCGGGAAGTGTGTCGTGTACAGCAGCCTTTACAAGCGATAATGAACCTGCTAATTACGAGATCGGTGCTATAACTCCATTGAATAGAGGTTTTATAATCAACTGTTATAGCTTGGTTGATGTCTATGGCACTATTACTAAAGTTGGCGGAATAGCAGGATATAATGTAGGTTCTATTGTCAACTGCTATAACCATGGTAAAGTAGAGGGAGCAACCAATGTCGGAGGTATAGTAGGATATAACTGCGATGGAGGATATGTTGGCTACTGTTATAGCATTGGAGAGGTTTCTGCAATAGAATTTGCGGATTACAGTGGAGATACCCGAGTCGGTGGTGTTGTAGGATATAATATTACGACTACCGATGAAGATCCGACAATCAAGGGTAGTTTCTGTTTAAATAATACGCAGTATTCCATCGGACAAGTTAAAGTCAAAGAAGACTCTGGTGGTATAACTGGCAATGTCTGCACTGAAGAATACCTTACCTCAGATGAGTTTGCAACAATAATCAACAATGGTTCTTATACCTTTAACTCAAGCAAGTACTCTCCTATTCCTGCTTGCGCTTGGGTTGATAACTCTGTCAACTATAGCAGTGCTGATGGTGCTGATAACTCCAGTGCCTACCCAACGCTAAACTTCGGTGTTTTACCAGAGTATGACGGAATATACGACATTATCTACAATAGCGGAATCTACGAGATCTACAGCGGCAAAGGACTTCAAACTTTTGCAGCGTTGGTCAATGGTAGCACTTTGCCTGAGTATATAGTAACTAAGGGTGGTAACGACTACTTTATCGACAAAGTAGGCATAGCACAACCGACCATTGCAGGTCAGCTGATGAATAATATCGACCTTAAAGATGTTTGTGGTGTGGGTATTGATAGTGATGGTGGCGATGTTAATTGGACTCCGATAGGAAACAGCGGCAATAACTACAAAGGCACTTTCGATGGTGGCGGTCATAAGGTTAGTAACCTATATATCAACACGGAGTCAAACTACCAAGGTCTCTTTGGTTATATCTCAGGCGCAACGATCAGTAATTTTGGCGTAAGTGGTAGTGTTACGACTTCGTATGCTAGTGGTTGTTCAGTCGGAGGCGTTGTTGGATATGCTACTGAATCCTCTCTCACTGCGTGCTACACTTCGGTTAGTGTCGACGCTACGGGGTCAGATGCCTATGTAGGTGGTATTGTGGGTGCGGCATATAAGAGCTCCAGGATCACAAGCTGCTACTCTTATGGTTCGGTTAACTCAGCTAGCAGTAGTAATCTCGGTGGTGTGGTAGGAGTAAATGACGATAGTACAATTAGCTACTGCTACTATGATAAAGGTACAGTAACGGCTACTGGTGCAACTAACACGCCATCAGTTGCGGTAGGTAATACAGCATCGGACGCTGGCATTGTCAAAGGTTTAACAACTGCCGAAATGAAAGGTGACGACAGCACAGAAGCCATTCTACTAGGCTACCTACAAACAGGCGCATCAGGCTACTGGCAAGCCGATTACACTGACAATGACAGCATCAACAACGGCTACCCAATCTTAATCACCCCAAGTAACGACGAATAGCACCATGAAAAACCAACTATACACAATAAGCACAATGCTCATGCTAGCATCCTGCACCGTGAGCGAACCCGCAGCGACTTCGAACCCCGCGGCATCCTTCACAAGCTCGATCGAGGCGACTCGCGTATCGGGCACAGAGTGGGAATCGGGCGATCAAGTAGGCATAATGGTAACCTCGAGCAACTCGATTCTCGGAGATTACCGCTACAACAACTGCCACAATGTGAGCTTCACAGAGCCATCGCAAGGCATATTCACCGCAGCTTCCGCAGCCGACCAAATCTACTACTCACTCGATGAGTCCGACTACATCGACTTCTACGCCTACTACCCATACTCCGCGACCTTGGAGTCCTCCGACCAGAGCTACCCGATAAGCGTAGCCGACCAAAGCGAACCCCGCAAGATCGACTTTATGGAGGCTTCGACTCGCAGCGACGGCAGCGACGGATACAACAAAAACAGCGGCACTGTCCCCCTCGACTTCTCGCGCAATATGGCCAAGATAACCTTGATCCTAAAGGCGGGTGATGGCGTGGAGCTCAGCGACATCTCGGCCATCACTTTCGAGGGCTTCTACACCTCGGCCACCTACGACTTTCCGACCAACACCTTCGTGGAATTCGGTGGTAACTCGGTGAGCATCACCCCCTACGATGCAGGCAACGACACCTACTCGGCAATACTTATCCCCGAGAACGCAGCGAACCACAAGGTCTACTTTGCAACCCCTCATGGCGAAATCTCGATCGACCTCACGGAGTATACCCTTACTCGAGGTCATCACCTAGGCTTCACAGTGACGGTGAGCCAAACGGCTGCTACGTATGAGCAAAACACGATTAACGATTGGGATGAGGCTGAAATTTTGGATGATACCCTAGAAATTGAATAATGAAAAACTGATAATATGAAAAGAGTACTATTATTTACTTTTCTTGTCGTCGCAGCGATGGTGAGTTGCAGCAAAGATGAAGATTACACAGCTCAGAGAGAGAGAACAGCAGCTACATTTACTTCGAGCATCGACACGCGAGTATCGTCGGATGGCACAAAGTGGAGTGCAGCCGAGAATATCGGTGTCACCATGTTTACCCTTTCTGGCGATGTCGAGACGCTGGATAGCGATAATATCAACTACGTCAGCACCAATACAGAGGAAGCGGCAAGCGTAAACTTCGAAGCTGTGACAAGCGACGAAGAGATTCTCTATCCCGATTCAGGCAGCGTGAAGTTCTATGCCTACTATCCTTATCAAGCGGATGCGGCAGATAATAACTATCTCTACGCAGCCGATGTGTCGGATCAAACGGAGAGCATCGACTTTATGGTGGCAGCGCCAGTTACGACAGCTAGCACAAGCTCCACTATCGGTTTGCTCTTTAGCCACAAGCTAGCCAAATTGACTATCAATATCATCGGCAACGACAATGTCACGGATCTCACTGGCGTTACAGCCTCTATATCTGGGCTTAGCACCACTGGAAGCTATGATATTTACACGGGTGTGCAGAGTGGTGATCTTGATGGCAGCGACGTATCTATTGCGTTCAATATGAGCTACGGCACAGCGGTGAATGATGTGATAACCTCAGCTACTGCTACGGCTATCATTCTCCCAGAGACGCTCAGTAGTGCAGCGACTATCACTTTCACGCTCGGCACTCGAGAATTCACAATTAGCCTTGCCGAGTATACTGCCTTTGCTGCGGGTTACAATCATAGTTACACTGTTGCATTGGGTAACGACTACGCTTCGTTTGTTGGCTCAACGATCACAGGTTGGGGCGAGACTACTGAGACTGAGCTTTCATTGTCGGTGCCGGATCCTGATATTGTTTATGATGGAGACGAAGACGTTTACCAGATCATTACACCTTTGGGATTGGAGACCTTTGCGGCACTTGTTAATGGTGAAGCAAAACCTGCGGGTGCGGTTATTAGTGGTGTGGGATTTGCTAGCTTTGGCAGTTACAATACCTCTATTAATGGCGTGTTGACGGATAATTTGGATCTTGAGGATATTTGTAGCGAGGGTCTTGGGAAGAGTTGGACTCCGATCGGAAGCGATAATAATAGATACTCGGGTACATTCGATGGTGCAGGCTTCGAGGTTAGTAAACTCTATATCAACACAGGATCAGACTACCAAGGGCTCTTTGGTTATATCTCAGAGGCAACGATCAAGGACTTAGGTGTAGATGGTAGTGTTACGTATTCGTGCAACTACGCCTATGTCGGTGCTCTTGTCGGTGCTGCTTATTCTTCTTTTATAACTGACTGTTACAATAAGTGTACAGTTACAGCCACAGGAGAGGATGCCTATGTC
>JBCQVS010000066.1:0-7507 GCA_047172885.1 Rikenellaceae bacterium | reverse complement strand
AAGTGAATTATAGCGATAATGGCCGAGGATTCAGCATCCGCCCCGTGGAGGATCGCGGCATGGGGCTCTCGAACGTCACCTCACGCATAAACTCCATAAGTGGCAAAATCGACATCGAGAGCCGCGAAGGAGAGGGGATGCACGCCTGGATCTCAGTACCACTCTAAAAACTTAAAAAGATGATAAAGATAATTTTGGTCGACGACCACTCACTATTTCGTAGCGGAATGCGCAGCTTACTCGAGTGCTACGACAACCTTGATGTTGTTGCCGAGGCTTCGAGTGGCGAGGAGTTTCTCGCAATGATCGACTCCATCGAGGTCGATGTTGTATTTATGGATATCTCCATGGAGGGCATCTCGGGTGACATCGCCACAAAGCGCGCCCTGGAGAGCCATCCACACCTTAAGATCATCGCACTGACCATGTTTGGCGAGGAGAACTACTATAAGCTGATGGTTGAGTCGGGCGCAAAGGGATTCCTCCTAAAGGATACCGACATCCGCGAGGTGGTCGAGGCTATCGAGACCGTTGCTCAAGGTGGCGAGTACTTCGGTGAGAAGATCCTCAGCACTATCCACAGCGGAATCCATAGCAGCGAGGAGTGTGCCGAAGGCGCAGATATCCTCTCGAGCCGCGAAACCGAGATCCTAATCGCCGTGTGCCAAGGGCTCTCGAATCACCAAATTGCCGACTCACTCTTTATCTCGAAGCGCACCGTGGATAAGCACCGCGCTAATATCATGGAGAAAACTGGCTGCAAGAACACTGCTAATTTGGTGGTCTATGCTCTTAAGCATGGGCTGGTGGAGTTTTAGGTGCTTGGGGACCTGGGGACCTGGGGACTGTCCTGCGCGGACGGCGGCGGGGTGCTCCCCGCGGAGCTAATCTTTCTTGCGGTTTGGGGCGCTGATCTTTTAGATCATCGAAATAATAAATACACATTTTTTATTTTTTTTGCTTCGCAAAAACTTTCCCAAACCGAGTGGCAGCTCAAAGAGCTGCAATATAAATATATTCCCGTCATCCCAGACTTGATCTGGGATCTACAAAAGCGAGTGGTTTTCAGCAACTTATGCCAGCAGGGGTTGTGGATCCTTTCCTCAAGTCTGGGATGACGCACGTGCGAAAAAACGACCCTACTTCATATCAATCTCACGCGAGCCAAGCATATAGCCACCCGTGTAGAGCTCAACCTTATACTTTCCGTCGATATATCCCGAGCCATCGTAATAGATACTAACTGGCAGATCCTCGCTCTTGAACTCCACGGTACGCGAAGCTGAGTAGGTGAGAGTCTGACCATCATACTGGAATGTTGGCAGAGCATCGGTCGAAAGTGGGAATCCATCAGGCGAGATAATTCTCAAGTAGATAGTGACATTACCAGGCTCAGCAAACTCATTCGACGAGATAGTGAAATCAACGCGCAGCTTCTCAGCACGCTTGATTCTCGAGACATCATTACCACGCTCATTGAGCGCCACCATCGAGATCGAACGAGCACGAAGCACCGAACCTTGAGCCACGATATTATCAAGCTCCTTGGCTCTCTCCTCGGCCATCTCGGCACGAAGCTCTTGTGCAGAGATACGCTTGCGGTATGTGACATTCTCGCTGATAAGCTTCTCGTTAAGATTATTAAGCGAGTCGATGGTGTGCAGGTAGCTCTTAGCGATCGCCGTAAGTGTGCTCACCTCCTTCTCGTATTGCTTAAGCTTGTTGTAGTTAAAGGTACGCTCACGTTTAAGTTGGTTGATGATCGAGTCGGCACGGTGACGCTCCTCGGTGATGGTGAGGATCATACTGTCGTTAACTCCCTGAAGGTCATCGAAGTCGAGGATCAAGCCATTCAAATCGCTCTCGATCGAGTCGCGCGCAATCGAAAGTAGGTCGTAATCGGCCTGCTGCTGGCGGTGGATATTGAAATATAGTAGCGAGAGTGCCACAAGGATCACCGCCAAAATTCCAATAACTACGCGGTAGCCAAAGATCGACTTATCGGCACCTTTCTCAGGCTCATTATCATATTGCGTATCTTCAAATTCTGATGGGTCATACTCCCAATTATTCTCTTCCATAGTATAGTAAAATTTGGTGTTTGGATACAAAGATACTTTTTTTACGAATATAGCCAAAGAAAAATTGCGAAAATTATTGTATTTTTGTGCTATGATACTTCATTCCGATATAAAGTTTGTGGCTGGTGTAGGCGAGGCGAGGGCAAAATTGCTCGATCGCGAGCTCCACATCCGCACCTCTGGGGATATGCTCTACCACTTCCCGTTCCGATATATCGACCGCACACAGATCTACGCGATAGCTCAGGTGGCCACCTCGGAGCAGAGCCTGGTGCAGATTCGCGCGAGGGTAGTGGGAGTAAGCTACATGGGCGAAGGAGCTAAGCGGCGCTATATAGTCACCGTGGCCGATAAGAGCGGCATGGCCGAACTGTTGTGGTTCAAGGGGATCTCATGGATCGAGAAGCAGATCGAGGTGGGTCGCGAGTATCTTATCTTCGGTAAGCCTTCGCTCTTTAACACCTCCCTTTCGATGGTGCATCCCGAGGTGGAGACGGTTGAGAAGGCCTACTCGCGCAAGGTAAAAAGCGGAATGCAGGGGATCTACTCGACAACAGAAAAATTATCTAAGTCGCTAGGTGCTAAGGGTTACCACACGATCCTCACCAACCTCTGGTCTCATGTCGAGGGGAAGATCGAGGATCACTGCCCCGACTATATCCGAGAGCAATATAACCTCCTGCCACTCGCAGAAGCGCTTTTCAACATCCACTTCCCGCAATCCGCGGAGCTGTTGGAAAGAGCTCGCTATCGCTTGAAATTCGATGAGCTTTTGGGCTTGCAACTAAATATTCAATCGCGCCGCACGGTGCGCATGACACGCAACAACGGTTTTATATTTAATAAGGTGGGTGATCGCTTCAACGAATTCTACTCCACCAAACTCCCCTTTTCGCTCACAGGAGCGCAGAAACGAGTGATCAAGGAGATCCGCCAAGATACGGTGACTGGCTTCCAGATGAACCGCCTGCTGCAAGGCGATGTGGGAAGTGGCAAGACCATCGTGGCGCTGATGTCGATGCTCCTGTCGGTCGACAATGGTTTCCAAGCGGCGATCATGGCACCTACCGAGATCCTTGCGCGGCAGCACTACGCTAGCATGTGCCGTATGTGCGAGGGGCTCAATGTCAACATTGGAATCCTCACAGGGGCCTCGAAGGCTAAGGAGCGGAGAGCATCGCTTGCAGGTGCCTTGGATGGCTCGATAGATATTCTTGTCGGCACTCACGCCCTGATCGAACATAGCGTGCAATTCGCGAACCTAGGCTTTGTGGTGATCGACGAGCAGCACCGATTTGGTGTGGAGCAGAGGGCTAAGCTGTGGAGCAAGAATAATCAACCCCCGCATATCTTGGTGATGACCGCCACCCCTATTCCGCGCACCTTGGCGATGACTCTGTATGGTGATTTGGACGTCTCGGTGATCGACGAGCTACCACCCAATCGACAACCCATCCGCACGGTGCACTTCACCGATGCCAACCGCCTGCGAGTGCAAGGATTTATGCGCGAGGAGATCGAAAAGGGGCGCCAGGTTTATGTTGTCTATCCGCTGATCCGCGAGTCCGAGAGCATGGATTATAAAGATCTGGAGGATGGTTACGAGTCTATTTCGCGCGATTTTCCGTTGCCTCGTTACAACACGGCCATCTGTCACGGCAAGATGAAACCCGTGGATAAGGAGGAGTCGATGCGCCAATTCAAGAGTGGCGAGGCGCAGATTATGGTTGCCACCTCGGTGATCGAGGTTGGTGTCGATGTGCCGAATGCCTCGGTGATGATCATCGAGTCGGCCGAGAGGTTTGGGCTCTCGCAGCTGCATCAGCTCAGGGGGCGTGTGGGTCGTGGTGCCGAGCAGTCCTATTGCATCTTGATGTCGGGGGATAAGCTGTCACGGGAGTCGCGCAAGCGATTGGAGGCGATGTGTGAGACTAACGATGGCTTCCGCCTCTCGGAGCTCGATCTGGAGTTGCGTGGTGCGGGTGATATCGCGGGAACTATGCAGAGTGGCGATGCTATTAGTCTGCGTATTGCCAATCCAACACTGGATATCGACTTGCTGTGCGTAACGCGTGACTTGGCCGCTTCGCTTTTGGAGGGTGATCCTACGTTGTCGCAGCCGTGTAATGAGGGGTTGCAGAAGCTCAAGAAAAGCTACTCAACCAAGGAGTCGAGCGACTTCTCAATGATCTCATAAGGAAAACGCAGTTTTCCGTATCCAAGCTTGCTTGGTGCCCGCGCCGGCATTAGGCGCAGTCCCCAACGTCCCCAATCAATCGCCCTCCCTCCTAAAAAAGCACTTTTGGAACAAAAGTGCGCAGAGGGCGAGCAGATCAAAGATCTGCAATACAAACCCAACGTTCAGCTGTAATATGCGCAGAAAGAGAGTCTATTTTCATCCCCTTACCCAATAAAAAAAGCCCAACCCCCGACAAAAAGATCAAAAAAAATTTGTACTTTTGTGCAAAGAAAATCGAGATAAAATGGAGCAAAAAATAAAAATTAAGGATCTCACGTTCGAGGTGATGATCCCTGAGCGAGAGGTCGACACTGCGGTTGCGGCAGTAGCGGAGAAGATCAACACGGATTACGCCAATACCCAGACGCCACTTTTCTTGGGCGTGCTGAACGGATCGTTTATGTTTATGAGCGATTTGATGAAGAAAATTACATTCCACTGCGAGCAGTCGTTCGTGAAGTTGGCCTCATACGAGGGTACCCAAACCACAGGCGCGGTAAAGAGCCTCATCGGATTGAACGGCTCGATCGAGGGCAGGGATGTAATCATCGTCGAGGATATCGTCGACTCGGGCAACAGCATCGAGCACCTTTTTGCGCTGCTCGAGCCTATGAAACCTGCAAGCATCAAGGTTTGCACCCTCTTCCTAAAGCCTAAAGCCTATAAGAAAACTATTCCAATCGACTACGCAGCGATGGAGATCGGCAATGAATTTATCGTGGGTTACGGCCTCGATTACGACCAATTGGGTCGCACGCTCAAAGATATATATGTAGTTTGCAATGAGTAGAACGGATCAAACGCTGTCGCTTTTAGAGGGTGGCGCACTTTTGCCTCTAGTTGAGGATTTTTACACGATTCAGGGTGAGGGTTACCACACAGGTTGCCCAGCGTACTTCATCCGCCTTGGTGGTTGCGATGTGGGTTGCAGGTGGTGCGATGCCAAAAACAGTTGGAATCCGAAGCTCTATCCGCCAGTGCCGATTGAGCAGATTGTGGAGCGTGCCGTGGCGTGTGCCGCGAAATCTATTGTGGTGACTGGTGGCGAGCCGCTGTTGTATCCGCTCGATAAGCTGACTAGTGCTTTGAAGAGAGAGGGTCTGAAAATATTCCTCGAGACTTCGGGGTCGCAACCTTTCAGTGGCTATTTCGATTGGGTTTGCCTCTCGCCAAAGGTGCAACAGCCACCCTTGGATGAGGCCTATTGGAGAGCCGATGAGTTGAAGGTGATCATCGAAAAGGAGGAGGACTTGGAGTGGGCCGAGGCAAATGCGGCGAAGGTTGATGAGGAGTGTATGCTCTTTTTGCAGCCTGAGTGGAGTGTGTCGGCGGCGATAATTCCGATTTTGGTGGAGTACGCTAAGGCAAATCCGCGTTGGAATATCTCGATTCAGACACATAAATATATGCATATTCCATAATTTTTGAGAGAATGGCAAAGAAAAAAGTGGCAAAAGAGGAGAACATTTTGCGCGATAGAGTGATTTTAGCTGCAACAATTATTGTTATGGCTCCGATTTTATTTGTCATAATTCAGAATGCACGCCACTCTTTTTCGATCCAAATGCAAATAAATGCACTAAATCGTGAGGCTCGCGACTACCAAAAACAGATCGAGAAGGATAGTTTGCTCTTGGAAAAGATAAAATTTGATGAGGGTTTGGAGGAGTATGCACGCGAAACTTATTTTATGCAGCGCAAGGGTGAGCGGGTCTTTATCATCAAAGATTAGCCCAAAATTGGGAACTCTATAATATATAGGTGTAAAAAGGGGTAAATAGAAGAAAAATGATCTTTTTTTGAAAAAAAAGTGCTCTACTATTTCTTAATTCGAAAAAGTGTTCTATCTTTGCACTCGATTTCCTCACTTAGGTGATGAGTCAAACAAGTTCTTTGATGAAAAGCAAAAAATAAAAAAAAACCTCCGAAAAATTTGGAAAGTTAATTTTTATTCCTACCTTTGCAATCCGAAACGGTTACTAAATGCCGATGTAGCTCAGTTGGCCAGAGCAGCTGATTTGTAATCAGCTGGTCGGGGGTTCGAATCCCTCCATCGGCTCGTAAGAAACGAGAAACATAACATACTTGGGGATTTACCAGAGTGGCCAAATGGGGCAGACTGTAAATCTGCTGACTTCGTCTTCGGTGGTTCGAATCCATCAGTCCCCACTTAATACCGACGTTCGGAATGCAACAATTCAAAATTGATGATCTAGTTATAGGTCGTCATTTTTGGACTTTGTAGGCTTTTTAAATGTCTATTTGCGGAAGTAGCTCAATTGGTAGAGCATTAGCCTTCCAAGCTAAGGGTCGCGAGTTCGAGCCTCGTCTTCCGCTCAAGATTTACTGTGGTGTAAATCTGCTACTCAAAGGGAGTGGTAGGTTTTCATCGCTAGTTTATCGTAGGTAGACATTACAATAAGAAATTTAACGTATTTTAAAATTTAATATCAAAAACTGCTATGGCAAAAGAAAAATTCGACCGTTCGAAACCGCACGTGAATGTCGGTACTATCGGTCACGTTGACCACGGTAAGACTACTCTTACTGCTGCTATCACTACTGTTCTTGCGAACAAAGGTCTATCTGAGCTTCGTTCATTCGATTCTATCGATAACGCACCAGAGGAGAAAGAGCGTGGTATCACTATCAACACAGCTCACGTAGAGTATCAAACAGCTGCTCGTCACTACGCACACGTTGACTGTCCAGGTCACGCGGATTACGTGAAGAACATGGTTACTGGTGCTGCTCAAATGGACGGTGCTATCTTGGTTGTAGCTGCTACAGACGGTCCTATGCCACAAACTAACGAGCACGTACTTTTGGCTCGTCAGGTAAACGTTCCTAAGATCGTTGTTTTCCTTAACAAATGTGATATGGTTGACGATCCAGAGATGCTTGACCTTGTTGAGATGGAGGTTCGTGACCTTCTTAGCAAGTATGACTTCGACGGTGACAACGCACCTATCATCCGTGGTTCTGCACTAGGTGGTCTTAACGACGACGCTCAATGGGTAGACAAAATCATGGAGCTTATGGATGCAGTAGATTCATATATCCCAGTTCCTCCACGTGAGAACGAGAAGCCATTCTTGATGCCAGTTGAGGACGTATTCTCTATCACAGGTCGTGGTACTGTACTTACAGGTCGTATCGAGACTGGTGTGATCCACGTAGGTGATCC
>JBCQVS010000065.1:0-7914 GCA_047172885.1 Rikenellaceae bacterium | reverse complement strand
CTACCATTCGATGCTTATCTGAACTTTATGAGACTAAAAGCACGAGTCGCCGAGGTGCTGGAGTGCGTAGGGTTAAAATATCGCATTAATTTTTGTTGATTACTTAAATCGCTCATGTTGATTTTGCGAAGTGGCTCTGACTCTGGTTCTTTGTTGATCGAGGAGGGGTTGATGTCGGATAGTGATACTAACTTCCTCTTTGGTTTGTTTGCAATATGGTTTCGCTGCGTATCTTGCGCATTTTGCAACTCTTGAGTTTCAATTTTTCTCTTAATCATAAATTTAGATTTTAATCATTAATAATACTATTGTCGATACTAACTGTATGAACACCACAAATAAGAATATATATAGATCTCTTGATAGCTTGAAGCTTATGGTGAAGGTGTGGCGATTCTTCTCAGTCTCGTTTCCTTTAGGCTGCTCGCTGCCCTTTTCAAGTCTATCTATTGACCCCATTATTGCCTTTAATAGTGAACTCATCTGTTGAAGGGTTATACGTACCGACCTTGCATATGGAGCATATTTCCTAGAATAAGCTCTATCAGCCACAAGAATTGCGTATCTTAAATTCTCATCAAGCTTGGCTTCATCAATAACCCTATTATTCAACCTCTCCAGCCTCTCTTTCAGATCCTTGTTTGAGGCTTTCATCTCTTCAAACATCATCTCGTAAGATGATTTTTCCTGCTGTTTCATCTACCTTCTCCTCCTTTTTAATTCATTATTAACTCCTCCGCCAAGTGCTTCAGTGTTGTCGCTACTCATTATTGCATCTGCAAAATTATCTCTCAAATCAACCTGCTCACGAGACTCCGACCGCAGCTGAGTATAACCAATCTTCTCCTCGCAACTCTCATAGAGACGACTTGCAAACAGAGCATTGATCTTCGAGTAGCTGTACTCCCTGCCGATCTTAGAACCGCTATATGTTCGGTCGTTTATGGTGAACTTCACACCCTCGATCTGCTCCGTTGATCTCTTATATTTAAATTCGAGATCCACACCCTTCGTCTTTAACAGCTTTGCGAGCGAGACCCAATTGTATGATTGAGGCAACATCTCACGTAGCATGTCACGGATCATAAGCCTATTCCGATCATCCTCTTTCAAGCGATCGTAATTCTCGCCACCGCCACGTGAGAAGTGCAGACCATACTTCTCAGTTATGAGCTTACACACCCTCTCATTGCGCTCGTAATCCTTGGTGTCTCGTATCACCTTGCCATCGTTGTCGATTCTGTTTATACAGAGATGTACGTGTGGGTGCTTCTTGTCATGGTGTCGCACTGCAACGTATTGAGTGTTGCCAAACCCCATCTGCTTGATGTAGAACTCGGCAATCTCAGCCATCAGCTCAGCGGAATGTGATAGAGCGGTTTGACGATCTCGGGCTTCATCGACCGCTGCATCTCGAAGCTTCGAATGAGGTTGTCAAGATAGTCGCATTGCACACCGTCGGCTGCTATGATTTGTGCCCCTTTCTTATCATCCAAGATGTAGGCGAGAGTTGATTTGAAACTATTACTCTTTATAATCTTACCCACCATTCTCAATCATATTTACAGCGTCGTTCAACCTCCTTTGTATATTCTTGTGCGCCTGCGCCACGAAACCATATCCAGCCTCATTTGCTTGCTTGGCAATCTGATTTAGGTTGTTGCCCATATTGCAAATGTTGCGAATGTAGCCCATCTCTTCGGGTGATAGTCGAGGGGTAATCACCGACTGCGTAGCGCACAATTTTAGGTAGCTCGATAGCCGCATATTTGCTGTGCGAGCCTTAGCCTTGAGTTCGAAATAGTCGCCAGTCTTGAAGCGTGTGACGACTCGATATTTTAGTTTTTCGCTCTCCATCTTGCGAGGGCGAGTCTTTCTTGACTTTATGTTTTCCATAAGTTAAATTTTACAGTTAGACCATCGGGATTTCAGCGTAATTTGGCACAAATTGCATAAACTCGCTATTCCCACTTTTTTAATTTTTCACTCTACTCCTACCAACTCCAAATCGAACCGATCGATGAGGGTTTGGAGTAGTGGATTCTTGGCGATCATCTTACCCAAAAGCACTTGCGGTGAGTTGCCATCGAGTAGGAAATCGGCTATGTCGTAGCCCTCTGCTCGTTGCTCTGAGGTTGCCATTTTTTCGAGGGTGTCGAGGATTGACGCGTCGATTCTTTGGGCTTTGAATAGGGGTAGTTTCGATTGCCAATATTCTGTTGCTCCGAGATCTGGGACGAGCAATACTTTGCGACCTTTTAGCACACTTAAGTTCTCACCTTTCAAACATCCATTCTTCCCTCCCGTTGCTATCCACGTGAATGAGGGTAGGTAGTGAGCTGCTATAATAGCTGTCTTTTCGCTCTCTACTATGGCGATGGTTTTTTCCACGTCCATACCCAATAGGTGCTCTCCGAAGAAGCATTGTTTTAGGTTGAAATCGGAGTTGTTTAACCTTGTGTGCACCCACGATATTAAACTCTGTTCACGCTTCACTCTGCGACCCGTGGAAGGATCGTAGAGCATAATCTTACCTGTGCGAGTGCGATCCCGAATATCCATCTGCCAAAATAGAGTTGCGCCCTTCCATAGGTTGGATTGGGTTACTCGATATTTACCCATCAGCTTATCGGTCGCCTCTCGTCCGATCTGAGAGGATAGGAACGTGAAGAGGTGATGCCCTTGGTGGCGCATAAGTGTAAGACCTACCATCTTTGAGGGGATGTAGCTCGTTGGCTTAGTTGGTGGAGGTATATAATCCCTACGCTCCAATTGCTGTGGGTTGCTGTCAAGGTATTGCTTAGGGGTGAAGTGATAACCACACTTATCCTCACGATTGCAGCGACCCACATAATCGGGAAATGAAACCTCACTATCACGATCAACATACCTCACAAAACATCGCTTACCTCCGCACTCTGGACAGGTGTGACGACTTGCCACTCCTGCATATTTTTCTAAATTGAATCTGTACATTTTAAGAATTTATAGTTGGCATTTCTGGCATTATTGGCATTTTCACCCCTCGAAAATGCCAGAAATGCCAATAATGCCACGTGCTTTACATAACTTTGGTAAAATATCCGTGCTTCTCCTTGCGGAATAGAGGACTTGTCATAATAAACCGTTTGAACGTTCGTTCGGGAACACCACACCTCATAGCTATCACCATGCCTTCTGCAGTCGTGAAACTCTCAGGAAGAGCAGAGACAAGTGTTTTCTGCTGCTCATTAAGTTTATCAAATTCGCTTCCATAGATGAAGTCTAACACCTTTTGCGCTGTGCCACGGAAATATTCCGTGAGGGCAATAGCAGCTTCGAGACTTTTGATGTCAATCGCCTCACGCCCTGCATCTCGATAGACCCAACGAATGAGTTGCATAAGCAAGCTAAATCGTGAAACATAAATCTCTAACTTGCTATAAATACCTACCAGTCGTTCATCAAACTCACCATTGCAGAGGTCGGTGTTTTGGCGTTGCCACTCGTATAGTCGAGCTTTTGTATCGCTGGAATATGCGAGTGTAGTGGGTGTAGGGTTGCCATTTTCATCCATCGGACACTCGATGCTGATTAGCTCCGTGATGATTGCCGACCACTGCGAACTGATTAGTGGCGACACCTCCTCCGTGTTCCAATACTCCTTTTGCAATCTGCGTGGAATTAGGAAGAGAATGCGATCCAAGAATCCATTACACCCTTTATCTCCCTTTGCGAGGTCTCGAAGCTGCAACAGCTGAATACTGCCGATGACACTGATTAGCGACCTGCGCACCGAGATTGAAGCCTCTGCGCTACGTCGATCAATGATGATGGGCTTACCCGAAAAGTTAGACAACCAAAACTGCTCCTCCGAACCCTTTGAGTAGCGGTTGAAGTTGTTGATCCATGACTTTAGCTCGTCCGCATAAAGGCAAATACCACGTTTGTTCTGCTCGTGAATATACGCCAACCCCTCTGGCGTAACATCCGACACAACGAACTTTGTGAGCTTAGGAGGATGCAATGGCTCTGCACCTCCCTGCTCATCTCTCTCCTTCTTGTTCATCGACAGCATTTGCAGATACTCAGCATACTGCTCCTTGTAGAGGCGGTTTTGAACTGCATCAAAGTCAAAGAGTGGCGACATCGCAAAGCTCATAGGGTGCGACTTATTGGTTCCAGCCTTGCCAACTATAGCGAGGTAAAAGATTAGGCTCTCAGTCCACCCCTCCTTAACTTTGATATTGAAAGTTGCCCCAATCGCCACCGCAGCAGCAAACATCATCGACCCAGCGATGAAATCGAGAGGATAGCCCAGCGAAGTGCTCGACTCACGTGCAATATCTTGGAACCGCTTCGGGAATAGATGTAGCGGAAAATCCGATCCATTCATCTCGTCGTGCTTCGCCATCACGGAGTTTATTACACTCTCGTGCGTTATTTTATTCTCTGCCATAGTTAGATAGTTTTGTTGTGTAAAATTCTATCTACGTCCGACTTCAAATAGCGAACCTTATTACCAGTCTTGACCGTCTTCAAATACCCCCTCTTATTCCAATGCCAAAGGGTGGTGTCGCAGACATCGAAGATTCCTTTCACCTCCTCTTTTGTGAGGTGTCGCTCAGCTCGCGCCTCCTCCACTTTTGCTGCAAGTTCACCCTTTGCTCTATTTATTAGATCCTCCGAAAATGTCAACAAATCCTCACCACTAATCTCCAACTTCACATTCGCATTGCCATCTTCAAGTAGCATTAATAATTTACTCATAATATATACAATCTACCCACTTGTTAGATGCTTGTTTGTGGGCAGAATATACAAAAAGCACCGCCAATTCATCTCGAAATGGCGATGCAATTATAGTTAATTTACAGCAACTTAAGGGGGCTTTGAAGGTTGTCATTAGTTGTTAACAACTAACGACAACTAATAACAACCAATCTATGTTGATTACAGTTGAAATATCTTCATCGTAGGCTCCAATTCCTCGGCTGAAAATGAATATTTTTCCACATTTAGATACTTCCCGACACTTTCATCACTGCCTATATTATGTTTGAATCGACTCCTAATTAAATCGTAATGAAGCCTATTGGAATGAGCTGTTGTAAGCTGACTATTGGCTCTAAGAGCGAGAATCATTAAAGCAATTCCTTTACCTCGAACATTAGGTTTTATGTAGGTGTCAATCTTATTGCATAGAGCCTCTTTTTTATCCTCGTCTACTAAAAGAAGATCTTCAAAAGTAATTTCACTCTTCGGCGTAATATCCTCCGGAATCACCTCTTCAGATGAGATCTCTTCCGATAAAACCTCATCCATTGGATCCTCATTTACGACCTCGAAATTATCAATCTCTATCATCATCTCTGCATACTCCTTTTTGTATCGGAACATCTCTTGTTGAAGATATTTTTCAATGACAGATCCATACATTGACAACATCTCCACCAGCTCCTCTCTCTCGGATATTTTCTGATTCAGCTCCTCCTCACTCTTTCCAACGCATTGGCTGTGTCGACGTTCATAATAGAGTATAAATCTATCCCACGAACAATCACCCCTTGTCTCTTTTTGGAAATTTTTATACTGCGAATGCGTGTAACTCCAAATACGATAATTCTTGTTTAAATACCCCGAATTATAAAGTACAGCGAAGATAGTTACTGCGAAAATAATTAAGATAATGTTTAACATAAGATGCGACATAAAAATTTAGTTAATTAAAAATGGACGCAAATATACTCAATTAAATTCACATTTCTATGCAGCGGTGGTAATGGGTTGATTTACAGATTTATATTTATGAATGGCAGTCGTTTGTATTGCGCTTGGTGGGTGATGTAGCTGAGTTGTGAGCAATTTTTCTCGTAGTAGATTATTAGGGCTGAGGATTTTTCGAGGAGGTTTTCTGTTTGGTTGGGTAGTGCCTCGATATCATATTCCCTTTGGTTGTAGATTACCCCGTCTGCGTATTTGGTGTAGTCGTTTAGGCGCTCGGCTGGGGATTTGTCGAAATGCTCTTCTATCTCGTAGGGCAGCATTAGGATTAGGCGTATCTTTGGATTCAGTAGCCGTTCTGCTCGGATCGCCTCGATGGCGGTTGTGGGGAATGGATTGTGCTCGTCAAGAGGCAGAATGAAGTTTAAGAATCCATCTTCTACCATATCTTCGATGGCTCTTTGGAGTCTGCGTTGGAGTTTTGGGCGGTTGCGGATCACCTTCTCGGAGGTTTGTGAGCAGCTGTATATTATTGCTACTGTGTTCTCTTTTTTCATTGGTTTGGTGGGGTTTAGGTTGCTTGACGAAACTAAACCTCCAGACACAAGAATGGCACAGATCTCGACAAGTCCTGCGCCCAAGGTATCGGCAAACACCTCTCACGGAAAACAAGCGAGAGTCTATGCCATAGGTATATAGCAAAGACTTCGCCTGTTTATTTTCCGTGAAAAATTTTGCCGATTTTAGGGCACAGAATAAACAGCTAAAAGCTTTTAATTTAATATGTTATATAATATATATTTCTGTTTCGTAAATAGTTATTTCGTTTGTTATGTTATGCAAATATAGTGATATATATTGTTAGATGCAAAAATAGTGAGTTTTTAGCCAATATTGATATATTGGATCTTGAAACGTGATTTTATTTGCCCTATTGTCGAGTATATTTTTCTCAATCAATGATTTTCGCCCACGATTAACGGTTGATGAAGTACCTATTTTATACTTGCTAATCACCTCTTGTGACGATAAATTTTTCTCACCTACAATAATCGCCTTTAATAACCCTAACTGCTTAGTTGTCAACCCTTCAGTTATTGTTACAAAAAGCAGGCTTAGCTGTTCTACGATGGTTTGATGAGCCTCTGTAACAATCTCGGTTGTGCATCTCTGCTCTGTCCTTAGCCAACATTGTTGAGCAAGCTGCTGAACGTAGTATGGGTGATTATCCGCAAGAGAGACGATCTGCTCTATCTCCTCCTTGCCAATAGATTTACCTGTTGAAGAGAATCGCTCCTCAATAAAAGTTAGCCAGGCTGGAGTTGCGATCTTTTCGAGAAATATAATGTCCCCAAATTTGTAAAACGGCATAGATGACGAGGTAAAAACATCGAGCATCATATGACGCTTACTTCCATACAGACAGTAAGATACTCTCTGGTGTTGCTGCCAATGTGAACGAAGTCGCTTTTGGAAATATAGAGGATCTTCGAACTCTGCGATATTTTGAAATTCATCTATACAGATTACAATTTTTATCCCCTTTTCGGTTGCAATTCTCTCCGCCAAATCGAGGATAGCATCTGGCTGACGCTTCACCTCCTCCCAATTCAGTTGCAGAGAGAGTTCGTTTACACCATCTGCCGAAAGCGAAATCTTAGGAAGTAGATGTGAGAAAAATCGCTTTACACCATCAACTACATCCTCCATCCTTGACGATGTAGCTCTAAGAACAGAGCTTGCCAATAGCTCATAGAAATGCTCCTCATTGCGAACATTAAATAGGTCTATCTTGCATATTACCAAATCCTTATCTTGCGACATAGCAATATCAGCCGCCTTAGCCACAAGCGATGATTTACCCCAACGACGAGGCGATATGATAATGGTATTTATCAACGACGAGAAGTTCTGGATAAGACGTGCTGTTTCGCTTTCACGATTTGTGAAATTCTCAGATTGAGCAATCTTACCAAAGATAAATGGAGTATTCATAACTATTCAATATTAAATCTTACACAAATGTATGAAACATTTTTGTAAGAAACAAATTTGTGACATCTATATCACTTCATTCGCTTAAATCATATCTATCACATCTTCGTATAATACTACCCCAAATTAAGACAGCAAGTTAAGATAGAAATAATTCGTATCTTTGTGTCATAACAACAGGGAATAATGAGAAAGCGACACACCGCCGAGTTTAAG
>JBCQVS010000064.1:0-8280 GCA_047172885.1 Rikenellaceae bacterium | reverse complement strand
GTTAGGGGCAAAACTCGCATCTCCAAAAAAGGAAATGGTCGTATTCGTGCTGCCATGTATATGCCAGCGATGAGCGCTTGTAGCTCTAATGAGAGGATGAAAGAGTTTTATCAACGTGTAAACAAAGGAAAAAGCGTAAAGAAGATTGGCCTTATAGCAGTGGCAAGGAAATTACTTTTGCTGATGTACACCATATGGAACAAAAACGAACCTTGCTACAACAAGAAAGTTTGCGAAAAAGATCAGCAGACAATGAGAATAACTCTTCCTTCGTCTTTGGGCAAAGCCCAAAAAAAAGTAGGCAACTCTAAGGTCGCCTACACAGGATAGAGATCAGTCCGACAAGTCGAATGAACCCTTCCTTCGTCAATACAAATGTAAATAATTTTAAGAAAAATACAAAATAATCCTCTTTTTATTTGCTTTTTAACACAGTATCTTGTTTGGTGCCCGCCCGGCATTAGGGCAGTCCCCTTGCAATACAAACCAACGTTCACCTAATACCACCCACAAAAAAAGTGACCAACAAGCCAAAGCCCATTGGTCACTCCAATCTAAAAATCTAACTCGGGGGAGTTGACTATCGAATAAATAGCAACTCGCGATATTTTGGCAATGGCCAAATTTGGTTATCAACAACCATCTCCAAGCGGTCGATGTGGTAGCGGATAAGGTCGAACTTCTCAGCTACAGTGTCGTGGTATGCGATAGCCTTCTCACGCTCATTCTCGATCTTGTTAGCAACTTTACGAGCCTCGATCATCTCACCAGTTAGAGATTGGATAGAAGCAGTGTGCTCTTGGATCTTCTTGATAAGTGCGATATCAGCCGAAGCGTCAAGACCTGGGATCTGAGCCATGCGGTATACCTTGTCAAGAAGTGCTGACTCATACTTAGAAGCGATAGGCACGATGTGGTTGATAGCCAAATCACCCAACACACGACCCTCGATTTGGATCTTCTTAGTGTAAGTCTCCCACTTGATCTCTGTACGAGCCTCAACCTCAACTTTCGAAAGTACGCCAGTAGTCTCGAACATCGCGATAGCAGCATCGTCAAGGTAGCGATCAAGGATAAGTGGAGTCGATGTCTCGCAATCTAGGCCACGTGCAGCAGCCTCAGCCTTCCACTCGTCAGAGTAACCATTGCCGTTGAAGCGGATAGCTTTACACTCCGAGATCATCTCCTTAAGTACGTCATAGATAGCCTTGTCCTTCTTCTTACCCTCTTCGATCTTACCCTCTACGCGAGTTTTGAATTTGATAAGGCCCTCAGCCATAGCTGTGTTAAGGATGATCATAGCATCAGCACAGTTGTCCGAAGAACCTACCGCGCGGAACTCGAAACGGTTACCAGTAAATGCAAATGGCGAAGTACGGTTACGGTCAGTGTTATCAAGAAGCAATGTTGGGATCTGAGCGATACCATTCATGCGGAATACAGTCTTAGCATCAAGACGAATATCGTCGTTCTCCACGCTAGCCTCCATCTTGTCGAGTACCTCAGAGATCTGAGAACCCAAGAAAGTAGAGATGATCGCTGGAGGTGCCTCGTTAGCGCCCAAGCGGTGAGCATTTGTAGCACTCATGATCGAAGCCTTGAATAGACCATTGTGTGAGTGTAGAGCGTGGATCGCGTTAACTACGAAAGTGATAAATTGAAGATTCTCGGTAGCGTTCTTGCCAGGTCCAAATAGATTAATACCAGTGTTAGTACCCAATGACCAGTTGTTGTGCTTACCCGAACCGTTGATACCCTTGAATGGTTTCTCGTGGAATAGTACGCGGAAGTTGTGACGTTGGGCAACGATATCCATCACTGTAAGAAGCAATTGGTTGTGGTCGTTAGCGATGTTCACTGTCTCGTATACTGGAGCCAACTCGAATTGGTTTGGAGCAACCTCATTGTGGCGAGTCTTAACTGGAATACCTAATTTCAAACACTCATACTCCAAATCTTTCATAAACGACATCACACGCTCTGGAATAGCTCCAAAGTAGTGATCCTCAAGCTGTTGGTTCTTAGCAGAATCGTGACCCATAAGAGTACGACCTGTAAGCATAAGGTCTGGACGTGCAGCCCAAAGTGACTCGTCAACCAAGAAATACTCTTGCTCCCAACCTAGGAAAGAGTGAACCTTGCTTACGCTCTTATCGAAGTAGCGACATACGTCAACGGCTGCCTTATCAACTGCTGAAAGAGCACGCAAAAGAGGAGTCTTGTAGTCAAGCGCCTCACCAGTGTACGAGATAAATACAGTAGGGATACAAAGAGTAGTACCTACGATAAAAGCAGGAGATGTAGGATCCCAAGCCGAATATCCACGAGCCTCGAATGTGCTACGGATACCACCATTAGGGAACGACGAAGCATCTGGCTCTTGTTGAACAAGTAGTTTTCCTGAGAACTCCTCAAGTACGCCACCGTTTCCGTCTGGCTCAGCGAAAGCATCGTGTTTCTCGGCAGTACCACCTGTAAGAGGTTGGAACCAGTGAGTATAGTGGTCAGCACCATGCTCCAAAGCCCATTGACGCATACCAGCAGCTACTGAATCAGCGATCTCGCGAGTTAGGGCAGTGCCATTCTCCATTGTGTCGATCATCGAGTTGAAACTCTGCTTGTTAAGATATTTGCGCATTGCAGCTTTGTTGAATACCTTCTCACCGAAATACTCCGATGGGCTGTTAGATGGAGCAGATACCTCAACTGCTTTGTGGTTGATGGCAGCTTCTACCATCTTGAATCTGAGTTGTGACATACGTTTATTTTTTAATATTAGTTAATTTTGTCCTCTTAAAAATGTGTAAAACGGTTGGTCGTCGAAAAATCATAACACTCTCTTTTTCGGCCTTAGCACCGTGTTGCAAAGGTAGGAATTATTCGACAAAGTTGTTCGGAGAAAAAATAAAAAAATTAATGATTAGCCGTTTTTTAACAAGATTTCCACCAAAACGCCCTGTTTTTTTGTAATTTCTCTCAATTTATTGCTGATTTTTTTGAGAAATGATATTAAAAACGCATTGTTATTTCAATAACACTAAAATTGCAAATTTTAAGTCGAAACAAAAATTTGACCAAAAATTTCATCACCCTGAGCCGCTAAATGGCTAAAATTAATAGTTATACAATATTTATAGGCGAGAAGTTAACAACTTATTATATTTTTTTATACCTTTATGCACTGAAAATAACAATCACTAATTTCGATAAAATAAGTTATGACAAAGACCAATCAAGAGAGGTTATTTGCCGAATTTCCAGAAGTATCGACTTCGACCTGGGAAGAGGTAATCAACAAAGACCTCAAAGGAGCAGACTACACGCGTAAGTTGGTTTGGAGAACAGCCGAAGGGTTCAACGTTCGTCCTTACTACCGTGCCGAAGATCTTGCAGGTATTGAATTTTTGGGTTCCAAAGCTGGCGAATTTCCATTCGTTCGCGGAATCGGTAAAAAGAACAACTGGAGAGTTCACCAAACTGTCGCAGTTAAGTGCGTAGCTGAGGCTGCTGCCGAGGCTCAAGACATCTTGAAAAAAGGTGTTGACTCTCTAGGCTTCTGCCTTTCAGAGGCTCTTACTTCAGAGCAGCTCGACACACTTATCGCAGGGATCGACCTCACTCAAACTGAGGTTGTATTCAACGGCAAGAGCCTAGCTAAAACAGCTAACCTTATTCTCGACAAGCTCGACGCAATAGAGATCGACAAGAAGCACGTTCGCGTAGCCTTCGGCATCGACCCAATCGTTAAGGATCTCTCTGTTGCAGGTGCTTACTGCTGCGGAGCAGACGGCAAAGAGTGCTTTGAGACTGTTGCTGCACTTATCTCACGTGCTGCTGAGTACAAACACATGAAGATCTTCACTGTGAACGCTCACAACTTCGGAAACTCTGGCGCAACTATCGTCGAGGAGCTTTCATTCGCCCTAGCTGCTGGTCACGACTACTTGGTGAAGTTCACCGAGATGGGTCTTCCAATCGAGCTTGTAGCGCGCAAGATCCGTTTCTCTCTTTCTATTTCAGCTAACTATTTTATGGAGATCGCTAAGATCCGTGCTGCTCGTATGTTGTGGGCAAATATCGTGATGGCTTACGCTCCATCGAAGAGTTGCCCATGCAAGATGTATATCCACGCAGTAACTTCTAAGTGGAACCAAACTGCATATGACCCATACGTAAATATGTTGCGCGGAACAACCGAGGCAATGTCAGCTGCTATCGCTGGTGTTCAATCTTTGGAGGTTCTTCCATTCAACACATCGTTCGAGACTCCAGACGAGTTCTCTAAGCGTATCGCTCGTAACGCTGAGTTGCTTCTAAAGCACGAGTCACACTTCGACCAAGTTGTTGACCCAGCAGGTGGATCATACTACATCGAGAACCTTACAAAGAGCATCGCAACTGAGGCTTGGGCTAAGTTCAACGCAGTAGAGGAGAAGGGTGGCTACGTAGCTGCATTCAACTCAGGCTATGTAGTTGAGACAGTTAAGGCATCGGCAGCAGCTAAGGACAAGAACATCGCAACACGTCGCGAGATCTTGCTTGGTGCAAACCAATACCCTAACTTCACTGAGGTTGCCGCGGCTGACATGTGCTCATGCGCTGTCGCTCGCGAGTGCTCTGAGGAGAATCGCCTTACTCCATACCGTGGAGCGATGGCATTCGAGGCTATGCGCTTGGGCGTTGACCGCTCAGAGAAAGAGCCACAAGCATTTATGCTTACATGTGGTAACTTGAGCATGGCTCGTGCACGTTCGCAATTCGCTTGCAACTTCTTCGCTTGCGCTGGTATCCGCGTTGTTGATAACACTTACTTCGCTTCAGTTGAGGAGGGTGTCGAGGCGGCCGTAGCTGCAGGTGCTGAGATCGTTGTAATCTGCTCGTCAGACGACGACTACGCTACTTTGGCTCCAAAGGCTAAGGAGCTACTGGCAGACAAAGCTATTTTGGTTGTTGCAGGTGCACCAGCTTGTACTCCAGAGTTGGAGGCGCAAGGCATCAGCAACTTTATCAGCGTCAAGAGCAACGTTCTTGAGACATTGAAGTCGTACCTTAAAGCAATGAACATCTAATTATGAGAGCAAAATTTTCAGAACTAAAATACGAAGGCATAGCAACTAGCTCATGCGGTTGCGCTTCGAAGCATAATGGAGGCAAGTGCGACACTCAAGCCGAGTGGCAAACTCCAGAACAAATCCCAGTTAAGGGTGCCTACTCAGCCGAGGATCTAGCAGGCATGGAGCACTTGAACTATGCTGCAGGTATCGCTCCATTCCTACGTGGACCATACTCTACGATGTACGTTATGCGTCCTTGGACAATCCGTCAATATGCAGGTTTCTCTACTGCAGACGAGTCTAACGCATTCTACCGTCGTAATTTGGCTGCGGGTCAAAAGGGTCTTTCAGTAGCATTCGACTTGGCTACTCACCGCGGTTACGATGCTGACCACCCACGTGTGGTAGGTGACGTAGGTAAGGCGGGAGTATCTATCTGCTCGGTTGAGGATATGAAGGTTCTTTTCAATGGTATTCCACTCGACAAGATGTCAGTGTCGATGACCATGAATGGTGCCGTACTTCCAATCCTTGCCTTCTACATCGTAACAGGCTTGGAGCAAGGTTGTACACTCGACCAACTAGCAGGTACAATCCAAAATGATATCCTTAAGGAGTTCATGGTGCGTAATACCTATATTTATCCACCTAAGTTCTCGATGAAGATCATCGCCGACATCTTTGAGTACACATCTCAAAACATGCCTAAGTTCAACTCGATCTCAATCTCGGGTTACCACATGCAAGAGGCAGGTGCAACGGCCGATATCGAGCTAGCTTACACCTTGGCTGACGGACTAGAGTACCTTCGTGCTGGTGTTAACGCAGGAATGTCTATCGACGCCTTCGCACCACGCCTATCGTTCTTCTGGGCTATCGGTATGAACCACTTTATGGAGATCGCTAAGATGCGTGCTGCACGTATGTTGTGGGCTAAGATCGTTAAGACTTTCGATCCTAAGAACCCAAAATCACTTGCGCTTCGTACCCACTCGCAAACTTCAGGTTGGTCACTTACCGAGCAAGATCCATTCAACAACGTAGCTCGTACAGCTATCGAGGCGATGGGAGCTGCTCTAGGTCACACACAATCACTTCACACCAACGCTCTTGATGAGGCTATCGCACTTCCAACCGACTTCTCGGCTCGTATTGCGCGTAACACTCAAATCTACATCCAAGAGGAGACTAACATCTGCCGCGAGGTAGATCCATGGGCAGGTTCATACTACGTGGAGACCCTAACTAAGGAGATCGCCGACAAAGCGTGGGCTCGTATCCAAGAGGTTGAGGAGTTGGGCGGTATGGCAGCAGCTATCGAGACAGGTATTCCAAAGATGCGTATCGAGGAGGCTTCAGCTCGCAAGCAAGCTCGTATCGACTCAGGAAGTGAGAAGATTATCGGTATCAACGAGTACCGCTTGGAGAAAGAGGCTCCAATCGATATCTTGGCCGTTGACAACACTGCTGTTCGTCTTAGCCAAATCGAGCGCCTAAATGAGCTTCGCGCTTCTCGCGATGAGGCAGCAGTGAAGGCAGCGTTGGAGGCTATCACTGAGTGTGTTAAAACTGGCGAGGGTAACCTTCTTGCATTGGCTGTTGAGGCAGCTAAGCTTCGCGCATCTTTGGGTGAGGTCTCGGACGCTTGCGAGGTTATCGTAGGTCGCTACCAAGCAGTAATTCGTTCAATTTCAGGAGTATATAGTTCAGAGGTGAAAGAAGATTCTCAATTCCAAACAGCTAAGGAGATGGCTGCAGAGTTCGCTAAGCGCGAAGGTCGCCAACCTCGTATCATGATCGCGAAACTTGGTCAAGATGGTCACGACCGTGGCGCGAAAGTTGTCGCAACAGGTTATGCCGATATAGGCTTCGACGTGGATATGGGACCTCTGTTCCAAACCCCTGAGGAGGCAGCTAAGCAAGCCGTGGAGAACGACGTTCACGTAGTTGGAGTATCGTCTTTGGCTGCAGGTCACCTTACCTTGGTGCCTCAAATCATTGGTGAGCTCGCTAAGCTTGGACGTGAGGATATCATCGTTATCGTCGGTGGTGTAATCCCTGCTCAAGACTACGACCAGCTTTATAAGGATGGTGCTGCCGCAATCTTCGGACCTGGTACGCCTATCGCTACTGCTGCGGTTAAGATGCTCGAGATTCTTAATCAGTAATACTGGTTAGGTTTCTTACTGCCCTGCGCGGGCGGCGGCGGGGTGCTCCCCGCGGAGCTGTAATCTCTTGCGTCTTGGGGCGCTGATCTTTTTAAGATCATCGAAATAGAAAAAGTTGGAATTTCATTCTTTCGAGCGAGCTCGACGACTGAAATTTCAACTTTTTCTATTTTTTTTGCTTCGCAAAAACTCTCCCAATCCGTGTGGCAGCTTATGTAAGGAAAGCTCCGCTTTCCGTATCCAAGCTTGCTTGGTGCCCGCGCCGGCATTAGCGCAGTCCCCTTTTCCTCGCCCTCCCTCCTCAAAAAGCACTTTTTTGAAGAAAAAGTGCGCAGAGGGCGAGCAGATCGAAGATCTGCAAAATAAATATATTCCCGTCATCCCAGACTCGATCTGGGATCTACAAGAGCGAGTGGATCTAACGCAACATATGCCAGCAGGGGTTGTAGATCCCAGATCAAGTCTGGGATGACGTGAAAATAAGTCGGATCAAGGCGTATGGGATGACGTGAGGAAGTATCAGATCAAGTCTGGGATGACGTGAAAATAAGTCGGATCAAGGCGTATGGGATGACGTGAGGAAGTATCAGATCAAGGCATATGGAGCGAGGTTACTGTTAGTATTACAGTAATCTTTCGGCTGTTACGAACTCCCCCAACTCATCCATCCTCATCTGCCGAACAGCCGCCTCAATCGCCTCATCCTCCGAAGCCTCACTACCTATAAAGTGTCGTCCAGCTTCCACCATACACCTCCTGGGAATAAGCCCAATCAGCTCAGTGCCAGTAACCTCAACCCCATACGTGCGAGCTGTGCGACTAACCTCCTCGAAGGCCACGTGCAAAGGCGTAACCGAAATATCAGTAAGATTCATCGAAACCTGTGCACGGCCATACTCCTCAATAAACCACCCAATCGCCTTACAAGCCTTGAGCGATCCCGCAACCCCAGTCGAAGCACGTCCACTCTGCCTAACATCCGCGGCAATCTCGCTAGCCACCTTGCCCGAGCGAGTGTTAAGATTAAAATTCACCGCGATCAGAAAATTCCGTGCGCC
>JBCQVS010000063.1:1686-8623 GCA_047172885.1 Rikenellaceae bacterium | reverse complement strand
TTGTTATATAGGTCGGCCGATTGTACCATGATGTTGTCGACTCTCAGATCGCCACTAAAGTAGCTTGGATTGTTGAACTGATCGGAGATTGTTGTTTGAATAGCAACCTTGGCCACATTACGCTCCAATGTGATAGGCACCTCAAAGGCATCAAGGCTCTCGACTATAGCTATACCAGTTCCTGTCATGGCAAAGCCATCATCTCGCATAGCACCGTAGGCAACCTCGTTAAAGGCTCCATTGTAATCCGTAACATCAATATATTTGATTACGTCACTATATATCTCTCCTGCCTCCATCTCGCCAATATTGGGTACATCGACATTCGCACCAATCTCTGCGAAGATCAAACCACCTACGGCTACTGTCGTCAATGGTAAGGTGATCTCTCCATTCGTGATTTCGGCAGAGGTTAACACTCGCCTAACGCTCTCTGAGATAGTGCCCGACATATCGGAACATACGTGGAAAATCATCGCTGCCTTGTTTACGCTTCTCTCCCATGTTTCGGCTTGGGCATTATCGTCGAAAAAGGTTCGTGTGGTGAGGTCATCGGAGAATTTGATTGTGACTTCTTGGGTGTTTTGGGGCTGTGTCGCGACCTCCTCGAACAGGTCATCTTTGGAGCAGGATGCACAAATTGTGGTCATTGCGACTGCCAACATGATTATATATTTCTTCATAATTGTAAATTATAAGTTGTGAATTGTAAATTGCTAGTTGTAAATTATAAGTTGTAAATTATTAATGGTTAATTGCTTGCGGTGTGGTAGTTATTCTTAAAAGGCTTAAGAGGATCAAAAGACTTGAGAAGTTTAAAGAAGTAAAAGAAACTTAAGAAGCACGTCATCCCAGACTCGATCTGGGATCTACAACTCCTGCTACCAAGTTGCCGATAACCACCTTCTTTTGTAGATCCCAGATCAAGTCTGGGATGACGTTAAGAGGTTGATGTTAAGCAATTGACGCACCAGCAGCAATTAACCATTTATAATTTATAATTTACAATTATCCTAGTTTCCGAGTGTAATATCCTTATTTGTCACCGTCGACCAATCCGACACGGTGATAGAGATCTCGGCATCCGAACCGCTCAATCCGTAGATCGTACCGCTAATACGATAGTAGCTATTTCGATCAATATTCTTAATCGTGCTGCCATCCTCCAGGGCGATAGTGTAGGTCATCGGTGTCTGATCGCCCGTTGTATCGAATTTACCATCCATATCGTAAATGGCCTCGATCGTTAGAAGCACCTTCTCATCATCCGAAGTTGGAACTTCACTCTCGTAGATGTAGAACAAGTTTTGGAACTTGTTTGTCGACGATACATTGGTCGCTTGCAGGTGAGTGTAATTCTTAGCTAGCTCATATCCATAGTCGAAAGAGCTGTGCAGGGTTGTCATTGATGGCGTGTTGCTCACCTCGATGCTCTGAATGAGCAGATCACCCGAGTAGCGATCCGAGAACTCCTCAGCCAATGTCAACTCGATAGCTACCTTGGCTACTGTGCGCTCCAATATTGCGTCGATCTTGGTTATGTCGGCCGATACTTCAACATCGTTCTGCGAGGTCATCACAAAGCCGTCCGTTCGTTTAGAGGCTGTTGCCACCTCAGAGAATGTGCCGTTGTAGTCTGCTAGATTGCTATTCACCATGCTCTGCAGAGCTGTTGCTGTGACCACATCCATTGGGATCGTGCAGTTGGCAATCACAACAACGTTTACTTTGTCTCCCTCCGAGGTGCCTGGCAGTGCAAAGGTGCTCTTCTTGACATCCATCTCGCCATCGCTAAAATCACGTCTTACGATCAAGCTGCCATTCGAGTCACTTTCCGAGGCATCGAACGCAAAGATCGTTACGCTTTCAAGCTCCGACTCCCATTTCTCTGCCGCAGCATTTTCGTCAAAGAATGCACGGGTTAAGTTATCGCCCTCCACAAATGATAGGGTTACCACACTTCCCTCGACAGGGTTGATAAGTGAGTTGTTGATTGTCTCTGACTCTTTTGAACAAGAGGCGAAAAATGTTGCTGTTAGTACAGCCATAGAAAGAATGATCTTTTTCATACTTTAAAATAATTTGGTTTTGTGCTACTTGACGTAGCTGTTAGTAAATGGATTTTAGTGTTTGTTTTTATTGCTTCTTCAGAGCTTGTTGAGCTCTGGTTATAACTTTTTAATAGTTCTTGCTTGTAACAAGTCACGGCTTCTAATCGTGAGCTTTTGGTGTCTACCTCCGTTCCTCTCATGCAGCTCAATTACAAGCTGCTTATTCTTCGGAATCGTGAACTTTTCGAGAGCATACACCATGCGCTCATTCTGTTTGCCCCTCACTTGGGTGACATCGTTGTAGACTCTCAGTGGCTCGATCGTCTGCTCCTGCATCGCTGTGCGTTTAGCGACCTTGCGATCCACGATCTTGAGGGTGATCATCTCAACGTCGAAAGGAATATTCGTGTCGTTGTCGATCTGAGTGTGGAGGTACAGCAGCCCATTGTGGGTGTAGATGCTTCTTAACATATACTCAACGTTGAAGCTCTTCGAGTCGACTCCCTTTATTCGCTTGCGCCTATCATCGTAGACCGATCGCAGGATTAGATTCACTCTTTCGGGGGACTCTTCGCCAAGTGTTGAGAGAAGAACTTCCAGAGTGTTGTCGGATTGCTCCACTCCACGCAATGGGTTTTTCATCTCGACATTGAGGATCGTCGGTTCGCTCGAATAGCGGACGTTGAAGGCGTAGAAACTACCATCATCGGTGATAACCGACATATTGGTCTGCTCCTCGAACCCGTCGACTGTGGATTTTACCCTCAGCACATTTTCCGCCCCGTCGGCTTTACCTGCCGCAAGGTTCTGCGAGCCGAGATCCACATAGGTCACTGCCGCAGGGAAGATGATGTGAACGGTCTTGTCGAAAGTGACCTCCAATCCGTGAGGGGTCACCATCTTGTCGTAGCCAATCTGCTTGGTCATTCCTTGGAATGGCTCACTGCTTTGTGCTAGCACGGTGCTTGTCGCAACGGCTATGGCTAGTGTTAATATTAGTTTTTTCATTGGTTTGATAGAAAATATTTTATTTACTGTTTGCGTTATAGAAATAAAAGCATTATTTTTGTACATATATTTGTACATCTAAAATTACTTATCATGTTACTACTTACTGTTTCAGAGTTTAGAGGCAACATCAGTAAATACCTAAAAATGGCTGTTACTGAGAAGATTGCAGTTAAGAGTCCAAGCGGAATCTTTAGCATTACACCCTGTGAGGAGATCCGCACCAATCCTTCGCCATCGAATGATCCTTGGTTCGACGTGCCCGAAAATATGGCATCTGTCGAAAGAGGCATAGCAGATGCTGAAGCTGGCCGAGTTCAAAAATGGGAGGACGTTAAAGAGCAGCTGGGTCTATGATATACCAAGTTGAGATATCAGACGAGGCTGCAGAGAATATCCAGATGCACCTTAAAGCGGGAAATACAAAGTTAGTCGCAAAAATTAGTGCCTTTATTGACCAGCTCGGAGAACACCCTCGAAGTGGCACGGGTAAACCAGAACGACTTAAAGGATACGGAGATCGAGAGATGTGGTCTCGTCATATTGATTCCAAACATCGTCTAACATACGAAATTAAGGAGAGTCAACTTATTGTAACTGCTCTTTCTGCCTACGGTCACTACGGTGATAAATAACTTACTTAGTTTTTTGAAAGTTGAATAGCAAGAGTAGTTTTGAAGTTTCGTGAAGGGCTTAAAACCGCAGCATACTAAAAGTATGTGAGGATTTTAAGACCGAGGGAAGCTTCGAAAATGCCTTGCTATTCGGCTTTCTGATACAACATTACTTGGTGTCCTGCTTTGAGATGCACCTTCACCTCCTTGACCTTATCGGCAACGTACTGCGTTACTCCATCTATGGCACTGGTACCGAGTTCTGTGAGGATCTGATCTCCTGCGCTCTGGTCGGCTATGGTTATGGTTGACGAAGCGCTGTTGCTCATATTGGCCACAATGCTCTTGAGGGCACTCACCTCCATCGAGTTGGGGACATGGATTCCCTCTACGCCATCGCTATCGATCACCACAACCTCCACGGGGAGGATATAGCCTTGACACTCGACATTCGAGATCGAGATTTGCAATCTCTCGCCCTGCACTCGCCCAACGCCTGTGATAATTGAGTTACGTGACAATAGTCTATCTCCAACCCTCATCTCTTCGGTGAGGCGCAATCGCACTGCCGCTCCATTGGTGATCGTCTGATTGGAGTGGACAACGGCTGCAATGGTGTTCTTAGCTGTTGCGTGTGAGCTACCTACCGCAGTGTTGAATCCTACCGAGGTGCTCCTCGTACCGAGTGACGATACTACCGAAGAGGCTGCTGCTCCGACGTTATTTAGCTGTGCTTTTTCGTTGGTGCTTTCCGCTGACTTGGTTGCGATCGGTTGTGTCTGCTTTGCCTCTCGGCTCTCGCTCCCTGGCATATACTTCGCTGCCAACTCGTAGGATTTCTCAACAACTGCCATTTGTTCCTCGACACTCATTGAGGGAGAGATCTTCTGCTGCTGTGAGAGCTGCTCCTTGAGCTCATCCAACTCCGCTTGCATCTTCTCCTTCTCGGTATCCACCTTTGGGTTCTCGTAGAAGCTGCCCAAGGTTTTGTTCATATTGCGGTACGCCTCGGTTGAAGCTACAACTTTCTCGGTTGGAGTGGCTGACGCTGAGCGGTAATTGGGACGTGTGTTCTGCGTTGTTGCCACCTCCGCCGATTTATGCTCCTCAATCATATTCTCGGCAAGGGTCTTGATCATCTCTCGCTCGGCATCCTTATCCTTGACCTTATCTTTGGCGTAGGCCGATTGCTTATCTGTTGCCATCTCCTCCTGCACAGCTTCGGGAATCGTAGCGTTGAAACCACTCTCCGAGCTTCTATCCTTGTCGCTGCCAGGAGCGAAGATTATCCACATCACAACAATTCCAATAAGCCCTGCCACGAGGTAGACCAGCAGCTGCTCAATACGCTTGCGCTTCTCTGGGCTGAGAGCTCTCTTCTCTATTTCGCTCATAAAAATTCTATTATTAAATTACACATAAATGTCGCAGCGAAGATCCCTAACATTGATAGGAGGATCCATTTGCGCTTTGTCTCGGATAGCTCCTCACACCTTTGGCGCAAGAGGCTATCGGCTTTTAATCTCAACTTCTTTATCATCGCTTGTAGGTTCTTATGTCGCTGTTGTCTACAATCTTGAAACCCTCGATGATAAAGCCGTGTGGGTTATTATCCGACCTTACGGAGTTCGAGAGCTGGCAGGTGGTCGTCAAAGTGCGCTCAGTAACATTCGACTCGCGGATAATAATCTGCTTGGCGTAGGTCTTAACCGTGTATGGGTAGCTATCGAAGTCGCACTCAACGCTCTCAATCTCTATTCGCTGGTTGATATTCCCCGATATGATACGGTTGTAGTAACCCTTCTCCGAGAAGTCGTTGTGATGGTAAAAAGCACTCTTATCAGCGAGTAGCAACGCTCTGCTTATATTGCTCTCGATGGCTGCCTTGTCGGGGGCAAGGGTGAAGAAGAGCTCGTGGAAGCGCTTCACGTGTTCCCTCGCCTCGACGGGTCGGTTTTGTGACAAGTCCTGTGAGAGTGCCAGGATTAGCGACTTTCCGTTGTCGAGCACGTAGATCTTCTCACGCTGTCGCTCGGCAAAGTCGTAGGACTTCCAGACTGAGTAGCCTGTGCCGATGGTGCATAGACCTAAGAATATGATGCTGAAGAGTCGTATCTGCTTGAAGCTTGACTCGATGTTTTTTAATGATTTAAATTCCATTTCATATTTTTTATTTGTTGAGATCATTGATAAATAGGTGAAGTGTGGTGCAGCTTGTGAGCGATGCTGAGGGAGCGTACTAACGTACGTGACCGAAGTTGAGTCTCGCAAGCTGTGCCGCAATTCGCCTGTTTTGCAATGATCGCTTAGCGCCCTATTAGGCGACCTGATATATTCCCTGCCGTTGCTCCTGCTGCGCCTCCAACTATGCTACCTGTTCTCATCGCTGTGGCGTTGACATTGCGATTGTATTGTCCTAATCCTCCTGCTTGGATTACCCAGTTGGCTACGGTCGGAATGGTGAAGTAACCGATGATTCCAATGATGAGGAACACGATGTATACCCCATTTGAAGCATCCGTAGTAAATGTCGGATCATTCTGCAAGGCCTCAATATCGTTCTGAATCATCAACACTTGGATCCGTGCCAGAATGGCACTGAAGATATCCGATACGGGCAACCACAAATAAACTGCAACATAGCGACTTATCCATTGCGTGAGTGTTGATTGGAAGCCATCCCACACCGAGATCGCAAAGGCGATTGGTCCCAATATCGAAAGGACTATCAGAAAGAATGTCCGAAGCACATCTATCACAAGTGCCGCTGCTGCAAACATCAACTCCAAAATCTCTCGAAAGAAGTCTCGAATAGATTTCTTCATATTGTAGGCTGCTCGATCGACATACATTCCAGTCATCGTTATCAAGTCACTTGCTCCCCAACCCAACTCGTCAATCTGCTTGTCGAACTCCTCGTTGCTAACCAAGTAGGCGGTTTCGGGATTACGTGCCATCGCTTCATACTCAATCTGATCCTTTTGCGCTCGATAGGTCTCCATATCGAAGGTCTCGGACTCCAACATCGAGTGCGTGCCTTGCACAATGGGCGACATAATGCCATTGATAGAGCCTATCACCAAATTTGGAAAGAACATAATGCAGATACCAATGGCGAAAGGACGTAACATCGGGTAGACATCTATCGGCTCGGCTCTCGCTAAAGACTGCCATACCTTTGCTGCAACAAATATCAGCGCACCAAGACCAGCGATACCCTTTGCGACACCTGCCATATTCTCACATAGTGGGAGCATCTCGGTG
>JBCQVS010000063.1:0-1676 GCA_047172885.1 Rikenellaceae bacterium | reverse complement strand
TTCACAATCGCCTCGCTATCCCCTGCATTTTTGGAGCGTAGGTAGCTTACGCAGATGTTCTTATTGGTGAAGTACTGCACCAAATTTCGATACCTCAGCACGGAGTTGTAACAGGTATTTACAATATCCATTCGCTCTTTGTCGCTCATAGATAGAGAGGTTGCAGAGACCGCAGTTTTCAGCTCGTCAAGAACCTCTGTACTCTTCTCCAACAGCTTCGTGTAGCCCCAAGCGATAGCCGATAGCTCCTCGACGGTGAAGTTGTCGTCGGTCATCATAGCCTGAAAATTATTCACGTAGATGTCCGATATATCACCAATCAACAACACTGTCTGTTGCACTTTGAGGGCATCGCCCACCAAGTTGTTTACAGCCTTGAGTGCATCGTAAAAGACCTTGCCCTGCTCATATATTTTTTGAGCCTCACCAAAGGTTGAGATCATATTGGTGGCGGTGGTCGAGGTCTGTATCACATTCTTTGTGGTGTTGATGATACTCTGAGCCAAATTCGAGGGGTCGAACGTCACCCACTGTGCATTTGCCTTTGGTGTTATGCAACAGATGGCGCACACTATAATTAATATTTTTACTCTCATCGTCTCTTAATTTTACTTCGTTTCTCTTGCGCTAAGAGGTTAATCGCCAATTCGATATTACCCCCTAACTCCTCTGTTTTTTGTTGCACCTCCAACTTCTCTAACTCTTCGGTGGTGTAGCTTAGGTACTCCTCGACTGACACCTCCGTTGCGTAGACTGCCGATTGCGCTCCGCCAAGACCTATCCACACCTCTTTGTAGAGTCTTGTTGGGTCGTTCGCCATATTGATCGAGAGGATCTGCCCCTTCTCCTTTTCGGTGAGTCCGAGTAGGTTTTGGATCGAGTCAAACTTGTTGGCGTACTTGCGTTGGTCGAGCAATATTTTACAGTCGGAGTTGTTGATAATGGCATCTTTGACAATCTCGGATGCTATTATGTCGTCTACCTCCTGCGTCACTACAATCGCCTCTCCGTAGAACTTACGAACTGTTTTGTATAAATACTTCAAATATTCACTCATACTCGGTGACGTAAGTGCTTTCCAAGCCTCCTCCACAATGAGTTGTTTGCGAATACCTTTGAGCCTACGCATCTTATTTATAAAGGCTTCCATAATAATAATCGTCACCACTGGGAACAACTCTTTGTTGTCCTTTATGGCATCTATCTCAAAGACTATGAGGCGTTTAGATAACAAATCAATGTTCTTGTCGGAGTTCAAAAGGAAGTCATAACGACCACCACGATAGTACTGTGCAAGTGTCGTAAGGAAGTTATCAATATTGAAATCTCGCTTATCAACTTTGATCGCTCGGCTCTCCAACTTCGCCTTGTACTCATCCCTCATAAACTCGTAAAAAGTATTGAAGTTGGGGGTTATCGAGCGGTCTGCTTTGATCCTCTTGATATACTCCGCCACTGCACTACCTAACTCACCCGATTCAGTCTTTGAGATTCTATCATCGTCACTCTTCCAAAGTGTGAGTAGCAGGGTCTTGATTGAGTCCTGTTTCTCCACATCGAAAACATAGTGTAGGCTCGGCACCCGACGCCTTGTCGTATTACTACGATAGGTTTTCGAGAGCCTGCCCCCGAACCGTACGTACACCTCTCGATGTATACGGCTCTCCGTTGATAAA
>JBCQVS010000062.1:0-8681 GCA_047172885.1 Rikenellaceae bacterium | reverse complement strand
TCTTTAGTTAGAATGCTCATATTTCTTTATTATCTTATTGATTATCAACTATAAAGATACGAAAAATTGAGCATTCTTCCTATTTTATACTAGGGTTTCTTATCCAAAATTCAGGTTATTACTTTGGACCAACGACTCTCTTGAATTTAAGGAGCTCACCATCCAAGGCGATATCCGCCCTATCGACCCCAAGCAAAATAGCTACTATGCAACAATGCATCGCAAGGGTTTTGAGGCGAGCGTAAAGATCAACAATATTCTATCAATTAATGAGTTAGAACACATACCACTTTCGGCAAAGATGAATCGTTGGGCCATGTCTCGACTACGCTCACTGGAGCTCCCCGATGAGGCCTTCGCGTTGGCGGCAGCCGTAGGACTTGCCCGCCGCGAGCAACTTAGCAGCGAGACAACCAAGAGTTACAATCGCACGGGAGTGGCCCATCTACTTTCGCTCTCGGGGCTACACCTTGGAGTTATAATGTTAATTATCTCGGCCTTCACATTCTTTATGCCTCTCATGCGCAATGGGCATATCGCAGCCGACGTGATCGCCATTATTGCAATCTGGTTATTTGCGTTTATGGTTGGTCTTTCGGAGAGTGTGACGCGCGCTGCGTGGATGTTTTCGCTACTTAAGCTCTCCTCGATCCTATCTCGACGTTACAACTCGCTTAATGCTCTCTTCACAGCTGCCGTAGCTATACTATGCCTCAACCCATCGTCGCTCTACGACCTCGGTTTCGCGCTCTCGTTCACGGCCGTGGCGGCGATAATTGTTGTGGGCGTACCTATATGCAAGTTAGTAGACACGGATTATAAGATACTCGATTTTGTAAGTACATCACTAATAATCAGCTGTGTAGCAACAATATCAACCACACCTCTTATCTCCAATGCCTTTGGCTACATTGTGCTGCTAAGCCCAATAACCACGCTGCCACTGCTACTCACCATCTTTGTGATAATCCTCTCTACAACCCTCTGGGTCATCTGCCCCTTCCCTCAACTCGCGCCACTATTTTACTGGACGCTCGAAGTGGCGACCACCATACAGAACTATATCGTCGAGTGGTTTGCCTCGTGGGAATTTGGAGTAATCGACTACCGACTCTCTGATTTCGGGCTCGGGGTAAGCTACCTAATAGTGATAATTGTAGGTTGGCTGGTTGTTAAAATAGTTCCACACACTGAGCCTCAACAAAGGGTATTAGCTCCTTAGGGTCGATTGCGATCTGCATACCGCGCACTCCTGCACTAACATAGATCACATCAAAGTCGAGGGCTGTGGGGTGGATAAAGGTTGGAAAGTTTCGTTTCATAGCAATTGGAGAACAGGCACCACGGATATATCCCGTTGTGGGCAAAAGCTCCTTCATTGCGATCATCTCGGCACTTTTATTCCCCGAAACCTTGGCGGCAAGCTTAAGGTCAACCTCCTTATCTCCAGGAATAATAGAGACAAAAATTCCATTACGATCACCTCGAAGAACCAATGTCTTAAAGACCTGAGCTACATCCTCGCCCAGCTGATAGGCAACGTGCGTTGCAGCCAAATTATCTAAATCGACCTCATAAGGAATCAATTCGTATGCAATTTTAGCACGATCTAAAAGCCGTGCAGCATTTGTCTTTGGTAGTTTTTTACTCATCTCTGTGTGAGGGTTGGATATACTCTTTTACAATCTCAAGAAGCTGATCACCATACTTTTGGAGTTTAACAGGACCCATACCAACCACCCCTTTGAGCTCCTCTATTGTCATAGGGCACACCGCTTGCACCTCGATTAAGGTTCTATTGGTAAGCACCGTATAGGCTGGTTTGTCGTTCGAAGAAGCCTCGTCGGCACGCCACGCTCGAAGAGCCTCGAAAAGTTCCTCATTGACAATATCGCTCGAGATGCTCTTTGCCGCACTCTTCGCCTTTTTAGGCTCCTTGCCTTGAGTGGTCTCGGGTTGTGTGATAATTGCAAACTTAGCCTTAAGGTATGCCTCGCAACTAAATCCTTCGGCACACAGCTTAAGAGCCGCCTGCTTTATCGAAAACTGCTCACGGAGCTCAGCTGTGAGAGTTTTGAGCCGCTTAGCAACATCCTTAATATCAGTCTTTACCGATGCTGCCTCCTCGATAAGCTCACCAATAGGTTGGAGCTGCGAGGCAAAATAGTCGGCTGCTTTTACCAATCGCTCAGCAATAAAAGGATCGCTGAGATACTCCTCTCGCCCAAAGATGGCGCGCGAGAGTTGCTGTTTAAACCCATTACCCACCCTCTGCAACTCAGCATTGAGGGATTGGGTAGTTTGGTGAAAAGAGCCACAAAGTTGTGGGTATTCGCGATATAGAGAGGCGTTTAGTAGCCTCGAAAGAGAGTAAGCTTGTCGATTCAACTCCTCGAAATCGAAGATCTCGGAGAGCAGGTTGTGGTAATATTCTCGACGGTGTCGCTCCAACTCCACGCGGTCAACTCTCTGAGATTCGAAGAGCTCGGTAAAGCCCTCGATGGTATTGTCGCGAATGATAGAGCCTCCCGAGAGAGGGGTGCGCAACACCACACCTTCGAATCTCCGACATCTGCTAAGTGCCACATAGACTTGGCCGTGGGCAAAAGATTTTCCTGCATCAATAATCGCTTTATCGAAACTCAATCCTTGACTCTTATGAATTGTGATGGCCCAAGCACACCTTAATGGGATCTGCGAGAATGTTCCCTTAACCGACTCCTCGATCTCGCTGGTCTGGTCGTTTATCTTATATTCGATATTCTCCCACGTCACCTGCGAGAGCACAATGGCTGCCGCTCCACTATCGGGCTGAACCGTTATTGTGTTATCCTCGATCTGAGTAATGCGGCCTATCAATCCGTTGTAGTAGAGCTTCTCGGGCGAAATATCATTCTTGATAAAGATCACCTGCGCCCCAACCTTTAACTCCAACTCATAATCATTGGGATAGGAGCCCTCGGGGTAATCGCCTCGTACAGTCGCCTCGAAGCAAAATGAGGGGGTCGCAAGGCGCGAAAGAGCAGCTTGATTTATACTGTTAGCCGTGGCGTTGTGGGTGGTAAGGGTGATATACCCTTCGTCGTCTCGAGGCTCAAAAGAGGCTATATAGCGACTGTTGAGCCGATCGACCACCTCGCGAGTAATTTTATTCTCGCGCACGGCGTTGAGCAGCTGAGTGAATTGCGGGTCACGTTGGCGAAAAATCTCCTTTAGCTCGATGGTGATATAGGGGCACTGTTGCAACACCTTAGACGAAAAGAAGTAGGGCGAGGCGTAGTGAGCACTCAAAAGCTGCCACTCATCATCTCGACAGATGGGCGAGAGCTGCTCCACATCACCAATCATTAGTAGTTGGACACCTCCAAAGGGGGCACTATTGCGACGCACGCGGCGCAGGGTCTCATCCACTGCATCGAGCAAATCACAGCGCACCATGCTAATCTCGTCGATCACTAACAGTTCAATAGAGCGGATAAGGGCCAACTTCTTACGCCCAATTTTGCGATAAGCAAAATCTCGGCTCTGTAGCTGAGCCTCTGGGATATTGGGGCCAAAGGGGAGTTGAAAAAGCGAGTGGAGAGTAACCCCTCGAGCATTGATTGCTGCAACTCCCGTAGGTGCAGCAACCACCACCCGTTTCTCGATACTCTGCACGATTGTGTGCAGGAAGGTGGTTTTACCTGTTCCCGCCTTACCCGTGAGGAATATGTTTGCACCCGTAGAGCGCAAAAAGTCATTTGCTAATTCAATCTGTGGATTTGAAAGCAGCATCGCCTACAACCACTTTTTGAAACGGAAGAACCAGATGGTAATTCCCGAACAGAAAACCATCAGCAGCAGCGCAAAGATATAACCAAAAGGTAGAGTAACCCCATTGGGGAGCTCAATAACCCAACTCAACTCGGGCATCACCTTGAAGTTCATTCCATAGATACTCGCGATAAGGGTTGCAGGCATAAAGATAACCGATGCCACCGAGAAGATCTTAACGATCTCGTTCTGCTCAATATTGATAAGACCCAATGCTGAATCTTGGATGTAGTCCAGACGCTGAAAAGCAAAGTCGGCATGGTCAATCAGCGAGCTAACCGTCCTTGATCATAAGCTGCAACCGAGGATAGATATCGTTGGGGAAACGCTCCGAGCGCAAAATTCCAGACAACACACGTTGCCTATCGAAGATATTCTCGCGCACCAACATCGTATTCTCCTGCAGGTTATTAATTCGGTGGATGATCTTCTTCTCGATGCTATCCTCCGAGTTGATATCACGACTCAAAGAGGCAACCTGCTTGGCGATCAACTCCACAAGATCGGCATCGTAGTCGATACGCACCTCTAAGAGCGAAATTAGGATGTGATAACCAGTCGAGAAGTTGCGATAGTTCATCTGCAGGCGTTTCTCCGCCTCGCGGAAAGTGCGAAACTCGCAGTTACGCATCGACACCAAAACTCCCTCATTGGAGATTATAAACGACACAGGCTCAACGTTGAAGGTGTCGCCTTGAGGATTAAAAAAGTTGGAGTTCGAGATAATTGCATTCTCAGTCTCGGAGTATTTCGAAGTTGTCTCGATCTCCTCGATCTGTTGGCGGGTTTGGAGACTAATCTCCATAAAGTTCTCTACGGCCTTCTGCTCCTTGATTGAAGGGCTAAGAAGGTCGATCCATAGAATATCGTCGTAACCCAAATCGTCGAATAGAATTGGATCTGCGTTTCTAATTATTTTATTGTATTGTTTGAGATATAGCGTAATCATTGTCTTTACGTTTTAAGTGACATAAACAGATTTACAGATTCGCGTGCGTAGCCAAACGTATTTGGTTACTTATCTCTTCAGCCAGGATTGGACTTAGGCTCAATCTTGATACCCGAGTCCCAGAATTTTTTAAGTGCTGCGCGCTTTTGTGCGTCGAACAAAAAGTCTATATTTTGACTTAAATATTGATATGCTTCAACCGTTGACCCATCGCCGCGATACTCCAATATCGCCTCGTAGAGGTGCTCAACACCAAATTCCAAAGCTCTCTCCAGAGCATCCAACACCTCGTAAGAGGTGCCTTTGCGAGCTACCCACACCGCAAAAGCAAAGGGTAGGCCAGTGGATTTGCCCCACTCGGCCGCTAAGTCGAAGGTGTAGTCAAACTCATCCTCGTGCTCAAAAACCTTGTCGCCAATAAGCAAAAAGGCATCACCATCTTCGGCGTGCGAGAGTTGATTAAGATCCTCAAGTGCGTACCACTCGGGGTTGATCTTCCAATAATTCTTTGCCAAGTAACCCGCCAACTGCACCGAGGTGCGAGAGTGAGTGTCAACAAAGATTCGTTTAACTTGATCTATGGGATCATCGCTCAAAAGAACAACCGTGCGAACCTCACCCGAAGCACCAATACAGAACTCGCTGACCACCTCAACCAAAGGCAACGAGGGTACAACAGCAGCAGGGACCAAGGCAATATCAACCTCGCCCGAAGCAAAAGCTTTAGCGCAATCTGCAGGATTTAGCAATAGAAGATCGGCACTGAAGTTACCTTCGTGCTCGATACCATAGATGAACGGTATCGTATTGAGATACGACACAGCCGCAATTTTGGGAACCATAGCCATCGTCCATCGTAGTGTATTAATTGGTTAATAAACAAGCCCCTTTTTTAAATTCGGAGCCAAAATCACTGCAAAGATAACTAAATATTTGTAAAAGATTGCTCCTTGGTGAAAAAACTTTTACTTTGGGGGTTAGCGAGACAACCCCCACCCGCTAAAATTGGCAAAAATCGGCCAACTAAAACTCCAGACCCACATTAGTGAAGGCGACACTCGAGGGGATATCGCCCGTTATTGCGACGCTCCAACGCAGGGTGCCATCGGCGGCGTAGCAGTGGAGCTTGCCAGGGGTGACGTAATCGTCGGCATCGGTGATGATAAGTTCTTGGTACTCTTGGTTGAATGCCACACCATAAGGTACTGTGATGCGGTCGAAGGTCTCGTCGGTGATAAAATCTTCTACGATGATCTCTTGGCTTTGGGTGTCGATTACCGTGCAGCCCTCCTCTCCGAGCACATATAATAGATCCCCCGCAAGGGTCATATTGTTATTTGGTAGATCAAACGATTTGACAACCTGCGAAGATGAGGGGTCAACTAAATAGATGGCGGATGGTGTTTCAGGGGTCGAAAGTGAGTCGCCGCGCGAGGAGACCCAGATATATCCGTAGGGGTCAAGCTCTACGTGGTAGAGATTTACTGCAACCTCGATCTGTTCCACCTGCTCGAAACTTTCGAGATCGATAACCGAGATCGTTGTGTCGTAATCGGGCCACATATATCCTCCCGAGTTGGCCACGTAGAGTTTATCGCCCACGATGACCATCTCCTCGGGTTGGTAGCCCACCGAGCATTCGGCCACCACCTCTAAGCTATTGAGGTCGACCTTAGCGACATATCCCAAACGAGCCGAGCTCCCCTGCAACTCTCCAGCGTAGGAGCTAACAAAGGCGTAGGAGCCACTAAAAACTATAAATCGACAGTTAGGGATAGAGAATGAACCAATATGAACCGCTGTAGAGAGCTCCATCACCTCGACAAGGTTCGAGCAGTTGATAACAGCGTAGAGTCGATCTTCGTAGATCTGGAGGTCGTTGCCCACGTCACCCAACTCCTTGGTTACTGTGGGGTTGCGCTCAGCATAAATATTTTTGTGATATATCCCCGTTGTGTAGTCGAAGTAGTCGAGAGTGGCTTTGTTGGAGCCCATGTTGCCTTCGTTAAGCACAAAGAAACCTTTGATCTCCCCCTTGGGGTCGTAGCCTTCGGTGATACCTGCCAAGCCATTGCCCTGTGCATAGGAGGTTGTAGCCGTTCCTGTAAGCATAAGGCTCATTACAGCACCCGTCCATCGGATGCTCTTCTTTGTCTCTTTTGTCATAAATGATTTTGAAAAAGGTGCTACGGGGATTGGATGGTCCCCATAGCGATTAATACTGATTTACTTCGCTCTGTCCGAGCAGGATTTTAGTGGTCGGCTTTCTCTCTTCAGCCGTAATTTCTTTGCTTCATCACCGTAGTATTTATATGTTATTTAATATCGACCTCACCAACTTTAAGTTAGTGGTTGTCATTGCTGATTGAATCTGTGCGAATATATCTGTGCCATCTAACTGCGCAATAATATCTCTGTCTTGCTCTGTGGCTTCGCCTCTTACTACTCGTTTAGATGTGGTCTCAATTTGATTATAATCCAAACAAGTATGTTTAGAAATAAATCTATTCTCTACCTCCATCGCTGAATTGTTATCATTGATAGATATCACCTCTCCCATCTCAGGGAGTGACTCTTTGGTCGGCAACGGATCATATTCACCCTCAAATTCCACGTCATCCATTGGTTTGTTCTTCTCGTCGAATAGGTCGTCTACCTCATCGGCTGGAACTTGTGCTGGATTCTTCTTCTCCTCTTTTGGAGGAGGTGGTATTAGTCGTTCGCTTTTCGTTGCTCCGACTATTTGTGATACCTCCTTTTTCTCAGGGGTAATCTTGATAGGCTCAATTATCCGCTCACACTCATCGACCTCTGGTGCAAAAACAGCACTCAAGAGGCATAAAATTGTCACTATGAGATAGCAGATGATGATTAAAAGTAGAGTTGTATCCATTATTTCAATGGCGGATTAAATTTGTTTGCATATAGACCATTGATAATCTCTTTGTTACTATCAAAATGGGCTTGGATAATATTCTCGACATAGCTGCTAATGTTTGCTTTTGTTCCTCCAACGATCTGCACAATGCTTGTCAAGGCGGCGTGTGTCTCTTTCGACACATATATTAGTTGTCGAGCCTCAAAGTCAATTCGAGGTAGATACTTCTCGATATACTCTCCACTTCGATCCCTTGGCGGTCGTCGCCTAATTTCATCTTTTGGCACATCGGTTGGCTGTACGCCACGAGACACCATCTCTTGCATCATCGTTTCATCTATTTCGGGTTTTTCTCTATTGTTCATTTGGTTTAAGTTTTATAATTTCAATTATCTCTGCTACAAGGTGGTCAAATCTGCTTCCGTGTAGCATCTTACTGTTTGGAGGAAATAATGTAGAGCGAAATGCAGCTCTGCCATCTTTGCGTAACTCCTTCTTGAATCTCTTTGTGTCGGGCAGGGTTGTTTGCAATATCCGCAACCCCAAGGACTCTATTGATTCATTATAGATGTCATATAAATCTGTACGCTCACGCTGATCGACCATATTCCAAAATAGACGGATGTCACGCACTGCATAAATGGAGTTTTGCACCAAACTTTGTTGCACCGTAATGGCAAATGAAAGAGAGCTCTCCAACACAATGCGGTCTGATGTTATGGGCGTAAATACATAATCTAAAAATGCAATACATTGCAGAACACCAACAGACTTAATTGTGCCAGGAAGATCAAATATAACTACATCTATATGCTCCTCACAAGATGCCAAATAAGTCCTAACAACATCTATCGCATTTTCAGCAGGTGAGCAGAGAACAGTGTATGGTCGCTTTTGCAATCGCTCTTGCTGATTGTCATACATACGTTTATATCTCTCATCTTCATTTATGAGTTTAATGTCACGCTCCCGCATCTGAAATATGCTGTATTGTGGGAAGTCGCAATCTACAACCACAACATTGTAATCCATCTTATAATG
>JBCQVS010000061.1:0-8684 GCA_047172885.1 Rikenellaceae bacterium | reverse complement strand
CGGCATGGCTTCGCCCCTACGGGGCTCACCCATGCCGCTGAAAAAAAAGGGCGTGAGCTACGGTGATTCTGAATTTACAGAAGAAAGTTTACACTAGCGATAGTTTTTTTACTGGTTGTGTAATCCGTATCATAAATTTGTTTAATCTCCCAATTATTGCCACATTCTTTATTGATTTTAGATATAATTTCATTATATTTAGCTATCCATAATTTATACATATCCGTATAAACGTACTTCCTTTCAGGGTCTTCAATTTCTGATATAATACACTCTAAACCGAATATTGAATTTTCTAAATCTATCATCTTATCTATTTGTTGGCTTTTAATTATGTTTCAAAAATCACAAAACATCAAAAGGCGGTAAGGCTTTGACGATGCGGACGGTTTCTAGGCTGACGCGGGTGATGCGTTTGATTAGGTCGATGATGTAGCGGGGGGTGTTGTGCTCCTCGCACCAGAGGTTGGGGTTGTTGGTGATTTGGCTGTCTTTGTGGGTGGTGATGCGGTAGCGGTCGATGAGCCAGTCTAGGGCTGATTTGCCGTTGACGATGTAGTTGTGGGCTTCGGTGGGGATGCCGGTGAGGGTGAGGTGTTTGTTGTAGATGATGGCGGACTTGTTGGTCTTGCTGGGGTATTTCATCTTTTCGACCGTGAAGTTTTGGGTTGCGCCCTTCCATTCTTCGGTGAGGGGGTAGGGTTCGACTTCTTCGTAGTTGAGGTGCCATTGGGCGAGCTCTCGGCCTGCGGTGCTGTAGGCTTGGAAGTCTCGGACGTAGGGGATGCGTGCCATTTCTTTGCGGAGGTCGTTTGCGTAGGTCTCGCGGAATTGGGGACTGTGCAGGACTCCGTAGATGTAGTAAAAGATGTCTTCTTTGCTGATATTGAAGTCTCCGTAGGCATGGCGGAACTGCCCAAGTGCCCAGTCAGTAATGGCGGAATGGCGGATGTAGTCACCTTCCTTTTCGTCTAGGTCTAAGCCAAGAGTGTTGGCGTTAGGGTCGCGCTTTTCGTAGTAGTATAGCGGGAAACCTTGACCATTGAACATCAACTGAACATCAGGAATTACAGAACTCATCAAGCACGAAAAATCTCTATTACCTGCATTACCAGTCATTTGAATAATTAAATTTTTGTGTTTGCTTGTGGGGTAAATCTTAGGTAACTGGTACTGACGCTCATTAAGGAATTTATTATAATAAACAAACTGTTTATTGTATGGACGATAGGTTGCGACTCCTACGCTAGCATCAAAATAATGCAGCTTACTCTTATCGCTTAAATATTTCTTTTGAGTCGTGCCCCACGCAAACTTTGTCGAATCCCACTCGATGAGGCTTTCCAAATCTTGTGTTGGTTCAGCTATCAAAGCTTCAACTTTTTCATTAAAATAAACAATACTTGCTGATACTTGATGCTCTAGCTGTCTGCGGGAGCTATTGTACACCCACGTGTCACGATTTGTTTTAAGACCATTGGTAAAAATCGAAAAAACAGCTTTGCTGTCAACTTTTCCTTTGGTTGACTTATCCCCTAGCGGAATAAACTTGGCAAAATCTCCACTACGGAGGTTAAGCCAGTCGCCATGCTCATCAGGTTGCAGTGTTTGCCATGGGATAGCATTCATATCTGAAAAATCTTTAATTTGTTGTAGCTTCTGCGCAGCACTTAAATAATCCCCGATATCATGGTAATGTAGCGTTGCTTGACCTTGATGCTCTTTTCTTTTAACAAGTATAGTAATGGCAACAGTTGTTCTAGTTCCTACTTTAAAAACATTACCAGCTTCTTTCTTACGTTGAACACCTGAACCCAGTGCATTCCCGCGCAGGTTGAAACAATGGATTGAAGTAAACTCCTCCATCAGCGATTGGCGGAAGCCGCTCATGGTGTTGCTATCGACAAAGGAACCATTGGAGACGAAGGCAACAATCCCTTCCTCCCCGATGCGGTCGGATGCCCAGCGGAAGGCGCGCATGTAGGAATCGTAGAGACTATTCTTATTTGTTGTCTTTGCCTTGGCTGCGTAGGTATCCGCGATGCGTTGGTCAAGGGCGGCGTAACTCTCGTTCTGGTTGTTGTCGTTTGCTGATGTTTGACCCACGGAATAGGGCGGATTGGCGATAATAACGCGGACATCCTTAGAACAAAGGTTTTTGACGCGCTCGGCATTATCGGAGAACATATCTGCCAAGAAGTCACCCTTTTCACCCATGAGGAAGGTGTCGGTCAAACAAATGCCTTCGAAGGGGGCGTAGTAGTCGAGCCCTGCGGTACTATGAAACGCTTCCTCGATATTAACACAGGCGATGTAGTAGGCGAGTAGCACAATCTCGCTGGCATAGAACTCGTGCGCGTACTTGTAGGCTAGTGTTCGCTTGTCCATCAAGCCCGATTGGATGAGGCGCACCATGAAGGTGCCTGTCCCCGTGAAGGGGTCGAGGATGCGGACATTGCGCTCGCCAATGCCTTTTTTGAAGCCAAATTCATTCTTGAGGAGGCTGTGAACACTCTTAATCATGAAGTCCACAACTTCCACAGGGGTGTAGACAATGCCTAGCTTATCCGCCATTTTTGGGAAGGCATTTTTGAAGAATTTATCGTAGAGCTCCACAATGACTTTTTGCTTACCCTCTTGGTTGTCGATGCCTGCGGCTCGCTCTCGCACGGATTCATAGAAGAGCTGCAGTTTATGCTGGTCATCGGATGAGGTGCGCTCATCCAGCAATGCCAGCATTTCGTTCATGGCGTGAGAGATGGGGTTTTCAGAAACGAAATCGTAGCCTTCAAAAAGTGCCTCGAACACGGGGCGAGTGATGGCTTGCTGGGCGAGCATTTCCACGGCTTCCTCCCTGCTGATGGCGGGGTTGATGTTGCGACGCAGGCTAGAGACAAAGCTGCCGAAGGCGAGCTCGCAGGTGGGGTCTTGAATCAGTTCATCAATGTGCAGGATTTGGCGTTCGGCGATGTCGGCAATGTCTTTGGCCCAGCTCTCCCAATAACGACGAGTACCGCACTTTTTGACGACACGGGCAAGGATCGCTTCGCGCCATTCCTCCACGTTGAAGGTGAAGAGCGGTGCTGCCTCGGGCTCGGGCTCGGGATTGGGTTCTGGCTGGGGGCTTGGTGTTTGTTTAGGTGCAGGGCTTGGCGATAAAACCTCAATCATGCTGCTGCCTTTCTTATTGAGCTCTATCTTGTTGATTTCTGCATTGAAGCGGTCATCGTGTGCTCTCAGGGCTTGCAGGACATCCCAGACGACGTCATAGGCGGCATCGCTTTCGAGGACTTCTTCGGGCGTTTTACCCTCGGGCACGCCAACGGGTAGAATGATGTAGCCGTATTTTTTGCCAGCGGCACGACGCATGACGCGCCCAACGGCTTGCACGATATCGACCTTTGAGCGTCTAGGGGCAAGGAACATGACGGCATCCAGCGCGGGGACATCCACGCCTTCCGACAGGCAGCGGGCGTTGGAGAGGATGCGGCAGTGGGATTCCCCCATATCTTGCTTGAGCCAGTCGAGTAGCTCGTTGCGCTTGTTGGCACCCATGGTGCCGTCCACGTGGTCAATCTCGCAGCTGAGGGCTTGGCTGCTGGCTTCTTCCCTCTGGACCATTTCTTTGGCGATGTAGCGCATTTGCTCGCACATGGATTTGGATTCAGCAATGCGACCGCAGAAGGCAACAGCTCGGCGCATGGGCTCGGGGTCTTCCTTAAGCAGGTCGGGAACGCTGTCTTCTCCATCTCCGCTGGTAATGCGAATCAGTTTTTTACGCAAGCCGTTATAGCAGCCGAGCAGTTTGACGGCATCGTTGAGATGAAGTTTCATGCCGCCTTCGGCTTCCTGTAATTCGCGGTGGAAGGTTTCCTTAACGTAGGCTTCATCCACGCAGAGGACGAGGACTTTATAGTCGGTGAGAAGGTTTTCGCGGACGGCTCGGGAGAAGGGTAAGCGGTGGATTTCTTCCCCGTAGAAAAGGATGTCGTCCATGGAGGCGAGCAGCGCGTCGTTGTCCTCTGCCTTTTTGCGGGATTCAACGGTGTAAATCTTGGGGGTGGCGGTCATGTAAAGACGCTTATCGGAACGAATGAAGTCTTTATCATGAATGCGGGTAAAGGCGGAATGGTCATAACCTGCTGCGTCTTTCTTTTTGAGGCTGACGCCAGTGGTGCGGTGGGCTTCATCACAGATGGTGAGGTTAAACTGGGGCAGTTTGCCTTGCTCTTGGGCTTTGTGGATGACGTCGATGGATTGGTAGGTGGAGAAGATGACGCTTAGTCCGCCTTTCTGTCGATGAACGGCATATTGTGCGCCTACGCTGTCAACGTCTGTGCAGGCGGGCATGGGCAGGTTGTTGACGAGTAGGTCTTCGACCTCGGGCACGGCAGATGCAGCAGCGTCGGAGCAGACGGCGATGGCATGGATGGGGATTTCTGCTTGTGTGAGCCATTCGCGCAGGCTTTGGGAGAGCAAGGCGATGCTAGGGACGAGGAAGAGCATGCAGCCTTGGGCTTGGCTGTAGCGTTCCGACAAGCGCAGGGCGGTGAAGGTTTTGCCTGTGCCACATGCCATGATGAGTTTGCCGCGTTCTTCTGTTTGAAAGTGGGTGATGACTTTTTCAATGGCTTCCTGCTGGTGGGGGCGTGGTTGGTAGCGATCCAGCAGTTTCATTTCGCCTTGCGGTCCTTGCGCAAGGGATTCCCAGTCGATGGGGGAGTTGGCGAGTTCCACGACGCCGAGGCGGGCGATGGGGATGTTGAATTCGCGGACGAGTTTTTGAAGTTTGCTGTTCCAGTCCCTAGAGGTATCAACGATAATGCCGGTGGCAAAGCTAGCGCCTTCCGCCCAAGTTTTGTTGATGCTGGTGGTGAAGGTGGCAACGTCGCTTAATCCCAGTACGGTGTTATCTGCATAGCATTTGCATTGAATGGCGCAGTATTCTCCCGAGACGGCTTCGCGTGCCACAAGGTCGATGCCTTGGTCTGCAAGTCCACCGCGCAGTGGCCAGTCCATCCAAAGCCAAACCTCAGAAAATCGCTGACTGTAGACGGGGTCTGTTGTCAGGTATCGCTGAATCAAATGTTCAAAGCGGCTGCCTTTATCGTGCTCGGAGTTGGCATTTTTACGAAATGTGTCAAGAATGGTATGAAAGGCAGATGTCATGGGAAAGAATTGTTACCGCCTATTCTACCATATAAGCCATAAAACACAAGGTAGGAAAGAGGGTTTATTTGCAGAGTTTCGATGATGCCGCATGCACTAAGATAAACAAAATATTTGTTTATCTTGACTTATCGATACTCGTATGCTATATCAAGTGTTACCGTAACACTTGTCTTATGATTACTAATTTTCGAGTCAAAAACTTTCGTTCTATTGTTGATATGGAGCTTACCTTCACCTATGATGAAGGTAAGGCACCCAATGGCTATAAAGAGTGGGATACTTGGGCGTTCCTAGAGGATAAGAAAACAGGCACGCGTGCGGTGCCCTGTCTTGCGCTTTACGGTGCCAACGCATCGGGTAAGTCGAATATTATTTTGGCTCTTGCCAACTTCCTTAAACTTGTTGAGTTTGGCAAAAAATCCCTCTTCGAAACTTCTAAGGCACCTTTTTTTCAGCCTAACAAAATTCACACGGATGAAGAAAATTGCATGTATTCTATTCAGGCTGCGTTTAATGATAATGTCATGCACTACGAAGTTGCATGCTCAAAAGATTCCATCATTCATGAAAAGCTAGTCATTAACAATATTGAAGTATTTTCAACAGAATTAGCAACTCTGGCAGTTGATTCTTCGATTGAATTAGAAATGTATGATAGCAATAAACTTCAAACTATTTATAAGGTTGAATGCTGTACTGAAGAATCTGGCAGACCTAGACAGGTTTGTTTATTCTTACACACCATAGGCGAGAAATACCCAGGGCTCAATCCTGATATTCAAGCAGCATTTCAAGAATTGATTCATATTTGGTACTTGCCTGTAGTCCCATTTAACGAGATCAATGTGTTTAATTTTAAAGGGTTCGAAGAAGCTATCCATTTGTTAAAACAGTTCGATTTAGATATTGTAGACGTTCGCTATACTGAAAGTCATGATATTAAGACCTATCATCTGAACAACAAAAAAGAAAGGGTGGAGTTTGATTTATCTGATGAATCACTTGGAACACAGAATCTTTTAGGTCTCTTAGGATTAATTTCGTATGTATTACAAAATGGACTTACCTTAGTTGTAGATGAGTTAGATCGCAGCATTCACCCCTTGATTTTGATTCAAATAGTTAGCTTGTTCAAAAGCAAGGAATACAATAAGAAGGGTGCGCAGCTTATCTTTACAACTCATACAACTGATTTGCTTGATGCTGAAAATCTGCTCCGTGTTTCAGAGGTTGGGATTGTCAATAAGACAAAGCTCTCGGGCACGACTGTAACACGACTTTCTGAATTTGAAGGTTTACGAAATGTAAAGAATTTCCGTAAGAGCTATATGAACGGCGAATTCCGAGGAATCCCCTACCCCTTTATCTGATGTATAAACAAATTTATATACTCTGCGAAGGGGCCTCCGAAATAGCCTATATTCAGAAATTTAGCCAGTTCCTGCGCGATTATGAATCCGACTATGTGATTCTCCCAAAAGATGCGGGAGGTGGCACGGTTCGTCATGTGAAAGATGCTCTTAAAAAATTATTCAAGGAGAACAAGAATCTGAACGGTGAAATCTGGATTTGGCTTGATCATGACCTCTATGTTCGTGGAGATGAAAGTTTAGATGAGCTCGAAAAGCTTTGTGCTGACAAGAAAAGAAAGCAAGCGCAGCTGGTTTTTAATACTCATAATTTCGAAGATTTTTTGACTCTGCATTTCTCCCCCGAAATTGCAGAGGCGTGGTGTCAGGTGATGGCAAAGTGCGGGCACTTTACCAGTCCCCTGCATGCTGTCGATTACGCGCCTTTGTTCAAAAGCTTCTTAAAAGAGCATACTAACTTGCCAGAGTATAAGAAGGGGAAGAACCAATGCATCCAACAAATGGATTGGCAGGAATCACTCGCCTTCCTGAAAAGCAATACTGCGAGTGAAACGCTCAAACAAAGGAGTGATATGAGCGAGAAAATCTTAAAGATTGCTCCCGAATTGAAGCACTAAAATACGATTCGTTACGTCTGCAGCAAGTCGCCCTGCCGTGTATGACACAGTTATTTGCGGGGCTTGGGGGCGAAGGAGGGCTTGAGAGAATGCAGGTGGTGATTAGAAGCTTGCAGGCAAACTGCGGCTAAGCAGTTTGAGAGCAGCGAAAGCACAAGACACTTCTTGTGCGGTCCAACGAAGCTGGATGAGTGCGAAAGACATGAGCGAAGCGACGTGCACGAAGTGCGACCACCCAATGGGGCGGATGACATGTGCAGCGCGGGTGTGGCAATTATCTCGTCGTCACGCTACTGCGTAGCACCGTTCGGGAAAGTGTCCCTCACGCTCTTCCTCATAGCCCTGCTTTGCAGAGACGAGCAAAAGGCTTTTTGCTCTCTATTCGTCTGTAATTGCTCCCCCGCAATTACTCTCTCATATTGATGCACTGCGTCATCCCTACGCTTATCCCCAATGAAAGCGCCCGAAGGCTTGTAGGGCAAACTGCGACCAAGCAGTTTGAGAGCAACGAAAGCACAAGGCACTTCTTGTGCGGTCCAGCGAAGCTGGATGAGTGCGAAAGCCAGCGAGCGCAGCGAGTGCGCCCGAAGGGTTAAAGCCCAATGGGGTGGGCTTTAAGCAAGTGTCTTTAGGGGCTCCGGTCTCAAATCGGCATGCGATTTGTCTCGCGGGCCGGTCCCACGAGTGTAGATTTATTGACAGATAGATAAACGAAGAAAGCCACATAGCGTTTTAAGTTGGCGGGTGGGCGGGAACTCACGGATGGTTGATTTTAGAAAGTGGGCAATTACCTCGGCTTCACCGCAGCTGTGCTGCGGACGTCTTAAAGGTGTTTAAGACTTTCAGCCTCTCCCATTGAGCCACTGGCTCAATATGTCTCGCGGGCCGGCCTTGCGAGTGTAGATTTATTGACAGGGTTAAATGGAAAAAGCCGCATAACGTAAGTTATGCGGCTTTTATTAACCCTGGCAATTATCTACTCTCGCAAGGCCTATCGCCTAACTACCATCGACGTTTCAATGTTTCACTTCCGGGTTCGGGATGGGACCGGGTGGGGCCATTGAGCTATGACCACCAGGTTTCGAGTTTTTTTGTCTTAGCTCTGCATTTGCTTCGCTTTTACTCGCTTACCTAGTTATCATCATCAGGATTTTTTATCAAGATTCTGTTGCAATTTTCAACTGCTAACTGCTCACTGCTAACTGAGCGTAGCGCAATGCTGACATCCGCGTGGCAGGTTATTGTGTGTGGTTAATTTCCATCTTTCATATTCACTTTCTTTAGCGTACTCATTACAAATTCAAGTTTAGTCACCCGAGGTTTCTTCTTTTATTGAAATGAAGTCTATTGGATGTTAGTAGTGCTCGGCTGAGCGCATTACTACGCTTACACCTGCACCCTATCGACGTGGTAGTCTTCCACGCTCCTGTAGGGAAAATTCATCTTGGGATGGGCTTGGCGCTTAGATGCTTTCAGCGCTTATCCCTTCCGCACTTAGCTACTCGGCCGTGCTCTTGACAGAACA
>JBCQVS010000060.1:0-9094 GCA_047172885.1 Rikenellaceae bacterium | reverse complement strand
CCAAGACATACTCAAGAGAGGGCCAATGAGGCTCAGCCAAGGTGGCCCTCTCTTTTTTTTAATTTATCAGGTCATATCTTGAGGGTGCTTTGCGGTGCCCGCGTGATGAGAGGTGAGCTAACGCACCCTTGTCAAAGAGATTTTTCCTTATACATTCTGCTCCGTCGATCTCGTCGATATGGGAGTGGTATGCCACCGACTCACGCGAGGTCTGGGTGCTCTTATCATCGAGATAGAGAGTGCTATTTTTTGTGGGGTTGTAACCAAATTCGTTTGGTGGTGGGGATGATGTTAGCCAGTGATGTGCTAGCATTTTTTTGTTTTAGGGGAGTTGCGGATTTTTGCGTCAGAAAAATATTTTACAAAAAAAGACGTAAAATGCTGATTTATTGGGAAATTATCACTATATTTGCCCACTTTTGTGCCCGTAATGTATGCGTGCTGCAAGGGTGAATAATGGATTTGGCGGGGGTAACTCGCTGAGCCACAATTAAATAACAATATTATTAATTTTTAACTTTTAATTCATTATGACAGATCCAATAGCGGATTTTCTAACGAGAATTAGAAATGCAGTGAAAGCCAATCACAAGGTGGTTGAAGCTCCTGGTTCAAAAATTAAGCAAGAGATGACCAAAATCCTTTACGATCAAGGTTATATCTTAGCTTACAAATTCGACACTGATGCTAAGGGTTTCCCTATCATCAAGATCGCATTGAAATGGAATGCACAAACCAAAACCAATGCAATCAAAAATCTTAAGCGTGTAAGCCGTCCAGGTTTGCGTCAATACTCTTCAGTAGAGGATATGCCACGCGTACTTAACGGTTTGGGTATCGCAATCGTATCAACATCAAAAGGTATTATGACTGACGCTGCGGCTCGTCGTGAGAATGTTGGTGGTGAGGTACTTTGCTACGTTTATTAATCTTTTAACGAAAAACAATTATGTCAAGAATTGGTAAATTACCTGTAAACTTGCCCGCTGGCGTAACCGTAGAGGTTTTGGCTGGAAACGTGGTAAGCGTTAAAGGGCCACTTGGTGCACTGACTCAAAAAGTTGATTCAGATATCACAGTAGAGGTTGGCTCTTACACAGAGAAGGACTCAGACAAAGAGATTCCTGCTGTTCTAGTAAGTCGTCCAACAAATCAACCTCGTCACCGTTCACTTCACGGACTTTATCGTTCGCTAATCAACAACATGGTTATCGGAGTGTCTAAAGGTTTCGAGATCAAGCAAGAGCTAGTAGGTGTTGGTTTCAAGGCTGAGACTAAAGGTCAACTATTGGAGTTGAGCCTTGGTTACTCACACGACATCCACGTATTGCTTCCTGCAGAGGTTAAAGCTGTGGCTGTTACCGAGAAAAAAGGAAATCCTATTCTCACACTAACGAGCATCGACAAGCAACTTGTAGGTCAAGTTGCAGCGAAGATCCGCTCATTGCGTAAGCCTGAGCCATATAAGGGTAAGGGTATTAAGTTTGTTGGCGAGCAAATCCGTCGTAAGGCAGGTAAGTCAGCAGGTGCTAAATAGTAAATAAGGTCAGATTATGTCATTAAGTAAGGTAGAAAGAAGATCGAGAATCAAGATGCGTATCCGTAAAATCGTGAGCGGTACTGCACAGATGCCTCGAATGACTGTATTCCGTAGTAACAAACAAATCTACGTACAGTTCATCGACGACCAAGCAGGTGTAACCTTGGCAGCTGCCTCTTCAGTAGAGGTTGCCGAGCAAACTGCTGGTAAAAATAAAATAGAGGTTGCTGCCGTTGTTGGTAAGCTTGCTGCAGAGCGTGCTATCGCCAAAGGTATTTCGACAGTAGCATTCGACCGTAATGGTTACCTTTATCACGGTAGAGTTCAAACATTAGCGGATGCCGCACGTGAAGGCGGTCTTAAATTCTAAGCGATTATGTCAAATAGCAACATACAGAAAGTACGTACAAGCGACCTTGAGTTAAAAGACAAACTCGTAAGCATCCAACGTGTTACAAAGGTAACAAAGGGTGGTCGTACATTTACCTTCTCGGCAATCGTCGTAGTAGGAAATGAGAACGGTGTCGTAGGTTATGGTTTGGGTAAAGCCTCAGAGGTAACCACAGCAATCTCAAAAGGTATTGAGGATGCAAAGAAAAACTTGGTTAAGATTCCTATCATCAACGGAACTATTCCTCACAAACAAGAGATGCGTTACAGCGGTTCTGAGGTTATGATTCGTCCAGCTGCTCCTGGTACTGGTATTATCGCCGGTGGTGCGATGCGTGCCGTATTGGAGTCAGTAGGTGTAAAGAACGTCTTGGCAAAGAGTAAAGGTTCATCTAACCCTCACAACTTGGTGAAGGCTACAGTTGGAGCTCTTTGTGAGTTGCGTGATGCTTACAGCGTAGCGCAAGTTCGTGGTATCTCTATGAAACAAGTGTTTAACGGTTAATCTTAAAGAAGTACTATGGCAAGATTGAAAATTACACAAGTAAAGAGCCGTTGCGGCGCTACTGAGCGTCAACGTGCTAACCTCGATGCATTGGGTCTTCGTAAAATCAACGCTTCAGTTGAGCACGACGATTCTGCAATTATCAAAGGTATGATCCTTAAGGTTCAACACCTTGTTAAGGTAGAAGAGGTAAAATAGTTTATAACGTTTAAGAAAATAACAAACAATGGAACTCAATAATCTAAAACCCGCTAAGGGTTCAACCCACCACCAAAAACGTATTGGTCGTGGTGCTGGTTCTGGTCACGGTGGAACCTCTACACGTGGTCACAAAGGAGCTCAGTCGCGTTCTGGTTACTCTCGCAAGCTAGGCTTCGAGGGAGGTCAAATGCCACTTCAACGTCGCCTTCCAAAATTTGGTTTTAAAAATCTTAACCGTGTAGAGTACAAGGCTATCAACCTATCAACTCTTGAGGAGCTTTCTGCAAAGACAGGTGCAACTGAGATCAACATCGACGCACTTATCGCAGCAGGTTTCGTTCAATCGAAAGATAGAGTTAAAATCTTGGGCAACGGTACAGTAACCAAAGCAATGACTGTTAAAGCTCACGCTTTCTCAGGTAGTGCAGAGGCTGCAATCGTAGCTGCAGGTGGTCAAGTAGAAAAGTTGTAAGGTTACGCTAAAACCCAAATATTATGAATACTTATATTATTGTTGCCGTCCTCTTTGCATTAGTTATTGCACTTTTGGCGACCAACAAAAAGGTAGTGGAGACTATTCAAAACATGTACAAGATCGAGGAGCTTCGCAATCGTGTGATCTACACATTGCTACTTCTTCTTGTCTACCGTTTGGGTAGCTTCGTGGTGATCCCAGGTATCGACCCAAGTCAACTAGGCGCAGGTTCAGCTCTTGCGGATCAATTAGAAGGTAATGGTCTTTTGGGCCTACTCAACGTATTCTCGGGTGGAGCATTCGGTAACGCTGCAATCTTTGGTCTTGGTGTGATGCCATACATCACTGCGTCCATCATTATCCAATTGTTGGGTATGATGATCCCTTATTTCCAAAAGATACAAAAAGAGGGTGAAAGTGGTCGCAGAAAGATGAATCAATGGACTCGCTTCCTCACAATTGGTGTATTGCTTTTGCAAGGTCCTACCTATATCGCAAACCTTTACCACCAAGTTCCAGGAGCGTTCGTTTTGGGCAACTCATTTGGATTCACAGCTTACGCTACGGCAATTCTTACAGCAGGTACTATGTTCGTAATGTGGTTGGGCGAGAAGATCACAGATAAGGGTATCGGTAACGGTGTATCGCTAATCATCATGATTGGTATCGTTGCACGTCTCCCACAAGCCCTTTTGGGTGAGATCACTGCTCGTTTCCAAACCTCAGACGGATCTGTTATCATGATCATCGTTGAGCTAGCAATCCTAGCTTTGATCTTCATGGCAACTATCGCTGTTATTCAAGCAGTACGCAAGATCCCTGTACAGTACGCAAAGCGTATTGTTGGAAACAAACAATATGGTGGCGTTCGCCAGTATATTCCTTTGAAGATGAATGCGGCAAATGTAATGCCAATCATCTTTGCACAAGCATTGATGTTTATACCAATGTTGTTCGTCAATATTGCACCAGGTTTTGCTTCGGCATACAGCAATATGACAGGCTTTGCATATAACATCACTCTTGCAGTGTTGGTGATTCTTTTCACCTACTTCTACACTGCAATCATTGTTAACCCTCAAATGATGGCTGACGATATGAAACGTAATGGTGGTTTTATCCCAGGTGTTAAACCAGGTAAGAGCACAGTTACTTATATCGACACCGTTATGACGAGAATCACACTTCCAGGCTCAATGTTCCTAGCTCTAGTGGCAATCATGCCAGCTTTGGCTATCAACCTATTGGGTATTCAACAATCGTTCGGCTATTTCTATGGTGGAACATCATTGTTGATCATGGTTGGTGTAGTTCTTGACACTCTCAAGCAGATAGAAAGCTACCTATTGATGCGCCACTATGATGGTCTGATGAAGACTGGACGTATTCAAGGTCGTTAATTAAAGTTTTATCTGAGTCAGGAATGATATACTTAAAAACAGAGGAGGAGATTGAGCTGCTCCGTGAGAACAATATCTTGGTTAGTAAAACCTTGGCTGAAGTGGGTCGCCACATCAGAGAGGGTATTTCGACCAAGGAGTTGGATCGTATAGCCGAAGAGTTTATTCGAGACCACGGAGCAGTTCCAGCTTTCCTCGGTTACCAAGGATTCCCAGCATCGTTGTGTGTTTCTGTCAACGAGAATGTGGTTCATGGTATCCCGTCAGATAAATGCGTCCTCAAGGAGGGCGATATCGTATCGGTTGATTGTGGTACGTTTATGAAGGGGTTTGTTGGTGATTCGGCATACACATTTGCCGTAGGAGAAGTTGCGAAGGAAGTTAAGCAACTTATGGAAGTCACCAAAGAGGCTCTTTACAAAGGTACAGCACAAGCCAAAGCTGGAAATCGCGTAGGCGATATATCCTTTGCAGTCCAACAGTGGGCCGAGAGCTTTGGCTATGGCGTGGTGCGAGAGTTAGAGGGACACGGATGTGGTCGTGAAATGCACGAATCACCGGGGGTTCCCAACTTTGGCGCAAGAGGCAGAGGTCCGCTGCTTAAAGCAGGCATGGTAATCTGCATCGAACCGATGATTAATATGGGCACTAAGGCGGTAGTTTTTGAGCAGGATGGTTGGACCGTCCGCACAAGAGATCGCAAGCCTTCGGCACACTACGAATTCGCAGTTGCGGTAGGCAAAGATGGTCCTGATATTTTGACGGATTATAGTATAATCGAAAAAGATTTAAAAAAGTAAGACTCCATGGCAAAACAGACTGCTATTGAAAGGGACGGAACAATTATCGAGGCACTTAGCAACGCTATGTTTCGAGTTGAATTAGATAACGGACACGTTATCACGGCCCACATCTCTGGAAAGATGCGTATGCACTACATCAAAATCTTGACCGGAGATAAAGTTAAAGTAGAAATGACACCTTACGATTTGAGTAAGGGTCGAATCTCATTTAGGTATAAATAACCAATGAACGGGGGCAGCTTGAGTGGCATCATAGTGCTGTAAAGGCTGAACAAGTTCGTAGATTGCTTAACACACACATGAAAGTAAAAGCATCAATTAAGAAAAGAAGTGAGGATTGCAAGATCGTTCGTCGTAAGGGTAAACTTTACGTGATTTGCAAGAAGAATCCTAAGTTTAAAATGCGTCAAGGTTAATTGACCACCATTAAACTGTTTAATTAAAGAAGAAAATTTATGGCACGTATAGTCGGTGTAGATTTACCAAAAAACAAGAGAGGCGAGATCGCTTTGACCTATATCTATGGTATCGGTCGTAGCACGGCTCAAGCTATTCTCACTGAGGCAGGTATTAGCTTTGACCTCAAAACTGATGATTGGAATGACGATCAAATTGCAGCAATCCGTTCAACAATTGCTTCAATGGGCCTTAAGGTCGAAGGAGAGTGTCGTTCAGTCGTACAACTAAACATTAAGCGTTTGATGGATATCGGTTGTTACCGTGGAATCCGTCACCGTTTGGGTCTTCCTGTTCGCGGACAGGGCACAAAGAACAACGCTCGTACGCGTAAAGGTCGTAAAAAGACTGTCGCTAACAAGAAAAAGGCAACTAAGTAATAGGATAGAATTATGGCAAAAAAAACTGGAACAGTTAAGAAAAAAGTTGTTAAGGTTGGAGCTGTGGGCATGGCCTATGTTCACTCAACATTTAACAATGTCATCATTACAATTACCAACGAGGTTGGTGATGTAATCAGCTGGTCTTCAGCAGGTAAAATGGGATTCCGTGGTTCGAAGAAGAACACTCCATATGCTGCTCAGACTGCATCTGCCGATTGCGCTAAAGTTGCTTACGATATGGGATTGCGCAAGGTAAAGGTTTACGTTAAGGGCCCAGGCGCTGGACGTGAGTCAGCAGTTCGTACAATCCACGGTGCTGGAATCGAGGTTATGGAGATTATCGACGTAACACCAATGCCACACAACGGATGTCGTGCACCAAACCGTCGTCGTGTATAATCTGAGCGGAAAGAAGTAATCAATTAACGATTAAAATTAGTAAAAACAATGGGAAGATATATAGGACCTAAATCAAAAATTGCCAGAAAGTTTGGCGAGGCGATCTTCGGAGCAGATAAAGTTCTTGAGAAGAGAAACTATCCTCCAGGACAGCACGGTTTGGCTCGCAAGCGCAAGAAAGTCTCTGAGTATGGAGAGCAACTTGGCGAGAAGCAAAAAGCAAAAGCTACCTACGGACTTTTGGAGAAGCAGTTTGCTCGTACATACGAGGCTGCTGGCCGTATGGGTGGTATCACAGGTGAGAATTTGTTGAAATTATTGGAGTGCCGTTTGGACAATGTAGTTTACCGTTTGGGAATTGCTCCTACACGTGCAGCTGCTCGTCAATTGGTGTCTCACCGTCACATTTGTGTTAATGGAAGTGTTGTAAACATCCCTTCATATTCACTTAAAGTTGGTGAGGTTATCTCTGTTCGCGAGAAGTCAAAGAGTCTTGAGGTTATCACTGAGTCGCTTTCAGGTGCTTCTAAGAGCCGTTACGCATGGCTCGAGTGGGATTCTGCAACAATGTCTGGTAAGTTCTTGCAACGTCCAGAGCGTGAGGAGATTCCAGAGAACATCAAGGAGCAACTTATCGTCGAGTTGTACTCTAAGTAGTAACAATACAACACACAATTAATTATGGCAATATTAGCATTTCAGAGACCTGAGAAGGTAATTATGCTCGACTCTACTCCATCTTTCGGAAAGTTCGAGTTCCGTCCGTTGGAGCCTGGCTTCGGCATGACTATCGGTAACGCGCTACGTCGTATCTTGCTCTCTTCGCTCGAAGGTTACGCAATCACTACCGTAAAGGTTGGTGGCGTTGATCACGAATTTGCCGCTGTACCTGGTGTGATGGAGGGAATGATCGACATCATTCTTAAGCTCAAACAAGTTCGTTTTATTCGCACTGTCGACAATGATGAGGCAGAGCAAGTGACGATTCCAGTTGTTGGAGTGACCGAACTTACAGCAGGATACATTTCAAATTTCCTATCATCGTTCGAGGTTTTGAACCCTGATTTGGTAATCTGCCACCTCGCAGCCGGCACCAAAATGCAACTTACCATCACTATCGGTAAAGGTCGCGGATATATTCCTGCAGAGGAAAATACTCCTGCTGATTGCGAATTTGGTACTCTGCCGATTGACTCTATTCACACTCCAATTAAGAATGTGAAGTATTCGATCGAGGATTACCGTGTGGAGCAGAGAACTGACTACGAGAAGTTGAATCTTGAAATCACTACAGACGGTTCGATCCACCCGAAAGATGCGTTGAAAGAGGCTGCAAGAATCCTAATCCAACACTTTATGTTGTTCTCAGATGAGAAGATCACAGTGAACTTGGAGGATACAAGCAGTGCTGAGGAGTTCGATGAGGATGTCCTTCATATGCGTCAACTGCTTAAGACAAAGCTCTCAGACCAAGATTTGAGTGTGCGTGCTTTGAACTGTCTTCGTGCAGCTGATGTTGAGACTGTTGGCGACCTTGTTAAACTCAACCGCAACGACTTACTTAAGTTCCGTAACTTTGGTAAGAAGTCGCTTACTGAGCTCGACGAGCTACTTGACTCGCTCAACCTTAAATTCGGTATGGATGTATCAATCTACAAACTTGATAAAGATTAATTAAATGAGACATAATAAGAAATTCAATCACCTTGGCAGACAAGCGGGTCACCGTAAAGCAATGTTGGCAAATATGGCTTCATCGCTTATCATGCACAAGAGAATCGAGACTACTGTTGCAAAAGCAAAGGCTGTTCAGATGTATATCGAGCCTTTGGTAACAAAGTCAAAAGAGGATGTAACACACCAACGTCGTATGGTGTTCTCTTACCTCAAGCAAAAAGAGGCTGTTACTGAGTTGTTCCGCACGATCGCACCAAAGATCGCAGATCGTCCAGGCGGATATACACGTATTCTTCGCACAGGTTTCCGTTTGGGAGATGCTGCTGAGATGTGTATTATCGAGTTCGTTGACTTCAACGATGCTTACACCCTAGGAACTCCAGCAGCTACACCAGCTGAGGCAAAACCAAAAACTCGTCGTTCACGTAGCAAAGCTAAGTCAACAGACGCAGTAGAGGATGCAACAGTTGTTAAAACAGCAACTCCACGCCCACAAAACGCAGCTAAAGCTAGCAGCGCAAAGGTTTCGTCATCGAAAACTAACGTAGGCAAGAAGATGTAATTTACTCCCCGCGGGGATGAATTATATTTAATAAACCGAAAGGTCGACATCTGTAATAAGGGTGGTCGACCTTTCGGTTTTTTGTGGGTTGTGGTTGTTTTTGTGTATTGCAGATCTGCGATCTGGGGTCACCAGAAAAAATAGGGGGATTAAATAAAAAGTTCTGTATACGCCCAAAAATGGCGTGTATACGCCCAAAAATGGCGTCTATGAAATTTAGTTAAAATATCCCACCTTTGTAACGAACCAAAAATTATGAATAGATGGCAAGTTACAGAGATTTTGAAAAACTATGGGAGCAAT
>JBCQVS010000059.1:0-9308 GCA_047172885.1 Rikenellaceae bacterium | reverse complement strand
GTAACTGATGTGAAGTTTTTCCTATTTCGTCTTACTCGTATTTTTGCTTAGTCCCCCTATTTTATCTGGTGATCCCTAGTTTTAGTAGTGGGGTACGTAGGGTTGAAGTTAACAATATAAAAAATGGGGACTAAAAAGAGAAAAATCCCCATTTTAGTCCCCGATAGTTGCAATTAGCTGATCTACAGCGTTCATTGCGGAAGAAGGGGTCCGTGAGCCAACCTCTTGTAACATCTTTATACTTAGCAGGTTACACACCTGTGGAAATTTTTCTGTAACCTCTCAAAAGCCGAATATAAAATGGATCTAAATGGTATATAAACGGTATAAAAGGCTCGTTTAGCTTTCTGGGTTCAAAGGTAAATATTTTTCTCCGAACTTCCAAATGCTTGATAATAAATATTTTGGTTGGTGGTGTACGGTGTACGGCTACTATATAAGTAGCCGTACACCGTACACCACTCAAACACAAGAAAATATAACCCTAAAAACCCAAAGAAAAAAAAGAGTTTTTTTCCTTCTTTGGGTTAAAAAATCAGGTTGAAATCTCATCAATATTGCGTAGGTGTGAAATTCTATATTACTGCTGGTGCGTTAAACCTCCAGCCTAAAATAAATTTAATTGTTCATTGACATTTTGATTTGATATTGGTTCGGTAAACAGCTCCGTAATTGGGGTCTTGTCGAAGGCTGAGACCTTGACAATTTGCATCACTTCGTAGATCGAAAGCTCCGTTTTGAGTTGCGCTTTTATGTAGGCAACGATCAAATAAGCAGATATTGCAACCCAGATGTGAATGTGTACGGCATTCTCCGAATGACCCCACAACCGCTTAATGGTTAGGTTCTGTTTTATCCACTTGAAGAAGATCTCTATCTGCCAACGATGTTGATATAGTCGTGCTACATCGAGAGCCAAAAGCTCAAAATTATTGGTGATAAATGTAAGTTCTGCATCTGTCTCGCTATCCCAATAAACCACCATTCGTAGCGGCATCGGATAGAACTTCGATGGGTTTACACCTGTCAAAATTATCGTCTGATCGCTAACAAGTCCAGTTGCTGTATCGATGTTATAATTGGTCTCGATAACTTCGTATAGCATATTGATCTTAGCACGAGTTATGAAGTAAGCACCTGCATCGTGAATAGCACGTAAAGCCTCGTAGTCAACGTACGCTTTATCCATCACATAGATTGCATCAGCTTGATACTCAATCTCATCCATTGCATTACTGTCGTGATACTTGCCGTGAGTTATGTGGATAAACACAGGTATATTACCCTGCAAACTCAACAATGTATGCACCTTAACAGCACCTCGTGAACGCTTGCCAAGTGCCCACGTAAAGAGCTTTATGCTGATCGAGATTGTTGTTGAATCGAGTGCATAAACTTCGTTGTCAGCATAGATGTTTGGTAACTTTTCGTTGGCATATAGTGGTTGAACGATCGAGATGAGATACTTCCCGAAATCGGCGAAAATATGCCAGTCTCGATTCTCATTGGCTCTTGACAAAGTTGTGTGGCTAACGCTCTGTTTGACACCTAAGTGGTAGAGTTTATTTCGATGCGCCTTGAGGCACAAACAGATGTCTCGAAGTGAGTCAAGATCTGTTAGTTGCCCGAAAAGGAGCTGGATAAACTGGTTCCAACAATTGAGTTCACGAGTGCGGAAGTCGCCATTGTAACGAGTGACACACTTCTCAAACTCGTAGCGATTCACAAACGACAGAACCTGCGTGAAGATATATTTACCTGAATTCATAACTTTTGCCAAATTAACGGCAACAAAGTTACAAACCATTTCAAATCAAAAAATCAAAGAACGCTTGTAAATGTAATAATATCAGCGTGTTATGAATAAAATTAAAAAGTTAACGCACCAGTACTATATTTTAAACATATAAATTTAATAGAACAAGATGAAAAAAATTATTTTTGCGGCAGTAGTCGCAGGAGCATTTGTGATGGCTTCATGTAGTGGCGGTAGCAAAACTACAACAGTAACTAAGGGAAGTCTTTCTCAATTTGACTCATTGTCTTATGCCGTTGGTGTGAACCTTGCATCGATGACTGTTAATCAACTTGCAGACCTACCGTTGGATTATGATGTATTGGTTGAGTCAATGGTTCAATCAGCACAAGGAACAAATAAAACTCCTCACTCTGAGGCTACTGCAGTTCTTCAAGACTACTTTATGAACAAGCGTCCAGCTCGTGCTAAGGAGGTTGAGGTGAGTCGCAACGTAGCAGATAGTGTTGCTTTGGCTAATGGTGCAGATGCTGTTGCCGTTCGCGAGGCTCGCGCTAAGTTGACAGCTGATGCTGCAATGTTTGAGGATAATGCAGAGCGTAAGGCGATCTCTTCGGCTTTGGGTAATGACCTTGGTAACAGCATCCTAAATGCAAAGATTCCAGCTCAAACAGTTTGGTTGAAGAAGGCGTTTGCAGATATGATCGACAATGATACTCGTATGTCAGATGCTGAGGCAGGTGCTATGATTCAACAATTCTTCACTGTGACTCTTCCAGCAGCTAACGCTAAGGCTTCAACTGAGTGGTTGGCTTCAATCGAGAGTAAATCAGGTGTAGAGAAGACCGAGAGTGGACTCCTTTACAAGGTTGAGAAGGCTGGAGATGATTCAATTAAGCCAGTTGACGATCGTGATGTAGTTCGCGTAAAGTATACAGGTAAGAACCGCGAGGGTAAGGTGTTTGACTCTTCACGCTACGCAGACATGGACGAGGCTCGTTTGGAGTACGTTAAGTCTCAAAGCGAGAATGGTGAGCTTTCAGCAGAGGGTGAGATCATCGAGTTCCCACTTAACCGTGTTATCCCAGGTTGGACCGAGGGAATGAAACTTGTAGGTAAGGGTGGTCGTATCTCGTTGTGGATCCCATCGGCTCTTGCTTATGGCGAGCGTGGTGCAGGTGCAGACATCGGTGCTAACGATGCTCTTTACTTTGACGTTGAGCTTATCGACGTGATCCCATTTGAGGAGACAGAGGGAGCTGAGTAGGTTGAAGTTGGCTAATAAGGTCATTTTCGGGGCTTTACGACTTCTACAAGAATTTTAGGGTGACTTTCAAGAAATAATCTTGTTAGTCACCCTTTTTCTTATATCTATATGGCTTAGGTTTACCCTAATAAATTATCGGGTAGTTTTATAGAGATGGTGGATGATACCATCGGCCAATCCGACCTTGGGAACAAGGATTTCGTCGATCTTACAGGTTTTGGCCACTGTCAAAAAGATCTTCATTGCGGGGGTGATAACATCGGCACGGTAGGTGTTGAGGCCCATATTGCGGAGTCGCTCCTCGTAGCTCATATCATTGATCTGGTTGTAGAGTAGCTTTAGCTCGATGTAGCGGATTGACTCGCGATCCTTTTTGAATAGTAGTTTGTGTACCTTGTTAATATTTCCTCCCGAGCCGATAATCGCTACAGGGTGATAGGGTAGAGCCTTCTCCTCCAGCCACTTTTTAAACCGCTTAGGCTCGTTCTTATCGACTGCATCGCTGATCGTTCTCACTGTACCAATCCGAAATGATTCGGATGTTGCACGCTTGTTATTGCTGTAGATGGTCACCTCGGTGCTACCACCACCAACATCGACATAGATATAGCTTTCGCGGCTGCTCATAAGCCCTGCCACGTCGCCCGCCTCGAATATCGTTTTAGCCTCCTCCTGTCCCGAGATAATCTCGATCTCAATACCACTTTTAGAGTGGATGTACTCCACAACTTCGGCTCCATTTCGAGCCTCACGCATAGCACTTGTGGCACAGGCGCGGAACTTACCAACGTTGTAGGTCTTCATCACGGAGCTAAAGGCTATCATCGCCTCGCATAGTTTCTCTCGTTTCTCGGGACTAATCTCACCGATAGTAAAAACATCCTCGCCCAAACGGATTGGGACGCGCAGGAACGCTGCTTTTTTGAAGGCAACCTTGTTACTATCGTCCACATAATTAATCACAAGTCTAATTGCGTTAGATCCAATGTCTATCGCGGCTAAAGTCTCTTTCATTTGTTCTTCTGTTCAAAAAAGGTGTACAACTCATCTTGACTTCGAAGGGGCTCTTTGTCATTCTCGATATAGCCATTGACGTATGGCGGGGCGACTAAACGCGATTTAACATTGTCGCGCCACTGGATTTTGAAGTATTCGACCAGAGTTGCATGAATTTCCTTAGAGAGGATTGGTGTGCCTACTTCAACTCGACGGTTGAGGTTGCGACTCATCAGATCGGCACTAAGGATATAACTTTGGGGTTTGCCACCATTGTGACATATAATAAGGCGTGCGTGCTCGAGATATTTATCCACAATGCTGCGCACCTCGATATTCTCGCTCAATTCATCGACTCCTGCGTTGAGACAACAAGCTCCTCGCACCATAAGTTTGATCTTCACCCCTTTGCGCGAGGCTTTGTAGAGCAATTTAATCATGTCGATGTCGGTCAGAGAGTTGAACTTGCCATAGAAGTAGGCCTTCTTTCCCTTCTCGGCCTGTTCGATCTCACGCTCAAGCAGCTCCTCGATCTTACCTCGCATATAGTATGGCGAGACAATAAGTTGTTTGCACGAGGGGTGTTTATGGGTATTCTCTAAGAAATCAAAAACTTTGAGTGCGTCGGAGGTGATCGCATCGTTGGCGGTCAATAATCCGAAGTCACTGTAGATTCCACTTGTATTTTCATTGAAGTTGCCAGTTCCGACATAAGCATAACCTCGCATGATGTTACCCTCGCGACGCTCGATAAGTACCAACTTGCTGTGTACTTTGAGCATCTCTTGACTGGTTATAACCTTCACTCCTCCGCGTTGGAGAATATCGGTATTATCGATATTTTGCTCCTCGTCGAAACGCGCCTTGAGCTCGACTAAGGCTGTCACCTGCTTGCCATTTGCTGCGGCGTTGAGCAGCGCGCTAATCACTTTGGAGTGCGATGCTGTGCGGTAGAGGGTGATATATATTGAGTGAACCATTGGGTCGATCGCCGCTTCGCGCAGCAGGTCGATAAAGTGGTTGAAGGTGTGGTAGGGGTAAGCCAATAGGATATCCTTGCGCTTAATCACTCTTAAGATACTCTCGCAGGGGTCGATATCGGGGTGGGGTAGTGGTCGAGGATTGCGACTCTCGAGCGTGGGACGCACCTTGGGGAATTTCATCAAGTCGCGCATCAAGTGGTAGCGACCTCCCTCCTCGACCTGAGCCGAGAGATTGAGTCCAAACTTGCGTACTATCGTATCGCGAAGATCCAGTGGCATTTGGCTATCGTAAACCATGCGCACAGGCCGCCCGCGTTCGCGACGTGTCAACCCTTTAAACATCTTCTCGGCGATACTCTTCGAAACATCGTCGTCGAGTGGAAGTTCGGCATCGCGAATAATCTTAAAGGTGTGCGCCGAGAGAGAATCGTAGCTAAACATAAAGAAAATATCGTCGAGGAAGAGGCGAATAATATCATCCACAAAGATAATATCAGTTCGGCCAGCCTTCGAGGGAAGAACCACAAAACGAGGCGAGGATTCACTCACGGGGATCTGGATAATGGCGTAGCGAGTAGCTCGTTTACTGGTCATTTTGACCGCCAAATAGATTTTGCCATCGGGAAAGAATGGCAGCTTCATGCTTTTGCGGATAATCACAGGACCTAATCTCAGTGATAGAACCGTGAGGAAATAGTGTCGGCAGAACTCCTTTTGCTCCTCGGTGAGTTGATCCTGCTGAACCATAAAGATCCCTTCGGCCTCGGCCTCAGCTAAGATATTGGTATATGTTTGTCGAAATTTAGCTTGCGAGAGGACCATCTTAGCATTAACCAACGAGAGCAACTCTTCGGGGCGATAGCCGCCAGTCATTATTGGTTGTTCGCGATGTCGCATTGCGCTGTATCGCATAAGGTTTGCCAGACGAACCTTGATAAATTCATCTTGGTTGTTGGAGAAGATACCCAAAAACCGCAACCTTTGTAGTAGGGGGACGCTTTCATCTTGAGCCTCTTGCAATACACGTTCGTTAAATTCTAACCAGCTAATTTCTCTGTTGTATATCGTTCCCATAACCTAAATATTATAAGTTAGTTAATTCCTCTAAGAATATCTTTTCGCCCGAGGCTACCCACTCGCGAAACACCTCATTTTGATTCTCATGTTTGGGGATGTAGCGTGCCAAGCGTGCGATGTCAAACTTTTTGGAGACAATGCCCACTCCAGCACCTGCGGCATCGCGAGCATTGATTTGTTGCTCGATATGGGCAGGGATCATCATCACGGGCTTACCCAAATAGAACGCCTCGCACACCGACTCGAAACCTGCGGTGGTGATATAACCTGCCGAGCCTGCCATATACTCCACAAATAATCGGTCGTTGATGCGGTGTAGCCACAACCCATCGACAACCTCTTGCTCTTCGGGGGCATCGGCTTTATCCCAAAATAGGTGAATTTTGATCTCTGGATGCTCTTTTTTCCACTCCAATAAATCATCTAAGAAAGCGGGGTTGAGCATATAACCCAAAATATAATCTCCTGTGGTTGGAGCTAATTCAAATATCTCGGGACGCAAAAGAGGTGGCACCACAACAATATTTTTGCGTCGCGAACGATGGCGCGTGTGAGGTAGGTCGTAGAGCGAAAGGGCCAATATCTTTTGCGATCCATAGGAGCAAAAGGTGTTCATCGTCGACATCATAAACTGTGCCTGCGAAGAGGTAGCCTTGTGTCGATACTCGGGATGCTCCAACATAAATTGGTGGGCAACACTCACCACAGGAGTTTTGATATGGTGGAAGATCTTGGTTACGCCCATCAACAACTCGTAGAAGTTGACAATGACATCGGGCTTAGTTTTACGAATACGCGAAGCGATTATATTCATGCTACTGAGCCAATAAAAGCTCTTTGAGGGTAGTGAGTTGTTGAGTATACTACGCCACATTTTGCCCTGCTTTCCTCCTCGACCATAGTCCAAAGCGGGGGATTTGTAACGAGTGATGGGTGCGCCGATCTTATCGGCAAAGAATTTCGGAAGTTCTCGATTGGAGCACTCGCCAACCAACACCTCGACAACCTCATGTCCTGCACTGCGCAAAATATGAGCGAGAGTTATCGATTGGGTCATGTGACCACGGCCTTCACCTTGTATTACGAAGAGGTATCTCATAACTATTTTTCCTCTTTTATTTCTTTTTTTATTAGTGACCAATTGCCGTCGAAATCTTCGACCAATGCAGAGTTGGATTCGATCCAGTCGCCCGAATTGAGATATTCCACCCCGTCGATCAATTTAATCTCGGGGCGGTGTATATGTCCGCAAATAACCCCTTGGCACCTTTTTGAGCGGGCTAAGTCAGCTAAGTTTTGTTCAAAATTACTGAGTTGTGACACCGATGTCTTGACCCTTTGTTTGATATTCGAGGCAAATGAGACGTGTGGAAGCCCTCGCTTGATACGAATAAAATTGTAGAATCGGTTGAGCATAAGTAGTGTCGAGTAGCCAACATCGCCTAACTTCGAGAGCCAACGCATCGAGGTTGTGACATTGTCGAAGATGTCGCCATGGAGCACAAAGTAGCTTTTTTTGCCACTTCGAAGAATATAATCAGCCGTGATCGAAATATTGGCAAAGTGTATCGGCACTAAACGATCTAAGAAATCATCGTGGTTACCCTTGATGTAGATTACTTCGGTGTCGATTGAGGTGTCGAGAATAGTCTTAACAAAGGCTGTGTGTTGACGTTTCCACTTCTCCTTAGAGCCGCGCATAATAGCCCACCCATCGATAATATCACCACAAAGAATTAGACGCTCACAACTATTCTCCTCGAGAAATCGGGTTGCCTCCTCGGCGGAGGACCACTTAGATCCAAGGTGAACGTCGGAGATAACTATCGTCCGAAACTTCTTTGTATGAGTGCTTTGCGACATATTGCAACTATTATTAAGCCACCATTAATTTCTCAAAGGTAGTTAATAATTATTAAAAAGTTATTAACGCAGAGCAGATTCTTTTTTTCTGTGGCTAAAAAGATGTGATAAACTCTATCGTAAACTTATCTTGGAGCAATGGATTAATTGCTGAGTCGGTGTGCGAAGTGCCAACGATATACTCCTCGTAAGCGAGGCGAATTTCGGACCCGATCCACTTTTGAGCAAATCCAATATTGAGAGCTACCGTGATGCGGTTTGCATCGTAGCGATCAATAAATCCATCAAACTGATTTTCGAACTCTATTCCATTACCCATATCCCAACGAAGGTGTGGCGCGAGGTAATCGACCATTGACTCTTTGTTGAAATTAAAAACTTTGTAGCCGTGAACGTGGGCTGCCGTGAGGGTCTGTGTGCCATCCTGCTCCAACTTTCGCTCGGCAAATGCTGCCTCTAAGAGGTAGTCACTCCCCGCATAACGTAGCTCCGCGCCATACATCTCAATCTTCTGACCAAGTGGAGTATAGCCCGAGTAGAGACTTCCTGCAACTTGGAATCCTTCGCTGCTGCCCACCGCAAGGCGACCAACGTAGTTGACCGTTTGTGACCAATCAGGATTGTTGGCACCCGAGCCATTCATCAAACCTGCGGTGATGCTAACAGGAATCTTTGTTGGAAACTTATAACTTATAACTGCTCCAATATCACGCGATCCGATTGTGCTTACGTCGTTATCCGATGGGTCGTAGTATGTGGTCAAATACTTTGCCAAAAACGAACGGTTCGAAAATAGTGAGCTGCTTGGTCCACGATCCAAATCGGCATTGAAGTGGTACTGTTGTTGACCTAACGAGAGTTCGAAGTTACCCGCCATAAAGGCAACGTAGGAGTCTAAGATCGACACCTTGCCCTCGTTATTAAAGTCAATTTGCATCGCGTAACGCATATACTCAGAGGTTAATCCCTTAACTCCCAATCGTGAGTTGCGCACGTTGAATCGACCATAATCAGCCTCGGTACTACCCTCATATTTAGCTCTCACCGAACCGAAGATCACAGGTTCGAGACTCACTTCGGTCTCATCGTCACTCTTGCTCTCTTGAGCCGAAATTGTGTTTACTGATACTACTGCAGCGAAGAGTAGAAGTAGTTCTGAAATTTTTCTCATCTATATTATAATGTATACTTCACTGAAAGACTAAATCGTTGTGCACCAACAGCATCGCTACCAAAGTTTGTGCGCGAGCCATTGAGATACTCCGCACCAAGTGCAACCGACAACGAATATTGGCACTTGATGCATAATTTTAAGGCTACACCCGAGAATGTATGCTCAACAATATGGACAATCTGCTATTCGGGA
>JBCQVS010000058.1:0-10114 GCA_047172885.1 Rikenellaceae bacterium | reverse complement strand
CTCAGCTTTCGGACTCCGCACCCTCTGGAGTGTGACGATGAGCACGATGGCTACGGTGACTCGTACAGCCATGGTTGCCATCAAAGCAGCATTCATCTCTACAGGTGTTGGTTTGCTCATCGTAGGCATTGGTGAAGCCTTGTCTGCGCTTTACAGCTGGTGGCAAGGTAACGAAGAAGCCGCCCGCCAAGCAGCAGAGGCAGCCAAGGATTACCGCAACGCCCTTCAGGACATTGAGGGACAAGCCGCGAAGGTTGAGACAAAAGACCAAGCTGATGCGGTGATTAACGGTATCCACAAGCAATGGCTGGAAGCACAATCTCAGTGGTACCAAGCCATGATGGATGGAGAAGATGAACTTGCCGCAGCGCATGCTCAAGCCATGAGTGACTTATACGCACGCAAAGAGGAGTACATGAAAACTCTCCCGCTTCAAGTTAAAGCCGCTGAAGCCGCTAAAGAAGAAGCCGCAGCTCTGGCAGAGCAAGAAGAAGCTCTTCGCAAGCTTGAAGAACAAAGCAAAGCTGCCACAGAGCAATTGCAAAAGCTCCACGCTGAACAAGAAGCCAAGACACGCGAAACGCAACTCAGCGGAATTCAAGACACGGAACTCCAGAAGAAGTACCGACTCTCAGACCTAGGACTCTCCGATATCGCCCAGCTCAATCAAGAACTTGAAGAGCTGTACGAAAAATCCAACACCTATCAAGGCATCACACCCGATGAGCTTGAACGCTACAAGCAGCTCAAGAACACCCAACAGAGCATCCTTGAACTAGAGCAGAAGGCAACCGAGCAGAAGATTAAGCAACGAGAAGAAGCAGAACGCGCCAAGCTGGACTATGACAACCAAGTCGCCTTGCTCAAAGCGGAAATCACGCAGAATGATACCATCATCGCCCAAATCAAAGAGGAGCAGAAGCTTGTTGAGCTCACCGCTCAATACCGTGAACAGGGATTTGCCAACGCAGCAGAGATGGCAGCAAACATCGTTACGCTTGAAAAGCAAGCCGCAGCAGCTGCCGCAGCTCGTGAAGCAAAGCAGAATAAGAATCAGAACAACATAAGCACCTCACAAGGCAGCTCGCTCAATGACCGAAGCTACATCTCAGATAGCAAAGCCGCTGTCGGTGGTGGTGGTAACGCGGTGCTCTTAAGTGGCAACCTGCTCACTGAATCCAAGAAGCAAAGCAAGCTGCTCACCGATATCAAATCGTCCGTCCAAATACCGCCCACCATCAATGTTACAGGTAACGTAGAAGCGGTCATTGCTGACTAATCGCTAAAAATTTGACACCGCTCTTATAGTATGGAACTTTTTATCGACACCAGCTGCTCACCACCTGCTTTATACACGAGTTACACCTCATCAGATTCACTTGTCACAATCAGCAAAGTCTCGCTGAATGCGCTACAGCTGAAGAGGGGTGACCGCCTCGCCATGACCGTTACGGTGTTGGACAGCACTACGGCTCGCTCTCTTAAATTTGGAGCGCGAGCCAAAAGCGACCTTGCCGCTGGTTTGCTCGTCTATGCAGAAACAGAGGACTACACCATCTCAGGTTCAGACACCGTCTTCAACCTCGTCGTTACAATACACACCGATGAGCTTACGGACATCTTAGGTATCGGCACAGATAAAGAACTCGCTAGCATCGTCTCGCTGGCAGAGTTCTCGTGGGTTGAAGGAGCCAGCTATCGCGTTTCCGAAAGCGTCACAACTACGCTCTACAACGATATCATCCGAGACGGCAGCATCGAGATTCCAGAGTCTTCAGGTGTCGTGGCCAGCACAACTTGGGTAAACACATTGCTGGAGGAATCCCTCTACACAGACGAAGAATTTACCCAATTTTCAGGAGAATCTGAGTCCAATGCGACCTTCACCACGATGACGCTAGATGCCCGCTACATCCCAGCAGGTAAACTACAATCCCTCGACATACTTTGCCGCACAGGAACCTCAACAGGTTTCTCGCCATCCCCAGCATACCTCCACATCTGGCAGGAGAACGCAGAAGGCGAGTTCGTCAAAATCGGCACATCCACCAACATGATAACTCAGGTCACAGGAACGGTTCAAGCGTGGGAGTTTGACTCATTGGAGATTCAATCCGCTACCACCAAAGTGATGGTATCCGCTGACGCTAACGATGGCTGGGAGAATCAACTCAACCTTGGAGCCCAATGCTTCGCACGCGACTCCGATGACAGTATCTCCAACATCTACCACAGCGCGGGCACCACGATGACCTACATCCCCGAGATGAACATCCGCGTCCTGCAAGAAGTGGAACGCTACACAAGCCAAGCCAGCTTCAATAGCCATGCCGAAGACCTCAGCATCCACATCACCGAAGAAGAGCGTACGGCTTGGAATGACAAAGCCGACAGCAGCAGCCTCGCAACCAAGGTCAACAGCTCCACCTTCACAGCTCACTCGGGCAATGATGAAATCCACATCACTGAAGAAGAGCGCACCGCATGGAACGCTAAAGCCGACAGCTCCATCACCTCACAACTAGGTAACTCATTTACCCCTATAACCAATATGGAAGAAATCGAAGATGGGGGCATGTACACATTAGATGTCGCAGGAACTGAAGGATATGGAGTGAATTACGCCAATATGCCTGCACGCTCTGTCGCGCTAGTTCATATCACAGGTATCACAGCAGGGAAATTTTATGAACACGAATTGTGGTCATTCATGGATGCTCCTTACTGGGGTAACTCCCAATACATAGCAGGTCTAGACGTTGGCACAGAAGTCATCCTGAGGCTTACCGCAATCGAAAACGGCATGCACATCGTCGAACTGCTCTCAACAAACATCAATATCAACTAACACACCACACAACACCATGAAAACAACCATCGCATCCATCATCACCGCGTGCTTCCTGAGCAGCTGCGAGCTCGCCAGTATCACAAGCACTCCCACCACAACCACCATCGTAGGTAAAGACGGCTCCACCGCCATCATCACACCTGATGGGTTTACATGGGTTCAAAACAGCCCAACTCCAGAAGCAGAATCCACAGGAGAAGTCATCCTCATCACAGACGATGGCAAGTAACAGAGTACACGCTTATGCACAACCTAGCCCAACCCAGTATCCTAGCCCTCGCCTCATTCACGCCCGCGCTTGCCCTGCTGAACACTGACCTCAGCACAATCGCGCAGCAAATCTCCGCAGTCGGTATCATGGCATACTTCCTCTGGCGCGAAACCAAGCACAACAAAGAGCTCAAAGACGAAATCAAAGAGCTTCACAAAAACATCATCGAGCTTCTCAAAGAACGAGAGGATAAATAAAGCACAAGGCGGATTCTTCATTGAATCCGCCTTTCTTTGATAAGCTCCGATAATGATTTTTCGTGCTGTTTCCACGAGAATTACCTTGAAATTCTGGGCAGATATGTTATAAGGGAGATTGAGAATCAATTTATGCTTTAACTATTCGTGCATTATGAGTGAAGAAACTAAAAAACAAACGGTGATAGCTATCATCCCAGCAAAACATCATTCAGAACGCTGCCCAAATAAGAATCACAGTCTATTCTGCGGGAAGCCTCTTTTCTTGCACTCTGTTTACTACGCAAAACAGGAAGGGATTACCCCAGTCGTTAGTACTGATAGCGAACTAATCATAAACATATGCGAAAATGAGGGGATAGATTATATTCGAGAGAAAGTCAATGATGCGGAGATGAAAAATTGCGTAAAACAAGTACTGGCTCAACGAGACTGTGACTATTTTGCAATTTTACAACCAACGTCACCATTGAGGGCACGCGGGGTGCTGCAACAAATGATTGCTATCTCTCAACAAAGCGGAGGTGAGAGCGTAATTAGCGTTCAAGACCACAAATTAGTAGGATTTGTTAAAGATAAGTTTTATGCAGCATCCCGTGACCAAGACTGCAAAGACCGATTTTTATTCTTTGACGGAAGTATATCTATCGCTTCGCGAACAATGTTTGAGGAAACTGATAGCCTTTTCAGTCCCAACATAATACCTTTCAATAATCCATTCCCTTGCAATTTGCAAATTGATACCCTCAACGAAAAGCACGTTTTAGAGACCTTAGCCTATGATGCCAAATTTGCAGAGTTCATCCCTAGTGCTGAACCAAGCAAGGTATGCATTATCTCCAATGTTAAACAACTCCAAGCAGATTATTCTGATTTCGTAGATTCATGCGATAAGGTTATCAGAGTAAGCAAAATGTGCAATCTTGATTCAGACCTCACAGGTCGTAAGACAGATGTCGCTCTAGTTGCTTGCTGGGATGACTATATGCGCTACTCCCGAGAAGAGCGGCATGTCAATGAACTAAAAAAAGTTCCACGTCTTATTTTCTTACCTAGTTTTAAGCATTGTGTCGATAAGTTTGTACAAGATGAAGATATTAGGGCTTGGGAGTACCTATCCCAAAAAATCGAACGCGCTACTTATCGGTATTCTACAGTGAGCAAAGCAATCGCATTAGCCGAAAGTCTTTACCCGAATGCTCAGCTATATTTTATAGGCGACCTTGATGTTGCTTTGAGGACAGGCTCTACATCGAGCCACGTAGAAAGTGGCGACGACCAGTACCTTAAACGCCTCATTGATGAGGGAAAATTAATTCATCTATCTCCAGCAGGTGGTAACGAATATGCTAGTGAGATTCCTCTACACAAAGAGGAACATGCTGAACATTGGAATCTTAGGCATGGTTTGATGTTATTCAAGCAAGATGAAATTGAGCTAGTTCACGCTTCATGGAGAGATGTTCTTTCGATTGGTAAATTTTATGCACGTAGAAACGCCTTTCTTGATGTGGCAAAAATTGAATCCTTTGAGAATGGAGAAATTCGCATAAAATGGGATAACTGGGGCTATGAATGTTTCAGAAAAACGCATGAAGGGAATTATAGACTCATTTCATCTACAAAGTAACTCGTCTCATTCGCTTTAAAGATAAAATGGGCTTTGCGGATTTCAATGAAGATGAAAACTAGGAGCATTAGCGCTGAGTGCTGATTGCGTGCCAATAACCAAAGCTAATTTCCAGAAAAAAGCGGGGCTTGCGTTCGATTACGCAAGCCCCGTTGTGGGTGGATTTTTAGAGATTCCTAGAGATTAAGGGGGGGGTATCTGCTAGCACTTGGCGGCTAGTTTCTTTTAGCTCTCAGGACAGGAAAAAAGCGTGGCTTTCTCGTTGATGAGAAAGCCACGCCTGAGTGTATCGCGGGAATATTTTAAGGAATAACCATTACAGGATAAGTGTTATCGGCTCCCTGGCACCATTTCCTCTTCGACTGCCGTTTTATGAATGATTTCTAGAGTTCGTTGCGCAACCGAGTCTTGTTTTTTAGATAACTCTATTAGATTCGCATAGATTGTTAATGCTGTCTTATCCTTAGCTTCTAAGGCTGGCATAAAGAATCCAACAGCCTGTTGAATCAATACTTCTTGTTCTGTTTGCGATGACTTAGCTTGTGTCAGATAGTCCGTAAATAAATGAACGTGTCCGACAAAATTGCCACTCTTTGCCGCTAGTGCGAGATAATCTTGAGCTTGCTCCTCACCCATATTTGGGACATCTCCCTTTTGACAAATATAGCCTAACAGGGCATTGCATTCAATTGAACCAAGCTTTGCCCCCTTTAACAATATTTGATAGATTTCTTCACGTGGCATTTGAGGATAATGGTCCATATAAAGACTCGCTAAAGCAGCACAGGCATATTTATCATTGTTAAAAACAGCTGATTCCAAATAAGAAGAAGCAACAGTTGGGTTTGGTTCAATTTGCTTGTATCCATATAAATAAATTCTACCTAAATCAAATTGAGCGTCGGAATCATTTAAGGCAGCCCGAGCCTTAAGACAAGAAATAAACTTAGCAAAATTGCTATATTCTGAGTCTGAATCAAAAATTTTAGCAGCATCCCTAAATACACGAGTTTGCCATTCTTGAGATATTACCTGTTTATTTGGCTGTAGCAATAAATCAGCAGCTTCTACTCGTAATTGAGCGGCTAATTGCTCATTTTTCTCTAGTCCACCATCACCATCTGCATATAAATATGAAAGCATCGATTTCGCCTGAGCTATGTCCTGCTCGGAAAGAGAATTAAGGACAGGTATGAGCTTTTTATAATCTTTACGGAGTAGGTACAGTTGTGACAAAGCAATACCACAGCCTATGTTGCCTGTTTGCCACGAAGAGTATAAAAATGGTTCCGCCTTTTCTAAATCTTGAGGGAAGCCAATATTCCCTTGATAATAACCTAAGCCAAGCAAGAAATTAGCCTGTGCATAGCCATTTTTTGCAGACTGTTCGAGAAAAAGCAATGCTTTAGGTATGTTTGTCTCTAAGGAATTTTCACCCCATAAATACATTTTTCCGATTGCAAATTGTGCTTTAGCTACACCTTTGTTTGCGGCACTTTCAATGAGCGTTATAGATTGTTGCGTATCACCTTGCATAAGCAGGCTTAGACCTAGAACATATTCTCCTTGAGCGTTTCCCTGTTCTGCAGCTAATTTTCCCCACTTCAGAGCCTCTTGCATATCCCCTTGTTGACCATAGAAAGTCGCAAGCTCTGCCTGACTTTCGGCATCGCCATTGAGTGCCTTTTCTTGCAATTTTATTGAAAGTTTGGGTTGTGTAGCGGATTCCACTTCAGCAATTGAAATATGAGAGAACAGGCACGCTGCGAAAATCAACATGCATTGTGCGGTTTGGCGTTTTGTGTGATAAAAGTTCATAATAGAATAAGATTTAGAATTCTGTAGTTATTTGTAACTTTATCTCCGTTGCTTCAAAGATGACCTCAAACACGTCTACTTTGATTGTCCCTATTAGGTCATATTGGCCTGTTGCGTTTGTATATTGGAAACCCATTGAAGCGGAAAAAGGAAAACCATAAACGTTTGAGCTAACTTGGGTAGAGACACGGAATATATCGCTAGTAAAATTATTAACTGCTGAGACTTCTGCTTTTATGTCTAATTCTTTATTCTCATAACAAGTTTTAAAAGTAACGGTCTGTTTAACAAAATCGCCCATCAATGATAACTGAATATTTTCTATTTGTCCCTTATATGAAACGTCTCCCGTCAATTGCAACGTTTCAAGTGAGTAATACGACCCTTCTTCTGGGGCTGGCACATAATCTGGAGAAAATTTCTTTGAATCATTGAATTTAAAGGTATAATCATACCTTTTGATGCTTGCCTCTAAACTTAAATTGGATGTTATATCATCTGAAACTTCTTTGATTAATTGTGGGTTATTTAATCCCAAAACGTCCCACAACCAAACCCTATTCCCAACATATCCATACAAGTTCAAGCCGCCTCGAATTCCGATGGGGTCGCGGTTAATCCAGCGTCCGTCTTGTGGGTTGTAACTTCTGTAGTTGTAGTAGACGAGGGCTAATTCCGAGTCGTAGACTTCGCTGCTCCATTGGATTGGTGATGTGGTATCTCCGTCTTCTATTACGGCTCCGAATGGGCTATAGGTGTAGCATGTCTCGACGCCACCAGCGGTGGTGAAGAGCTCGGTTACATTCTTGCTCAAGTCTAGTCCATAGGTGAACCATGTGCCCGAGATTTGCAACGCGAGCGGACGTGTTGCCGTGGGCTCAGCAGGGTTCCATGTAAGCATATGGAGAGTGCTGAGTGCTGTTCGTGTCAGGTCAAGAGCTGCGACTTGCAGGTAGCCTCGATAGAGGTAGCGTTGGTTGAGCGTGACGCTGCCGTTGACTGTAACCTTCTTGGTAACGCGTCTGCCCATGTAGTCGTAGGCGCATTCGATTACAGTGTTGCCATCTTCACTGGTGAATGTGGTAGGACGATTCGCTGCGTTGTAGGTGACGTTCCAGATGCCTGTAGAGGTTTTCAACCTCGTTTGGTTGCCGTCAAGGTCGAATTCTGGTGTGAAGTCGCTGATGGTAGTGTACTGGTTACAGGCGTTGGTATCGTATGTTACCTCGTCTGCGACTTCCTGCGCGGTCTTGCGGTTGCCGATGTTGTCGTAATCGTAAGCGTAGTTATCGCTGCCCATCGTGGCTGCGGTGAGCTGGCTCTTGGTGTCGTAGCTGAAGCTGTCGTTACTTACGGTGCCCTTTCGTGCGATTCTGCGCGTGATAGGGCGACCGAGTTCGTCATAGCTGTAGCCTCGGAGCACGACGCTGGAATCGCTTCGCGCATCGTTGATATTTGTGATGAGGTTGCGATTTTCCTCGTAGGTGTTGGTCGTGGTGATGCCGTTAGGATGCACGAGGCTTTCAAGTAAGGATGTTCCTTCGATGTAGTTGTAGGTAAACCCCTTGCTTGCTCCTGAATGGATGAAGCTGGCGCTACCAATGCGCCCCTTGCTGGAACGAGCTCTTTTGGCACGCGCGTTTATTAAAGTCCAGAGCTTATCCTCTGACTTTGAACGCGCTTGCTGTGAATAGCCTTTCTTCATTACGTTTTTTATGCTAACACGATTCATTGTTCTGTGTCAATCTTAATTTTAAGTTGTTAGGGGGGCGTTGTTAGGAGTATTTCGGGGGCTTGCGTTCGATTGCGCAAGCCCCGCTGTGGGTGCTAAGAGAATAATTTAGCGAATAACTATCAGAGACTGAGTTTCATCTGCTCCCTGACACCAGTTTCCAGCGGCGTATTCGAGCAAGCTGACATCTTTAGAATAAGACGTAGAATCTTCCGTAATAACATCGGGCTCCGTGAGCGGATTCTCTGTGGTGGTATCAGTTTCTACCGTAGTGGTGTCAGACTCATCTGCCCATGCAGAGTTTACGGACGCGAGCGTAAAGGTGAGTGCCACTGCAAAGAGAGGGCGCAGGAGTCGAGAGACAAAGTGAGAGGGTTTCATGAGTATGTAAAGTGGTGGTGTTTGCTAAGCCCGACGAAAGGATGAGAACGTCATATTATCATCGGGTCATGAACAATGTTAGTACACTTTTAATCCTTATAAATCCAGATGTCAAGCCTTATTTTTAGCCTGTGTCGCCCCCCTCCCACAATCGGCTTAGGCTTAACATGTTACGCGAATGATTTATTTTGCTTTTTTTTGCTCAGGCCGCAACTTTTTCTAATTAGCAATTAGCAGATAAAATAGTTCGCCCTAGAGGTCCCCTAGCGGCTGTACTCGATGATACCGCCTCGGGCATCAATAATTCTTGCGGGATTGTCGCTGTCAACGCAATATTGTATTACCAAACTGTTACCTGCGGCATCAATTTCTTCGATGGTGCGCTCCTCGACGTCGGTCTTCTGCGTTACGGTATTGCCGCGTGGGTCTGTCACGGTACTTGTGATGCCTGTTTCTGTATACTCTCGGGTGAAGCTATACGTGCCGCCCAGCTGGTCGGTTTGCGCAGTCGTGAAGTCATCGACAATAGTGGCGGTTGCCACGCTGTCTGATGTTGGCACGGTACTGGTCTGCAAACGTTCAACGAGGCTTTCACCATAGAATGTTTGGGACTCTGATGTCAAGCCTCGTTCATCAATACTGATGGTATGGCTTTCAAGCGTTTCACTCAGCTTGCTAATGAGTTGCTTTTGAGTGCTGGTGAGAGCAGTTCCTTCCGCATTATAGCGAGTACTGGTACTTACTTGGTAGATGCCGTTTTCCAAGGATTCAAAGCTTGTGCTTTGCTCCGTCACGCGGTTGGCGGTGACGCTATCTGGGTTATCTGCATCCAAAATGAACACAGTCTTGACTTGTTGTCCGAGGTTATTGTAGGTGTACTGCGTAGGTGCCAAGCTTCCTTGTTGTTGGCTAATGAGTTGCCCCTTAGTATTGTATTGAGAGATTGTTAAGATATAGCAATCCTCAATTGTTGTAGGAACGACCGACTTAATAGTTTCATCGAAGCCATTCTTAAAGGTTTGACTAATTAAAGTACCATCAGGCAAGGAAACACTGTTACATGGTAGACCTAATACAATACTTGTGCTGTACAGCTTAGCTTGTTGACCTGTTCCTTCTTCCGTAATGATGCTTCCATCAAGATTTGTGCTCGTAATGAGCGTAGCTCCAGCAGGAGTCAATGTTGTTTGAGTGAGCCCATCAGCACTGTAGGAGACTGTTGTAATACGTCCGA
>JBCQVS010000057.1:0-11135 GCA_047172885.1 Rikenellaceae bacterium | reverse complement strand
TAACTTATCAATGTTTGGATCCGTTCACACCTACTTATTATTTTTTCTTAATTTATATATCCTCGTATTTGTTCTTGGGACAAAGGTATAAGCTTGGATCCAAAAACTTCGTTTTTGACCCTTTTTTTAGAATTGGAAGTAGATGAAGGGTTGGATTTCGCTCGACTGCATCTGCATAACAAACCAAATCATAGCAACCAAAACCATCAGCTGCATAAAGAACCCACCACGGATTAACCCCCTGCAACAGAGTCCATTAAGCCGCGAAGGCAAGAAGTGAAGCAGGTACCCCGCAACAATCATCCCCACAACAACCATATACCCCGAGACAAACTGCGGAGCAATGGCCAGATTGAAATTATAGAATATCTGGTGCAGCATCATCCCCACGCACTCCATAGAATCCGCGCGGAACAGTAACCATCCAAAACAGACCAAATTAAAGGTCAAAAGCACCCCCGCAAGGCGTCCAAAAAAGCTCATCTCCGAGCCATTCGCCTTAGCCTCAGGTACCAGCGACATCCACATCTTATGCAGCGCCAAAGCCGAACCATGCAGCGCACCCCACAAGACAAACCTCACTGCAGCACCATGCCATAAGCCTCCCAATACCATGGTAATCAAAAGGTTAACGTAGGTGCGAGCCTTCCCTTTTCGATTTCCGCCAAGCGAAATATAAAGATAATCCCGCAACCACGAAGAGAGCGAAATATGCCACCTCCGCCAAAACTCGGTGATCGTAGCCGACTTATAAGGAGCATCGAAATTCTTCGGAAACTTAAAGCCCAAAACAAGCGCCAAGCCGATAGCCATATCCGAATAGCCCGAGAAGTCGCAATAGATCTGCAGGGCGTAGCCATAGATAGCCATAAGTGCCTCAAATCCAGAATATAAAATAGGCTGATCGAAAACCCGATCCACAAAATTTAGCGAGATATAATCCGAGATTATCGCCTTCTTAAAAAGACCCGTAGTGAACAAAAAAACAGCCGTGCCCATCATCTCACGCGTGAGGTGCAGTGGTTTTCGGATCTGCGGCAAAAAATCCTTCGCCCTCACGATCGGACCTGCGACCAACTGCGGGAAGAAGCTCAAATAGAAAAGATAGTCAGGAAAGTGCTCCAGCGGCTTGATCTTTCCACGATAGATATCAATGGTGTAACTCATTGACTGAAAGACAAAAAACGAGATTCCGACAGGCAGAAAAATATTCTGGAACTCCAAAAATCCCTCACCCACAATCCCCGAGGCGATCTGAATAAAAAAGTTGGTATACTTAAAATACCCAAGCATACCCAAATTTATCGTAACACTCAGAGCTACAAGCCATTTGCGAGCCGTCTGCGAGCCGCTTCGACTCAAAGATCGCCCGATCAAAAAATCACTCACAGCCGAGAAGATCAGCAGCAAGAGGTAAATCCCGCTCGACTTATAATAAAAGTACAACGAAAAGGCGATAACATAGAGAATTCGGAGCGTGTCGCGCTTCTGCAAGGCGCTGTAAATAGTTATAAAACAGCAGAATAGCAGCAGAAAAATTCCGCTGCTAAAGATCATCGGCTGCTCGCTATTGTAGCTCAGAGATGAAGCAATCTGCGACCAAACATCCTCATGTATCTCGATTCCGAACATAGCTAAAATGATAACTGTTGTTGGAAAATTTCGCTCTGCAGAGAGTCGATAATTGGCTCGTACTCAATCTTTACCACCATCTTTTCGCGCTCGGCAACCACCCCTTGGTTCATCGCGTCGACCAATGCCCACGCCACCTGCTTGCCACCTGCGAAGTTGATATGTGTGTAATCCTTGGCTGCCCAGCCGTTGACCACAAAACGGCTCATGCCTCCCTGCGCCTGCATCGCGGCATAGGTGCTCCAGAAGTTAGCCCCTTGATTTTCAGCTGCTTGGCGCTGATACTCGGTCATGCTCTGCGCCTCGCTCATCGGCTCATATGCGCCATTCTTTTTGGTCGAACGGTCACTCACACCAAGCACGATAACCGCGGCATTGGGGAAGCACTTCTTCGAGTAGCTGATCATCTTCTCGACCTGCTCCGAGTATGATGTGTAGCGATTTACACCGCTCTGCATAATGTTGAGTCCATATTGAAGGATCACCAAGTCGTAGCCCCCTAAGTTCTTGTCAATCTGTGCGTTGATCGCTGCCGAAGTCCAAAACATCGCCTGTCCATTATTGCTTCGCACCGAGTAATTATCCACCACAACGCCTCGATCACCCTCGAAGTGAGCGCCATAGCCGACAAACCCCTCGTGACCCTTTACAACGCGCATGGTGACCGAGCGGATATTCTGCCCATGCAGCTCAATTTGGCGCAACGCCTCGCTAGCATCAAAGTCAAATGTGCGACTCTCGCCACCATTGATCGCCACCTCCACCGAGCAGCTGTTGCGAGCCAAGAAGTGGAGCTTCACGCACTTGCATGAGTCCAAATGTTTGCGTGCCGAACTAGCCTCCCAAGTTGTCGAAGCACCCGCCGAAGGGAGCGAGACCCAACCCGAAATTGGGAACAAAGTGTTGTATGGTGCAGGGGTCGACTTATGCTGCATCACATTGTGCGAAGTCCACCCTTTTGCGTTGGTGCTCACCGTTTTACGGTATTGAGTAAGTGGCGAATGCATCGGTGCAAAACCTGCTCCGCAGCCTCCATATTGGCTCTGCAGAGCCTCGCGAAGATCGGCCGTAAGGATGTCGGCCTCGATAAATGAATCGCCTAAAACCGCTATGCGCACAAGCGAGTCTGGTGAGAGCATCTTACGGTAAAAGCGACTAAGAGAGGTTAGCTCCACGGTGTCGAAATTCTCGATTGCGACAATCTCGATTCCCTCGAGTAGGCGCACTGGCGTGAATGGCTTCTCGGCGATCTTTTCCGCCTCTGCCTCAGCCTCCTCAGCCACATCAATATAGAGTGAGTCGATTGTCTCCGAGCTCCATGTAACGCTCTGATCGGCGCTCTCCTTTTGATTGTTTACCGCCTCCAGAGCCTGCTCAACCGCCTCGAAATCAACCTCATACTCCTCGGTATCGATCACCAACTCCACATTTTCGGCAAGGTTATCCTCGCTAAATGAGACGATATTCGAGAGAACATTGGCGCGTCGAAGCTCCAATCCGAACGCCGTTTGTGGCGGGATAAAGCTAATGGCAAGAAGCACAAGGTAGCAGGTGCAGCAGAGAAGCGCAGCTCGTTTGGTGTAGTCCATGGCGGTAAAAATGGGTGTAAATAGTAGTCTATCAGTAAATTAGTCACGCGTACGATTCATCACAATCATCACGTAGTAGAGCACCGTTGCGATAGCCGAAAGTGCCGCCACAAGGTATGTGCGAGCAGCCCAACTGAGCGCCTCACGAGCCTGTGAGAGCTGAACACCCTGCACTGTGCGAGTCGACTCCATCCACTCCAAGGCGCGAGCTGAAGCGTTGTATTCCACTGGCAGTGTGACAATTGAGAAGAGAGCTGACGTTCCGATCAGCGCAATTCCGATCCAGCAAATGGTCTCGCCCATGCCCGACGAGAGCATCAACATTCCGGCAATAATCACCCAAGTTGCGATGCGAGACGAAAAACTAACGATCGGCACCAGTTGCGAACGGAGCACCAAAGGGGCGTAGCTGCGAGCGTGTTGCACCGCGTGACCACACTCGTGACACGCCACGGCAATTGCGGCAATGCTACGGCTGTTGTAGACGCTCTCGCTCAGATTCACAGTCATATTCGTCGGGTTGAAGTGGTCGGTCAAGTGGCCTCTCACCTGCGTGATTTTCACATTGTGGATGTTGTTGTCGCGAAGCATTTTGGCAGCAGCCTCAGCGCCTGTCATCCCCCCTGGAGAGGCAACTTGCGAATATTTTTTGAATACCGATTGCAACTTTTGTTGAACGATAAAACCAGCGATACCGATGGCGATCATCAAGAAAAATGCTCCCGTTTGTGAGAATGCCGAGAATGCATTCATATAAGAGTTGCTATTTTCAGCCGCTGCGTAAGTAGCTTGTAGAAAGGGTGTTAACATAGTTTTTGAGTGTTAAATTTTACGATAAGTCTTGTAAGCCGAGGCTTGTTGCGTCGGCATCAGGACTATATCATTAACGTTCATGTGCGCAGGTAATTGTGCGATCCAACCTATCGCCTCGGCAATATCCTCACCAGTCAAAGGCTCAACGCCTGAGTAGACCGAGTCAGCCTTCTGCTCGTCGCCATGGAAGCGAACCTTCGAGAATTCGGTTTCGACCATGCCTGGGCGGATTTCGCTCACCTTGATACCCGACTCCAACAGATCGGCACGCATAGATTGCGATATGGCATGCACCGCATGTTTCGAAGCGCAGTAAACAGCACCATTCTCGTAAGCCTCGGTGCCCGCGATCGAACCTATATTTATAATATGTCCCGCAGCGGCAGCCACCATTTTTGGCGAAATGATACGCGTAACGTACAGCAACCCCTTGACATTGGTGTCGATCATCGCATCCCAATCGCTCAGTAGTCCAACATTGATATGCTCCAATCCTGCAGCCAATCCAGCGTTGTTAACAAGCAAGTCAACCTGCTTGATAGGGGTGAGATACTTCTCACACTCCTCATTCGATCGAACATCGAAGCAGAGGGTAACGCACTCAGTGCCAAGTGATTCAATCTTAGTTTTAAGAGCCTCTAATCGTTCAGCTCTGCGACCAGTGATTATGATAGAGTAGCCCAATGAGGCCAATTTCAAAGCTGTTGCTTCGCCTATTCCCGACGTTGCGCCAGTGATAAGTGCTATTTTTTTGTTCATAATTGTTAATTCTTTGTGTCAAAAGTAACAAAAAAATGTGTTACTTTGCATAATATTAGATTGATTTTTTATTTCGTGAGTGTAGAATACTTTATAGCCAAGCGTAGCGCCGAGTCGAAAAGCGGAGGAAAACCATCGATTATGGTGCGTGTAGCCACTATTTCGGTGGCTTTGAGCGTTGCTATTATGATCATCTCGTTGGCGATAGTTTTTGGCTTCAAGCGCGAGATCAGCTCGTCACTTACTGGATTTATCTCCGAGGCGGTAGTAAGTCAAGTGGCGACTTTGAACGGAATGCAGGATCGCTCTATGGAGCGCGACACGCTGATCGAGGAGATGCTTTCGCTCGATTATGGCGCTCAGAGGGTCTCGCCCTACGCCACGCTGCAAGCTATCGTGCGAAGTGACGAGGGTATCGAGGGGGTTATGCTTCGCGGTGTGGACTCGCTCTACGACTTCGATTTCCTCTCACGGGCGATTGTCGAAGGAGAGTTTCCCGATTTTGCGGCCTCTAGCGCTTCTCGAGAGCTGCTTATCTCGCAGAGTTTGGCTCAAAGGCTCGCCTTGGAGGTGGGTGATCGGCTGGAGATTATCCTCCACGAGTCGGAGGGTGCTCTGCGACGTGACCTTTTCAAAATCTCGGGACTCTACTCTACGGGTCTCGACGAGTGGGATCGCATGGTACTGATAACCGACCTGCGTAACGTGCAGAGGCTCAAAGGGTGGCGCGCGGAGCAGATATCGGGATATGAGGTTCGTTTTCCATCCCTTGCGCACGCCTCTAAGGTGAGTGGCGCAGTGAACGAGGAGCTATTTTTTAGCGACCGCGATGAACTTCGCAACGTGAGGATGGTTAGCTCGGATGAACTTCATCCCTCGATATTTGATTGGCTTAAGGCGCACAATATCAACGCTTTAGTGATTATAATAATAATGCTCATCGTGGCAGGATTCAATATGGCAACCGCGCTTCTAATCATGGTCTTGGAGCGTACGCGGATGATCGGAGTGTTGAAGTCGATGGGAATGGATAACCCCTCGTTGCAGCGGATTTTCCTCTATCGTGCCTTTTGGATCACCCTCCATGGCTTGGCTTGGGGGAATGGTATTGGCTTGACGCTCTGCGCTTTGCAGCAGCACTTTAAGTTCCTGAAGTTGGATGCCGCCAGCTACCTGCTTCGTTATGTGCCAGTTGAGCTGGGCGCAGTGTGGATCATCACTCTCAATGTGGTGGCCGTTGCGGTGATCCTACTGCTGATGATCGCACCTACGCGAATGGTTGCGAAGGTGAAAATTGAAAAAACTTTGAAATTTGAGTAATGAAACCATACAATAAAGAGAATAAAACAAAGAGCGAGGAGGTAACCGAGATGTTCGACAACATCGCACCCACCTACGACAGCCTCAATCACATCTTGTCGTTTAGCATCGACAAAATCTGGCGACGTCGCGTGGTGAGGATCGTCAAGGCGGAGAAGCCCACGGCAATCCTCGATGTTGCCACAGGAACGGGCGATTTGGCGATCGCCTTGGCGAAGGGAAACCCGCAAGCAAAGGTGGTTGGACTAGACCCTTCGGAGGGAATGTTGAAGGTTGCCGAGCGCAAGATCGAGGCCAAGGGGCTCGCTGGTCAGATCACCCTGAGGTGTGGCGCTGCGGAGTCATTGGCTGAGTCCAACTCATCGTTCGATGTGGTTACCGTTGCCTTCGGCGTGCGTAATTTTGGTGATCTCAAGGTGGGAATTGGGCAGATGATTCGCAGCTTGAAGCCTGGTGGTAAGCTGGTTGTCTTGGAGTTTGCCGTGTGCGATAATTGGTTTGTTGGACCGCTCTATCGTCTTTATTCTAAGTGGGTTATGCCTTTTGTTGGTGGGCTTCTTTCGCGCGATAAAAAGGCTTACACCTACCTGCCTGAGTCGATCGAGGAGTTTGAGCGTCCAGCACAATTTTTGTCCCTGATGCAGGAGTGCGGCCTCGAGAATTGTTACAACAAGGCTCAATTTTGGGGCGTGGCACAAATTTATGTTGGAGAGGTAAAAAGTTAGTTATGAGAGGCATGAAGACAATTTTTAAATATGTGGTGATCGTCGCGGCGGCGCTCTCGATGAGCTCGTGCGCGCAATCCATCGCCAATAAAGTTTCGATCGAAGGGTACGACAACTTCCATGTCCTCGGCTTCTCGGGGGTAAAGCTCGATGTGATTCTGCGTAACGAAAGCGCCAAGGATATCGAGCTGCGCAACGTGGTTCTCACGCTCCATGAGGGTCGCGAGCATATCGCAACCTTGGAGCTCAAGGGGTGGTTGGGATTGCCTCGACGTACCACAAGTGTCACATTGCCAACTGTTTGGCGCTTGAGCGATGTCGACCCCATGGAGGCGCTCTTGACTTCGAAGGCGATCCTGGCGGGTGAGAATCTCGGAGCCTATTACGTCAATGTCATGGCCGATGTCACCTATGGCAAAATTGAGCGCTCGGTGGAGCGTAGATATATTTCGCTCGTCGATATCATAGAGTCGGTAGGGGTGAAAATAGATGAGTAACGTTGAAAAAAAGTAAAAATATGAAGAATTTAATCGCGCTCCTAGCGCTTCTAATTACCTCGATTACAGCCGCTTCCGCACAGCAGCTGACTATTCAATCAACGCCAAGTGCCCAAGAGGCGCTCGACGCAATTTCTCAAACTAAGCAGCCGTCAACGGTGATGGGCTACCGTATCGGAATCTTCTTCGACAATAGCGCCGATGCTCGTATCAAGGCAACCGAGGCGAAGACGAAATTTACCACTAGCTTCCCCACGCAGCCTGTGCACATGGTCTACGAGAGCCCTTATTATAAGGTGTCGGTCGGCAACTGTCTCACCGAGGAGGAGGCCATCATGCTCTTCGAACGTGTGCGCCCAGTCTTCCCGAATGCTTATGTGATGCGCGAGAGGATGAAAATCTCTGATTTTGTCGAGGATAAGAGCTCTGAGCTCCCTTCGATCGACAGTGTTAAACGCAGGGTTGTCACCTCGCAGGAGTCGGTTGTGGTGGAGTAAAAGCGTGAAAATACTATTTTGTCGCACATTTACAGTGAAAAGTCAAATATTTCATTGTAGGTGTGCGAATTTTTTATATCTTTGTATTACGCGTGACATTTTCGATCGCGTAAAGACCCTACTAGACCCAACCAAAACCTAACCTAAACTTAAGTAACATGAAAAAACTCTACTCCCTAAAGCATCTTCTTGCTGTAACCTTCGGGATAGCTCTGTTTGGCGCAACCCTTACCAGTTGTACCTCGGCAGCCCCTGAGGAGAGTTTCGACCCTGCGGAGTATGTCTATCCCTTCTTGGATAGCGAGAATTCGCGCTGGTTCTTCTTCTCGTCAGCTTCGCGACCATTCGGAATGGTTAACCTTAGTCCCGACACCCAACTCAATGGCGCGTGGGGTAGTGGCTACCGCTACAAAATCGACACAGTGAAGGGCTTCAGCCACGTGCATGCATGGCAACTCTCGGCTCTGTCGGTGATGCCAGTGACCCTTGCCGAGTACGCTGAGCCTACAGATGCTTGCTTAGATTTCCACTCTAAATTTAGCCACGAGACCGAGGTTGCATCTCCTGGTTACCACTCTCTGCACCTCGATCGCTATGGCATCGACGCGGAGCTAACTTCCACAAAACGAGTTGGTTTCCATAAATACACCTTCACTGCGGAGGGTGAACCTGCTATCGTGCTTAACCTCAATACTCCGCTAGGGCCATCGCCAAATATTGATGGCGTAGTGACCCGCAGTGACAAGAGCAGCATCAGCGGTGAGATGATCAGTGAGAAGACTGGCCGTCGACCTCGTCCTGTGAAAGTTTACTTCGAACTTTCCTTCGATGAGGAGGTTGCATCGGTGGATCGCGACCCTGAGACTCAAAACTACATCGTTCGCTTCGTTGGATCTCCAAAGATGGTTCAAATGAAAGCTGCAATCTCCTATACCTCAGCGCAAAACGCGAAGTTCAATATGGAGACAGAACTTCCAGCATGGAACTTCCAAGCTGTTGCCGATGACTCGCGCGCAGAGTGGAACTCAATGCTCTCACGCATCAAGATCACCACGGACGACCTAACGGCAAAACGCCGCTTCTACACCGACCTGTGGCACGCGTTGCAGGGCCGCAGAGTGATCAGCGATGCCAATGGAGCGTACCCTGACAACACCTCGGAGACATTCCGCATAGGCCAAATCCCTACGGATGCCGATGGCAAACCACTTTTCAACCAATATAACTCGGATTCATTCTGGGGAGCTCAATGGACACTGAACACCCTTTGGCAATTGGTATACCCCGAGATCGCCGAGGAGTTCGTAAATTCTATGCTTACCTATTATAAAGATGGCGGCATGATCCCACGTGGCCCATCTGGCGGTAACTACACCTATGTAATGACTGGCGCATCGAGCACACCATTTATCGTCTCGGCCTACCAAAAAGGCATCCGTGGCTTCGATGTCGACCTAGCATACGAGGGGCTTCGCAAGAACCACATGTTGGAAGATGGCATGATGGAACGTGCAGGTTATGAGCACAACTCTCGCCTAGGCGGTGGACTAAAATACTATCTAGAAGATGGTTACATCCCATATCCCAACCCCGACCTACCAGGCCGTGAGGGCCCAATGCACCGCAACGGACCCGCTCAAACCCTCGAGTACGCCTACCAAGATTGGGCTCTCTCGCAACTAGCCACCGCCTTGGGTAAGGATGACGATGCCGCAATGTTCGCAGCACGCTCGAAGAACTACCGCAACGTCTACGACCCACAAGTCGGCTGGGCACGCCCCAAAGATGTCAACGGCGTCTGGTACGGAGGCGATTCATTCGACCCCTACGAGTATATGGTCGGCTTCACCGAGTCGAACCCCGCGCAGATGACCTGGTTCGTCCCACACGACCTCCCAGGCCTAGCAGAATTGATGGGTGGCGCAGATGCCGCAGCGGCCAAGCTCAACGAGCAATTCGAGCAAGCCTCAAAGCAAGGCTTCACCGCAGGCAACTCCATCGCAGTCGAGACCCACGAAGACAACCGCCGAATCCCAATCAACTACGGCAACCAGCCCTCAATCCAAACCGCCTTCGTCTTCAACCACCTAGGCCACCCCGAATTGACCCAATACTGGTCGCGCCAAGTATCCGACAAAGTCTTCAGCACCTTCAGCACCTCACAAGGCTACTGCGGTGACGAGGACCAAGGCCTAACAGGCTCCCTAGCAGTCCTATATAAAATAGGTATCTTCCAAATGGACGGCGGAACCTCCCTAGACCCCTACTACGAACTAGGCAGCCCCATGTACGACAGCGTCGAGATCACCCTGAACCCCGCCTACTACCCAGGCGGCAAGTTCCTAATCACCACCTCCGGCAGCAGCCTCGAAAACTGCTACATAGGCGCCGCAACCCTCAATGGCTCACCACTTTCGGGCCACCGAATCCCTCACCAGACCCTCACCCAAGGCGGCCACCTCCACCTCGAGATGTCCAGCAAACGACCCTAACCCCCCGAAAAACGCGCTTCAAACCCCCTTTGGCCCATATTCAGCTAATTTTTAGCCAGATACCCCCGAGAACCCATTTTTTTTCACTTTTTATCACCCGAAACGCGTTTTTTTTACTAGAAAATTTGGCAAATAACATTTTTTAGATTAAATTTGTCGCTGAAATCTATCTCTACGCGTGAGCTAGATCGACACTAAACACTATGTAAAACCACTTAAAAGCATGATTACGACAAAGGAAAGGAGAAATCTCAAGGCGGCAAAAACGGCTTCAGAAGCCGTGTGCTGGTGTTTACAACCAAAAACACAAATATTTAATATATACAAAAAAAACTCAATTATTCAATTTTTAAAAACAATTTCTATGAAAAACTTTCAAAACAAGTTTTCGGCTATTCTGCTCTTCGCAGTAATGGCTTTGTTCGTGAGTTGTACGGAAGATTACCAGTCTGACATCGACAGCCTGGAGGATCGCGTGACCGCGTTGGAGACTGAAGTTGATGCACTACAATCTGCTATCGACGCAGGTGCAGTCATCACTAGCGTTACCAACTCGAACGGCGTTACAACTGTAACACTTAGCGACAACTCATCGTTCCAAATCAAAGACGGTGCTGATGGCGCTGCAGGTGCTGACGGTGCTGCAGGTGCTGCAGGTGCTGCAGGTGCTGCTGCTCCAGTTTGGACTATCGACGACGAGGGTTACTGGTGCCAAGACGGCGTTCAACAAGACGTTAAAGCAGTTGCTGACGAGGCTAACTACTACGCTCCAGTTTACGACGAGGGCACAATGATGTGGTCTTGGGTAGAG
>JBCQVS010000056.1:0-11348 GCA_047172885.1 Rikenellaceae bacterium | reverse complement strand
TATTGCTCCCATAGTTTTTCAAAATCTCTGTAACTTGCCATCTATTCATAATTTTTGGTTCGTTACAAAGGTGGGATATTTTAACTAAATTTCATAGACGCCATTTTTGGGCGTATACCCATTTTTGGGCGTATACGGGTAGCAGGGGTTGTAGATCCCAGATCAAGTCTGGGATGACGGGAAAAGAGGCCAATTCAAGGATAAGGAAAGCAGGTTAACTCCGCACTCTTAACTCTTAACTCCGCACTCTTAACTCCTCCTCCCCCATCAAAAAAAAAGCTGCCGAGGAAACCCCCAGCAGCTTTTAGTAATATGTTAAGCAATCTTATTGGATACCACCTTTACCAGCGGCGTAAGATACTTTAAGTGCGCTTGCGCGACGTAGTTCTTGTTTGATGTCACTTACAATACCCATTTTGGTATTCTCGTCAGTCTTAAGACATACTGTAAGTTGTGAACGGTCAGCCTCGTTAAGGTTATCGCGCTCAGCAGCTACGTAGTCCAAGATGTCACGAGTGGTACGGTAAGAGTCATTTAGTTGGATACGAGTTGCTGTACCAAATTTAGCTTGCATCGCGATTGACGGAGGGCCAACGTGGATGTAACTAACCAATGATTTTTTCTCCAACTTCTGTACCTCAGATGCTGTTGGGAGCTTGGTCTTAACCAAAAGCTCTTGGTCACGCATTGTAGTAGATACCATGAAGAAGAAAAGAATCATAAAGATAATATCTGGCAACGATCCTGATGAAATTTTTGGGGTTCCTTTGTTACCCTTCTTTTTAATTACTGCCATATCCTCTTACTTTTTAATTTCGCGTGGCTCTGCCTCAGAGATTCTTACTTGAATAACCTTAGCAACGACGTCGCGAGTATCACTGTCCAAATCTGCGAACTTCACGCCCCACTTAGCCATAGATACCTCATCACGAATCTCGTTAAATGCACGAGTAAGTTCATTTTGAACTTGGATATAGATACCATAGTCAGTCTCACGAGCAGTTTGCAACGATACAATACCAGAACTTACTGGGTAGCTCCACTTGCTGCCATCAGGGAGATCAAACTCCTTGACTTCCTTCTCAGATAGGTGGTCTAGATCGCCGATGTTCAAAGAGAAGTCCTTAGCCTTGTCTTTTAGTTGTCGGATATCAATAGGCTCTCCACCTGCCATGATGTTACCGCTACCTGATACGAACACCAAAAGAACGTTACGCTCTTTTACGTCAGTATCTTGTTGTTGTTGATCCTCTTCGGGAAGAGGTGGAAGCATACGTGCTAGACCCGTATCAACGTTCATTGTAGTGGCAACAAGGAAGAAGATAAGCAACAAGAAGGCGATGTCGGCCATAGAACCAGCATTGATCTCTTGTATTTCTCTTTTATTTTTTCCCATTATTATGCCTCCTTAGTTTATTTGAAAGCACCCATCACCTCAGAAGCCAATGCTGCAAGTACTGCACCACCCATAGCTACGTAAGCGATAAGAATAGAACTTTCTGTGATAACTGTATCTCCTGCGTCGAAGAATCCACCGTTCTCGATGTTTACGATCTCGATAACGTGGCTAGAAGCTACTAGGTAAGAACCTACGATAACTGCTGCCACAAGAACAAATGAAAGGAGAGTCTTAAGTAGACCAGCTGATGATTTTAGCATTCCGTATGCTGCACCAAGCACTGCTGAAAGGACAACCGCGCCAAAAAGGAAGTAACCCCAGTAAAGGTTAAGACCGATAGCAGCGTTTACCGCTTCCTCAGAGCCTCCAGAGAATGACACGTAGACTGGGTATGCGATAACACATACTGTCACTGCGAGCATTACTCCAAGCAATATTTTAAATATATTTTTCATTTTGATTTTTCTTATAAGGTTGTAGCTTATTTCTTGCTGTATGCGATAAGGATATCAAGCAAGATGATTGATGAATCCTCCATGTCGTTTACCAAAGAGTCGATCTTAGCAACGATGTAGTTGTAGAATACTTGAAGAATAACAGCAACGATAAGACCCATAAGAGTTGTCAAAAGCGCAACCTTGATACCACCTGCTACGATGGTTGGAGAGATATCACCTGCAGCTTGGATCATATCGAACGCGCCGATCATACCAACTACAGTACCCATGAATCCCAACATAGGAGCAAGAGCGATAAATAGACCTACCCAGCTAAGACCTGACTCCATTTGACCAGTTTGAACCGATCCGTAAGAAGCAACTGATTTCTCAACTGTGTCAAGACCTTGGTCGTAACGAAGAAGACCTTGGTAGTAGATAGAAGCGATTGGACCTGGAGTCTTCTTGCAAAGCTCAGCAGCAGCCTCAATACCCTCGCTTGTAAGAGTAGACTCAACTTTCTCTACGAATTTCTTAGTGTTGATAGTCGATAGAGCAAGGAAAAGGATACGCTCGATAGCTACCGCAAGACCGATAACCAAACAAACAAGTACAGGAAGCATCCACTCCCAACCTCCCTCGAGGAATTTTTGCATCAATACTTGGTGCATGCTGTCACCAGCTAGGTTCTCAGCCTCTTGAGCGAATGAACTTACAGTTCCTAGAGCTAAGGCAACTGTCAGAATAGAAAATTTTTTCATAGTTGTGTTAATAATTAATTTTTTGTTAGTTAATTTATTTTTTGAGTTATTTTTTTGTTGTAAATTCTATAAATTTCTACTTCGTGTCAATCAAAAATGGCTTTTTTGCCAATATCTTTGATTCTTAATTATTTCTTTTCCATCCTCGTAACGACCATAAAAGCGGTCGTAAACAACTGCATATCAGCGACTTAGATAGGCCTTACTATCAAAATCCAATCTCTTTACTTACATTTCTGTTGCGAAATATATAAAAAAAAATTCTTTTATGCAACGATTATTGACTCAACTCTCCCTTTAAATTTAATTTCAGCGACTCTTTTACCGCCTCTGCGCTCCGATATTTGCCCAATAAGTAGCACATTTTTGCCGTTGCAGCCTCCAAAGTCATATCGTAGCCGCAGACCACTCCGACCTGCTCCAAAGCCAATCCAGTTTGGTAGAGCGACATCTCGACTCGGCCGTTTGTGCATTGCGAAATATTGAGCACCACCACCCCATTTTCCACCGCTCGACGTATAATCTCGAGGAAGCCAGGATGAGTTGGAGCGTTACCCGCACCATAGGTTTGCAGCACCACGCCGCGAAGCCCCCTGCAAGAGAGCATCTGCTCGAGCATCTCGAGGCTCAAAGCAGGAAAAAGGGTGACAACCGCCACTTCGCCACTCAGTGTGCTCGACACGCGCAGCCCATTTCCACCCTGCGGTCGCAAAGCCAATTGGGTGTTATAATAGATATTCACACCCACTTCGGCCAAAGGTGGGAAGTTTGGCGAGCGGAAGGCATCCAACTCCTCGGCACTCCACTTGGTTGTGCGATTGGCACGATAGAGCTTGTTTTGGAAATAGAGCGACACTTCGCCCACTCTGGCGACACCCGCTACGTATGCTCCCGCGATCTCGATTGCGGTGATTAGGTTCTCGCGACCATCGGTTCTAAGGACTCCGACCGGAATTTGGCTACCTGTGAAGACCACTGGCTTTTGCAGGTTTTCCAACATAAAGCTCAGTGCCGAGGCTGTATATGACATTGTATCAGTGCCGTGCAGCACCACGAAGCCATCGTATTGGTCGTACTTCGCTTGGATCAACAGAGCTAGGTCGCACCACGCTTGGATGTCGACGTTCGACGAGTCGATCACCCGCTCCACCGTGTGGACGTCGATCTCGACATTGAGTCGTCGCAGCGATGGGAATTCGTCGTATATGCAGCTGAAATCGAAGGGAACAAGCGCCCCAGTTATCTCGTCGGTGCGCATTCCGATCGTTCCGCCAGTATATATAATAAGTATCGAGGCTTTTTTGCTCATTTCACATCTATTGATTTAGTGAGTCAAATGTAGTGATTTTTTTTTGAAAAATGGCATGATGTTATTAGTTTTTTAGTTAGAAGTTATGTTGCACGTCATCCCAGACTTGATCTGGGATCTACAACTCCTGCTACCCTGCCACCCTGCTCTCATACGTTGCTTTAGATCCACTCGCTCTTGTAGATCCCAGATCAAGTCTGGGATGACGCGAGGACGGATCGGCGAAAGGAACTCCCAACTCCTAATTTTTCCCACCTTTCCTTCCCTTTTTTTATGAAATTTTATTATCTTTGCCCCATTATGGGAGAATTTATCGTAAGTGCCAGAAAGTATCGACCTGCCACCTTCAATTCGGTTGTGGGTCAGAATCATATAACCTCTACGCTCAAGAACGCAATTGAGCGCAGCCAATTGGCTCACGCCTATCTCTTTTGCGGACCGCGTGGAGTGGGTAAGACCACCTGCGCGAGAATCTTTGCCAAAGCGATTAATTGCCTGAGCCCCAATGGGTCCGAGGCGTGCAACGAGTGCGATTCATGCCGCAGCTTCAACGAAAACCGTTCGCTCAACATCCACGAGTTGGATGCTGCTTCGAACAACACGGTCGACGATATCCGCTCGCTAATCGAGCAGGTGCGCATCATTCCGCAGTTGGGTCGCTACGCTCTGTTTATCATCGATGAGGTGCATATGCTCTCGGCAGCAGCCTTCAACGCCTTTCTGAAAACGTTGGAGGAGCCACCCGCACACGCGATATTTATCCTGGCTACCACCGAGAAACATAAGATTTTGCCTACGATTCTCTCGCGCTGCCAAATTTTCGATTTTAATCGCATTAAGGTCGAGGATGGTGTGGGATATTTGCGCTATATTGCTCAGCAGGAGGGGATTACCTCAGACGAGGAGTCGCTGAACTTAATTGCCCAAAAGGCTGATGGAGGTATGCGCGATGCCCTTTCGATGTTCGACAAGGCGGTCTCATTTTGCGGCACTACACTCGAGTATAAGAGTGTTGCTCAGACACTTAACATTCTCGATTACGACACTTACTTCTCGATTACCGAGTCGCTTACCGCGGGCTCGTACATTGATGCCTTGATCACCTTTGACAAGGTGTTATCGGCTGGCTTCTCGGCTCAGACCTTTATGGCGGGGCTCAATGCTCACTGTCGAGATCTGTTGATGGCCAAGAATCCCGCTTCGCTAGGGTTGATGGAGTACACCGAGGCATTAACTGATAGGTATAGGCGGCAGGCGGAGAGTTGCAGCATCGATTTTTTATTTGGAACAATTACGGTGCTCACCGAAGCGGATGGCAAGATAAAGCAGTCATCGAACCAAAGATTATTAGTTGAACTGGGACTTATGAAGATAGCGGGTCTCGGTCAAAAAAAAAATATAGAGGGAGGTAGCTATCTCGATGTTGAGATTGCGCTTCCTGAACTTATAACTAAACGTCCGCCTAAGGCTGAGGAGTTGAAGGTGGAGGTTGCTCCAACGGTGGCTAAGGTGGCTGAGACTCCAAAGGCAGTCGAAGCACCAAAAGCGGTCGAGGCCGAGAAGCCAAAACCAAAACCGCGCGTTACAGGCACAACCCGCCCATTGGTCTCACTCTCCGACATTCTGAGCGGAGGAGCAGCCAAAAAGGAGGAGGCAGCTGAGGGCAAGGAGCAGGCACCGAGTCGTATTGATCCGCGCAGTGAGGAGTTGTTAACGGGGTCAAAGGGTGCGATCCTGGAGTTTATCGCTTCATGGCGTCCACGCTTCGCCGTTCCTTTCGAGGCGATGGAGATCAAGGGTCACACCATCGAGGTGAGGATTCCCTCAAGCGAGCTGCAAACCGAGATCGAGAGGTCGCAGAGCGAACTTTTGCACCGCATTGTCGAGATCGCGGGGGTTACGGGACTCGTTGAGTTGAAATTAGTGCTCGATGAGAAGATCGTGGCGACGCGGCCTATAAAGTTGGAGGATCGGATTGCTCACCTTGTGAAGATTAATCCACAAATCTCGAAGCTCAAGGAGCGGTTTAACTTGTATGTGGAGTAAGTTGGGAGTTAAGAGTGAGGAGTTCCTTTCGCCGATCCGTCCTCGCGTCATCCCAGACTTGATCTGGGATCTACAAGAGCGAGTGGACTAAACGCAACAAATGCCAGCAGGGTAGCAGGAGTTGTAGATCCCAGATCAAGTCTGGGATGACGTAAAAAAATGTCGGATCAAGGAGTGCCCTAGAATGTTAATAGCAAACCAAAGGTTTGCGTAACTGAGGCTATTTAGATTTTTATTTTGAAAGTTCACTTTTAAAATAAAAATATGAATAGTCGCAGAGGATTGAGGACCCCTCAATCCATTAACATTTGCAACAAAAAAGAACAAAAACGACAGTTTTTGAATCCAAGCTAGCTTGGTGCCCGCCCGGCATAAGGGCAGTAAGAAAGAAAATTAAAACACAATAAAAATGTCAAACAAGAATTTCATTGAAGAACTAGAGTGGCGTGGCATGATCCACACGGCGATGCCAGGCGCAAAGGAGCAACTAGAAAAAGAGCTAACAACAGCATACTTGGGAATCGACCCTACGGCCGACTCTCTACACATTGGTCACTTGGTGGGTGTGATGATCCTCAAGCACTTCCAGGAGTGTGGACACCGCCCCTTGGCACTTATCGGAGGCGCAACGGGTATGATTGGTGATCCAAGTGGAAAATCGGCTGAGCGTAACTTGTTGGACGAGGCGACACTTCGTCACAACCAGGCGGCAATCAAGGCACAACTCTCGAAGCTTATCGACTTCGACTCGGATGCTCCAAATGCTGCGCAGATGGTCAACAACTACGACTGGATGAAAGATTTCTCGTTCCTGGACTTTATCCGCGACATCGGTAAGTGCATCACGGTGAACTACATGATGGCTAAGGATTCTGTGAAGAAGCGCTTCAATGGCGATGGCGATGGTATGTCGTTCACCGAGTTTACATATCAGTTGGTTCAAGGATATGACTTCTTGCACCTATATCAGACAATGAATTGCAAAATCCAGTTGGGTGGCGCTGATCAATGGGGAAATATCACCACTGGCACTGAGCTTATCCGCCGCAAGGAGGGTTCTGAGGCTGAGGCATTTGGTATCGTATGCCCGCTTATCACCAAGGCCGATGGAACGAAGTTTGGTAAGACCGAGAGCGGTAATGTGTGGTTGAGTGCAGAGTACACGTCGCCTTACAAATTCTACCAGTTTTGGCTCAACGTTAGCGACGACGACGCTAAGAAATATATCCGAATCTTCACGATGTTGGATCGCGAGACTATCGATTCGCTTACGGCTGCTCACGAGGAGGCTCCGCACTTGCGCGTGCTTCAAAAGCGTCTTGCTGAGGAGATTACAACTATGATCCACTCGGCTGAAGAGTTGGAGAAGGCTATCGCTGCTTCGAACATTTTGTTCGGTGGCGCCACTTCAGAGGCTTTAAAGGCGTTGGACGGTGAAACGCTTCTTCAGGTGTTTGAGGGTGTTCCTCAATTCACTATCTCGAAGGAGGATCTAGGCGCTCAGTTTGTGGACGTTTGCACCGAGAAGGCTGCGATTTTCCCATCTAAGGGTGAGTGCCGCAAGTTGGTTAAAGGTGGTGGCGTATCGCTTAATAAGGAGAAGGTTTTGGACGCTGCTGCAACTGTCGAGGCTGGGGATCTTATCGCAGGCAAGTACCTTTTAGTGCAACGCGGCAAGAAGAATTACTACCTTATCACAGTCGAGTAATGCACTACACCATTAAGCTCAGCGACATGGAGTTTCGCGCCTTTCACGGTTGTTACGACTTGGAGCAGAAGGTGGGAAATCGGTTTGTTGTGGATGTTGAGATTGACACTTGGCAGCGTGATATCTCGGAGGACAAGGTTGAGAATGCGCTGAACTATCTCACTGCCTACGAGGTGGTTGCCTCTCAGATGGCCGTTACTCAATGTACTATCGAGGCTGTGGCGCTCAATATTATTAAGGCTCTTAGGGGTCAGTTTTCTCAAATCGAGAAGATCCGCTGCGAGGTTGCAAAGTTGGCTCCGCCTTTGGGTGGTAAAATTGGCCGCGTTAGCGTAGTATTAGAAGGCTAACCCGCTTGTCGTCATCCCAGACTCGATCTGGGATCTACAAGAGAGAGTGGATCTAACTTGACGTATGCCAGCAGGGTAGCAGGGTAGCAGGAGTTGTAGATCCCAGATCAAGTCTGGGATGACGTGAGGAAGAAGCGGATCAAGGCGCCTGGGATGACGTGAAAATAAGTCGGATCAAGGTGCCTGGGATGACGTACACACAAAAAAGAAACAAAAAAACAAATAAAATATGGAAGTAGGAAATGGTTCGAGAGCAACACTCGGTAGCAAACTAGGTGCTATACTTGTTGCGGCAGGAGGTGCTGTGGGCCTCGGAAATATTTGGAAGTTCCCATATGTATTGGGCGAGAGTGGTGGTGCAGCGTTTCTCGTTGTCTACATCGGCTGTATTTTGTTGCTTGGTCTTCCTGTGATGCTCGCCGAGATGGCCATTGGTCGCGAGGCCAAGAGCAATGTTGTGGGAGCATACAAATTCTTCTCGCCTAAGTGGAAGCCGCTTGGCTATGCGCAGGTCTTGATCTCGATCCTCACCATGGGATTCTACTTCGTGGTTGCAGGATGGACCGCGGAATACTTCTTTGCTTCGGTAACGGGCGAGTTGGCGCAGCTGTCGACACCTGCCGAGTATGAGGCGCTGTTCGATAGTTTCCGCTCGAATGCCTTCCAGCCAGTTTTGTTTGCGCTGATCTTTATTCTGTTTACCCATGTCATTGTGCAGCTGGGCATTAACAAGGGAATCGAGAACGCCTCGAAGTTCCTGATGCCTGTGCTTTTTATCATTCTGGTTGTCCTTTCGATTAAGTCGCTCACCATGCCTAATAGCTCAAAGGGTTTGGCGTTCCTGTTCAACCCTGACTTCTCGAAGATCACTCCCGACGTATTTTATAAGGCGATGGGCCAAGCATTCTTCTCACTCTCGGTGGGTTTTGGTGCGTTGGTGACCTACGCTTCGTACTTTGGCGAAAAGACCAAGATGGTGCGCACGGCGGTGAGCGTTACCGTGGTGGATACTATGGTGGCTATCATCGCGGGACTTATGATCTTCCCTGCGGTGTTCAGCGTGGGTATCGAGCCTTCGTCGGGTCCTTCGCTAGTTTTTATTACGCTTCCTGCGGTGCTTAATACTATGGCTTTTAGCTCGTTGTGGTCGTCGGTATTCTTCTTACTTTTGGTTATTGCGGCTCTCACTTCGACTATTTCGTTGCATGAGATTGTGACTCTATATTTTATGGAGGAGTGGAAGTTGGTGCGTGGTAAGGCTTCGATTATCACCTCGGTTATTGTGGGTGTGTTGGCTATCATTGCTTCGCTGTCGCTTGGCATCTGGTCGGACTTCACGATCTTTGACCGCACAATTTTCGACTCGTTTGACTACTTGGCTTCGAATGTCATGTTGCCGCTCAGTGGCTTGGGTATCTCGATCTTTGTAGGCTGGGTTGTGAAGCGAGAGGTTGCTAAACGTCAGTTGGAGGATTATGGCGCTAATCGCTTTGCGCTTTTCAATGTCTTGATCTTCCTTTTGCGCTACGTTTGCCCAATCTTGCTGGGGCTCATCTTGCTCGATAGCATCGGAATTTTATAGGTCAAAAACGCAGTTTTTGAATCCAAACTTGTTTGGTGCCCGCCCGGCATTAGGGCAGTCCTAATTACATAAAAAATGAAGAACAAACTAAAAATAACCCCAATGATGGTCCTACGCACCATCAAGGAGTACTTCCTGATGACCGTAGGTATGCTCTGCTACGCCTTTGGATGGATCGGATGTATCATCCCCGCAGGAGGTGTGGGTGGTGGTGCCACGGGATTTTCGATTGTGGTGAATGCCGCGACTCAGAAGTACTTCGGTTTCTCGATGGAGATCGGAACGATGGTCTTTGTGATCAACGCGATTCTGCTTATCGCCATGGGGCTTATCGTGGGGTGGAAGTTCGGCATTAAAACGGTCTACTGCATCTCGATCTTGTCGGTTGCGATGAACGTTATGCAGTGGCTTATGGATGGCTATGTCTTGTTCGAGCTGGAGAACTTCCTTATGATCGTTCTGGGAGGTATCATCGCTGGCTCGGGTGTTGCGCTCTGCTTCAAGCAGGGAGGCTCTACGGGAGGCACGGATATCATCGCTATGATTATCAACCACTACCGCACGGTGTCGTACGGTAAAATCGTGATGTACAGCGACTTTACGATCATCGGCTCGTCACTGCTTTTCGGCATGGGTATCGACGCGGTGGTCTACGGATATTTGCTCACGGCAATCTTCAGCTACACGGTCGATATGTTGATGTCGGGTAGCCAGCAGTCGAGCCAAATCTTTATCATCTCGAAAGATCCGCAGGCGATGGCCGATGCGATTATGCTGAGTGCTCACCGCGGAATCACGATGATCGACTCGCAAGGATGGTACACCAAGGAGGCCTCAAAGATTGTGATGGTTGTCTGCAGAAAGCGCGAGAGCGGTCAGATTTTGGCCGTTGTGCGCTCGGTTGATCCCGCGGCATTTATCACTGTGGGCTCAGTTATGGGAGTCTATGGCCAAGGCTTCGAGGAGCTGCGCAAGGTTTAATTCTCCGCGGCTCTATGACTCGCTACGCCGATATCGTACTACCCTTAGCTCAAGACCTTTTCACCTTTGAGCTCGAGGAGGGTATGAGCGTAGAGCAGGGTCAGGCGGTAGTAGTCCCCTTTGGTCGCCCAACCGAGAAGTTCTACACAGGTATCGTCTGGAGAATTCATAGCGAGAAGCCCTCGTTTCCAAGAATCAAAAAGGTTGTACGAACCCTCTACTCAGCGCCACTACTCACAACCGCACAGCGCGAATTCTGGGAGTGGATCGCGCAGTATTATATATGTACCCTAGGCGAGGTGATGCGCATAGCACTCCCCGCAATGATGAAACCCTCGGGCAAAAGCAACAATGAGCTAGCCCTGGAGGAGTTCCGCTCGCGTAGCGAATATTACGTTACCCTGCCCACCTACACCCCCGCAGAGTTCGAAGAGTTACTCACAAAAAGAGCCCGCAGAGCACCCAAGCAACACGCCGCACTAAGCGAAATAGCCGCGAAGCTCAGCGAGACAACTGCCCAAAAATTCCCACGAAGATTACTCTCAGCCGATCTGGCAACGCTGCAAGCCCTAGCCAAAAAAGGGGATATCTTGCTCGAGCGCAGCGACATCATCTCCGAGCAGATCCATGGGCGACTCTTTACGCTCCCCGAACTCTCGGAGCACCAAAAAATAGCACTCAAGGCGATCCGCACCTCTTTCGAGACCCGATCGACAACCCTGCTCCACGGAATCACGGGGTCGGGCAAAACCGAGATCTACATCCACCTTATCGC
>JBCQVS010000055.1:0-11593 GCA_047172885.1 Rikenellaceae bacterium | reverse complement strand
TGGAATTAAGGATGGCACCTATGTTACGCCTACTTCGCCATCTATTTTGCGCTCTATTACCAATCTTAGCTTGCGCACTTTGGCATCCGAGGAGTATGGTTTGAAGATCGAGGAGCGTCCTATTTCGCTTGATGAGCTGTCTACGTTTGAGGAGTGTGGTGCTTGTGGTACGGCTGCCGTGATTTCTCCTATTGGGTCGGTGAGTGATTATCGTCATGAGGAGAAGATTTCGTTTGGTGACGAGCCTGGCAAGTATTGCGTGGCTATGTATAATAAGTTGCAGGATATCCAGTATGGTCGTTGCGAGGATACCTACGGCTGGACAGTGATAGTGGAATAGGAACAAAAACGAAGTTTTTGAATCCAAACTTGTTTGGTGCCCGGCCGGCATAAGGCCAGTCCCCAACGTCCCCAACTTGTATAAAATTAAAGGAGAGAAATAAGTTTTAATGCTTATTTCTCTCCTTTCTTACTGCCCTTATGCCGGGCGGGCACCAAGCTAGTTTGGATTCAAAAACTTCGTTTTTGGTCTTATCGGCCGAATTTAATCAATAATACATTGATGTCGGCGGGGGATACTCCAGGGATTCTCGACGCTTGTCCAATCGTCTGAGGGCAAACCTTAGACAATTTCTGCCGAGCCTCAATAGTCAAAGCCTGCATAGCCGAATAGTCAAAACCCGCAGGAATAGCAATATTTTCAAGCCTCTGAATCTTCTCAGCAATGAACTTCTCCCGCTCAATATACCCCCGATACTTAATCTGAATCTCAACCTCCTCGATAACCTCAGGCGAGAAATCACCCTCAGAAATAAACCTCCCAAGGCTACGAACATACTCAGCAAGCCCCTCAATAGTGACCCCATTGCGAGCCAAAAGATCATAAATCTTGCGCCCCTGAGTCAAAGGCTCCGACCCCACAGAGCGAAGATAATCATTCACCTCCTCCATCCGAGCACCCTTAGTTCTTACAAACGAGAGCAGCGACTCAATCGCCTCACGCTTCTTTTCGAACTCCGCAGCACGATCACCTTCGATAAGTCCAATCTCGATCGCCAGTGGAGTAAGTCGCAAATCCGCATTATCCTGACGTAGCAAAATCCGATACTCCGCCCGCGAAGTGAACATACGATAAGGTTCATCCACCCCTTTCGTGACCAAATCATCGATCAACACGCCAATATACGCACTATCGCGCGCAAGAGAAATTTCTGCGCGATTCTCAAGGGCTCTAGAAGCGTTAATACCCGCGATAAGTCCCTGAGCAGCAGCCTCTTCATAGCCTGTCGTTCCATTTATCTGTCCCGCGAAGTAGAGATTTTTTACCAATTTCGTCTCCAACGAATGTTTTAGTTGCGTCGGTGGGAAGTAATCGTACTCGATCGCGTACCCCGGACGGTAGATATGCAAATTCTCGAAGCCAACGATTTTGTGCAACGCCTCCCATTGCACCTCCCACGGAAGTGACGAGGAAAAACCATTGAGATAATACTCGTTGGTGTCGCGCCCCTCAGGCTCCAAGAATAACTGATGCTGCTCCTTGTCGGCAAACGTGCGGAGCTTATCCTCGATGCTCGGACAGTAACGCGGCCCAACACCATGAATCGTGCCATTGAAAAGTGGCGAGCGCGAGAAGCCCTCACGAAGTGTGTCGTGAACATCCGTCGAGGTGTAGACCAGATAACATGGCAGCTGATTCTCCACCGGCTTTGTCTCGGATGAATAAGAGAATTTCGAAGGGTTTGCATCACCCTCCTGCGGCTCCATGCGACTAAAATCGATGGTGCGAGCATCCAGTCGAGCAGGTGTTCCCGTCTTCATGCGCCCCGCCTCGAAGCCAATCGCCACAAGCGACTCGGTGATGCCCAACGACTCCTTGTCGCCTGCGCGTCCTCCTGCAGCCTGCGAAGCTCCACAGTGCATCAAACCGCCCATAAAGGTGCCAGAGGTCAATACGACCGCACGAGCCGAAAATTCGATGCCCATTTGCGTTTTAACGCCACTGATGCACTTATCACCGTTGTCATCGGTAGAGAAAAGCAACTCCACAGCGCTATCCTGCCATATATATAAATTGTCGGTATTCTCCAACGTCGTGCGCCACAGTGACGAGAAAAGCGCCTTATCGCACTGCGCCCTCGGGCTCCACATTGCTGCTCCCTTCGAGCGGTTAAGCATGCGGAACTGTATGGTACTCAGGTCGGTAATGCGTCCCATCTGACCACCCAAAGCGTCAATCTCGCGCACAATTTGCCCCTTAGCCACGCCTCCCACAGCTGGGTTGCACGACATATTGGCAAACTTAGTCATGTCCATTGTGAGCAGCAGGGTCCTAGAGCCCAAGCGTGCCGCAGCAGCTGCCGCCTCACACCCCGCGTGACCCGCACCGATAACGATAATGTCGTAGCTTAATTTCATAGTTTCCTTCTTTCTTTTCTCATTTTGCAAAGGTACGATTTTTTTTTGGTATCTTGACTTTCTTGACCTCCTTCTTACTGCGCTCATGCCGCGCGGGCACCAAACAAGTTTGGATACGAAAAACTGTCGTTTTTCTTTTTTGTTACGTTTTGGGCTTAGAGATTTCATCTCTAAGATTCTGAGTTTTAAATTGTTGCCGCAAATAAATTTGCACAACAATTTAAGACTCAGAATTTTTTAAATGCCTTTCGGCATTTAAACCCAAATCGAGGTTGCCCTCAATGATGTGTGATGACAACCGAAGGTTGGCATCACACATCAGTGCAATACAAAGTCAAAAACGACAGTTTTTGGATCCAAACTTGTTTGGTGCCCGCGCGGCATGAGCGCAGTAAGAAGGAGGTCAAGAAAGTCAAGATACCAAAAAAAATGTTACCTTTGCATATACCTTTTAACCCCCAAGCAGCATGATTCAAGATTTTAGACTTACCGTATTTGTCACCGTGGCGCGAGTGTTGAGCTTTACGCGTGCTTCGGTGTTGCTCAATGTGTCGCAACCTGCTATCTCTAAGCATATTAAGGAGCTGGAAGTGGAGTTTGGCGAGGCGCTTTTTAGTCGTCAAGGAAATCGGATCTCGCTAACGCAAAAGGGGCGTGAGGTGCTTCCTCTGGCTGAGTTGATCTTGGAGAGTTACTATCCGCTCAACGATGCGATCTCGACCCAGGAGAATAGCTTCGAGGGGGTGATTCACGTTGGCGCTTCGACTACGATCGCTCAATATCTGCTGCCGGAGATCCTGGCGAAGTTCAATCGTGCCTACCCGCGGATCAGGCTCTCGGTGGTGAGTGCCAATAGCGAGGAGGTGATTAGGCTGCTGGAGCGCAAGGAGATTGAGCTCGCGATTATTGAGGGCGATAGCAGCAGCAGCGCTGTGCACTATGCCGATTTTGTTTCGGATGAGATTGTCTTGGTTTCGCGCAAGGGGAGAGGTAAGGTGCTCAGTAGTAGCGATGTGGAGCAGCTCCCATTGGTTATCCGCGAGGAGGGTTCGGGAACTCTGTCTGTTGTGGTTAACGCCTTGAGGGGTCGTGGCGTGTCGCGCAAGGGGCTCGATGTGAGGATGCAACTTGGCAGTAGTGAGGCGATAATTCGGTACTTGAAGGCTTCTGATTGCTACGCATTTCTCTCGATTTTGGTTGTAGCGGAGCATTTGGCTGCGGGCACTTTACGCAGGGTCGAGCTTGCGGATCTCGAGATTCTGCGCACGCTGCGCTTCGCTACACTGCATGGGCAAAATGGTCGACTGGTGACTATCTTCCAGGAGTTCTGTATGGGGAGTGTGGGGTAGTGCCCTCCATATTCAATTATAACTTTTAGTTATCCGCAAGAACATTTTATATCTTGTAAAATCGACAGAGAAGCGATACATTTGCAGCAAATAAAATTGTAAAAACTATGTTTGCTGCTTACCTAATCTTCGCGCTTATTTCGCTCTTCGTATCGCCTGCCGTTGCACTTTTTATGGGTGTCGCCTTGGCTCTGACCGTTGGAAATCCATTCATTAACCTCACCAAGAAAATCTCGAAGCAGCTGCTTCAATATTGCGTTATTCTGTTGGGTTTCGGCATGAATCTCCATGAGTCGTTAGCAGCAGGTCGGGAGGGGATGCTCTTTACGATCCTCTCGGTGGCCCTAGTGATGATTGTGGGTGTTGCAGTTGGCAGATGGTTAGGAGTAAGCCGAAAAGGTGCTTATCTAATCGCCTCTGGAACAGCAATTTGCGGAGGAAGCGCCATCGCGGCAGTAGCCCCCGTGATCGAGGCCGATGAGTCGGACATCTCCTTGTCGCTAGCCGTAATCTTCATCCTCAACGCCATTGCGCTCTTTATCTTCCCGATGTTGGGACACCTGCTCGACCTCTCGCAAGAGCAATTCGGAATGTGGTCAGCAATCGCGATCCACGACACCAGCTCGGTGGTAGGTGCCGCAGCTGCCTATGGCGAAAAAGCTCTGCAAGTAGCCACAACCGTAAAACTCACAAGAGCCCTCTGGATTATCCCTCTCTCGCTTATCTCAACGCTCATCTTCAAGAGCTCGAGCAAGCGGATAAAACTCCCTTACTTCATCCTCTTTTTCGTTGTAGCAATGGTAGTTAACACCTACCTCAGCCTCCCCGATTGGTTCACGATAGCCGCAAAAAAAGTGTCACACTGTGGATTAAGTGCAACACTTTTTATGATCGGAGCAGGGCTAACGCCTCAAGTTATCAGATCGGCAGGCCTTAAGCCGCTGATCCAAGCGATTCTGCTCTGGATTCTTATTTCGATCGTCTCCCTTTCGGTAGTGATCTTCCTATAATTCAAGCCTATTTGCGAACCAGCTGCACCACATTCTCAACATGGTGCGTGTGAGGGAACATATCGACAGGCTGCACACGCGTAATGGTGTAATCAGCCTCCATAAGCGCCAAGTCACGCGCCTGAGTCGCAGGGTTACAACTAACATAGACAATGCGATCAGGCGCAGCACGCAAAATCACCTCAATCACAGGCTCATCGACACCCGCACGTGGAGGATCGAGGATAATCACCGAAGGGTGTCCATTCTCCTCAACGAACTTGTCGTTCAAAACGAGCTTCATATCGCCCGCATAGAAGTTAGTATTCTCGATTCCATTGATCTTAGAATTGACAAAAGCATCCTCAATTGCCTCTGGAACATACTCGATACCCACCACACTCTTGCAACGCGAAGCGCAGAAGTTAGCGATAGTACCCGTACCCGTGTAGAGGTCATAAAGAGTGTCATCCTCCTTTAGCTCCGCGAAGTCGCGCGTGATCTTATATAGCTCGTATGCCTGCTCGGAATTGGTTTGGTAGAACGATTTTGGCCCTACCTTGAAACGCAGTCCCTCCATCTCCTCCATGATATGATCGTTGCCAGAGTAGAGAATCGGTGTTTGATCCGAAATCGAGTCATTCCACTTAGTATTAACGATGTAGAACAGTGATGTGATCTGTGGGAAAGTTAGTTTGAGGTGCTCCATCAAAGGTGCAATTCGCTCCTGATCATCCTCACCAAATACCACAATTAGCATCGTGTCGCCAGTCGACGAGGTGCGAATAACAATATTGCGCATCAATCCCGCGTGCTCCCTTACGTCGTGGAACGAATAGTCATTCTCGACGCAGTAACGCTTGATTTCCAAGCGAATAGGGTTCGATGGATCCTCCTGCAACCAACATTTGTCGATATCGAGGATCTTGTCGAACATCCCTGGGATATGGAATCCTAAGGCTGGTGATGGTTTCCACTCCTCGGTAGAGTTGATCTCCTCGTAAGTTCTCCAACGCTTTGGCGAGAAGGTGTACTCGAGCTTGTTGCGGTAGAATTGACGCTTCTCAGAACCTAAACATGGCTCGATTGCGGGTAAGGTCAAGTGACCTATGCGTTGCAGTTGATCTTGCACCTGCTCGGTTTTGAAGCGTAGCTGCTCCTCATAGGGCAAATTCTGCCACTTGCAGCCTCCACACACACCGAAATGTGCACAGAAAGCCTCTTCGCGCAGGGGTGATTTCTTAACGAAATTCACCACTGTGCCCTCCATAAATCGACGGCGCTTGTTGCGGATCTGAACATCCACCACATCACCTGGCACGGTCAGCGGCACAAAGACCACAATGTCGTTGTATCGTCCCATAGCTTTGCCCTCGGCAGCTAGGGTTGTTATCTCTAACCCCTCGATAAGCGGGTAATTTTGTTTTTTTCTTCTAATGCTCATACCGCAAAGGTAAGGTTTTTAGCGATATTCTCCAATTTTGTTTTGATATTCCATTTAGTTCTATTACTTTTGGATCACTTTAACCTAAAATTTCGCCTATGGCTGCCGCATACCTAATCTTTGGACACCTTTCGTTTTTCACCTCACCACTCTTGGCTATGCTTATGGGTTTGGCATTGGTTATGGCTGTTGGCAACCCTTTTCGCACCATCACGAATCGCGTTTCGAGCCGCTTGCTCAAGTACTGCCTTGTGGGGTTGGGCTTCGGAATTAATCTTCAGGAGATCTTCTTCTCGGGTCAGGTGGCTGTCGTTCCGATCTTTATCGCTTCGGCCTTGGCTGTTGCTACTATCTCGCGCTTGGGGGATATCTGGTATGGGGATTCTACGCATGAGATGTGGGCTATTTTCTCGGCGCTGTTGTATGTTGCCGTTGTTGTTTTCAATAGCTATGTCGCGCTGCCTGAGAATATTACGAGCATCGCTTTTCGGATCTCGAAGTCGGGAACTAATGCGGCTATGTTTATGATTGGCACGGGGTTGATTCCCGCGGAGGGGATTAAGGCTGCGCGGTTGCAACCGTTTTTGTTTGCTGGTGCGATCCTCCTGTTGGTGATCTTGTGCCTAGAATTCGCAGGCATCTCCTTTATATAGTTAGGAGTTAGAAGTTGCGACAAGCGATAACCTCGCGAGTGCGTACACCGTTACATTCTCCTTTCACGGATATTTTCTCCCGTCATCCCAGACTTGATCTGGGATCTACAAGAGCGAGTGGATCTAACGCAACATAAGTATCTTAAAACCGCCCTCTTTTGTAGATCCCAGATCAAGTCTGGGATGACGGGAGGAAGTGTCGGCTCAAGGAAAATGTGTCGGCTCAAAGATCTGCAACAAAAAAACACCTCCAAAACCACCAACATATAAAAAAAATAACTATCTTTGCCCCACAAATCAGGCGTTTATGGGATTTTGGCATTATAAGGGGTGCGAAGCGAGAGTGGAAGCGACCCGAACAATGACCCCAAAATTGAGTACCGCCGCAGGTAACATAAAAATAAAAAAAACAAAATGAAAAGTATTCAAATTTCAGCAGTAGCACGTGCCGAGTATGGTAAGAAAGCTACTAAAGCAGTTCGTCGTGAGGGCGCTATCCCTTGCGTATTGTATGGTGGTGGTGAGGTAGTTACATTCGCTATCGACTCTAAAGAGGTAAAGAAAATTATCTACACTCCATCTTCTTACATCGTAGAGCTTAACATCGACGGTAAAATGGAGAAGGCTGTACTTCGTGACGTTCAATATCACCCAGTACGTGAGCAAATCCTTCACATCGACTTCTACCGCGTTCAAGAGGGTAAGCCAGTATCTATCGCAGTACCAGTAACACTTACAGGTAACGCAGCCGGTGTTAAAGTCGGTGGTAAGTTGGCTCTTTCGGCTCGTAAGGTTGTAGTTAGCGCTTTGGAGGCTAACCTTCCAGATGAGATCGTAGTTGATGTTACTGAGCTAGAGCTTGGTAAGACTATCTTCGTAGGTGACCTTAACATCGAGAACGTTAAGTTCGTAACTCCTGCTACAACTGCTGTATGTGCTGTACGTGTAACTCGTGCTTCACGTTCTGCTAAGGCTGAGCAATAGTCTAAAGAAGATAAAGTTATGAAATACCTCGTTGTAGGTTTAGGGAACATTGGTGCCGAATACGCCCATACCCGCCACAACATAGGATTTAAAGTGTTGGATGCCTTATGCGAGGCATCCAACATCTCTTTTAAGTCTGCCCGTTATGGCGATGTGGCAACCCTAAAACATAAGGGTCGCACCATAATCCTCTTAAAACCATCTACTTACATGAATCTCTCGGGCAAAGCTGTCCGTTATTGGCTCGAAGCCGAGAAGATCCCCCAAGAGAACCTTTTGATCATCTCCGACGATATCGCTATCGACTTCGGACGATTGCGCATGCGACAAAAGGGTAGTGCGGGAGGACACAATGGATTGAAGAATATCACGGAGCTCTTGGGTAACGATCAATATGCTCGCATTCGCTTTGGTGTGGGTGGTGATTTCGCTCGAGGCCACCAAGTCGATTACGTCTTGGGCGAATGGTCGGATGAGGAGATTAAGGCGTTGCCAGAGCGGTTGAAGCTCTTTGGGGATGCAATACTCTCGTTCGCTACCGCTGGGACTGCACTAACGATGAATGCCTTCAATAACAAGTGAGTTCGACTAGCAAGGCGATTTTCGGCACTTCCCTTGTCTCCCAAATCCTCACGTACCTTAGTACGCTGCGGTTTGTGAGACTTCACGAAGCCCCAAAACTCATCCTTGCTAGCCAAACTCAGGACCACGTTTCTTAGCGCAATCAATAATTACCGCCAATGTTCCACCCCTTGTCAAAGAATCTCACCGAGGGAATCCCCCTCCCCGAGCTCTTCACAAACCCATTCGACTATGTGCCACACCCGCTAGTAAAAGCGGCGAGTGAGCAGCTGTGCGCCTATCTAGAAGCATCGCCACAGTGGCACGCCGAGATCGAGCAAGGCAAAATGTTCGGGGTATTGGTGGTGGAAAACAGCAAAAACGAGCTAGGCTATCTAGTCGCATTCTCAGGCTACCTAGATAAAAAAACACTCCAGCCACACTTCGTTCCACCGATCCTAGATCTCTTGGAGCCAGGTGGTTTTTTCGCCCTTGAGGAGGCCAATATCTCGCAGATAAACACTCAAATAGCAGCCTTAGACAACTCCGAGGAACTTACCGCAGCCCGCGAAAAACTAGAGGAAATAGAGGCGGAGGAGCGAAGCATACTAACGACCCTGCGCGACGAATATTCAGCCTCAAGAAAGAGCCGCAAGGAGCTCCGCGAAAATGGTTGTAGCGAAGAAAAACTAGCCGAGCTAGGCGCTGAGAGCCAACGCCAAAAGGGAGTGATAAAGCGCGAAGAGTTACGTTTTAGAACCCTACGCGAACCCTTAGAAAAACTTATTTTTAACCATCATAAGCAGCGCGAAAATCTTGCCGAGCAGCGCCAAACCCGCTCCGCAGCGCTCCAGAAGCTCACTTTTAGCCGAGTGCAACCCCTTAATGCCAATGGCGAGGCGGTCGATCTATTGCGGATTTTCAGCGACTACAACCGCTCGACACCTCCCGCAGGATCGGGCGAATGTGCTGCGCCCAAGCTGCTGCACTACGCCTTTGCCAAAGACCTGAGACCAGTGGCGATGGGTGAATTTTGGTGGGGAGAATCTTCGCGGGGCGAGGTGCGCCAACATCTCCACTATTACGCTGCGTGTCGCGGCAAGTGTCACCCGATCCTAACCCATATGCTCCGCGGTTTGAACGTCGAGCCGCCGCAACCTCGCACTCAAGAGCAGCGCCTTGCCGAGCAGCTCACGGTGATCTACGAGGATGAGCACCTTGTGGCCTTCAATAAGCCATCGGGTTTGCCCTCGGTCAGAGGCAAAAATCACACGCTTTCGGTGCAGAGTATCGCTGAGGAGCGCTACGCAGAGATTAATCCGAACAATTTGATTGTTCATCGGCTCGATATGGATACCTCGGGGGTGTTGATCGTCGCGAAATCTGCGGCGGTGCAGGCCTCTTTGCAGCAGCAATTTGCCTCGCATACTATTCGCAAGCGATATATTGCTTTGCTTGATGGGGTGGTCACCTCTGAGAGTGGGGCGATCGACTTGCCGTTGATTTTGGATCCTTTGGATAGGCCTCGGCAGCGGGTGGATTTCGAGCTTGGGAAGCCTGCCTATACGCGCTATGTTGTTATGGGTGTTGAGGGCTCTCGCACGCGTGTTGCGCTCTATCCACAGACGGGGCGGACGCATCAGCTGCGGGTGCATTGTGCTCATCCACAAGGGCTTGGCATGGCCATTGTTGGGGATCGCCTCTATGGTGTTGCGGGTGAGCGGCTAATGCTCCACGCGGAACAAATTACGTTGCATCACCCTGCGACAGGGAGAAAATTCACCCTACGTAGCCCCCTAGAATTCTAAGGTCAAAAATCTGTAAAATAAATATATTCCCGGCATCCCAGACTTGATCTGGGATCTACAAAAGTGAGTGGTTTTCGTGTATTGCAATTCTTCGAATTGCTCGCCCTCTGCGCACTTTTGTTCCAAAAGTGCTTTTTTAGGAGGGAGGGCGAAGGCTTGGTGACTGCCCTAATCGCGGGCGGCGACCAAGCAAGCTTGGATACAAAAACTTCGTTTTTTTATCTTATAAAGTCGGCAACGGCGCCCGCAATACGCTCGCCATCCAATGCCGCCGAGATAATCCCCCCAGCATACCCAGCACCCTCACCCGCAGGAAACAATCCGCTAATCTGCGGATGCATAAGAGTCTCCCTGTCGCGCGGAATCCGAACAGGCGAAGAAGTTCTCGACTCCACACCCGCCACAAGCGCCTCAGGGGTAATAAACCCCCTCAACCGACGATCAAAAGTGGTCAATCCCGCACGCAATCCCGACCCAATAAAGTCAGGCAACCACTGATCTAACCGCGAAGTGCAAAACCCAGGAATATAAGAAGAGCTCGGCAATGACCCACTACCACGCCCCGCAACAAAATCCGAAACCCGCTGCGCCGGAGCAATCTGATTCTCCCCACCATGCTTGCGAGCCAGCATCTCCAACTGCTGCTGAAACTTCAAACCAGCTAACTCACCCCACTCATCGGCCAAATGCGCAAAGTCACTAAGGCGAACCTCCGTAACAAGCCCCGAATTAGCATAAGGCGACGAGCGCTGACTAGGCGACATACCATTGACCACCGACTCACTCTTATCGGTCATAGCGGGCACGATAAATCCTCCTGGGCACATACAAAATGAATATACACCGCGCCCATTCTCTTGACTCACAAGCGAATAAGAAGCCGCAGGCAGATACTCCCCACGCGAAGGAGCATGATACTGAATCGAGTCGATAAGCCCCTGCGGATGCTCAATACGCACTCCCATAGCGAACGGCTTCGCCTCGATCAGCACCCCCTTAGCGTGCAATAATTCATAGATGTCCTTTGCCGAGTGCCCCGTAGCCAAAACCACCGCAGCACCTTCGTAAAGCGTGTCATCACACCAAACGCCCTCGATCCTCTCGCCCTTGATCTTCAAGTCAGTAACTCGAGCCTCAAAGATAAAATCACCTCCAGCATCCAAAATCGACTGCCTCATATTGGTCATAATACGTGGCAACTTATCGGTGCCAATATGCGGATGTGCCTCAAAGAGAATCTCCTGAGAGGCGCCATGAAAAACCAACGTCTGCAACGCTTTGTGATAATCACCCCTCTTTTTGGAGCGAGTAAAGAGCTTGCCATCTGAAAAAGTGCCGGCACCACCCTCACCAAAAGCGTAGTTCGAGTTAGGGTCGATCGCCTCAT
>JBCQVS010000054.1:0-11653 GCA_047172885.1 Rikenellaceae bacterium | reverse complement strand
CGCCTTGAAGGCGGCACTGTGTTGTCTACGTGTTGTTCCCATAATGGTCTCAAATTTACAAATTATTTTTGACTTAAACTATGGTCGCTTTTCTGGGGAGTGTTATATATACTCTTAAAAATGGAACGGGTGCATTACATCGTTACGAGGATGGTTCTTCTTACACAGTATGGGGCACAGGAGGTATCTATGAGGATAAGTATATTATGGATCGTAATATTGGCGCTCGTGATGCATACACTGAATCTAAAGATGGAATTCTCTACTACCAATTTGGGCGTAAGGATCCTTTCCCGTATACTAATAACGCGCATACGTTAGGTGGAACTACTTTTACCTATTCAACTACAACTAGTACAATTAGCAATGTAACAATGTCAAAAGCTGTACAAAACCCCACCACTCACTATTATGGTGCTACTTCAAGTTGTTGGTGTAGTGACTATAATTCTGCCTCATACGTGTGGAATAATAAAAACCTTACTGATATTGATGTAGGTGGCAAATCAATTTTTGACCCATCTCCCTATGGTTTCTGCTTGCCAATATATCGTGTGTGGAATGCTTTTACCGTGACTACTTTCACGAATAATGGTGTACACGACCAATCTGTCGGACGAGGATTCTACTATACTGGCGGTACTGGTACAGAGCTCTATTATCCTGCTTGTGGATAGGAGTAAATATAAACGTGAGTTCGTGTAATTTTCGAACTCACGTTTGTTTTAAAGTAGGTATCAAAGCGACCTTATCTTCACCATTTGTTACTCATAAAAAAGCTCATCACCACCAATGTAGCGATACTCTGTCTCCTCCTCTTTGCGCAAAGTGATCGCGCCATCGTCCCAATTCGAGGGCCATCCGCCGATGATATTGCCGAGCCAGATCGTCTTGATAGGGTGCAATCCCTTCGATAGTGCTATCGAGCGACCTTGGCGTGAGAAGCGTTTTACCTCATTGTCGTTGTCGATAATCTTCTCGCCTGCGATCCACAACTCGTTGTTATTTGTCCAGAAGTGGTATACGCCATCCTCGGCGATATTGATATATCCTTCACCGATGTTCGCCTCTTGATCCAAGTTGCGCATCGAACACTCGTAGGTCTTGCGAATAACCAAATCCTCGAGGGTTGCGGCGATTCTACTCTCGCTTTTCGCTGTCGCTTTTGAGAGCTCAGCCATATTGAGGTAATTCCCTGGAGTTGATGTAACCTTTAATCCATTTTTAGCTTCCGACACCTCTACTGCTTGACGCAACTCCTCCTTGATGATCGAAATTTCACGCGTTTGGCTCATCTTGCAAGATGGCAGGAGTGAACGAATTTTGAGTGTTGTTGTTTCGCTGAATGTCAGTGGGGTAGTGTACTGCTTGCTCTTAGGCGAAGGCTCCGATCCATCGAGCGTGTAGACCATCTTGACAGGTATTGTCGAGGTGAATTCGAGCACAGCGGAGGTGGTAAAGGCAACGTAATTTGTCGAGCCATGAGACTGCTCAGGTTGCGCAATATAGTAATTTATGTCGTGCGCATCTAAGCGAACATATGCATTGTCGAGTCGACGACAGAAACCATCAAGATCCTTGTTTGCAGTCTTGCTCCAACCAACTTCCGAGAGTGCCAAGGCGCGTGGATATGCTTGATACTCCACTATCTCAGGCTCGTACATATACTCGCTCCAAAGGTTTGACTGCACTCCAATCACTAGCGACTCCTTATCGGTTCCCCGCAGCTCCTCGGGAACTGGATTGTAGCTATAAGTGTTCGATAGAGGCACATAGCCGCCAATTGTCACAGGCTCGATCATATAGTCACCTTGATAGAAATTAAGATACATTCCTTCGGTCTGAGGCGCCATAATCACCTTGCGCCCCATCGAAGCAGCGGCAACGCCACCCTCTTCGCCTCTCCATGACATCACGGTTGCGCCATCCGAAAGCCCTCCCTCGAGGATCTCATCCCAACCAACTAGCTGCTTGCCATGTTTGGCTAACATCTCCTCGGCACGGTGAATGACGTAGCTTTGTAAACGCTCCTCGGCCGAGTGGCCATCTTTGGCTTCGAGGCCATTTTGGCGAATGAATTGTTGGCACGCGGGGCACTGCTCCCAACTTGTTTTTGGGCACTCATCACCACCTACGTGGAAATATTTTCCAGGGAATAGCGGCGCTAGTTCGTCGATCACATCCTCGATAAATTCGAAGGTTGTCTCCTTTGCTGGGCACATCACAATATCCTCGACTCCCCAAACTACGCGAGGCGAAATCTCCTCTCCCTTGCACGAGAGGTGCGGATAAGCTGCAATCGCTGCAAGCTCATGTCCTGGAAGTTCGAACTCGGGAACAATGGTGATAAATCGCTCCGCAGCGTATGCCACCACCTCGCGAATCTCATCTTGAGTGTAGAAACCTCCGTAAGGCGTACCATCGCCATCAGGCTCAACTCTAAATGCTCCGACCTCGGTCAACAGAGGATATTTCTTGATCTCAACCCTCCATGCTTGATCCTCGGTGAGATGCCAATGGAGGTGGTTGATCTTGAAAAGCGAGAGAACATCAATCTGCTTTTTAAGGAACTCAACCGAGACAAAGTGGCGGCATACATCGAACATTATACCGCGATATTCGAAGCGAGGTGCATCCGAGATTTTTACAGTTGGTGCGCTCCATTCAATTCCTCGAATCGGAGTCTTACTCTCGATCTCGGCTGGCAGGAGCTGCATAAAACTCTGCATACCGTAAAACAGAGCGGCTGCACTTGCGCCCGTAACCTGCACCTTATCTTTGAGGATCTCGAGCTCGTAGGCCTGCTCATTATCCGAAATTGATTGGTCGATAATAAGCTCAATTGAACCCTTTCCACCTTCGGTAAGGCCAATCGAGTAGCCAGTCGAAGTGCCTATTTTCGAAGCAAAGAACTCTGCGATTGTTGCAGCTTCTGCCTGAGTCGCACCAAATGTGGTGTTGCCTTTGAGCGTGAAACGATCCTCGGAGGTCACCACAAGAGAGTTCGGCATAGGGATAATACTAATCCCTTCGTTGTAGCTTTTTGTGCTCTCAGTAGTGCTGCAAGAGGTTGTAACTGCCAATGCGGCAAGAAGTAATATAGAGTATGATTTTAGCGATTTCATAACGTAGTCAAGTATTTAAAATTGGTTGCCCTTAGCTCGCAAGCCAAAGACAACCAATAAATTATAAAAAGCGATAGGGTTAGAATCTATTCTCACCAACATCCCACCATAGGCGGCTGCCACCATCGTCAGTATCACCCAAAGCCTTAACTAGGTAGTCGTATTGAACAGGGTCAGAACTTGCGTCGTCGGTCGAGAATGGCAAGCGGCGGATCATCTCCTCGGTGTCGATTGCGCCATTGCTACCATTGTATTGAACCTTGAATAGGCGAGGGTAGCCTGTGCGACGTTGCTCGCTCCAAGCCTCGTAACTCTCTGGCCAACAAGCAATCCACTTTTGAGTGATGATCTGCTCCAATTTACCCTCATTATCAGCCGATGAGTCCCAAGATGGAGAGATCGAGATCAATGCTGGCATATCTACGCCACCACTTGCTGCAACCATCTCTGTGTAGTCGAGTGGAGTCTTGTTGCAAGCCAAATAATCTGCTGCGCCCGATACACCCCACTGAGCGAACGAAGTCTCAACACCTGTCTCATAACAAGCTTGAACATTCTCTGAACTGTAGCCACGAAGTGCAGCCTCAGCGCGTAGGAACCAAACCTCGGCTGCTGTCATCAAAACCGCAGGTGTAGTGGCTGTGATAGTGTTGCCATTAAGTGCCGAATATACACCGTAGTGGTTTGGATCTCCCGACGACATCAAAACACCTTGAGGAACGCCTAGCCATGTATCCTCGCTGCCAACCAAAGTTGCTTTGTTGTACCAAACTTCGCGACGTGGATCCTCGTAACCGTTTAATAGAGATGCCATTGTTGCTCCCATAAATGCCTCACCCCAAGCTACGCCAACTGCGTATAGTGGATTAGAGTATGATGATCCCGATACTTGGATAGTCTCCGATGAGCTCTCCAATAGACCATTCGAGTTTGTCAATGCTTTTTGAGCCTCGCTCTTAGCAAGAACAGGATCAACGTTAGAAACGCGCATTGCAAGGCGCAGACGAAGTGAATTTGCAAATTTCAACCAACCAGTAAGTGTGCCACCATTAAGCATATCGTATGGTGCAAATGCCGAGTCGCTATAACCTAGTGAAAGGTACTCCTCGATAGCCTCGATACCTGCGTCAAGATCCTCGAAGAATGCCGAGTATGCCTCCTCCAAAGTGTCAACGTCGTTATCCTCGCCACTGCCAAATTTAGTGTAGACGATAGGTCCATAAGTGTCGGCAATACGGTGCATAAGTTCAACCTTGATGATTTTGGTTAGGCCCAAGAAGTGAAGTGCAGTCTCGGTGTCGGCACAAAGCAATTCCGATTGGTATGCGATTGGGAAAATTGCGCTGTAAGTGTAGTTCCATGCTGCGTTCGACCATCCTGTATTGACGTTGTAAACCGAATTCTTGTCGTTGAATGCTGCCACTTGATCGTGGAAGTAACCCGAGTACATATCGTGGTGGAGGGCTTGCGTAAGTTGCCAAGTCCAATTGAGACCTATACCAGCGTAGTTGAAGTAGATACCCGACTGCATAATCTCGAAATTAGCCGTATACATCTGGTTGTCATATTGTTTAACCTCGTCGTTAAAGGCGCCATTGATTGCGTTATCTTCGATGAACCCATCGGTACAACTCGAAAAACTCACCATTACTCCTGCGAGAAGTGCAAATATATATTTATTCTTTTTCATGATTGTCTAGTGTTAAGTGATTAGAATGTAAGTTTAATATTGAAACCAATATTACGAGTTGTTGGCAAGCCAAATACATCTACTCCTTGGTTGTTGTTACCAACCGACATTGTTGCATCTGGATCAAATGGAGCATCCTTGTAGATAAAGAATAGATTGCGACCAACAACCGAGATGGTTGCACCCTCGAAGAAGTTTGTCTTAGCGAGCAGTGAGCGAGGAAGTGTGTAACCGATCGAAAGCTCACGTAGGCGGATATTAGTTGCATCGTACATATAATACTCCGAGATACCATTGCGACCACCAACTGCGCCGTAGAACCCTTGAACGTTTGTGAACTTCTGACCATCAACCTCTACAAAGCCTGCGTCGCGAGCATCAGCAGTGGTTTGAGTCACACCATTCGAATCTAGATCAGCGTAAGTAAGCGACATTACATCACCACCAATGCGAGCATCTACAAGAGCGTTAAGTGTCCAATTGCCCAAAATAAATGTGTTGTTCCAACCAACCGTAGCATCTGGGTTGCTGTTGCCCAATAGGTCAAGGTTACCAGTGTTTGCAACTGGGTTGCCATTGTCGTCTGTCGAGATTGTGCCATCGCTGTTGCGAACAAATGCGTTACCGTAGATGTCACCCAATGATCCTCCCTCTTTCACGCGCATTTGGTATGCCATCGAGAAGCCCTCTTGACCATATGTAAACTCGGTGTAATCGTCGTGAAGTTTCACGACCTCATTCTTATTTGTCGATGCGTTAAGCGAAGTGATCCAACGGAAATTCTCTGTTGCCACAGGCGTAGCCTCGATTGTAACCTCGATACCCTTGTTGCGGATCAAACCTGCGTTAACGTAGCGATAAGCGTAGAGTGAACCTGCCGAGTTAGGCATCATCAAGAGTTGATTCTTGGTGTCGGTTTGGTAAGCTGTAACGTCCAAACCAAGGCGATCACCAAAGAATTTAATCTCAGCTCCGATCTCGTATGAGCTACTGATCTCAGGCTTAAGATCACCCAATTGCTCGATGTCGTTAGCGTTGATCGAACCACCAGCGGTGATAATGTCGGCAAGGTTTGTAATTCCGATAGGAAGGTCATTACCAACTTGTGCGAATGAACCGCGAAGCTTAGCAAATGAGATCGAAGAAGGAAGATCCAACGAGTTTGAAAGGATCCAAGTAAGACCAACTGAAGGGTAGAAGAAGCCGCTCTTCATACTCTCGGTGTTAGCCAAAGTCGACGACCAGTCGTTACGAGCTGTAACGTCTAGATATAGAGCATCGTCCAAGCCAAATTGTGCTGTTGCGAAAACAGATTGCATTGTGCGACGAGCATCAATTGTTTGAGTGATATATGAGCTCGATGTAGCAACGATATTAGCCACTGTAAATACATTCGGACGATATAGAGAAGCTGTACCTGAGTCTAGGTTAAGTGAAGAGTAAGTGCTTACGTTAAGGCTTGCTCCAACAGCTCCATTGATCGAAATTCTGCCATATTGCTTGTTGAACATCGCCATAACATCACCGTAACTTAAGAAATTCTCGGTGTCAGCCCATACGTAGCGACCATTCGACAAGCCGTTGTAAGTTCCTGTTAGAGTAGTTGCAGTCGATGCATACATCTTATTCTCGTACTTGTCGTTAACGTAGTCAACGTTTCCACGAGCTTGAAGCGATAGCCAATCGTTCACCTCGAATGAGAGCGAAAGTGAACCCATTGCACGGTTACGCTTGTTGGTGCTAGTTACTCGATTCTTTAACCAATATGGGTTTTGATTCCACTCGTCAACTCCTGTGAACCAGTTTTGAGTATTCATATTACGCTCTTGGTTATATGTCTCGAAATCAGTTGCATATGTTGACATATCCATTCCGCGTGGGAACTGATATAGGTTTACTAGTGGGTTGAGATAATAACCACCAGTTGTTGGGCTATTCTCGATCTTTTGGTTGATAAGGTTTGCACTTGCGTCAACCTTTAGGCGATCGCCAAAGAAGTTTGCTGTTTCGCGAAGTGTGATATTGTGCTTGCTTAGCTTGTTGCTGTCGACGATTCCCGTAGCTGTGGTGTTTGCGTACGAGAAGTAGTTTTGACTCTTAGCTGTTCCACTTGTTAGCGATACAGAGTTGATCGCTGTGACGCCAGTCGAGTAGTAATTGTCGACGTTGTTATAATCAGTCAAGTTCCCTTTTGTGCCCCAGCTGCTAGTTCCGCCATCGGTGCGACCATATGAATTTTGGAACTCTGGAAGTGAGATAGCAGTGTCTAGAGTGAGGTTCGATGAGAATGTTACGCGTGCAGTGCCAGCCTGACCTTTTTTGGTTGTAATAAGGATCACACCATTAGCCGCCTGTGCTCCGTAAAGAGCAGCAGCCGAAGCACCTTTAAGAATACTCATGCTCTCGATGTCGTCTGGATTGATATTCGAGATACCATCACCAGCGTCGCGGTTAGCGCCATTATTATCGCCACCCATAGCTGTAATTGTCGACTCTGTGCTATTGTTAAGCATCGGCACACCATCAATTACATATAAAGGTTGGTTGTTTCCCGAAACAAATGCCGAGCGTGATCCACGAATCGAAACTTTCGCTGAACCGCCCAAACCTGATGAGCTCTTAGTAATTACAACACCTGCGCTCTTTCCAGCAAGTGAGTTGATCATATTCGGATCTTTAGCTCTTGTTAGCTCATCACCATCCACTTGTTGAGTTGCGTAGGTTAGCGACGACTCCTTTTTCTTGATACCCATCGCCGTTACGACAACCTCGTCAAGAAGTGCTGCATCGTGCTCCAAAGTAAAAGTAAATTGTGTGCGAGCGTCAACCGACATAACTACCGATTGATAACCGATGTAAGAAGCCTCGATTTGAGCGCCATGTGCAACCGACATTGTAAATGCACCATCCATATCGGTTGAAGCACCATTAACAGTTCCAAGTTCGATAACATTTGCTCCGATAATGGGTGTGCCATCTGAAGCTAATACAACTCCTTTGATCTCTATTTTTGCTTGTTGTGATTCTATTTCATCAGCATTGGATTCTCTCTCGGCGAGTGGTGATGCATAAGATGTTTGTAGGGTTGCGAAAAGAAGTAGCGATAAAGCTACCTTCGCAATCACTGAGACTCTCATTGAGCTCAGCCCTTGTGGGCATAAGTGCCAAAACGTCGAAGTCTTCTTCATAATAAGTAATATTTTTGGTTTAGGTTGCAGGTTAATTAGTTACTGTATATCTTATTACCTGTTTTTTTATTTGCTCTCATTTATTTAAAAAAGCGCAAGCAGATAATAAATTAATTAATACCACCGTTAATATTAATTAAATATCACACTTACCATAATGCAAATGTAAAATATTATTTTATTATATACAACTTATGTATTGCAAGTTGATTAAAAATGACAACTGTTTAATTAAAATAGTGAAGTATTTCGACCTATCTTGTTAAAGATTAATATATTTTGGCTTCTCAGTGACCACCTAATACCAATTTATCACCACACGCGAAGTAGTGAATATTGGCCATTTTTGAACTCATATACTCGTAGACGTTGACCCCAGTACAGTGACACGTGTAAAATTGGACTTCTGGATACCTCTCAAGTCGAGCCACTATCTGATCAATCAAACTCTGTGGTTCATCTTTGCGAGCCGAAGGGTTTGTTAGGTGGAAACCTCCAATACAGAACTTTGGTGAAAACGACTCGGCTTGCCTCATAATATTGACAACTCCGTTGTGCCCACATCCCATAATCAATATTGGCTCCTCGCATCTGATTATTAAATTCTGCTCGTGATCGAAGTTATCGGGGTGATCCCCTTCGTAGAGTGTGCTATTTGCTCCCGAAGGGCATTGGGAATTATCGGCAACCTTGAAAAGTTGCAGCTCATTGTCTATCGAGTAGTTGTCATCGAGCAGCACTATCCTGTCACTATTGATAATTGACGTGTCCAAACCGATATAACCAACTCCCACAGGACGATGGCTGAAGTGCGGCGCAAAGGCTTGACGTTGGATATATATTTTCGCCTTTGAGTTTAGTTCCATAAAAAGTGGAAGTGCTCCGCCATGATCGTAATGCCCGTGCGAAATGATCACAATGTCGACCGATTCTAAATCGACACCAAGCCGCTCGGCATTCTCCACAAATGTATCATCCTTTCCCATATCAAAGAGTATTTTGTGGCTAAGGGTCTCAATATAAAGCGACAAGCCATGTGCAGTTCTGCAACCACACTCTGTTCTATTCTCAACAAGCGATACTATTTTTACCATCTCTATTTATTATATGTATTGAATACAAAGATAATATTTTGTGCTCTAATAAGTATTGAAAATTGAGTTTTTTTGTATAAATTAGCATCATAATTACCAATAAGTTTATCCTAACCTAAAAACCTATAAAATGAAAAAGATCTATTTGATACTCTCGGCCGTTGCATTTTTGACACTTGCGGCATTAGCTCCAGCAAAAAAGAACGTTTTGATAATTGGTGACTCCATATCAATAGGCTACACTAAGGTTGTTGTCAAAGAGCTTGCCGATGTAGCAAATGTTGTTCACAATCCTGATAATGGTAAAAATACCGCCAATGGATTAGAGTATATCGACGAATGGCTCGCGGATACCAAATGGGATGTTATCCACTTCAATTGGGGCTTATGGGATCTCTGTTATCGTCACGAGGAGTCGATAACGCAGGGAAATCGAGACAAGGTGAATGGTGAGATAACAGCATCGGTGGATGAGTATGCAAAGAATCTCGAGGAGTTGGTTAAGAAGCTAAAATCTACTGGCGCAGAGTTGATCTTCGCGACAACGACCTGTGTCCCTGCTAACGAAGCTGGACGATTTGTCGAAGATGTCGCGAAATATAATAAAGTGGCAGTGGAGATAATGAATCGATACGATATCACAATAAACCCGCTTTACGAACACTCGCTTAGCGTACACCCTAAATATGGTAATGGCGACGATGATGTACACTATACTGAGCAGGGTTATGAAGCTCTTTCTGTACCTGTTGTGGGATTTATAATGAATGCAATAAAATAAAGTAGAATAATGCAAATTAAGATCTTTTAAACCTTAATTTGCATTAATATTACACTAATAATAGAGAATAAATTTTGCACGCACTCTATAATTAACCTTGATATCCTTGGCGTCAAGTAGAGTGGCATCGCTTACCGCTTGGCGATTGCTCGTTGGTGCTGCTGATGAGAAGAGTGCGGTTCGTGTAGTGTAATTAGTCGCTGAATTATCGTTGCTCATGTCGTTAATCTGGAAGCAGTTACCTATCTTTTGGTTAAGGCTTTGAGCCATTTGATCGGCAGCCTTTTGGGCATCTTTGATTGCTGCTGCACGTGCCTCGATCTTTGCCTCGCGAAGTTTAGAACTTTCGTAACTCTCTAAGTAAACCTTTGAGATATAGAGCCTATCGAAAATCTCGAATGAGGCTATTAGTGCCTCTGTCGAAGTGAGCTTTAGAGAGTAGCTTATTGCCGAAAATGCCTGGTTGCGTTTAGCAAATTGTGAGTTAATATTGCTGAGTTTAAGCTGCTTTTCGACATCTACACCAATTGCTGCAAGCTCCCTGATGAGCTCATCTTGCTGTTTAGAGATGGTTATACGTCCTTTGCTATCCTCCTCGTCGAGTGTTATCAAGATGTTGAATATGTCGGGAGTAAGGGTAATCTCACTGCTTCCAGTCACCTCAATGAAATTTTGAATCGTTGTAAAATTCTCGCTAAAAGGGTTGTATTGACCCATTTTAACCTTATCACTTTTGTCATCATCTCTTTGAGCATACCCCTCGATTACGACACAGCAAAAAGCAGGTAGCAAGAGTGTAAATAGTAACTTTTTCATAATCTATCAATCTATTTGGTTTTCATTCTATATACTTATAAACGAGATAAATAGTGAAATACTGCACGCGAAAGTGAAAAAGTTGCAATTTTCGCACTATCTTTGTATCAAGAAATGGTATAAATTTAAAACATTGAAACAATGAATGCAATCGAAATGATCAAAGAGCGCAGAAGCGTACGCAAATACAAAAACGAAAAGGTAAGCCGCGAGCTAATGCGTGAGATCGTGGAGCTTAGCCGTTGGGCGCCATCGTGGGCAAATTTCCAGGTGGCTCGCTACACCATCGTCGACAATGACGAGATGATTAAAGCGATTTACGAGCGAGGTGTAAACGGCTTTGCATACAATATAAACACGCTGAAAAATGCGCAGGGAGTAATGGTGCTAAGCTACGTCAAGGGCAAAAGCGGCACACTCGGTGACGACAAACCAGCATCAAGCATCGCCAGTACTCAATGGGAGATGTTCGATGCGGGTATCGCTTGCCAGACATTCTGCTTGGCTGCACACGCTTTAGGTGTCGGCACATGCATCTTTGGGATAATTGACGACGCTGCAATCTCTCAGATTGTTGGGCTTCCCCAAGGAGAGAAGATTGCTGCGATCATCACCTACGGCTTCGAAGAGGGTGACCACGCACGACCAACACCACGTCACGGAGTCGACGAGGTAATGAGAATCGCAGGAGAGTAGGAAAAAGAATGGGAAAATAGTCGACGTATATAATCGTGAAAAATATTTCAGGAGGAGCAGAATTCCAAAATTTTGCTGCAAAAATCACATAGGCATATCATCCATAAGTAGGAAGTAGTTGGCCCCAAAAAGAATTAGATATCTTAAAATTCATAAAGAAAGAATACTAGTGATGCGTTAACTTTTAAAAATTCATTGTAACTACCTAAAATACGGATAGATACAAGCGTTCTTTGACTTTTTGATTTGAAATGGTTTGTAAC
>JBCQVS010000053.1:0-12241 GCA_047172885.1 Rikenellaceae bacterium | reverse complement strand
GCTGCTTGATGAGCTTAAATGCGCAACAATAGAGTAACAAACTAGTGAAATAAAAATAATATTAACCGACACAAGGAGAGGAATATATCTTATTAATTAAGAGAATGCTGTCTAAAGTAGGGGAAGTATTATAATAGTGCCAAAATAGCGGACGTTCGGCAATTTCTTCACCGCTAAGTAGTGGCGTAATCGAAACACCGTCGACTTTTTGATCCTGGTTTTGTCCCAAGCCAACGTAGTCGACAATAGTAGGGTAGAAGTCGATTCCCGACACAGGCGTTTCGCAAATATTGCCAGAGCCAACTCCATTGGGAGTCGCAACGATCAATGGAACGCGGATTCCACCCTCCCATTGAGTTCCCTTACCTCCGCGAAGTGGTTTGAGCGAAGTAGAGAAGTTATCTCCCGAATTCACACCGCCATTATCGCTAGTGAAGATAATAAGCGTATTTTCATTAGCGCCCATCTCCTCCAAAGCATCCAATACCAAACCAACGGCATCGTCCATCTGCTGAACTAGACCAGCATAGACAGGATTATCTTGATGTTGTCGCTCAGGCATCGCAGAGCGAGTAACAAACCCCTCGTCAGCAATTCCCATCTTCTCGGCCTTATCTCGAAAATACTTCCACTTCTCCTCTGTGGTTTGGATCGCGCTGTGAACGGCATAGAACGAAAGGTATGCGAAAAATGGCTGCTCGCGGTTCTCACGCGTGTGCTGCTCGATAAACTCAACGGTCTCACGACTGAGTCGCATCGAGAGGTTTTCGCCTGGAATCTCATTTGGAAGTTTCGGGTTGTTCCAAGGTGAAAAATATCCTCCCGAAGGGCTTCCAGCGTCCCAACCGCCGATATTAATATCAAAGCCATGATCCTCAGGATACGACCCTTCGCCTCCTAAGTGCCACTTTCCAGCCAAGAATGTCTTATAGCCACACTCCTTTAAATACTCGGGAAGTGTCGAGTCATCGAGCGGAAGATTCTCGACGTACTCGGGTGGGGTTAGCTTGGTAAAACGATTTTTTGTTCGCCAATTCTCTCCCGTTGGAGCTCCAAGGAAGTTGGTTATACCATGGTTTGTTGTGTACTGCCCCGTCAAGATCGAAGCTCGCGAGGGGCTCGACACTTGGCAGGCCGCATAGGCGTTTGTAAAAACAACTCCTCTAGCGGCTAACTTGTCGATATTCGGAGTCTCGTAATATTCGCTACCCATAAAGCCCAGGTCGTTCCAACCCAGATCATCGACCAAAATAAATAGAACGTTAGGTTGCTTTTGAGCAGCTGCTGCCATCGAGCAAGTTGCAACACCCATCGAGAGAATTGCACCTTTGATTAATTGTTTTGAATTCACGTTATCTTATGTTTTATTGTTTATCAAAAATTACGCTAAAGCCACCTCCCGCAGGAACTGTAACCTTAATTGTGTCGGTTGCACTAACTGTTGTTGTCTCAACTGCGTATGCCTCTTTGTTTGTGATATAATCTGTATCCTCGGCATCGCGATAGATTCTAGCTGAGTAAGTTGCGTTTGGCTCAAGAAAGTCAAGTGAAAGAGTATGCTCACCACCTGTTTCGTTGTAAACCACACCTGCGTACCATACGTCATCTTTACGTTTAGCCACAGCGACATGAGAGTTGAAATCCATATCCAAGTATATCGTTTTATCCCACGAATTGGGAAGACGTGAGATAAACTCAAATAGATCAGCCTTCTGCTCGTAAGCCTCAGGAGCGTCTATCAAAACCGAGAAGGCACCCGTGTGCGAGATAAAGAAACGAGCTGTCTCAGCCGCAACGGTTGAATGGTACTCATTCATAGGTCCTTTCGACCGAGTCGCCATTTCATTTAGCGCATATGTTCCATTTGTCTGATCCATATGTCCTGCCAATAAGTTGATACAAGCCATCTTAACAAATTGACGTGGGTTGAATGCTGCACGTCGATCCAACTGAGCGTGGCAATATTCGCGGTTGATATAGTTCGGGTGTGTGCGCTCCAATCCGCTAAATGGAATTGGTGAGTCGTGGAAATCAACAACCATTTGGTGCTTTGCAAGGGTCTCGATAATTTCCAAAGTTCTCACAGTTTTGTGTTGCGAATTTTCGCCCTTCAAGAAGCCATACTTCATTCCCTTCGCGCCAAAGTCGGCATATGTCTGAGCAATTAGCTCGAAGTCAACCTCGGGGTGCTCATCGTCGATATAGTTCAAGTCGTAATAGAGGATGATTCCTACATTTTTGCTATTTCCGTAAGCCACAACTTCGCGAATATCCAACTCATCGACTGGAGTAAGTGGATCTGGTTTTTTATTCCACTCGGCATCAATCAAGAAATATTCGATGTTCGACTTGCTACAAAAATCAATATATCGCTTCAAACTCTCGGTTGTCATCTCATAGGTGAAACCATCGAATGTAGTTCCCTTTACTCGCCAATCCCACATACACAAACCTGGTTTAACCCAACTATAATCACCCTGTGGTTCGTCGCTCATCGTTTGATAAATTGGCTTTTGGTTGTGTAGGTCAGCATAATTATCACCAATCATAACAACTCTATAAGGGAGTTGAAACTCAGAAGGGAGTGTTACACCATCTATATTAACTCCAAACGAGTTGCCATCCTCTTTCCCAGTAATAAATAGCTGAGGATAGTCGAAAAGATTGCACTCGTGGAATGCCATAATTTTATCCTGCGTTTGATAGATAAACGGCGTTCTGTGAGCGAGAGAAGCCTCGGCAATTGTCAAAGGTCCTAGTGATTCATACTCTCCATTTGTCGAAAAGCAACCTCCCGAAAGATCGGCAGGAATCCAACTGCTAAGCTCCTTTAATTCTGCTCCCTCAGGGCATGAAGTGAGCGAAAGTTGGTAAGCTACTGCGTTTTCAAATAGGCGTACTTTAAGCACTCCGTCAATCTGGTATTTTTCTGTCGAGAGTTTCACCGAGCAATCCATGTCGGAGTATGAAACTCTAACTTGGTCGAATTCGCCATATTGCAGCGGCAAAGAGGCATCAACCTCGCTCTTGGTGCTATTTAGAAGCTCCCATGCAACCGCTTGGTCGTCGATGGTAATAGCGATCGGAGAGGCTGTGATCACTGCCTTATTGCCTTCAGTAATGCTCAGCGTAAGTTCACCTTCGTTGTTTTCGAGCGTTGCCGTAAGGTTGCTTTTTTTCGATTCGAGCGAGTAAGGTGCGGTGTTTGCACAACTCATCAGGAGTAATACAGCTGAAAGTAGTGTAAAGATTTTTTTCATTTTCTAGTTAGGGTTGTTAATTTGTATAATTGGTTTGATAACACAAAAATAGCAAAATTAACCTCCATTCAACCTTTTTTATATTAAAAAATCGTTTTCCAATAAATTTAGTCTGTGTATTGTAACATATGTTACAAATAATACTGCTCTAATCCCTTATCTTTGTCCTAAGAAATTTAAATAAATGACAACTTTAAAACAGATAAGATATGAAAAAATTAACTGTAACTCTAATGGCAACATTTGCCCTAGGTAGCGCCGTAGCGCAACAAACTATCAACACTCCTCTCGAGGAGCAAACCCCGCAGACTCGTCAGATGATCGAGCGCAACGAGGAGTTCCGCAAGGAGATCATCCAACTTTCCGATAATGTCTACACAGCCTCTGGCTACGATGCATCAAACGTTACGATGATCATCGGTGACGGAGGTGTGATTTTGATCGACGCTGGAAAAGTTCCCGAACTTACGCGTGAGATCTACGCAGAGTTTCGCAAGATCACCGATCTGCCGATTACAGGAATTATCTTTACTCACGGTCATGGCGACCACTCGATGGGAGTTCCAACATTCTTGATGGATAACACCCCCGAGATCTGGGCAGCTGAGAATTTCGGACGTGAGAATGAATTCCCAAATGCGGCAGGCTTTACAAATCCTCGCGGACACCGCCAAAATGGAATGACGCTAACCCCCGAGGTTAGAATTAATAATGGAGTAGCCCCTCTGGTCTATCCTGGAGGAGCATACACAGGTGAGAAGACTGACATGGATATGGCATATTTCCAATACAAGCCATTCGACAAGAGCTCGATCACAAACTTCGTGAGCGAGGATAAGCAAACTATCACCATCTCAGGAGTTACTTTAGAGTTGGAGCGTACGTACGGCGAGACGATGGATCACTTGGTTATCTACTATCCCGAGAAGAAGATCATCTTTCCAGGCGATCAATTCTACAAATCGTTCCCTAATCTCTATGCCATCCGTGGTACAGAGTATCGCGATGTTCAAAAGTGGGTCGAAGCGCTCGATACAGTTCTAAGCTACGAAGCTGAAGCGATGGCTCAAGGACACACTCGTCCAGTGATTGGCAAAGATGAGGTGAAGCGCGTTGTGACAAATATGCGCGATGCGATCAAATACACATTCGACAAGACAATCGAGGGAATGAACTTGGGGTTAACCCCCGACGAGTTGGTCGAGTATGCAGCCCTGCCAGAGCCATTGGCATCCGACGAGAATTTAGTACAATATTACGGTCGCCAAGAGTGGGCAATTCGCAATATCTTCAACGGTTACTTGGGTTGGTTCGACGGAAATGCCACTTCGCTACGTCCACTCTCACCAAGAACCGAGGCTGAGAAGTTTGCAAAGCTAGTGGGTGGTGTCGACAAGCTCGAGCAGGCTGTTCGCACAGCGTTAAGCGAAGGTGATTATCAATGGGCAGCCGAACTTTCGGATCGTTTGATCGCCTTGCAACCCGACACCAAAGAGTATAAGTTGCTTAAGGCAGATGCGCTAAATGGCTTGGCCGATAATTTGGAGACTGCAACAGGTAGAAACTACTATAACACATCGGCTAACGAGCTGAGAAAATAGATATTTATTTGTTAAAAACCGCAGAGGGGATGATGACTTAGGTGTTATCATCTCCTCATTTTTTTGCATGAATGGTTAACTCTTAACTTTTTTTTGTACATTTGTATTTCAACCATAACCTTTTTTAACCAAAACAAATTATGAAAGAACTTTTGCTAGGAGTTGCCGCTGTGGCTGCAAGTGGAGTAGTGCAGGCTCAAGAGCGCCCCAATATTTTATTTATATGTATCGACGACCTTCGAACAGAGTTGGGTGCATACGGCTCGGAGGATGTTATAACCCCCAACCTCGATAAACTAGCTTCAGAGGGTAGATTATTCACCCACCAATTTGTGCAAGCGCCAACCAGTGGAGCATCGCGCGGAATGTTGCTAACGGGCATTGGTGCTAGAAGCAATGCCGATGTTGACAACTTTGCATACTCAAATCGCTTGTATGGCTCTCAAGAGGTTGAACGTCCAGAATCGTTTATACATCACCTTAAAAGAAATGGATACTACACCGTTGGTATGGGTAAAATCTCGCACGCTGACAATGGTCACATCTATAAAAACGGAGGTAAGAGTTTAGACCTTCCTTACAGCTGGGATGAATTTGTCACCGACCCGAATTCATTGTGGCCAGATTCGTTCGATGCAAGGTTACACGGTTCGGACAATGGACGTACTCGAGTCAAGGGTGAGAGTCCCGCCTTTGAGTTCAAGGATTTTCCAGATGAGTGTTATGCCGATGGTGAGTTAGCTAATCTAGCTTTGGCGCAATTGGATAAGTTGGCTCAAGATCCAGGTGATGAACCATTCTTTATGGCGGTAGGTTTCTACAAGCCGCACCTTCCATTTACCGCGCCCAAGAAGTATTGGGATATGTATGAAGGTTGTGAAGTTTCTCTCTCTCCCAATCGCGAGTTGCCCGAAGGTGTCGATCCAGCTTTTGTGCCTGGCAGCATAGAGTGTTTTAGTCAATATTATCACCCCGAGAAGGGTGGTGCAGGAGTGGTTCTTTCGGATGAATATTCACGAGATTTCCGTAGAGCATACTTCTCGGCTCTAACTTTCACCGATGCTCAAGTCGGCAAGGTTATGGCGAAACTTAGCGAGACTGGTTTGGATAAAAACACAATTGTTGTGGTTTGGGGTGATCATGGTTGGCACTTAGGCGATCAAACTATTTGGGGTAAACACTCAGTCTTTGAGCGCGCTTTGAATAGTGCATTTATGGTTCGCACACCCGATATGAAGTCAGCAGGAAAATCGTCGGATGCACTTATTGCAGCTGTCGATATCTATCCTACACTTTGCGAGCTCACAGGCATTGAAGCTCCCGATGGACTGGATGGTGTAAGTTTTGTCGATCAAATAGCCTCACCAAAGGCCGATGGCAGGGAGTATGTCGTGAGCTATTGGGGCAACTTGATGAGTATCAGAAATGAGCGATATCGTTTCTCGCTATTTAATAATGGCAAAAAGAGCGCGATGATGCTTTTCGATCACAAAAAAGATCCACACGAGACGAAAAACATTGTGGATCAAAATCCAAAATTAGTTAGCTATTTTATGGAGATCATCCAGCGAGAAAATCGAGGATTCTTCCCTTCGTTGTAATCTAGTAAAATAATATTCCCAGCTCCCTTAAATGTGTAAAGCATATTTAAGGGAGTTTTTTTGTCTATATGTGAACCTCCTTTAATCTTTGATTTTGTTCAATTCGTGCGATGGCATACAAATTGTAATTCAATCTGACGCGTCTAATAACGCAAAAAGTTAAGAATTACAAAACATATAGCTCAAGTCATCATGAGCTAAAATTACAGAGCAAATGAGATTTTTCAGAGCGTTGAGCCAAATAGTGGCTCTTATTTTTATATTTGTTAGTTGTTCCAACGTCGAATTGTTGGATGAGAATGTATCAATGTCAAGCAGTTCGGGGAGCTTTAGAATTGAGGTCTCAACATCAAACTTTACTTGCGATAATCTAAGCGTGATCTACTTGATGGAGGTTGGCGAAGATGGAAAATATGCCAAGCGGAACACCTACTTAATTGATCAAAATACTCTTTCGGCCGATGGTGGCACAGTGGAGTTTACAGGAGCCGACCTAACCTCAGGTAAAGAGTATGTAGCCTACAACGCTCTATATAGTGGTGTAATTCTAACAGCCACATACTACGATATATACGCCCTATTTTGCTCGGAATATGGTTATAATCGACTCCCTTTTGACAATATAGGTGAGCAGATGCAATCCAACAAAGTGGAGTATGCCGACCAGGAACTTCTTCATTTCGATCTTCAACGACAATCGACTATCCTAGAGCTGGAAATCAAAGTTGAGTCATCGAGCGACTACTCTGGTCAAATCGCAGCATTGAAGATCGAGAGCAACGCGCCAGAGGATGTTTTCCTCTCGACAGTGCTGTACAACTCCGATCTAGAGCAAGTGATAGCCATTGGTACGGATGCAAGTCAATATGGTGTCACTAGCTCAATCGAATTGACTTTTGGCAGTGACAAGGCATTAAACTCTTGGTCAACAACCACTCTAAATGTGCCCGTGACCTGGAACGACTATATCTCGGATGCAAGTGGTGATCTTACTTTTACTCTCACTACCGCAGACGACAAAATGTGCTCTGTAAGTCACAGTGTCGAATCGCTTGAAGCAGGCGAAAGTTATCCTCTGCAGTTGACATTTGGGGAGCCTATGGATGATGTCGATCGTCAACGAGTCGCACTCATTGATCTTTACAATGCCACCGATGGCGATAATTGGACCAATAACACAAATTGGTGTAGCGATGCCGATCTTAGTGAGTGGTATGGTGTCTCAACTCTGTCGAGTGACTTGGTCGGAGCCATTGATCTTCAAGATAATAACCTTTGTGGTGAGCTTCCCGCGTCGATGAGTTGTTTTATTGAATTGCAAGAGCTGCAACTCTCAAACAATAATATCTCGGGCTCGATTCCATTGTCAATCGACGAATTGGAGAATCTGCAATATGTGCAACTTTCGGGCAATATGTTGTCTGGCACAATCCCCTCGGCGATAACCTCGCTACAAAGTTGGAATCAAGCGGCTTGGGATTTTGTTGCGCAGCAAAGCGGTTATGGTTTCGACGATGATTTTGAGGTCTGTTTGGAGTCGTCGACTCTAACAACCCAGAGCGGCGAAGTGATCGAAACCTCCTCATTTTTTAGCGACAACAGACTAACTTGCGTGGTTTGGTGGAGCAGCCTATCGACTGATAATCTCAACTACTTGCAGACACTAGAGGAGCTTTACGAGAGCTACTCAGACGATGGTTTTGAGATAATCTCACTAAGCTGTGAGAGTTACGATGTGCCAGGATACAACTGCATATTGAGCGGAGATCACACCGACTACGCGCAAGGAACAAACCGAGTAAAATATCTACCAACAACCGCCTCTCTAAACTACGCCTTTGTCAATCGCAATGGAAAAATCCTCTTTAGCGAGGCTCTATACCCAATCACGGGCAGATTAGAAGATGCTACGACAACATTTGTCGAGGAGTATTTCGATGAGTCGCTCACCCAAGAGGAGGTCTACTACTCGAAGGATTACTCCTTGGATGGCTCCGTGATGCAACTGCAAACCTCGACACAAGGTACAGGTATCGACATTGTTATCATGGGCGATGGTTTCACAGATCTTGATATGGCCTCTGGCGAGTATGATAGAAGGATGAGCGAAGCGATGGAGCATTTCTTTTCGGAAGAACCCTATACAACTTTCCGCGATCGTTATAATGTCTACTCAGTTGCAGCAGTGTCGAAGAATGGAGGTATAACCGACGATGGACAAACAGCCTTGAGCTGCGAATTTGGAGGAGGAACATATATCAGCGGAAGCAACAGCACGGTCTTTAGCTATGCGCTGAAAGTACCATCAATTAGCGCAGTTTCCAATGTTACGATCATTGTGATTTTGAACTCTTATATGTATGCTGGAACTTGTTATATGTACTCTAGCGAAGCTGCTATTGCTTATTGTCCAATTGTTTACGACAGCGACGAGTCGTTCCGCCAAATTGTGACCCACGAGGCTGGAGGACATGGATTTGCCAAGCTAGCCGACGAGTATTACTACTCGTCAACTGTTACAACTGACGTGGTAGATTACTATCAAAAGTTGCGCGATCTAGGTTGGTATATCAATATTGATGTTACCGATGATGAAGACGAGATCGCTTGGGCTCATCTACTTTCTGATTCCCGCTACGATGGATTGGTTGGCATCTACGAGGGGGCATTCACTTACAAATATGGAGCTTATAGATCCTCGGAATATAGCATTATGCGCTATAATACTGGTGGCTACAATGCGCCAAGCCGCGAGGAGATTTACAGACGAATAATGGAACTTTCGGGTGAGACATACTCTTATGAGGAGTTTGTCGCATACGATGCGGTGAATATTTCAGCCTCAGCACTCACTCGTGCGCATGAGCAAACAGCCGCTGTCGACAGCCATCAATTTACACCGCTCTCATCGCCAGTGGTTATCTTTGACGCAAGCACGAAGTAGGGTAGTTATAACCCCTTGAGGTAAATCTCCAAACCCTCGCGAATGGATTGCAAACCAAATTTGGACGGATCAAGATCTTTGAGTGCGATAAACTCCAACGTCGCCACATCGTCATCTGCCTTGAGCGGTTTGTAATCCTTTATTGTGCACTCGAAAAATATATCTAGAGTGTGCACATCAAAATTGCTGTAAGTGTAGATGTTTGGCAGCGAAAAAAGATATTTTACCTCGGCTGTCTCTAAATGACACTCCTCTAAAATTTCGCGACTCACACTCTGCTCGGCCGTCTCAAAGCAATCGACAAAGCCACCTGGTAGATCATAGCTCCCTTTGGCGGGCTCTCTGTCGCGTGTCGAGACTAAAATATCTCCTTGCTCATTTCTAATTATTGCCGCTACGGCTGCCGAAGGGTTAAAGTAGTAGACAAATCCACACTTCTCACACCTCTTCGATTTATCATTATTATCCACAAAGTTACCTCCGCATTTTGGGCAGAAGTGAAACGAATTCAAGAATAGACACTTTTCCATGATCATAAAAATTAGTTGTGCAATATAGCTATTTTTTTTGAAACAGAGATAAATTGACTACTTTTGTACAAAAGCTGTATCCGAATGGAGTATTATAACAATGAAAATATGCGTCGAGGCGATCGGTCGCTTACCCCTGAGGCTGCTCAAAGGGTGCTACTCGATGGAGAGTATGGAGTTTTGTCGGTAGTTGAGCCTCTCGATAAGAAAGTGGGTGGTTATGGCATTCCGCTAAACTATGTGTGGGATAAAGGGGCGTTTATCTACATCCACTCTGCACTCAAAGGTCACAAATTAGCCTGTGTCGATTTCTGCCCCAACGTCTCATTCTGTGTTGTCGGCAAGGCAAAGTTAGTGGCAAATGAGTTTACAACCTCATTCGAGAGCGTGATTGTTAGAGGTCGCGCAGAGAGAGTAACAGATGCCACTCAAAGGCAACGAGCACTAGAGCTATTACTCAAGAAATTCTCACCTGAGCATCTCGAAGAAGGAATGAAATGCATAGAGGAGTATTTCAACTCGACAGCGATCCTGCGCCTAAGAATATCGTCGATTTCAGGCAAAGGCAAATAATTAACACAAAGAAACAATGATGATTAAAAGAGAGAGGGTAGAGTCCCTCGAGAGCCAATATTTCCAATTTTGTTGGGAGTTATACATTTCCGCTTTTCCCCAGGAGGAGCGTCGCGATAAGGAGTATCACCACGAGACTATGCAGATCGAAAATTTCCATTTTGATGTGGTTCTCTCCGATGGTTCGCCTATTGGAATTCTCGCATGGTGGGAGTTCAAAGAGTGGCGTTTTGTTGAACACTTCGCAACCGATAGCACCCGCAGAGGTGAAGGCTTCGGAGCAAAGATATTAACCCAATTTGCAGCAGAATCCTCGAAGCCAATAATCTTGGAGGTTGAACATCCGATAGAGGAGATCTGCCGACGACGAATTGGATTCTACCAAAGATTAGGCTTCGTATTGAACGATCATCACTACGAGCACCCATCATATCAACAAAAAGAGGGTGAGGTGGTTAGCCTAATGATCATGAGCTATCCCGAGCCAATAAGCTCGGAACAATTAAAGGAGTATGTCGATAGCTACCTGCCCATAATTCACTTTAGAAACTTTTAATTCGAAAAAGATAAATGGAGTATATCATAAACCTACTTCCCGACCCAAGCCTCTGGTGGGTGATGATCCCTTTTATTGCCTTAGGTTTGGTTTTGGGAGTATACCTTGTCAAGGTTGTCCCTGAGTCGTTGTATCGAAAGTTAGTTATCTGGATCACTCTCTTTTCGGCGTTGATTTTGCTCTTTTAATCTGTGAAAATTATCGCCATGAACAATCTAGATTTCAACTATTTTTGTGCCTCGTGCAGCAAAAGCAGAGAGTATAGAGCTGCCAACTGTTTTACAAAATATAGCGTTAAACACTATAAAGCAGGAGAGTGCATAATCTACCGAGGTAGCTCGGTCAATAGGTTGTCGATATTAGTCAAAGGAAGCATCGAAACGCAATTAGTCCTGGATTCTGGAATCACCTACACCTCGGTGCAGCACTCTGCTCCATACCCGATGGGTGCATTGGCATTGTTTTCGGCAGAAAGAAAGTATAGAGCCGATTTTGTAACCTTGGAGGAGTGCACAGTGATCTCAGTTGCGATGAGCGACATAGAGGATCAGATGGCTCAGTGTCGCACTTTCCTGCGCAATTTTTTGAAATATAACTCATCGAAAATTGATCTTTTTACACGCCACCTCTCAATCTTAACGCATAAAAGTTTGAAGTCTCGTTTAGCCTTCTATCTATTCGTGATCTCTAAAGAGAGACACTTCCGATTTGAAGGAACTTTGGACTACGTTGCAACCTATCTCAATGCCGAACGCCCATCGTTATCGCGAATCTTGAAGCAATTTGTAGCCGATGGGATTATATCATACCACAGAGGCGAAGGTGAAATTTTGGATGTTTCGGCCTTAAAAAATATGTTAGATTAATTTTTTTAAGCTCATTTGTAGGATTATAGCTTTAAAGTATTACCTTTGTTTAAACTAAAACCCTACAAAAATGTCTATAAAAGAGAAACTACGTCGTTATTTCCTATTTGTTCTTGGTATTTTTACTATCGCCTTTGGCATCAGTATTTTTGTACGTACACAATTGGGAACACCTCCATTTACAAGTACACCATACGTTTTTAGGGGACTTCTATAAACTGACTATTTGAAAATCAACAAATTATGCCTATCTTTGTGTTAAAATAAAAGCAATACAAAAATGATTTTTAAGAGCACAGGAAAACGAGGT
>JBCQVS010000052.1:0-12734 GCA_047172885.1 Rikenellaceae bacterium | reverse complement strand
GCTGATGGCGCTGCAGGTGCTGACGGTGCTGATGGCGCTGACGGTGCTGACGGTGCTGCAGGTGCTGCTGCTCCAGTTTGGACTATCGACGACGAGGGTTACTGGTGCAAAGACGGCGTTCAACAAGACGTTAAAGCAGTTGCTGACGAGGCTAACTACTACGCTCCAGTTTACGACGAGGACACAATGATGTGGTCTTGGGTAGAGTACGACGCTGACGGCGTAGCTACTGGCGAGACTATCGCAATGGAGTCTGTACCAGCTGCTATCTGGACCGACGGTTCTCTTGTAATCTACGGTTACAACGAGGAGACTGACGCAATGGAGACTTTCACATTCTCACTATTCTCTGAGATCAAGTCTATCAACTACATCCCAGAGCTTTACGTTTCTGGTCTTGAGACAGTTGAGGCATTCGGTCTTCACTCAAACGTTTACACTTCAGATGATTCTAATTCACTTGGTAGCTTCCTTACTACTAACCTTTTCGATCTTGAGTACGCTATCAACCCAACTGAGGCTTCTACTGACGCCTTCGATTTCGAATTTACATCTATCAATGTAACTTCACGTGCTGCTGGCACTGGCGTTCTTGACGTTTACACTGCATCTCGCAACGATGACGGTAACCTTCTTGTTACTGCTGACTCTGACGAGGTTCTAATGTGGTTGTACGAGGAGAGCGGAAGAGGTGGCAGACAACATGACGCTTCAGGCGACACTTCAGTTGACATGTTCGCTCTTCAAGCATCTGCTAAAGAGGATTACGTTGCTGAGACTATCACTTCTGACGACTACCTACAAGTTTCTATGACAGACCTTTACGGTTTCGCTATCACTAACCCACAAACATACACCGAGACTGATGCAAATCCGTTCCCACACGCTGCAACTATGGCGCTCGCTAATGCAGCAACTGTAAATGAGCCAACAGATTCAGATCTTGACCCTACACGTGTATCTTTGGTATACGGTGAGTCTATCGACCTTCGCGACTATGTTGAGACATGGTGGTTAGGAGAAGACTTCGTTCAAGGTGATATTGACGGTAACCGAGATGCAAAAGTTAACAAATTTGGTCCAATGGAAGTTGGTACAACTGATGCTGAGGCTCTTAAGGTTCGTTCAATCTCTTACACATTCGAACTAGAAGAGGGTGAGGTTCTTGAGACTGATGGTACAGATCAAGTTTCTTATGTTGGTCTTTCTGGTTCAGTTCTTTCAACTACTCGTGGTATCAGCTCTATCGGTAAGCAACCAGTTGTTACTGTTTACTCTTATGTAAATGATAACTCACAACCAATTGCTAAGGCTTATATTCCAATCGTGATCATCGAGACTGCTAAAACTAAGCGTTCTGACTATACTTTGAAGTCTGTTCCATTCGAATTCACTTACTCAGATATCTACGCTCTTGATACAAGACATGCTCCACATAACGATGATGTAACAGGTAGCGAGCTAAATGTAGTTCTTACTGCTGACGCTCAAGCTTATTACACAGCTCTAGGATATGATGTTAGTAGTAAGACAATCGCTGAAGTAGCAAATGATGGGCTACCTTATACAACTCAAAGCATCCTTTCTTGGTCAGAGGCATCTGATATGCTTGATTATCTAGAGACTGCTATTGATGCTGACGGTCTTGCATATGTAGCTAACGCAGATTTGACTCAGAAGTTGTTGTATTCAATCTACTCTCCTTCTGCAGTTCAGGTTTTTGATCCAGTTACTGGAGAATGGTCTATTGGTGAAGATTTTGAAAGTATAGGTGATAATATTGATGTAGCTGTAGCTGCAAAAGATGTAATGGTAGCCGCTACTGCATCTATGGAGGCAGCAGAAACACAAAATGCTTTCGTAATGTTTAAGTTGGGTCGTCAAATCCTAGGTGTTAACGCTGGTGCAACTGATTACCGTGTTGTTTACACATTGAATGAAGATGATCTATCTACAAACCAATACTTGTACCCAACTAACATCTACGTTCCATTCTCTATCAAGGTTGTTCAACCAATCGAGCCATTCGCATACAATGGAACTACTACTTACTTGGCTGATGATCTTTCTAACACTACTGTAGACAAGACACAATTGACTACTATTGGTGATGAGGATAACAACAACTTCGCTTATGGTGATGTTTGGGGTCAATTCGATTCAGTAACTGGAACATTCGACATGTCAGGTAATGCTGATGAGTTGTTTGCTAATAAGTTTTTTAGTGGTGATGGTCTATTCTATGCTGAGACAACATTCGAGTTGTATCCAGAAGTGGATGATCCTACGGCTACTGGTTACGTTGCAACTGATTACGATTACTCCTACGGCAACTTCGTTCGTACACCTAAGCACGAGACTGCTAGCGGTCAAATTGTTACTAACATTGCTCTTGCAGACAAAGTTATTTGTGACGAGATCGAGGTAGCTTACATGTCAGCTTGGATTAGACTAGAGAATGGTGAGAGATTCAAAACTCAAGACTTCGCAATGGTATTCAAGAACCCATTCACTATGGAGGTTGAGCCAGTAAATCTTTACACTGTAACTACTCCAACTCCAACTCCACACTTCCATTACTACTTCGATTCAGCTACTAACGAGGGTGCATACACTTATACTGATACTGCTGCTTCATCTGGTGATGATTACGTTCTAGCTGCAGATACAGATTATGCTCCAGTTAAGGTAACTATCTACGATGCAATCAATGGTACAGCTCTTTATGGTTATGCAATTAATGATAAGGAGACAGTTACTGTAGCTGATTACTCTCTTTCTCAATACGGTTACGCAGGTTCTGATTACGAGATGTCTTGTGCAGCAATCACTAAGATCTCTTCAGACTTTGGTGGTGATATTAACTACGTAGTGGTTGATGGAACATACGGAGATTTTCCTAATAATACTAATCAATATCCAGTATTGTACTGGTTGCGTCAAGGTACTACATCTTATGATGATATGACAGCTTCACAAGTTATATCATATACAATCGGTAGTAGGTTCAAGGTAAGTGCAACAGCTGCTATCACAGTTCGTGAGACAGGTGCTACTCGCGAGGCTGATGAGTAAGCTGCTGCTGATGCAGAGGCTGCTGATGCAGAGGATGAGGATGAGGATGAGGATGAGGATGAGGAGTAATCCAAATCTGAGTATTTAACTCAAAACTCTATATAAAAAGAGGTCGTTCTTCGGAACGGCCTCTTTTTTTATGCCCCCACGTCATCCCAGACTCCCCGCACGTCATCCCAGACCCCTTGAGCCGAACCTTCCTGCCGTCATCCCAGACTCCCCGCACGTCATCCCAGACCCCTTGAGCCGAACCTTCCTGCCGTCATCCCAGACTCGATCTGGGATCTACAAAAGCGAGTGGTTGTCAGTAACTTACGCCAGCAGGGGTTGTAGATCCCAGATCAAGTCTGGGATGACGTGCGGGGGTCTGGGATGACGTGCGGGGGTCTGGGATGACGTGCGGGGGTCTGGGATGACGTTTAAAAGTTAACAATTAACAATTCACAATTCACAATTCACAATTCACAATTAACAATTTTTTCACTATCTTTGTCTATAATCAAAAATCAAATACCTATGCCAAACTACTTTTACCTTTGCCTAGCGCTCCTTGGCCTCGCCTCGTGCAGCGCCCCACAAACTCAAATCTCAGTTTCCAACCCTACACCACACGACTACGCCTCGCGAATCGTCGAAATAACCCCCGCTCAACCCTCTGAGATTGCCGTATTCGACCCCGCAGGCAACCCAGTCCCCTCTCAGCTACTCTCAAACGGCAATATCATCTTCCCCGCCAACGTTCCCGCTGGCGCCTCAGCTGCCTACACCCTGCACGCTGACACCCCAACCACCTGCGAACCAATAACTTACGCCCGCCTCTACACCGAAAAAATGGGCGACCTCGCTTGGGAGAACGACAAAATCGCATTCCGCGCCTACGGCAAAGAATACGAAGCAATCGGCAGCACCCTCTACGGCTACGACCTCTTCACCAAGCGCGGCGCCAAGCCCGTTCTCGATGCCCTCTACGCACCCGAGATCGACCCCGAAGTAGTCGCAAAATATAAACACCTACAAGCCACCGACCCCGAAGCGGCCGCATACTTCGTAAAAACATTCTCCTACCACCTCGACCACGGCAAGGGAATGGACTACTACGTTGTGGGCCCAACCCTCGGCTGCGGCACCTCGGCACTAGTTCCCGAGGGTGGCGTGGTGTACCAAACATACTTCCGTGACTACGAGATCCTCGAAAACGGCCCTCTACGTACCGTCCTCACCCTAACATACGACCCCGTAGAGATCGCAGGTGACATGGTAACAGAAAAACGCCGCATAACCCTCGACGCAGGAACCAACTTCAACCGCATCGAGGTGACATACGAGGGGCTCACAAAGCCAACAAAAGTGATCGCGGGAATCGTCCTCCACGACCCTGCCGAGATCCACCAAATCACCGAAAACACGGTGGCCTACGTCGAGCCGATGCACGACAGCGGCTGGCAGACATACCTCGGCCTGATCTTCGACAATAGCAAGATGAAACCTGTGCTCGACATGTTCGACGAGGCGGGTAGAAAGGCACACGGCGGCGCCTACGGCCATATTCAAGCCGAGGGTGTCTACTCACCTGGCGACACACTTGTCTACTACATGGGCGCGGGCTGGAATGGCTGGGAGTTCGAGGGGTACGACGAGTGGCTCGAGCTGATTCGCGTTGCTGGCGAGATGACTCAGTTTTAGAGCTTCGTTAGTTGCGGACTGTCCTGCGCTTTCTGGCGGCGGGGTGCTCCCCGCGGAGCTATACTTTTCGCTGCGTCTTGGGCGCTGATCCTTTTGGATCATCGTATAAAAAAAGTGATATATAGGCCTTATGAGCGAGCTCAACGGTCTATATATCACTTTTTTTATATTTTTGCTCCGCAAAAACTACCCCAAGGCGAGTGGCAGCGTAACGTTGCTTAACTGTAAGGAAAACTTCCCCTACTTCAGTGAGTTGTAAAGGTGGTGAATAATACCATCCGCGAGACCCACCTTGGGCACCAAGATCTCGTCGATCTTGCATGTTTTGGCCGCTGTGAGGAAGATCTTCATCGCGGGGGTGATAACGTCAGCGCGGTAGGTGTTGAGACCCATGTTGCGCAGGCGCTCCTCGTAGCTCATGTCGTTGATCTGGTTGTAGAGCAGCTTGAGCTCGATGTAGCGGATCGACTCCTTATCCTTCTTCATGAGGAGCTTGTGCGCCTTATTGATATTTCCTCCCGAGCCGATGATGGCTGTGGGACGATAGGGGAGTGCCTTCTCCTCCAACCACTTTTTGAATCGCTTCGGCTCTTGCTTGTCCACCGCATCGCTGATGGTGCGGACGGTACCTATGCGGAACGACTCCGACGTAGCGCGCTTATTGTTGTTATAGACAGTGACCTCGGTGCTGCCGCCACCCACATCGACGTAGATATAGCTCTCTCGTGCGTCCATGAGTCCCGCGACATCGCCAGCCTCGAAGATGGTCTTGGCCTCCTCCTGGCCCGAGATGATCTCGATATTGATGCCGCTCTGCTCGCGGATGAAGTCGACCACTTCGGCTCCATTACGTGCTTCGCGCATAGCACTGGTGGCACAGGCGCGGAAGTGGGTCACCTTGTAGGTCTTCATCACGCAGCTGAACGCCACCATGGCGTCGCAGAGTCGTTGGCGCTTCTCGGCGCTAATTTCACCCGCGGTGAATACATCTTCACCCAAGCGGATGGGAACTCTAAGGAAGGCAGCCTTCTTGAATGCTACCTTGTTTCGATTGTCTACATAGTTGATTACCAGGCGAATGGCGTTCGAACCGATGTCGATTGCGGCTAAAGTCTCTTTCATTTGCTTTTTTCTTCAAAGAATGTGTATAGTTCATCTTGACTTCTCAGCGGTGCCTTGTCGTTCTCCACGTAGCCATTGGTGTATGGTGGGGCTACTAGACGAGATTTGACATTGTCGCGCCACTGAATTTTGAAGTACTCGGTTAGTGTAGCGTGGATCTCTTTCGAGAGTATGGGGGTGCCGACCTCGACACGGCGGTTTAGGTTGCGGCGCATTAGGTCGGCGCTCATGATGTAGCTTTCGGGCTTGCCAGCGTTGTGGCAAATTATTAATCGTGCGTGCTCGAGGTACTTATCGACAATGCTGCGCACCTCGATATTCTCGCTCAACCCTTCGACTCCTGCGTTTAGGCAGCAGGCGCCACGAACCAATAGCTTGATTCTCACTCCCTTGCGCGAGGCCTTGTAAAAGAGCTTGATCATCTCGATGTCGGTGAGTGAGTTGAACTTACCGTAGAAGTAAGCCTTTTTGCCACGCTCCGCCTGCTCGATCTCGCGCTCAAGAAGTGCACTGATCTTGTCGCGCATATAGTATGGCGAGACGATAAGTTGCTTGCATGAAGGGTGCTTGTGAGGATTCTCCAGGAACTCGAAGACTTTGAGGGCATCGCTGGCGATAGCGCTGTTGGATGTGAGCAGTCCGAAGTCGCTATATATTCCGCTGGTGTTCTCGTTGAAGTTTCCAGTGCCAATGTAGGCATATCCGCGCGTGGTGTTTCCCTCACGGCGCTCGATAAGCACTATTTTGCTGTGCACCTTCAACATCTCGTTGCTGGTAATCACCTTAACGCCACCCTGTTGCAGGATCTCGGTGTTGTCGATATTCTGCTCCTCGTCGAAACGTGCCTTGAGCTCAATGAGGGCTGTCACCTGCTTGCCATTTGCTGCGGCATTGATCAGGGAGTTGATCACCTTCGAGTGCTCGGCAGTGCGATAGAGGGTGATATATATCGAGGTTACCATCGGGTCGATAGCCGCCTCGCGAAGCATATCTATAAAGTGTGTGAAGGTGTGATAGGGGTAGGCGAGCAGCACATCCTTGCGCTTGATCACCTTTAGGATGCTCTCCGAGGGGTCAATATCGGGATGAGTCAGCGGACGTGGGTTGCGGCTCTCGAGCTCGGGGCGTACCTTGGGGAATTTCATCAAATCGCGCATAAGGTGGTAGCGACTACCTGCCTCGATTTGCCCCGAGGGGTTGAATCCAAACTTCTTGACGATCGTGTCGCGAAGGTCGATGGGCATCTGCTTGTCGTAGATCAGGCGCACTGGACGTCCCCTTTCGCGACGTGTAAGACCCTTGAACATCTTCTCGGCCATACTCTTTGAGACATCTTCGTCGATAGGCAATTGAGCATCGCGGATGATCTTGAAGGTGTGTGCCGAGAGCGAATCGTAGCTAAACATAAAGAATATATCGTCCAAAAAGAGGCGGATGATGTCGTCGACAAAGATAATATCGGTGCGGTCGGGCGATGATGGGAGCACCACAAAACGGGGTGATGCGCCACTCACGGGGATCTGGATAATGGCGTATCGCGTAGCTCGCTTGCTCGACATCTTCACAGCCAAGTAGATCTTGCCATCAGCAAAAAATGGGAGCTTCACGCTCTTGCGGATGATAACAGGCGCCAAACGTACCGAGAGCACCGAGAAAAAGTACTCGCGACAAAACTCCATCTGCTCCTCGGTGAGCTCATCTATTGTCACCATATGGATGCCCGAAGCCTCGGCCTGGCGCATAATTTCCTTGTAGGTTTCGCCAAATCGCTTTTGCGTAATGCTCATCTTTTCGTTGAGCTTTAGGAGCAGCTCCTCGGGGCGATAGCCTCCTGTCATGGTGGGTTGCTCGCGTTGGCGCATGGCGCTGTAACGCATCAGGTTGCCTATGCGAACCTTGATAAATTCATCTTGGTTGTTTGAGAAAATTCCCAAAAAGCGTAGGCGCTGAAGCAAGGGAACGCTCTCATCTTGAGCCTCTTGCAATACTCGCTCGTTAAACTCTAACCAGCTGATTTCTCTGTTGTAGATTGTTCCCATAATTCCAAAATTTTATATACGTGTTAACTCTCGAATAAAAATTCTCTCGGCCGACTCTATCCACTTGCGGAACTCCTCGTTGCGGTTCACGTGCTTTGGGATATACTCCACCAATCCAGGGATGTCGAAGCGCTCGGAGATGATTCCTACACCCGAGCCAGCTGCATCGCGAGCATTGATCTGCTGCTCGATATGAGCTGGAATCATCATCACAGGCTTGCCCAAGTAGTAGGCCTCGCAGACTGACTCGAAGCCCGCGGTGGTGATGTAGCCAGCCGAACCGGCCATCTTCTCGAGAAAGAGGCGATCGTTGATGCGGTGTAGCCACAATCCAGGAACAATCTCCTGCTCCTCGGCTGCACCTGGCTTATCCCAAAAGAGATGGATATTGATATCCGAATGGTGCTTTTTCCACTCCAAGATCTCGTCCAGGAAGGCTGGGTTAAGCATATATCCATGTATGTAGTCGCCTTTGTGAGGCTCTAATTCAAATATCTCGGGGCGCAAAAGTGGTGGTACAACCTTGATCCTCTTGCCTTTGTGTCCCCTGCGGCGACTGTCGGGCAAGTTGTAGAGCGAAAGTGCCAAGATCTTGTGCGATCGCATGGCGCAGATACGATTCATCGCCGACATCATCAACTGAGCCTGCGAATTCTCGGCGCGATAGAGATAGCGCGGATGATCCAGCATAAATTGATGCGCCACGCTCACCACTGGGGTTTTGATGCGGTACATCATCATCGTTGCTCCCATCAACATCTCGTAGAAATTTACGATCACGTCGGGCTGTGCAGCCTTGATTCGACGTGCGATGTGGTTGATGCTCTTGAGCCACTTCATATTGCTTTGGGGCAGCGTGTTGCTAAGTATGCTGCGCCAGATATTTCCTTTTTTACCTGCTCGGCCATAATCCAAAGCTGGCGATTTATATCTTGAGATAGGAGCTTGGATTCGCTCGACGAAAAATTGTGGAAGCTCACGGTTGGAACATTCACCCACCAGCACCTCGACAACCTCATGACCATGGCGACGTAGCATCCCTGCGAGTGTTATTGATTGGGTCATATGTCCGCGACCCTCACCTTGTATTACGAAAAGGTATTTCATTTGTTACTTCATTTGTTACTCTTTTGTTTCTTTACCTTTTTTTTGTTTCTCTTTGTTGTCCTCTTTTTTTTCGGTCCAAACTAGCGACCAATTACCCTCGAAATCTTCGACCAGTGCCGAGAGTGAGTCGATCCAATCACCCGAATTGAGGTACTCAACACCGTCGATCATCTTGATCTCGGGCCGATGTATATGTCCGCAGATAACTCCTTGACACCTCTTCGAGCGAGCCAATTCGGCTAGATTCTCCTCGAAGTTGCTCAGCTGCGAGACCGAGGTCTTGACCCTCTGCTTGATGTTCGAGGCGAACGACACATCGGGCAAACCACGCTTCAGGCGGATGAAGTTGTAGAGGCGGTTGAACATCAGCAGCGTCGAGTAGCCAATATCCCCCAACTTCGAGAGCCACTTGGCCGAGGTGGTGATATTGTCGAAGATGTCACCATGGAGCACGAAGTAGCGCTTGTCACCACACTCCAATATATAGTCGTTAACAAGCGAAATATTCGCGAATGAGATTGGCACTATTCTCTCGAGAAAGTCATCGTGGTTTCCCTTGATGTAGATCACCTTCGAGTCGACCGAGATATCTAGCACCGCCTTCATAAATTCGGTATGTTTGCGTTTCCACTTCTCCCTGGCGCCGCGCATAATGGCCCATCCGTCGATGATATCACCGCATAGGATCAACCTCTCGCAACTATTCTCCTGAATAAATCGCGTAGCCTCCTTTGCCGATGACCATTGCGAACCTAGGTGGACGTCGGAAACTATTACTGTTCTATATTTTTTCTGTTCAATGCTATGAGGCATGATACAATTTCTGTTTGTTACTTAACACTTCCCAAAGATAATGATTAATTATTAAAGAGGTGTTAAAAGAGTACATAAATTGTGCAGAAGTTGACGAATGGTTGATCACTGCGCCTTGATCCGATTCTTTCTCACGTCATCCCAGACTCCTTGATCGGACTTTTCCTCACGTCATTCCAGGCTTGAAATCCGATTCATTTTCCTTGATCTGATTTATTTTTCCCGTCATCCCAGACTTGATCTGGGATCTACAATCCCTGCTACTCTGCTGGAATATGTTGCGTTAGATCCACTCGCTTTTGTAGATCCCAGATCGAGTCTGGGATGACGCACGGGCGGGTTGTTTTAGGTGAACGTTGAGTTTGTATTGCAGATCTGCGATCTGCTCGCCCTCTGCGCACTTTTGTTCCAAAAGTGTTTTTTTAGGAGGGAGGGCGATTGACCTAGGACTGCGCTAATGCCGCGCGGGCACCAAGCAAGCTTGGATACGGAAAGCAGAGCTTTCCTTACGTTTTAATTGTTAATGAGTGTTGACAACGTAAGCTGCCACTCGGTTTGGGGAGGTTTTTGCGAAGCAAAAAACTAGCTCCGCGGGGAGCACCCCGCCGCCGCCCGCGCAGGGCAGTAAGAAACCAACGAAACAGCAGAAACGAAAGCCCCTAGAAAGAAGCAATAAACTCAATAGTATACTTATCCTGCAACAGCGGATTAATAGCCGAGTCGGTATGGCTAGAGCCCACAAGATACTCCTCATAAGCCAAGCGAATCTCCGATCCGATCCACTTCTTAGCGAATCCGATATTGAGCGCCACAGTGATGCGGTTAGCATCGAAGCGATCCACAGCCAGCGACTGCTGATTCACAAACTCGATTCCATTACCCACATCCCAACGCAAGTGAGGCGCGAGATACTCGATAGCAGCGCACTTGTCGATGTGGAAGTTATAGTATCCATGCACGTGTGCCGCGGTGAGTGTCTGTGTACCATCCTGCTCCAACTTGCGCTCCGCAAAGGCCGACTCAATCAAGTAGTCCTGACCTGCGTAGCGTAGCTCAGCGCCATACATCATAATATCTTGAGCATAGGGGGTAGTTCCCGTGTAGTAACTTGCAGCACCCTGAAGACCCTTTTGGTCACCCACGGTCAAGCGACCTACGAAGTTAACGCTTTGTGTCCACTCGGGGTTGTTGGCACCCGAGCCATTCATCAAACCTGCCATGATTGAGACGGGTAGGGTAGTAGGCAACTTATAGCTAGCAATAGCTCCGATATCGCGCGAGCCGATAGTCTTCGATGTAGTCTCGTTATAGTAAGTAGTCAAGTACTTCGACAAGAACGAGCGGTTCGAGAAGAGCGAGCTGCTAGGTCCGCGATCCAAGTCGGCATTGAAGTGATACTGCTGTTGACCCAACGAGAACTTGAAATTTCCTGAGTTGTAAGTGACGTAAGAGTCCAAAATCGAGATGCTTCCCTCGTTGTTGAAGTCGATCTGAATTTGGTAGCTCATACTCTCGGAGGTGTTACCCTTGACTCCTAGGCGTGAGTTACGCACATTGAAGCGGTGGAGGTCCGTCTCGGTGCTCTGCTCATACTTTGCGCGTACCGAGCCGAAGAGCTGAGGTGTTAGGTCAACTGAGGTTTCACTCTCTTGCTCACTTTCGCTGGATTTAGTCTCTGTTTGCTGCGCGTAAAGCGCTGAGCTGCATAGTATTGATAAGCAAAGAAGTGTAGTAATTTTTTTGATCATGGTAAGTGTTTAATATGATATGTTTTTGTTGTTATAGCGTGTACATAACAGTGAAGCTAAGGCGTTGAGCTGCTGCTGTGTCACTTCCAAAATCGGTGCGGCTACCGTTGAGGTATTCTAGGCCGACTGTGATATTCGAAATTGGGTTGTACATCAAGGTGGTGGTTACGAAGCTAGTGCTCTTGTAATCCCCTGCGAAGTAGGCCTGGTCGCCATAGTTGCGAGTGAGTGATCCGCTGAGTGCAGCCGACCATTTTGGAGCTAGCTTTGCGCTAAGACCCAACGATGCGCCACCCATAGGTGTAGCCTCCATATCGCTGCCATTGAGTGTCATCACGTCCGAAAGACCAACGCCAACGGTCGATAGATCACTTAGGAAGGTGTTGATACCCTTACCGTAAATGGCTTGACCGTAGATGGTTACCGCTGAGCAAGCCTTCAAGCTACCCGAAAGTTGACCTCCCAAACCTGCGACATTGACTCTCTCTTGGCTCGAGATATCGCCATATTGAAGCGAGCGGAATACTGCCGCAGCCTTGATGTGACCCATGCCACCTTTGGCTTGGATGTAGATTGGAATATTTGGCATGCGTTGGCTAACTGGCTCGTATCCACTAATATAATCGGTAGTTAGCGCAGGTGACTCGAGCGAGATACCCGCCGAAAGTTGATCATTGATCGAGTAGCGATAACCGAATAGAGCCGTGCGGAAGAAAGAGCGTGAACCCACTCCGATGATATCCATCGTTGGTGCTTGAGCAGGAAGATCAGTGAAGAAGCTCCATGTTTGACCCGCTACAAATCCCTTGAACTCAACAAATGCCTGGCGGAAACGGAATGCGCTGTTTGTGCCGCGGAAGTCACCCTCGAAGTAGACCTTCACGTTGCCCAAGTTGTCGGTTCCTTGGTTGATCATCAACCAGATGCGAGATGCCGAAGCGTCGAAACCTAGGCAACCCTCGTCGCTGTACGATGGTGATGAGGCGATATTTGTTGAGATGAAATCTAATCCCGAGAGGCTACCATCGAAGTCGTAGGTTGTATTTGCGCGAACAAATCCACCAAGTGTGATTGTGGTCTTGTCGCTTACATTCCAATTAAGTGACGATGATTGAGCGTAGAGCGAGCTAGAGATAGCCGCCATAGC
>JBCQVS010000051.1:0-13117 GCA_047172885.1 Rikenellaceae bacterium | reverse complement strand
GTCAACTAACGAGAAGCTAGACAAAGACCGTTTCCGTCGTGACCTAGGTAAGGTTATCGAGGCTTACGAGGAGATCTTGGCTCGTCTACAAAAGTTGGAGGCATAGGCGCTATGATGCAATGTGTAAGCGACCGTGAGCTTCATGAGGAGTGTGGTGTGTTCGGAGTGTGGGGAGTGCCCGACGCTTCGTCACTCACCTACTATGGACTTCACACACTGCAACACCGCGGACAAGAGAGTTGCGGAATTGTGGCGGTCGACAAACAAGAGGGCTTTAGTCGCGTTCGTGGCGAGGGTCTTGTTTCAGAGGTTTTCAACGAGGCTAAATTAGAGAAGCTACCAGGCTCGATGGCCATTGGTCATGTGCGCTACTCAACATCGGGAGGCAATGCTGCGGAGAATATCCAGCCGTTTTACTTCCGCCATACAAATGGCGATTTCGCGATGGCGCACAACGGTAATCTGGTGAACTCGGATCAATTGCGTCGCTACTTAGAAAATAACGGAAGTTTGTTCCAATCGAGTTCGGATAGTGAGGTTCTAGCCCACCTGATCAAAAAGGATAAGGGCACGGTGAATCGCATTGAGGCCATTGTCGATGCGCTGAATATGATCGAGGGTGCCTTTGCATTTTTGATTATGACCGAGAATAGGATCTACGCGTGTCGCGATAAATATGGCTTGCGTCCACTCTCGATTGGTAAATTGGGCGATGGTTATGTGGTAAGCAGCGAGACTTGCGGTTTGGATGTTGTCGGAGCGGAGTACCTTCGCGATGTCGAGCCAGGTGAGATCGTTTCGATCGACCACCATGGCCTACGTTCTACACTCTATTCGCAATATCGTCACTACAATATGTGCGCAATGGAGTATGTTTACTTCGCACGTCCCGACTCAGATATCGAGGGATGCAACGTCCACAAATTCCGTAAGGAGTCTGGTAAGCTACTTTGGGAGCAGGCGCCATGTGAGTGCGATATCGTTGTGGGAGTTCCCGATTCTAGCCTTAGCGCTGCGATGGGATATGCCGAGGCGAGTGGCAAGCCCTACGAGATGGGACTTATCAAGAACAAATATATCGGTCGCACCTTTATCCAACCCTCGCAAGCTATGCGCGAAAAGGGTGTAAGGATGAAGCTCTCGGCCGTGAGAGGCATTGTCGAGGGTAAGCGAGTGGCACTGTTGGACGACTCGATCGTGCGCGGAACAACCTCGAAGAGAATCGTGAGGATGCTTAAGGAGGCGGGAGCGACCGAGGTGCATGTGCGTATCGCCAGCCCCGAGTATCGCAACCCTTGCTTCTATGGTGTCGACACCTCGGAGCAGGATAATTTGTTGTCGTACAAGATGGATGCCGCCGAGGCGCAGGAGTTCTTGGGAGCTGATTCCTTGGTGTTCCTTTCCCCAGAGTTGCTCTTCAAGGCGGGTGACCGTAAGGAGTTATGCACAGCATGTTTCACGGGCGACTACCCAACGGATCTATACGGTGCGGATAAGAAAAATGGTATTAATATAAAGAAAATATAAAAGTTATGGCAGAGAGTTATGAAAAGGCAGGCGTAAACCTTGAGGCAGGTTACGAGGTTGTAGCGCGTATCAAAAAGCACGTTGCATCTACTTCGCGCTTGGGGGTTATGGGTAATATTGGAGCCTTTGGAGGTATGTTCGACCTTTCGGCACTTGGTGTTAAAGAGCCAGTTCTGGTTAGCGGCACCGATGGCGTAGGTACGAAGCTCAAACTCGCTTTCGAGATGGATAAGCACGACACGATCGGCGTGGATGCCGTGGCTATGTGTGTGAACGATGTGTTGGCGCAAGGTGCTGAGCCTCTCTACTTTTTGGACTATGTGGCCGTGGGTCACAACGAGCCTGCTAAGATCGAGGCTATCGTTGCGGGTGTTGCCGAGGGTTGTCGCCAATCGGGTTGCGCACTTATCGGTGGTGAGACTGCCGAGATGCCAGGCATGTATACCGATGGCGAGTATGATATCGCAGGTTTCACGTGTGGCGTTGTCGAGAAGTCGGAACTTATCGACGGATCTAAGGTCAAGGTTGGTGATGTGCTTGTGGGAGTAGCATCGAGTGGCGTTCACTCGAATGGCTTCTCGCTAGTTCGTAAGATCGTCGCTGATAGCGGTTCGGATCTTCACAAGGTATATCCTGAGTTGGGTGATAAGCCTCTGGGTGAGGTTCTTTTGACCCCAACAAAAATTTACATCAAGCCTGTTTTGGAGGTTGTCAAATCGTGTGATGTTCACGGCATTAGCCACATCACGGGTGGTGGTTTTGACGAAAATATCCCTCGCATCTTGAAAGACGATATGGGTATCGAGATCACTGAGGGCAGCTGGGAGATTCTACCAGTTTTCCGCTTCCTTGAGCGTGAGGGTAGTGTAGCTCACCGCGAGATGTTCAACATCTTCAACATGGGTGTAGGTATGGTTATCGCACTCGATGAGGCTGAGGCACAAAAGGCGATTGACGTCTTGACGGCTGCAGGTGAAAGAGCAACCATTATCGGTAAGATCACCGATAAAGCGGGCTTGGTCGAGATAATTTAAGCAAGTAATCTTGATTGGGTAGCCTCAGTCAGGATTCAAATACCTTGAGCCGACTCTTCCTCACGTCATCCCAGACTCGATCTGGGATCTACAAGAGCGAGTGGATCTAATTTAACGTATTCCAGCAGAGTAGCAGGGGTTGTAGATCCCAGATCAAGTCTGGGATGACGTGAGAAAGAAGCGGCGAAAGGAAAAAGAAACGGTTAAATAAAGCAATGAACCTCGATTGGGGTTCAAACACCAAAGGTGTTTGAGAAAATTTTCGAATTCAGCTGATTTTCGAATTTATTCGAGAAATCAGTGGAATTCGAAAATCTTAGAACTGTTAAGTTCTAAGCCCCAAACGCAAAAGTACAGCTCCGCGGGGAGCACCCCGCCGCCGCCCGCGCAGGGCAGTAAGCAACAAACGCAACATTACAAAAACCAAAGCATATGAAACGCATAGCAATCTTCGCCAGCGGTAATGGCAGCAACTTCGAGGCACTAGCAACGGCCTGTCTCGATGGGCGAATTACGGCCGAAGTTGCGGTGATGATCTGTGATAAACCCTCGGCGGGGGTGATTGCTCGGGCCGAGCGGTTATCGATACCCACCTTGGTACTTTCGCCACGGGATTACGACTCCAAGGCTGAGTATGAGGCACTTATTGTGGAGCGCCTACTTTCAGAAAATGTCTCGCTAGTTTGTCTAGCGGGATATATGCGTATTGTAGGGAGTACCCTTTTGGGGGCTTTCGAGGGGCGGATAATTAATGTGCATCCCTCGCTCTTGCCGGCATTCAAAGGTGCTCGAGCGATCGAGCAGGCTCTGGAGTATGGCGTGAAGCTCTTTGGGGTTACTATACACTTCGTCTCGGAGGAGCTCGATAGTGGCGGCATTATTGACCAGGTGGCTTTTCGGTATGAGGGGGGTGACTTGGAGGAGTTGGAGACACTTGTGCATGGGGTGGAGCATCCGCTTTATGTGAGTTGCGTGCAAAGACTTGTTATTGCAGATATAAACCCGTCATCCCAGACTTGATCTGGGATCTACAAGAGCGAGTGGATCTAATTTAACATATTCCAGCTAAGTAGCAGGGGTTGTAGATCCCAGATCAAGTCTGGGATGACGTGAAAAAAAATTTAAAACGACAAAAAATATGAAAAGAGCATTATTCAGCGTAAGCGACAAAAGCGGACTCGTAGAATTCGCACGCGAGCTAGTAGCCCAAGGTTGGGAGATCATCGCCACAGGCGGCACAATGAAACTACTCGCAGAGAGCGGAGTAGAGGTTATCAACATCAGTGACATCACAGGATTCCCCGAGATCTGCGACGGTCGCGTGAAAACCCTTCACCCAAATGTCCACGGAGGATTGCTAGCACGTCGTGACGATGAGAGCCACCTCGAGGCACTTCGCGAGAACAACATCGAGTTTATCGACCTTGTGTGCGTGAACCTATACCCATTCCGCGAGGCGATCTCAAAGCCAAATGTGGAGCTAGCCGACGCCATCGAGAACATCGACATAGGTGGCCCATCGATGCTTCGCAGCGCAGCGAAAAACTTCAACGATGTGACGGTAGTGTGCGACCCTGCAGACTACGCGCAGATCATCGAGGAGATCAAAGCGACAGGCAACACCGAGCTAAAAACACGTTTTGAGCTCTCGGCAAAGGCATACACCCACACCGCAGAGTACGACATGATGATCTCAACATTTATGCGCAAGAACGCTGGTCTTAACGAGAAACTATTCCTCGAATTCGACCTTAAGCAATCACTTCGCTATGGCGAGAACCCTCACCAAGAGGCTAAGTTCTTCGCAGCACCTGCGGCAACATCATACTCATTGGCCTCAGCTAAGCAACTAAACGGCAAGGAGTTATCATACAACAACATCCAAGATGCTAACGCAGCATTGGCCATCGTTCGCGAATTCAGCGAGCCATTCTGCGTAGGTCTAAAGCACATGAACCCTTGCGGAGCTGCAACAGGCGCCAACGTAGTGGAGGCATGGACAAAGGCGTACGAGGCTGACACAGTGAGCATCTTTGGCGGTATTGTAGCTACAAATCAGACAGTTACAGCTGAGGTGGCCGAACTTATGAAGCCAATCTTCTTGGAGATCATCATGGCACCTGCATTCACCCCTGAGGCGTTGGAGGTACTTTGCACCAAGAAAAACCTTCGCCTTTTGGAGGTCGACATGAGCTCAGCGGAGGCGAAACCACAGCAATATGTTAGCGTGAATGGCGGCCTTTTGGTTCAGGACTTGGACACTGAGACCGTTGATGTGAAGCTAGATATGGCCGTGACTGAGACCAAGCCTGTTGAGAGCCAACTCTCGGACATGGAGTTCGGATGGAGAGTAGTGAAGCACGTCAAGTCGAACGCTATCGTAGCGGTGAAAGGTGGTCAGACTTTGGGCGTTGGAGCAGGACAGATGAACCGTATCGGCTCAGCGGAAATCGCTCTAAATCAGGCGAAAGCCAAAGGCGCAACTGAGGGCATCACCCTAGCTTCGGATGGTTTCTTCCCATTCGATGACTGCGTAACATTGGCCGCAGAGTATGGCGTGAATGCGATCGTACAACCAGGTGGCAGCATGCGCGATGCAGACTCGATCGCAAAGGCTAACGAGTGCGGAATATCAATGATCTTCACAGGTATGCGTCACTTCAAGCATTAATAAACCAAAAACAATGAAAGTACTAGTAATAGGCGGCGGAGGACGCTGCCACGCAATAGTCGATGCGCTGAGTCGTTCGACGCAGGTATCGAAGATCTACTGTGCACCAGGCAATGCGGGTATCGCAACCCAAGCCGAGTGTGTAGCAATCAAGGAGACCGAGGTGGAGAAACTTCGCCAATTCGCTGAGATCCACGCGATTGACCTTACCGTTGTTGGTCCCGAGGTGGCATTGGCTGCGGGCGTTGTCGATGTGTTCAAGGCCGATGGTCGACGTATCTTTGGCCCAACCAAGGCAGCGGCACAAATCGAGTCGAGCAAGGAGTTCGCCAAGGAGCTTATGAAGCGCCACGCGATCCCAACGGCATCGTTCGAGACCTTCACCGACTTCGAGGCGGCGATGGCATACGTGCGGGCGGGCAGCCTACCAACAGTATTGAAGTACGATGGCCTAGCAGCAGGCAAGGGCGTAGTGATCCCAACAACCTTGGAGGAGGCTGAGGAGGCACTTCGCGATATGTTGCTCGATGGTAAGTTTGGCGAGGGCAAAGTTGTGATCGAGGAGTTCTTGGAGGGTCCTGAATTCTCGTTTATGTGCTTCGTGGATGGCACAGAGGTCTATCCAATGGCCATTGCGCAGGATCACAAACGCGCATTCGATGGTGACAAAGGGCCTAACACGGGAGGCATGGGAGCCTACTCGCCAGTGCCATTTATCACGGCCGAGGATGAGGCCTACACACTCGAGAATGTGATGAAACCTACGGCAGCAGCGATGGTTGAGGAGGGGTATTCATTTAGTGGTGTGCTCTATGGCGGCCTAATAAAAACCGCAAACGGCATCAAGGTTATAGAGTTCAACGCTCGCTTTGGTGACCCTGAGACCGAGGTTGTTTTGCCTCGCCTCAAGAGCGATATTTACGACGTTTTCTCCTCTATTGCCGACAGCGCACCGATCTCGATTGAGTGGCACGACTTCGCTACACTTGGCGTTGTCTTGGCTTCGAAAGGCTATCCAGGCTCATATCCATCGGGATTTGAGATCGGAGGATTGGACTCACTCGAGGGCGTTTACCACATGGGAACAGCGCTAAAAGAGGGAAAAATTGTCACAGCTGGCGGTCGAGTATTGCTCGTTGTGGGCAAGGGTGCCGACTTGGCCGAAGCGCAAAAAGATGCCTTGGCAAAGGTTGCAAAGGTTGAGTGCGATGCACTTTTCCACCGCACGGATATTGGCCACTGGGCGATAAAATAACGAAAAAAGAGATATTATGATTATAAGCGGAAAAGAGTTGGCATCGTCGCTCAAAGTAGAGATGGCCGAGCAGGTAAAGGGTTTCCCCGAGAAATATGGCCGAGTGCCACACCTAGTGGTGATCCTCGTAGGTGAGGACCCCGGCAGCGTATCGTACGTACGTGGCAAGGCGAAGGCTTCGGAAGAGGTGGGAATCAAAAATACAACAATTCGCCACGATGAGTCGATCAGCGAGGCGGAGTTATTAACAATTATCGACAATCTGAATTGTGACGACACGGTGGATGGTGTACTTGTGCAACTGCCTCTGCCTAAACACATTGACTCGGACAAGGTGATTGCCGCAATCGACAAAGGCAAGGATGTTGACGGCTTCCACCCGCTAAATGTCGCAGCATTGTGGACAAAGCAGGAGTGTACACTTCCCTGCACGCCTAAGGGCATTATCAAGATGATGAAGGTAGCTGGTGTAGAGATCAGCGGCAAGAAGGCGGTGGTGATTGGACGCAGCAACATCGTGGGACTTCCCGTAGCGAAATTGCTCACTGACGAGAATGCAACGGTGACCATCGCGCACAGCCGCACCAAGAACCTTGCGCAGGTAGCTCGCGAGGCGGAGATCTTGGTGGTGGCTATCGGTCGTCCGAAGTTCGTCACTGCCGACATGGTGGGTGACCAGGCGGTTGTGATTGATGTGGGTGTGAATCGCGATCCTGAGACTGGCAAGTTGTGCGGAGATGTTGACTTCGCGGCTATCGAGCCTAAGGCATCCGTGATTACTCCTGTGCCAGGTGGCGTGGGACCTATGACTATTTGCTGCTTGATGGAAAATACTATTGAGTGTTTTTTGCGTAAGCAGAGGTAGTTGGGGACTGCCCTAACAGCGGGCGGCCGCCAAGCAAGCTTGGATACGAAAAACTTCGTTTTTCACTTTAAATATTATAATTATGGGATTTTTTGACCTTTTCAAAAAGAAAAATAGCGAGCCTAAAGCCGAAGCGACTCCCGAGACAAAAGTCGAAGAGCCGAAAAAACAAGAGGAGCTCAACGCAGGCCTAGAACGTACAAAGAGCGGAATATTCTCGAAACTGAGCCGCGCCATAGCTGGTCGCACAACCGTAGACGATGAGGTGCTCGACGAATTGGAGGAGGTGCTGATAACCTCCGACGTGGGCGTGGACACAACCGTGAAGATCATCCGCAACATCGAGCAGCGCGTGGCGAAGGATAAATACCTCGGCACAAGCGAATTGCAAGGCATCCTCCGCAGCGAGATCGCCAAGCTCCTCGAGGAAGCCTCAGCATCCAAACAAGATTTTGGAATCGAGGTGAAGCCTGGCGTGCCCTACGTAATGATGGTCGTGGGAGTAAACGGCGTGGGTAAAACCACAACGATCGGAAAACTCGCCTCGAAGCTCACAGCAGCAGGCCGCAAGGTATACATAGGTGCTGCCGACACATTCCGTGCAGCAGCAATCGAGCAACTAGGCGTCTGGGCCGACCGCGCAGGGGCGACAATGGTGCGCCAAGATATGGGTTCCGACCCCGCATCGGTGGCATACGACACCTTGAAATCGGCTGTGGCGAATGGTGCCGACGTAGTTTTGATCGACACCGCGGGACGTCTTCACAACAAGATCGGCCTGATGAACGAGCTCACCAAGATCCGCAACGTGATGGCTAAGGTGATCCCCGATGCACCGCACGAGGTGATGCTTGTGCTCGATGGCTCAACAGGCCAAAACGCATTCGAGCAGGCTAAGCATTTCACCCAAGCGACACAAGTTACGTCGCTCACTGTCACCAAGTTAGATGGCACAGCCAAGGGCGGTGTGGTGATCGGCATTAGCGACCAATTTAGTATTCCAGTACGCTACATCGGCATCGGAGAGGGTGTCGACCAGCTCCGCATGTTCCAAAGCGAGGAGTTTGTAAACGCACTATTTGGCGATGAGAAAAATTAATTTTATTACCCTAGGATGCTCCAAGAATGTAGTCGACTCGGAGCACCTTATGGCGCAAGCCGAGGCGGCTGGATATGACGTAGAGTTTGACTCCGACTCGCTTGATGCTCAGGTAGTTGTGATCAACACCTGCGGATTTATCGGCGATGCCAAGGAGGAGTCCGTGGAGATGATCTTGCAAGCGGCACAGGCCAAGGAGGAGGGATTAATCGACGAGCTTTACGTTGTTGGATGCCTCTCGGAGCGCTATGCCGACGACCTACGCGAGGAGATCCCCGAAGTAGATCAATATTTCGGAGTCAAGGATTGGCCATCGGTGATCGAAAAATTGGGTGGCGAGCACCGCAAGGAGCTCGAGACAGAGCGCGTGGTGACTACCCCCGAGCACTACGCATTCTTGAAAATTTCGGAGGGTTGCGATTGGAAATGTGGCTACTGCGCCATTCCGCTGATCCGCGGTCGTCACACCTCGGTGCCTATCGAGGAGCTACTTACAGAGGCTCGATCGTTGGCCGCAAAGGGAGTGCGCGAACTTGTAATAATTGCCCAAGACACAACATATTACGGAGTTGATCTTTACGGGAAACGCCGTCTAGCAGAACTTCTCACCGAGCTCTGCAAGATCGACGAGATCGAGTGGATTCGTCTCCACTACGCCTACCCTACTGGCTTCCCCCAGGATGTGATCGAGGTGATGGCACGCGAGGCGAAGATCTGCAACTACCTCGATATTCCATTCCAACACATCTCGGACAATATGCTCCGCTCGATGAAGCGCCGACACACCAAGGCCGAGGCCTACACCCTTGTCGATAGGCTTCGCTCAGCGATCCCCGATTTGGTGCTCCGAACAACCATGCTTGTGGGATATCCAGGCGAAACGGAGGAGGATTTCGAGGAGCTACTTCAATTTGTGCGTGACGTGCGTTTCGAGCGCCTTGGCGTATTCCCATACTCACCCGAGGAGGGGACATATTCGGCTGATTCTCTTACCGATGACGTTCCCGGGGAGGTCAAGGAGAGTCGCGTGGAGCGAATTATGATGCTTCAAAATCAGATATCACTCGAGAATAATCAGCAGCGAATTGGGCAGAGAATAAAGGTTGTAATTGACTCACTGCAAGGCGATTACTACGTCGCACGTTCAGAGTACGATTCGGCCGATGTCGACTGCGAGATTTTGATTCCTTGCGAGGATGTCGATCTTGAGGAGGGTGAATTCTACACCGTGGAGATCACCGATGCCGAGGAGTACGATCTTTTTGCGCGAGTGATTTAGCCTCGAGTCAATAGATCAAAAACCCACCCAAATTTGTAAATTAAAAAAATTATACATATCTTTGAATTGTTGATTACAACGTAGCGACTAAGCGAGCGGTAAAAAGAAGAACTTCAAAGCATGGCAGAAGCATGGCAGAAAAGAGTATCATAAAGGAGTTAGAGGCTCAAGTAGCGGCACTTATGGCTGACCACAAGCGCCTTGCGGAGCTCAATGCCACCATGCAAGAGCAGATCGACTCTCTCACAAAGGAGCGTCGCGAATTGCAGGAGAAGACAGCCGAGCAGAGCTCCGAGATCTCGTCACTAAGGCTAAGCGTAGCGCTAGGGGGTAACAACACAGATAAAAACAAGGCACGAGCTAGAGTAAACCAACTAATGCGGGAGGTTGACCGATGTATAGCTCTGCTGAATAAAGTTGAGCAGGAGCAAGAGAGTGCTTCGAACTAATAAAATTTGAAACAATGGGCAAGCAGTCGATAAATCTTATGTTGGCAGGTCGTAACTACCCTTTCGCAATCGAGAGCGATGCGGAGGAGATATATCGATTGGCCGAACGCGAAGTGAATTACCTAGTCTCGGAGTTTCAACAACATAATATCAAGGAGTTTGCCGACAGAGACTACCTAGCGATGGCGGCACTCAAATTGGCAATAGTCAATATAAATGCCAAGCGTGAAGGGTCGCTCCAACAAGAAGACATCGACGCACTGGTGACAATTAAGGAGCAGATAGACAGCTACTTAAACGGATTAAAATAGATATATAGACACAAGTAAGTGGAGAGCAAAAAGCCCCCACAACGTTCTTTACATAGGCAATCTACCCGCATAGATTCCTCAAGCTTTGCGATTCTGAACATTCTATACATTGGAGTCAAGCTCATTTCCTCAAAATCAGGCCTTAACCCTCGGGTGTCCTCTTCGGAGTACCATTGGAAGATTGCGATTTAAGGCAGCTCCACTTATGACTTATCAGCAGATTCGTCAAACAATGATGAGGGGTCTGTGCGGGCTTTTTTTTAACATTAACTTTTTAACAACAATAACAAACTAAATGCACATCACAGGAATGACCGTTATAATCGCCCTCGTCACTGCGATCGTTGCCGTTGTCATCTACGCCGTAGTGAGCAATATATTAGCGAAAAATGGAGCTAATAACAAGGCCAAGGCGATAATCGACAAAGCAACATCCGATGCCGAGATAATCAAGAAGGAGCGTATGCTCCAAGCAAAAGAGAAATTTATTCAGCTCAAAAGCGAGCACGACCGCGCAGTGAACAAACGCAACCAAGAGGTGGCGCAAAGCGAGAATCGAGCAAAGCAGATCGAGCAAAATCTTCAAAACCAACAACGCGAGGTGGAGAAGAAAGTCAAAGAGAACAACACACTCCGCGACCAACTAAACAACAAGATCGAGGCACTCGAGGGTAAGAAAGAGGAGATCGAGAAAATCATCTCGGAGCAAAACGTACGCCTCGAGCAGATATCTGGCCTAAGCTCAGAAGAGGCTAAGACTCAATTAGTTGAGAACATGAAGGCTGAGGCGAAAACCGAGGCTGAGGCATATATCAACGAGACTATCGAAGAGGCGAAGCTCAACGCTGCTCGTGAGGCAAAACGTATCGTGGTGACCTCGATCCAACGCGTGGCGACCGAGACAGCTATCGAGAATTCGGTGACCGTGTTCAACATCGACAGCGACGAAGTGAAAGGACGTATCATCGGCCGTGAGGGTCGTAACATCCGCGCATTGGAGGCTGCAACAGGCGTCGAGATTGTGGTGGATGACACCCCTGAGGCGATTATCATCAGCGGATTTGACCCCGTACGTCGCGAGGTGGCACGCCTAGCGCTCCACCAATTGGTCACTGACGGCCGTATCCACCCTGCTCGCATCGAGGAGGTTGTCGGCAAGGTTCAAAAGCAGGTCGAGGAGGAGATCGTAGAGGTGGGTAAGCGCACCGCGATTGACCTTGGAATTCACGGTCTACACCCCGAAATCATCCGTCTTGTAGGTAAGATGAAATACCGCTCATCGTATGGCCAAAACTTGCTGCAACACGCTCGTGAGACTGCTAACATCGCAGGAATCATGGCCTCTGAGCTTGGCATGAACCCTAAGATCGCACGTCGTGCAGGTCTTCTACACGATATCGGTAAGGTGCCTGACAATGAGCCAGAGCTACCTCACGCAATAATTGGTATGAAGCTCGCGGAGCGCTGCAAGGAGAAGCCAGATGTATGCAACGCCATTGGCGCTCACCACGATGAGGTCGAGATGACCTCGCTCTACTCGCCTATTATTCAGGTGTGTGATGCGATCTCGGGAGCTCGCCTAGGTGCTCGCCGCGAGGTGGTCGACAGCTACATCAAGCGCATCAAGAATATGGAGGATATCGCACAGTCGTACCCTGGCGTGCTTAAGACTTACGCTATCCAGGCGGGTCGCGAGTTGCGCGTGATCGTCGGTGCGGAGAAGCTATCCGATCAGGAGACTGAGGCACTATCGCACGATATCGCTAAGAAGATCCAGGACGAGATGACCTACCCAGGTCAGGTGAAGATCACGGTGATCCGTGAGATTCGTTCGGTTTCTTATGCTAAGTAGGTTGCTTCTTACGTTGCGTTAGTTTCGGACTGCCCTGCGCGGGCGGCGGCGGGGTGCTCCCCGCAGAGCTGATCTTTTATTGCGTCTTGGGGCGCTGATCCTTTGGATCATCGAAATAAAAAAATGGTTACTTATTAGTTTTTCGAGCGAGCTCGACACTAATAAGTAACCATTTTTTATTTTTTTTGCTTTGCAAAAACTCTCCCAAGCCGAGTGGCAGCTTAATGTTGCTAACACAAGTTGATAATAAGGAAAACGAAGTTTTCCGTATCCAAGCTCGCTTAGTGCCCGCGCCGGCATTAGGCGCAGTCCTAGGTCAATCGCCCTCCCTCCTAAAAAAGCACTTTTGGAACAAAAGTGCGCAGAGGGCGAGCAGCCCAACGGGCTGCAAAATAAATATATTCCCTAAAACCTAGTAATACCGAACCTCACCCCCCTCAATAGCCGAGAGGAGGTTGTTGGCAGCTGACGAGGCGCCGATTCTAAAGAGGTCCGTAGTGAGCCACTCCGTGCCCAGAATCTCCTCGACGATGGTGTAATATAGCGCGGCATCCTCGGGGGTGCGGACGCCTCCTGCGACCTTGAAGCCGACCTTGACGCCCGTTGCATCGTAGTGATCCTTAATGGCTTGGCACATCACCACGGCCGCCTCGGGAGTTGCAGCGATGTCGATCTTACCTGTCGAGGTCTTCACGAAATCGGCTCCCGCGAAGATCGAAAGTAGCGAGGCTGCGCGGATCAGCTCAGGGGTTTTCAGTGCTCCGCTCTCGATGAT
>JBCQVS010000050.1:0-13224 GCA_047172885.1 Rikenellaceae bacterium | reverse complement strand
GAACAAACTCACAAAAGATAATGGAGTCTTTGATGAGTGGGTTGTACCGTATAACTTCCAGAGCAAGGCTCTTACAAAAGCACAGTTAAAGGTTATAAGACACGAGGATTCAAGTTTCATCTTCAATCGCTTCCTTGAGATTCTGCGACACAATGTAGTATCCGACAAGGGCAATGCATTCAATAAGATATTCACTTTGTTCTTGTGCAAGGTTTACGATGAAACATCATCTAATGCCGATGACGAATTATCATTTCAATGGAAAGAAGGTGTTGATAATCACGTTGATTTTCAACTTCGCTTAACTGATCTTTACGCTAAAGGAATGGATAAATTTCTTGATCGTAAGGTTAGCGACTTTAGTGAAGAGGACTTCCACAAGCGTTGTGATAGTTCTATAGATCCTATCCTAAAAGAGTATATACTCAAACAGATGAAGATGCTCCGTTTGGAAAAGAATAATGAGTTTGCAATCAAAGAGGTTTACGATGCAGAGTCATTTGAGGAGAATGCTAAGGTTGTAAAAGAGGTTGTTGAGTTGCTGCAAGGTTATCGCATACGTTACAACAAAAGGCAACAATACCTTTCAGATTTCTTTGAGTTGTTACTTACTACTGGTCTTAAACAAGAGGCTGGTCAATTTTTTACACCTGTCCCTGTATCTCAATTTATAATAAAGAGCCTGCCCGTAAACACAATTGTTGCAGATAGGCTAAAGCATAAGGATGGCGATATTCTCCCATATATGATTGACTATGCCGCTGGTAGCGGACACTTCATTACGGAGTATATGCACGAGATACAGAAGATTATAACTAAAATTACTCCCGATAAATATATCGAGGAGACACATAATTTAATATCTCATTGGCAGCTTAACCACTTTGCGTGGGCACCTAAATATGTTTACGGCATCGAGAAAGATTACCGCTTAGTAAAAGTCGGCAAAGTTGGCTGTTACCTTCACGGAGATGGCTTGGCTAACGTTATCTTAGGAGATGGTTTGGCTAACTTCTCTAACACGAAGAGTTACAAGGGCAGACTAAGCAAAGGCAAAGCTGACGGCACAAAAGATAATCAACAGTTCGATATATTGCTTAGCAACCCTCCATACTCTGTTTCATCATTCAAACAGACAACAGGAGACCTTTACTCAGCCAATGATTTCGACATATATAGCCATCTGACTGACAACAGTTCTGAGATTGAGTGTCTTTTCATAGAGAGAACAAAGCAACTACTCAAGGATGGTGGTGTCACAGGTGTGATTCTGCCAAGCTCTATATTGAGTAATACAGGCATATACACCAAAACACGTGAGATAATATTGAAGTACTTCGAGATTATCGCAATCACCGAACTTGGCAGCAATACATTTATGGCTACTGGAACAAATACAGTTGTGTTGTTCTTGCGTCGTCGCAATAATTTTGAGAACGAGAATATACTTACAGCAGTAAAGAAGTTCTTTGTTGATAATAAAGATGTAACAATTAATAAGGTCGAGACACCTGTTGCTAAATATCTGTCACACGTATGGGGTGAGATCTCATTCGCTGATTACTTAACACTCTTGAATAAAGAGCCAAATGAGGCTGTTCAAAAGAGTGATATATACAAAGACTACCGCAAGAAGATTAAGGCTTCTAACGAGGCTAAATTCTGGGAAGAGGTGCTAAGTTTGGAGTGCGATAAGCTCTTCTACTTTATCGTTGCATACCCTCAGACTGTAGTACTCGTAAAGAGTGGCTCTAAGGATGAGGAGAAACGTTTCTTGGGCTATGAGTTCTCGAATAGAAAGGGTAGCGAGGGAATCCACCCAATCCAACGAGACAAACACATTGAGGAGTGTACACAGCTCTTTGATGCAGAGGTCTACGATAATCCAGACAAGGCAAGTACATACATTTACAAGGCATTTAACGGCGATATCAGCAGCGAGATAGCTGAATCTATGCAGAAGAATGTATCACGTGCCCATTTGGTCGATATGATGACTTTTGATAGAGCTGATTTCGAGAAGGGATTGTCTACATCGGTTAAAAAAAAAGTAAAAATTGAGAGTAAGTGGGATATCGTAAAAGTAGGAAGTATAACAGAAACACAATATGGTTATACAGACAAAGCGACAAATACTGGTTCTGTACGATACTTAAGAATAACAGACATAAATATTGATGGTACAATCAGCCAAACTAATGAATTTAAATATATTAACCCTACTAATGAAATAAAGAATCAATTTCTGTTACATAATAATGATGTTGTAATAGCAAGAAGTGGAAGTGTAGGAAAGTCTGCAATATATCTTCGTGATAAATATGAAGATATGATATTTGCATCGTATTTAATTCGATTAAATTTAGATACAACAAAGGTTGTTCCATATTATTTTTTCTTTTTTACTCAGTCTCAAATGTACTGGGATCAAGTAGAGGCAAATAGTATTGCCTTAACGCAGCCAAACCTAAATGCTGAAAAAATAAAAGCATTCGATATGCCATTGCCTCCAATGGAGATTCAGCAATCTATTGTGGATGACATCAATGTAGTAGACAACTTAGCTAATGAATGCTCAATAAATATTATCAAGATAAAAGAATCTATAATATCTCTGGTGAGTTCTCTCACAGGTAAAAAAGTTAGATTAGGTGATATTACAGACAAAATAGGAAGTGGGGCAACGCCACGAGGTGGATCAGGTGTATACAAAACCGAGGGTATTACTTTTATCAGAAGTCAAAATATATATGACAATAAATTTGTAAAAGATGGCTTGACGTATATTGATGATAAGCAAGCGAAAGCGTTAGATGGCGTAACTGTGAAAAGTGATGACGTGCTATTTAATATCACAGGAGCTTCTGTTGCAAGATGCTGTATTGTTGATAATGCCTTATTGCCAGCAAGAGTAAACCAACACGTAGCTATTATTAGACCTAAAGCAGGCGTTGTATTGCCAAAATATCTTATGTATATGCTTATCATAGGAAAAGAAGAGCTATTAACTATTGCCAAGGGAGCGACATCGAGAGAAGCGATTACCAAACTGCAATTAGAAGAGTTTGCAATACCACTAGCAACTATTGATGAACAAAATAAAATAGTAGCAAAAATAGAAAAACTAGAGGCAGAAATAGCCAAGGCACAAAACGTGATAGATAAAGCACCCGAGCAAAAACAAGCTATACTAAAAAAAATACTTATAAATGAAAGATGTAATATCAAGGGTACTGTCGTTTAATGGTATATCGCTGCTAATAGGAATTATTGGCGGTATATTTGGTGTTGTTTCTATTTTTATAGACTGGACTGCTCTTGTTAGCATTAAGTGGCTTATAGCGGCTATTGTGATATTTGTTTTTGTCGTGCTAATACTTGTCAAGATTATAAATGATGCAGGAGCTAAACTAAAGACTCATAGCAGCGGAAAATTCAAGGTTATAAGTATTATCAATAATGGGGAGATAGTTCTTACCGAGAATAGTCCACTTCTACCTCATAACACTATGGTCTCAATTTATTTTATTGACAATATCTGTGAGGTCTTTGTAGGTTCAGCTTACGTGTATCACGTGCAAGATGAATACACACAGATTAAAATTAAGATGATTGATGAGGAATTTAAAGAGGGATATAAATCTGTTGTTAAGTCGCTCGAAAAAGGCGATGCTAAAACACTTAAAAATATAATAGTCCGTAACATTGTTAAAATAGATAGCTATGCAGTTTAAAACCCCACAAATACAAGATATAAAAGACGTAAGAGTCGCTGCTGTTATTCAGCCTGGTAAGATTGTCATTAATAAAGGCTCAAATGATGGTGTCGTAAAATCAATGGAATTTGTAATCTTTGAACAAGGTCCAGATATTATCGATCCCATATCTAAAAAAAGTCTCGGTAAATTAGAGAATGTAAAAGGCGAGTTTAAAGTCTTTCACATTCAAGACAGCATAACGACATTGCTTTCAAAGAAAACTATTAATAAGACTTTGTTCGAATCACTTGCGGCAGAAGATACAGAAATCACTTTAATAAAGTCTGTAAAAGAAGGAGATTGTGCAAGAGTAATAAATATCTCGTACAATTACGAGTAGCATATTCCGCCCAATAATCTTTCCCCACCAAACAGATGTGGGGAAAATGTGGGGAAGAAATGGTAAAAGAAAAACGCAACAGGCTGCATATTAGCTTGTTGCGTTTTTACAATGAGGTCCGAAGCGGATTCGAACCGCTGTACAAGGTTTTGCAGACCTTTGCCTAACCGCTCGGCCATCGGACCGGATGACCTTTTCGATTGTTGATTGGGTTTGAGCCTTGGCCATTTTTGAGCCGTGGCCCCTGTTCATTTAAGCCCTGCCCTTCTCCTTTCAACTTTCGAGAGTGCAAATATAGTGATTTTTTTTTATTTTTTTGATGTTTTGTGTGGAATTGGAGAAAAAAGTTATTTTTTTTGTACCTTTACTTGGTGGTTTTGCTCTCTTTACTTGGTAATTTTACTATGAGTTGGGATGCTTATTATTGCATAACAAACAATTACTACCCTTATACACAGCGTATTATGCCTCAAAACACAACAGCTAAATGCAAAATAACACAAGAGGCAAAAGGCAACACAGAAAACAGAAGAAAAACAGAAGAACCAAAACAACCACGAACACAAAATAAAAAAATAAAACCCTAAACCCGACAAATCATGATTCTCGAAGATATTGCCCTTACATTAACCCCTGGCCTTGGTGTGCGAGGGGCTGTGCGGTTACTCGAGGTGTTTGCCTCGGCTGAGAAAATCTTCTCCGCTTCGCGCGAGGAGCTGATACATTTTGCAGAGCTTAACCCTAAGATTGCCGACTCCATCGTCAAGCGAGTGGCCTTCTCTGCGGCGGCTAAGGAGATCGAACATTGTCGTCGACACTCCATCACACCCATCGCTTCGACCGACCCTCTCTACCCTCCACTCCTGCGCTTAGCCGTTGATTATCCGCACGTTATCTACGTCATGGGGAATATTGATGCTCTCACCCAACGCTCCATCTCGATTATCGGCACTCGACGTATCACCACCTATGGCGATCGCACCTGCAACAATATTGTACGTGATTTATCTGGCAAGATCCCTGACCTCACCATCACCAGCGGTCTCGCCTTTGGCGTTGATAGCTGCGCCCATCGTGCTGCGATTCAGTATGGTGTCACCACCGTCGCTGTCCTGGCTAGCGCACTACCCTCGATCACCCCTGCGCAACACTCATCTTTAGCCAAAGAGATCCTGGAGAGAGGTGGCGCAATCGTCAGCGAATGCCACTCGCAAACGCGATATCACGACAGCCTATATGTCGCGCGTAACAGAATTATCGCCGCCCTCAGCAGCGCCACCATCGTCGTTGAGACTCCACTCAAAGGGGGCTCGATCATCACGGCAGACATCGCCTCGGGGTATGATCGGGCTGTGTTTGCAGTGCCAGGGCGTGTTACTGATATCAATTCTGCAGGATGTAATTCGCTGATTGCCAGCAACCGCGCAATGATATACACTACCCCTGAGCGACTCATTCGAGAGCTGATGTGGGACTGCACCGCCGCGACCGACCGTGCCGTTGTCACACCACTCACCACCTCTCTCACCACCGAGCAGGAGGCTATCGTAAGGTGCTTCCGCGATGATGAGGCGCTCAGCATCGAGGAGCTGTGTGAACGATCAGGATGTGGTGTGAGTGAGCTCTCGACCATACTCACCGAGTTGGAGTTGGAGGCTGTTGTGCGGATGCTGCCTGGGAGTCGGTTTGAGTTGTTGCAAGTTGTTGTTAGTCGATAGGTTTCTTGGTTTCTTACTGCCCTAATGCCGGGCGGGCACCAAACAAGTTTGGATACGGAAAACTTTGTTTTCCTTACAGCGCTGCTACTCGGCTTGGGGTGGTTTTTGCGAAGCAAAAAAATAAAAAATGTTTACTATTAGACGTCGAGCTCGCTCGTAAGACTAATAGTAAACATTTTTTATTCGATGATCTGAAAAGATCATCGCCCCAAGCCGCAAGAAAGACATAGCTCCGCGGGGAGCACCCCGCCGCCGTCCGCGCAGGACAGTCCCCAACCAACGAAACAACCCCAGCATAAACCAAAAAAAATGCCCCGCCAAAAAGCGGAGCATTTTCATATTGCGACCTAGAATCCTAGAACTCTTGTTTAGAAAGGCGAACGTAGCCATTATAGCGCCATTTAGCGTTCTCCTCGGCAGCTTGGAATAGCTCGTCAGCCTCAGCTGGTAGAGCCTTCTTAAGCGATGTGTAACGCACCTCACGCATTAGGAAGCTTTGGAATTTCTCCCAATCTGGCTCCTTAGAATCGAGTACGAATGGGTTCTTGCCCTCGGCCTCCAACTGTGGGTTGTAGTGCCATAGGTGCCAGTAACCGCAAGCGACAGCATCCTTACCGATAGTCTGTGTGCGAGTCATACCGCCCTTGATACCGTGGTTGATACATGGTGCGTAAGCGATGATAAGTGATGGTCCTGGATACGCCTCAGCCTCCTTAAGTACCTTAAGCAGTTGCGCTTGAGAAGCACCGATCGACACTTGAGCAACGTAAACGTAGCCATAAGTCATTGCGATAGCTCCGATATCCTTCTTGCGGATACGCTTTCCTGAAGATGCGAACTTCGCGATAGCACCTACTGGAGTAGACTTAGACGATTGACCTCCTGTGTTAGAGTAAACCTCAGTATCTACGATAAGGATGTTGATATCCATACCAGAAGCTAGAGCGTGGTCAACACCACCGAAGCCGATGTCATAACCCCAACCGTCACCACCGATGATCCATTGTGATTTCTTAGTAAGCCACTCCTTCATCTCGAGGATCTTCTTGCTAGTCTCGCAGCCGCAAGCCTCAAGAAGTGGAAGAAGTTTCTCAGTTGCAGCAGCTGAAGCTGAAGTAGAGTTGCGCGATGCGATCCACTCGCTCATTGCAGCCTTCATCTCCTCGGTGCAGCTTGGGCACTCAGCGCCTTGCTCCATGATGATTTGTAGACGGTCGCGAAGCTTCTCGATACCCATGTGCATACCCATACCGAACTCTGCATTATCCTCGAATAGTGAGTTAGCCCATGCTGGACCCTCGCCCTTCTCGTTAGTGCAATATGGAGTCGATGGAGCTGAACCAGAGTAGATTGAAGTACAACCGGTAGCATTAGCAACCATCATTTGCTCACCGAACAATTGAGTGATAGCCTTGATGTATGGTGTCTCACCACAACCAGCACAAGCTCCCGAGAACTCGAATAGTGGTTGAGCGAATTGTAGGTTCTTCACGCTCTTAGTCTTGTCGACAACTTGCTTGTAACCAACCTCTTTAGTGATGTAATCCCAGTTCTTAGTCTCGCCACGTTGTGAGTCTAGAGACTTCATAACTAGAGCCTTAGTCTTAGATGGACAAACGTCAACACAGTTACCGCAACCTGTACAATCAAGTGGAGAGAGTTGGATACGGAACTTGTAAGCCTTAGTCTCACCCATACCTTGTTTCCACTCTACGCCAGAAGCTGCTGCCTCCTCGTCTGTTGCAAGGAATGGACGAAGCGCTGCGTGAGGACAAACGTAAGCACATTGGTTACATTGGATACAGTTATCAACGATCCACTCAGGAACTTTCACTGCGATACCGCGCTTCTCGAATGCTGCAGTACCATTATCCCATGTACCATCCTCACGACCGTTGAATGCCGATACTGGAAGGTCATCACCCTTAAGTGCGTTGATTGGGTCAACGATATTGCGAACGAATGCTGGACGAGACTCGTCAACAACTGTCTCGCAAGAGCAAGAGCAGCCAAGCTCGATTGAAGCCCACTCTGACGGAACCTCGACAGTAACAACAGCGTCACCACCAGCGTCAACTGCAGCGTAGTTCATATTTACGATATCCTCACCCTTGTTGCCGTAAGATTTCAAGATAGCTTTCTTCATCTCGTCTTGAGCCTTGTCGAAAGGAATCACGTCAGCGATTTTGAAGAATGCCGATTGCATGATGGTGTTGGTACGAGAACCTAGACCCAACTCAACGGCGATCTTAGTAGCGTTGATGATATAGAATTTGATGTTGTTCTTCGCTAGGTAAACCTTCATGTGGTCTGGAAGAGTAGCACATGTAGTCTCAGCATCGTGAACCGAGTTCAAAAGGAATGAACCGCCTGGTTTCAAACCCTTCAATACGTCGTACTTGTCAACATACGATGGTACGTGACACGCTACGAAGTCAGGAGTAGTCACCAAGTAAGGCGATGTGATTGGGTTGTCACCGAAACGAAGGTGAGATGCTGTGTAACCTCCCGATTTCTTAGAATCGTAGAAGAAGTATGCTTGGCAATATTTGTCGGTTGAACCACCGATGATCTTGATTGAGTTCTTGTTAGCACCTACTGTACCATCAGCACCCAAACCGAAGAACAAGCCCTCGAAGGTACCAGCCTTAGAAACTGGGATCTCCTCGCCTACTGGCAACGAAAGGTTTGTTACATCGTCGTTGATACCCACTGTGAAACCATTGCGAGGCTCAGCTGCTGCCAAGTTCTCGTAAACTGCGATGATTTGCGCTGGAGTAGTATCTTTCGACGATAGACCGTAGCGACCACCGATGATCATTGGTTGGTTCTCAGTGCCGTAGAATGCATCTTTGATATCTAGGTACAATGGCTCGCCTGCTGCTCCTGGCTCCTTAGTACGATCCAAAACGCAGATGCGCTTAGCCGATGCAGGAACTGCATTGAAGAAGTACTTAGCAGAGAATGGACGGTATAGGTGAACAGTGATAAGACCAACTTTCTCGCCTTGAGCAGCTTTGAAGTCGATAACCTCTTTGATTGTGTCGTTTACAGAACCCATTGCGATGATGATGTTCTCAGCATCTGGAGCTCCGTAGTATGTAAATGGCTTGTAAGTACGGCCAGTCATCTCAGAGATCTTATCCATAGTCTCGGCAACCATATCAGGGATTGCATCGTAGAACTTGTTAGAAGCCTCACGAGTTTGGAAGTAGATATCTGGGTTTTGTGCAGTACCACGAGTAACTGGGTGAGCTGGGTTAAGAGCGTTGTCGCGGAAAGCCTTCAAGCAATCTTTGTCGAACATCTCAGCCAAAGTATCTTGGTCGATAAGCTCCACCTTTTGGATCTCGTGAGAAGTACGGAAACCATCGAAGAAGTGAAGGAATGGAATGCGAGATTTAAGAGCTACGATGTGAGCAACACCCGCAAGATCCATGATCTCTTGAACCGAAGAGGTAGCAAGCATCGCAAAACCTGTTTGACGAGCAGCCATAACATCTTGGTGGTCACCAAAGATCGAAAGTGATTGAGCAGCCAAAGCACGAGCCGATACGTGGAACACACTTGGAAGCAACTCACCAGCGATCTTGTACATGTTAGGGATCATAAGCAATAGACCCTGCGAAGCGGTGAAGGTAGTAGTTAGGGCACCACTCTGCAATGAACCGTGAACAGCACCTGCTGCACCAGCCTCAGATTGCATCTCGACAACTTTCACAGTCTCGCCGAAGATATTTCTGCGATCCTTAGCAGCCCACTCGTCAACGAGTTCTGCCATAGTTGAAGATGGGGTGATTGGGTAGATTGCTGCAACCTCCGAGAACATGTAGGCTACGTGAGCAGCAGCGTAATTACCATCACAGGTAATAAATTTCTTTTCTGCCATTTTCTTTAAATTTAATTATATTTAGTTTGTTTTGAGTTTGTTAATTTTCACTCTTGTTTCCATCTCTAGACCTAATGATTAGCCATGTCTAAATCGGGTCGGTTTTATCGCCTACTCTAATTAAAATTCAGAATATGCGCAAAATCGGATGTAAATATTGCAAAAAAAATCGAGAAATCATAAATAAAACTGTGTTAGTTTTTTAACAATGTTTTATAGATGTGTAAATTAGCGTAATAAAGACGAAGGCATAATTTTCGCACAACCGATTTTTACAAACTTACGAAAAAAAATCGACACTAAATAAAATGTTTGGTAAAATTTGTACCTTTGCACTATGATTTCTTATAAAAAGCACATATTAGATAACGGGCTCACTGTCATTGTTAACCGTGACAGAGTATCGAAACTTGCGGCAGTCAATATGCTCTACGGAGTTGGCGCCCGCAACGAGGAGCCCTCACGCACAGGTTTTGCCCATCTTTTCGAACACTTGATGTTTCGAGGAACTGAGCAATTTCCTGATTTCGACACCGTGGTTCAGATGGCCTCGGGCGAGAACAACGCATTTACAAATAATGACTATACCGATTTTTATATAACACTTCCTAAGGATAATATCGAGATTGCCTTCGCCTTGGAGGCTGACCGTATGCGTGGATTGGCTCTTACCCCTGAGGTGTTGGAGTTGGAGAAGCGAGTTGTTATCGAGGAGTTTAAGCAGCGCTATTTGAATCAGCCATATGGTGATCAGAATATGTTGCTTCGCGATATGGTCTTTACCACGCACCCTTATCGTTGGTCGACTATTGGTCTCTCGCCAGATCATATTGAGGCGGCTTCGATGGAGGAGGTTGAGGAGTTTTACAGAACCTATTACCGTCCTTCGAATTGTATTCTTTCGGTTTCGGCTGATGTTGCTCAGGAGGAGATTTTTGCTCTTGCCGAGCAGTGGTTTGGCAATATCGAGGATACTCCGATTGTCAAAAAGGCTATTGCGCAGGAGCCCATACAAACCGAGGCGCGTCGCAAGGAGGTGGAGCGTGATGTGCCAGCTACTACCATCTCGATTGTTTTTCATATTTCGGGACGTTTTTCGGATGATTACTTTACGGCCGATATGATTTCGGATATCTTGGCTGGTGGCGACTCGGGACGTATGAATCAGAGGCTAGTTAAGGAGCTTAGGTTGTTCGCTTCGGTGAATTGCTATATCACAGGCGATCTTGATCCAGGGATGATGATCTTTACTGGTCAGTTGCTTCCTGACACTTCGGTCGAAGAGGCTGAGGCGGCTATTTGGGCTGAGATTGAGAGACTTAAAACGGAGAGTTGCTCGGAGTATGAGATCGAAAAGGTGAAGAATAAGTTTGAGGCTAACACACTCTTTGGCGAGATCAACGTGATGAACAAGGCGATGAATTTAGGTTTTTACCAGATGGCTGGCGACTTGGAGCTTATTAATCGCGAGGTTGATATTTATAGGTCGATTTCGGATGAGAGGATCATGGAGTTTAGCAAAAGATTGCTCACCGAAGCTCAGAGTTCAACGCTTGTTTACCGTAAAAAAGAATAACAAAAAAATGGATATTTCCCTACAAAACGCCACAGTACGCAAGTGCCCCAACGGCGTAAAAATATATACACTCCACACCGACGAATTCGAAGTGTTGCGCCTGAGCTTTATCTTCGGAGCAGGCTCGGTGCACCAATCATCCCCCTTTGTAGCCTCAGCAGTAGCCAATTTGCTAAGCGAAGGAGGCGAAGGGATGACCGCGCACCAGATAGCCGAGAAGTTGGACTATTACGGCTCATATTACGACGTGAATATCGACCGCGACTATACCTATATAAACTTCTGCTCACTCACCAAATTCGTTGAGCCAACCTTGGAGGTTGCCGAGCAGATTATCCTGCACCCCTCGTTCCCAACCGCGGAGGTCGAAACCTATGCAGCGAAGCGCAAACAACGCCTCACAATCGAGCGCAAGAGAATCGAGACCAAGGCACGCGAGGAGTTTGCAAGATCGCTCTTCGGAGGCGACCACCCATATGGAATCACATCACCCACAGAGGCTTACGACACCCTAACACAAGAGAGCGTAGTTGAATTTTACAAGAGCCACTACTGCGCCCAAAATTGCTTTGTGGTGTGCAGCGGCAAGGTAACAGAGCGCGAAATGGAGCTTATCGAACGTGTGGTGAGTGCAATCCCTAAAGGCGATGAAGTCCCTAAGGTTCACTTCCCCGAGGTCACCTCACGCCCCTATTTCAAGGTCGAGGATAGCGCAGCAGTGCAATCGTCGATAAGAATTGGTCGCAGACTCTTCACCCGCTCACACCCCGACTTCTTGGGTATGCAGGTGGTGGCCACGATCCTTGGTGGATACTTCGGCTCGCGCCTTATGCAGACGCTTCGCGAGCAGCGTGGGTATACTTATGGAGTCGTTTCGGCCTTGGTGAATTTTGCCTCTGAGGGGTATATTGCTGTTGCGACACAGGTAGGTTCTGAGGTTGCCGAGGATGCCCTAGCACTGATTTACGAGGAGATCGAGAAGCTGCGAGCGGAGGAGGTCGAGGAGCAGGAACTAACAATGGTAAAGCACATTATGGCAGGCGAGATGATGAGAATCTTGGATGGCCCATTTGGCATTGCCGACGTCACAATCGAGAATATCTTGTGCGAGTGCGACAACTCGATCATAGCGAAAAATTTGGAGAGAATAGAGTTAATAACACCTGCCGAGGTTCTGCGCTTGGCTAAAAAATATTTGAAGCGCGAGGATCTAATAACCGTTATAGCAGGAAAATAGAAGGAGAGACGATGAGAATAATAAGTGGAAAATATAGAGGTCGCAGCATCACGCCACCCAAGAACTTGAGGGCACGCCCCACAACCGATTTCGCAAAGGAGAATATCTTCAATGTGCTTAACAACTTGATCGACTTCGAGGAGTGCGCAGTGTTGGATCTGTTCGCTGGCACGGGTTCGATAAGCTATGAGTTTGCCTCGAGAGGGGTCAAAAGCGTTACCTCGGTTGAGATCAATTCGGTGCACCACTCCTTTATTCGCAAGAGCGCTGCGGAGTTGGGAGCCGACAATATTTATGCTGTCAAGGCCAATGTATTTTTGTATTTAAAGAGCTGCCGCCAGCAATTCGACATCATTTTCTCGGATGCCCCCTACGATTTGGAGGGCAGCGAAAAGGTGATCGACCTAGTTTTCGAGGGTGATCTTTTGGCCGAAGATGGAATTTTAATCTTCGAGCACTCAAAAGTACAAAAATTTAATGACCACCCTAACTTTTGGCAGTCAAGAAGTTATGGCAGCGTCCAATTCACAATGCTAAAAAAAGATGCAAAATAATTTGCAAGTATAAAAAAAAGCACTACCTTTGTATCCGCAATCAAAAACCAATGGTGCGTTAGTTCAGTTGGTTAGAATACGTGCCTGTCACGCACGGGGTCAGGGGTTCGAGTCCCCTACGCACCGCCAAAGGGTTGAAAATCAACCACTTA
>JBCQVS010000049.1:0-13660 GCA_047172885.1 Rikenellaceae bacterium | reverse complement strand
ACCTTACAGACCGAATTTTTGGCAAGCACAATTTGGGTTTCAAACTCTTCAGACTGCTTTTTTGTGAAGTATTACTGGAAGTTGCCCCGATTGCGGAAAATCCTTGGGATTGGCAAGGCCACTACCTAAAGGATTGAAGAAAAGAGAATTAAAATTAATAAGAATTAAAAACAATGTCACGTACAGATTTTAATACATTATTGGAGGCTGGTGCACATTTTGGTCACTTGAAACGTAAGTGGAATCCTAAAATGGCTCCATACATCTTTATGGAGAAGAATGGCATCCACATCATCGACCTTCACAAAACAGTTTTGAAGATTGATGAGGCAGCTGCGGCAATTAAAAACATCGCTAAGAGCGGTCGCCGTGTGTTGTTCGTAGCAACCAAAAAACAAGCAAAAGAGGTAGTTGCCGAAAAGGTTTCAGCTGTCGCTATGCCATACGTTACAGAGCGTTGGGCAGGTGGTATGTTGACTAACTTCCCTACAATACGTAAGGCCGTTAAAAAGATGTCTACTATCGACAAGATGGAGTCAGACGGTACTTACAACAATTTATCAAAACGTGAGAGATTGCAAATCTCACGTCAGCGTGCAAAGTTGGAGAAGAACCTTGGTTCTATCGCTGACCTTACTCGTCTTCCTGCTGCTCTATTCGTAGTAGACGTACAAAAGGAGTCGAACGCTGTTAAAGAGGCAAAAAGATTGAATATCCCAGTCTTTGCAATGGTAGATACTTGTTGTGATCCAACTAACATCGATTACGTTATCCCTGCAAACGACGACGCGGCTAAATCAATCGGCGTAGTTCTTGATGTAATGTGTGCTGCAATCGCAGAGGGTGTTGAGGAGCGTAAACTCGAGAAAGAGAAAGAGGCTCAATTGAACCCAGAGGCAGAAGATGCAGCTCCACGCAAAGAGGCTAAACCACGTATCAAAAAGGTAGTTAAGGCTAACGACGACGCAGCAGTAGCTGAGGTTGTAGCTGCTACCGAGGCTGCACCAGTAGTTGAGGAGGCTCCAGTAGCTGAGGCAACCGAGGAGGCAAAAGCTGAGTAATTAAACTTATAAATATCAATTGATACTATGGAAATCAAAGCAGCAGAAGTAATGAAACTTCGCAAGATGACAGGTGCAGGTATGATGGATTGCAAAAAGGCTCTTCAAGAGGCTGAAGGCGATTTCGCTCGTGCACAAGATATCATCCGTGAGAAAGGTAAACTAGTAGTTGCAAAACGCGCTGATCGCTCAGCTTCTGAGGGAGTTGTTGTGACTAAGATCGTTGGTACTAAGGCTTATATGGTTTGTCTTGCTTGCGAGACTGACTTCGTAGCTCAAAATAGTGAGTACTCAGCATCAGCTAATGCAATTCTTGACCTAGCAGTTGAGAGCGATTCAGCAGATCTAGAGGCATTCTTGGCTTACAAGAACGCTGAGGGTCGTACAATCGAGGATATGGTAACTGAGAAGTCAGGTCAAACTGGCGAGAAGATCGAGTTGAACTACACTCGTATCGAGGCTCCATATTGCGCAGCTTACGTTCACTTCAACAAGAAATTGGGTACTCTTCTTGGCTTTAACGAGCCTATCTCAGAAGAGACTGCTCACGCAGTAGCTATGCAAGCGACTGCAATGGCTCCTATCGCTATCAGCGAGGCTGATTGTGATCCAGCTGTTGTTGCTCACGAGCGTCAAATTGCACTTGATATGATGAAGCAAGATCCTAAGAATGCGAACAAACCAGAGAATATCCTTGCTCAAATCGCTGAGGGTAAGATGCGTAAGTTCTTCGAGGAGAACACACTTCTTGCTCAAGCAGTAGTAGGTGAGAAGCGTTCTATCGCTGATCTTATCAAAGAGTCTAATCCAGCAGCAACAGTTATCGCTTACAAGCGTTTCGCTTTGGAGGCATAATTCTAAGCTACGAATTAGATTTATATATAGAGAGAGGTTGTCCGCAAGGACAACCTCTTTTAGTATTTTTGCACGTCATCCCAGACTTGATCTGGGATCTACAACCCCTGCTAGTATAAGTTGCTGATAACCACTCGCTTTTGTAGATCTCAGATCAAGTCTGGGATGACGGTATATATGTGAACGTTGGATTTGTATTGCAGATCTTTGATCAGCTCGCCCTCTGCGCACTTTTTCTTCAAAAAAGTGCTTTTTTATGAGGGAGGGCGAAGCCTTGCTTACTGCCCTTATGCCGGGCGGGCACCAAGCAAGCTTGGATACGGAAAGCTTTGCTTTCCTTACTCCTATTGTAGCTCTGCGCTTAATCGTTCGGTGAGCTCCTCGATTGAGACATCCAACTGCTTCATGCGTTGAGCAATGCTCTTAACCTCTTCATTAAGCAGTTTGGCACGTCTCTCCTTGACGATCCCCTCCATAGCCGTAGCACTGACAAAGAAGCCAATACCTCGCTTATTATAAGTTATCCCCTGCTCCGAGAGCCACTCATAAGCACGCATAACAGTATTAGGATTCACCTCCAGGTCACCACCTAGCTCGCGCACCGAAGGTATACGTTCCTCGGCGAGCCACTCTTTGGCCGCAATCTTGTCGCACACTATGTCGACAATTTGCAAGTATATGGGTTTCGAATCGTTAAAAGTCATATCTGCTTGAATCTTCTGCGCTCCTTGTGGCATACTCCTCATCGGTGAGGCAAATGACATTGGGGGCATTAATAATCTCTACGCTGACTAAATTTTGAAGCTTGATAACCGCTTTTAGGCTAGAATCCAATGGGCCATCAATTCGCAGAGTATCATTTTCAATATTCATGTTGTAAATATCTTTACCACTAATAAACCCTTTGATTGCCCAATTTTTAATCGCTATGCTATCTTGCTCCAATGGGCAGATCTCTATAAAGGCATCGGTGTTACTTATTACAACCGCTCTAACCACTTTGTCCTCGGTTAGCTCACTAGATCTTACAATCATAGCTTCCAAATTTTTGGACTCCTTAGAAATATCTATCAGCAATGCAAAGATAATAATTATGTATGCAGCTGCAATAAAAATATCATATTTTTTCATAATCTCGACTCTTTAGTGTTTGACTGATAGGGTTTTAATCTTTAGGAACGTTATTACTTGATAGATTACACTAAGTGAAATCAGCGTAGCCCAGATTGGCGTTGCACCTAAGCTGTAAGAGTAGTTTACATCTAAGCCATTATTAATATTATTTGTTGCGACAACCACAAGATCAATAGTATCTTTCAAAATGTATATTGTCGCCAGTGAAATGAGCACAACAATTGCAAGATGAAGTAGAATAGCATACATAGTTCCATTCTTTGCAAAGGTCACTCCACCCCACATCAGTATAGATACTCCAAAAATATATGCAGAGAGTATCGGAAGATTTAAATTTTCCTCTGGAGAGATTGCGAATGTATCCACTAAGGTTGAGAAGTTAAATATATCGATATTCTCATACCCTGCGGGTGTAACAGTCTCACCCACAGTAAACATTCCTCGGTAGATAATCGATGCAGTTTGTCCATCGGTTGGAAAGAAATAGAGAGTTTCGGCATAGCTGCTTATCAACGAAAAAAGCAAAATATAGATTGCTGGTGCGATAATCAAGGAGTTGACTACAGCAAAAATATATCGCTCGGTGCTCGATACGGGAATAAGCAAATCACTCATCGTAAAGCGCTTGAACCTCTTCAATCCACTGATTGTCACTCGTGTAAAGGCTGTCAAAAATACGATACCCATCACAAGGAACGTGGTTATAAAGCTTATTGTTACATTTTTCTTTGCGGCATCTAAGCTGCTAAATCTATCCTCTACACCTGCGTTGATCTCTATTAACATTATAATAATAAGGAACGCAGTTGATAATGCAGGCATAATTATATCTAAACGCTTGCGAGAGTAATTCAGCATCGCATAGCGCATGAATCGCTTTAAATTAAATATATCATTCATCACTGTAGGGTTTTAATGATTCTTAAATATTTCGCTGATCTTCTCCTCCTCGCACGTCGCGGCGTTGAAAAGTAGCTCGATGTCGATTTTGCTCTCTGTGTGCTCTCGGTTCTCTACAACTCCTCGACACGCAGCAACTGTTGACTCTTCGTATAGAGGGGTATCTTCAGAGCTGAGGGTTTTGAATTGGAGTTTTTCGGAGATCTCTTCCGTAGAGGCATTCAATACCACTTGCCCCTTATCGAGGATAACGATGCTGTCGATAAGCGACTCCAAATCACGCACTTGGTGGGTGGAGATTATTACTGCTCGCTCCTCGGTAACCACTCGTGCAATCACCCTGCGGAATTGACTCTTAGAGGGAATATCCAATCCATTGGTCGGTTCATCCATCAACAGCAGCGTTGTGTTGCAAGCTAGAGCAAAGGCAATCGCAGCCTTTTTCTTCTGACCCAATGATAACTTTGTGAGCTTGGTGTCGAGCTCTAGATCGAACTCTTTCATATATGCTTCCAACTCTTGCTGATCGAATCGAGGATAAAAAGCACCAATTTGTCGCGCGTAAACACGCATTGTCTCGCTTGGTGTGTCGATCTCCTCGGGTAGATAATATATCTCCTCGAGAAGCGATGGTTGGCGTTTAAATGGCGACTTTTTCATCACCTCGATATCGCCCTGTGAAGGTTCGACCATGCCGCTAATGAGCTTTAGTAGAGTGCTTTTGCCGCTTCCATTCTTACCCAATAGCCCATATATATGGCCCTCTTTTAGCTCCAAGTCGAGAGCGGAGAAGATCTTCACTGCTCGCTTGTAACTAAAATCCATATTAGTAATCTTGATCATAATTTTAAGGTTTGTGTAATTAATAAATCCAGTGTGTTAGTATATTAATACACCGCAAAGGTAAAGATAAATTTCATACTTCCAAATTTTTTTGCACAATTTGTGGAGTAAAACAAAAGATTTCGCTAAATTTGTGCAAATTTTAACTATTTCTATGGCATCTAACGATTGGAAAGATAGGTTGGGTATGGTCTACTCAACAGTAGCAGATTATCAATTTACAACAGCCGACGACTCGGTGGAGACTCTGCCACCCGCGCAACAAGATCTTCGTGTGTGGCTCGATAAGAAACACCGTGCGGGTAAAGTGGCCACTATTGTGCGCGGCTTTATTGGCGCTGACGACGATTTAAAGGAGTTAGCCAAACTACTCAAAAGCAAGTGTGGAGTAGGTGGTTCGGCCAAAGATGGCGAAATTATAATTCAAGGTGACCACCGAGACAGAGTTGTAGAGATCTTGGCAAAGAGTGGCTACAAATCGAAAAAGGCGGGTGGTTGATATGAGAGGATTGCTTCGAGGAATTTCGCTTGCTGTGGCGCTTATAAGTGCCGCCAGTGCCGCTTATGGTCAATATTACTCTTGGGGAGCTGATCGCGCATCGTTGAAGTGGAGTCAGATAGAGGGTGATAACGTTCGTTTTATCTACCCCGATACCATTGATATTACTGCCAGGCGCACGATGCGCTATCTCGAGGCTGCTCAACCTTACGAGACTTATGGTTTCCAGGCTCCGACGCTCGAAATCCCCTTTGTGATGCACCCCGAGAATTTTTCGTCGAATGGAATGGTGATGTGGATGCCGCTGCGTGTGGAGTTTCTCACAACGCCAGCTACTGAAAGTTACTCTATGCCGTGGGTCAAACAGCTTGTGGCGCACGAATATCGCCATGTGGTGCAATATAGCAATCTCGATCGCTCGACTCTAAAATTTTTTAACTACATATTTGGTCAGCAGGGCGCAGCTTTGTCGCTGTTGTTCCCTCCATTGTATGCCCTCGAGGGTGATGCTGTGATGATGGAGACCAATATGTCGAGCTATGGACGAGGTTTGCAACCCTCGTTTTCGATGGGTTATCGCGCTTTGGGTGATGAGCTACTCGACAAAAAAAGCTATCTAAAGTGGCGTTGCGGATCGTTTACCGAGTATATTCCCGATCACTATCGCATGGGTTACCAGATGATGTCGTATGCCTATGATAAATATAATGAGAATATCCTCGACAAAACATTTTGGTATATTTCGCGCAATCCTCAAACTATCTCGCCATATTCGATAGCTCTGCGCAAATTCTACGACACCTCGACAAAAAAGCTTTTATATGAGACCTTTGAGGATCTTGTCGATTTTTGGGCTGAATCCTCTGCCGTTGAGAATTCAGCCGAGATAGTCAGCAAGAGTGAGGAGAAGAATTTTGTTACATATTCTCACCCAATCTATCTACCCGATGGCGACCTGCTTGCCTTAAAGGAGGATTATAAGAATCCATCGAGGTTTGTGGTTTTCGACCCAGAGGGCTCTTCGGAGAGGGTCGTTGCTCACACAGGTTCTGTTTCGACTCGACCCGCATATGCCGATGGTAGGGTATGGTGGAGTGAGTATCGTCGCTCATCGCTATTCGAGGAACTTATCTTTTCGCAACTCTGCTATATGGATGTTGACTCTAAGAGGCCAAAGCGTCTGCGAGGACGAAAAAACGGGTTGTATCCAACTCCAATTGGCCAATCTAAAGAGCATATAGCCTATGTGGAGTATAATCCATCGGGGCAATATTCAATTGTGGAACTTATTGATAATCAAGAGATGTCGCGTCAGTATATTACCTATCCAAACGAAGTGCACGCAATGGCGTGGGATAATCTCACCGAGAAACTATACATTATTGTAACGGGTGATAGGGGTATGTGGATCGAGCAGCAGACCGCTTCTGGATTTGAGGCTATCACCGAGCCTGCTTATATATCGTTGAGCAATCTAACGGCTCGTGATGGAGTCCTCTATTTCGGCTCTATTGCTTCGGGAAAGGATGAGGTTCACGCGCTCGATATTGCTTCGCGAGAGCAGACTCAACTCTCTGAGTCAAAATATGGTTCATTCCAAGGCGCTGTGGGTGAAGATGGAGGGCTCTATATGACAACCTACGATAAGTTTGGTTACCACCTTTCGCGCCAAAGCGACACGTTGAAAATCGCCTCGGTAGATTATGCGCAAGTGCCAAAGAATCAAGTGAATCCCGAGCGTAAGGGTTGGGATGTGATAAATTTGGATACGGTGAGTTTCGACTCGGCAGCAATGAGGCTTAGTGAGTCGGAGCACGAAAGTAAAAAATATCACAAGGGAACTCACCTTTTTAACTTACATAGCTGGGCTCCAGTTCGTTTCGATCCATTTAATATTCTTAGCGAGATGACTCTGGATATTGGTCTGGGAGCTACTCTAATTTCGCAAAACCACCTCTCATCGTGCGAGAGTTACCTTTCGTATGGCTGGGACTATTACCAAGGCTCGGTCTTTAATGGTGGAGTGCAATATGATGGCCTTGGGGTTAACCTCTCGCTCACGGCAACATATGGAGGTGAGCAAAATCTCTATCTTTTCGAGAGTGCGGATGTCGATTTGAAAAAATATTCAGACGTCAGCCTTATGGCGAGTTTGCCAATCTATTTAAATCGTGGTTATAAAAACCATATGCTTACCGCCTACGCAGCGTGGGGCTACTCGAATGGAATTGTGCCTACTGGCTTAAGCCACTTTATCATGACTGATTCCGAGAGTGGCGATCAATGTGCAGCTCTGTCGTATAGTGATCTGAGTGAAGGTCTTAATAAACTCACCTTTGGTGTAAGTTATAGCAACTATGTGCGTTCAGCCACCCGCGATTTGGCAACTCCGCTAGGTTATAGCTTAAGTTTTGCTTACGCTGTAAACCCCTTTAACTCAGAGTTTTCACAATTGGCATCGCTCTATGGAAAGCTCTATACTCCTGGCCTTGCGAAGAATAACTCCTTTACCCTTGCTGCTGCCTATCAAGACAATATTGGAGGCTACCGAGTCAAAGATTACAGCCTTTTGGGTTACGCCTCGTCGATCCTTGTACCTCATGGTTTTAGCTATGTAGATGTTTCGAATAATAACTATTTTGCAGCTTCGGCCGAGTATAAATTCCCGATCTGTTATCCCAATTATTCGCTCTTCGATCTAGCATTTTTTAAGCGTTTGAGTTTAGGACTAGGGGCAGATTATGCCCAATATACCTGGACCACTAGTTCCGATGAGTCGATATATTCGTATGGAGTCGATTTTATAGTCGATCTCAACGCAATTTCGATGACCTCAGCCTCGACTATTCAAGTTACCATGTCGTTGTATAAGCCACAAGAGAGAAGCCTATATTTCCAAGTTGGTATGTCGTTACCATTCTAAAATAAGTTTTATTGTAAAAATTCTTAGTAAATTCGGAGCAGAGAATAAGATTTTTTGTAAATTTGTCCCATTATGAGTAATAAAGCAAAAACTATAAAGAGAGGCAGAACCATCATAATCCTTATGTGGGTTGCTGTTTTACTACCTTTTATATTGATAGTGGCCCTGTTGGCTCTCGCTGGTGCGGGCGCTTTTGGTCGCCTTCCTTCGTTTGTGGAGTTGGAGAATCCTAAAAGCAATTTGGCAACCGAAATCTACTCGGATAATGGCGAGGTGATCGGTACATTCTTTATCGAGAATCGCTCCTATATGCAATACGAGGAGCTTTTTCCAGTAGATTCGGTCAATCAAATCACTTTGCGTGGCGAAAATGTTCCTCCCGTTGTGGCTGCTCTTATAGCCACCGAGGATGCTCGTTTTACTCAACATGGTGGTGTCGATATCCCGTCGCTGTTCCGCGTTGGAATCCGTAGTATTGCCCTTCAAGATATGTCTCAAGGTGGAGGATCGACGATCACTCAGCAGCTAGCCAAAAACCTTTTCCCTCGCGACACGGTTCGCAATCGCGGAAAGGTTGCTCGTGCTTCGAAGTTGGTTGTAACCAAGTTCAAGGAGTGGATCACCGCCGTGAAGTTGGAGTATAACTACACCAAGGCAGAGATCGCAACTATGTACCTCAATACAGTAGGCTATGGTTCGAATGCCTATGGAATCAAATCTGCTTCGCAAACATTCTTCAATAAAATGCCTAACGAGCTCAATATCCAAGAGGCAGCAGTGTTGGTTGGAGTTGTGAATGCCCCTACGCGTTACTCGCCCGTGAGCAATCCAGAGAGTTCTACCATTCGCCGCAATTTAGTGCTTAGCCGTTTGGCTACATCGGGTGCTATCACAAAGCAGGTTGCCGATTCGCTCTCTGCGTTGCCTATCGAGCTCGACTATTCGCCCGTATCGAATAACTATGGTCAAGCGACTTATTTCCGCGAGATGTTGCGCCTAACGATGAATGCCGAGCGACCTAAACGTAACCAATTCTACAACGAATGGGATTACGATCAAGCGGTGAAGCAATATGACGAAAACCCACTCTATGGTTGGTGTAAAAAGAATTTCAAGGCTGATGGTGAGCCATACAATATCTATCGCGATGGTTTGAAGATCTACACCACGATTAATGCCGATATGCAGCGCTACGCCGAGGAGATGGTCCAAAAGCAGATGGAGAGTGTGATCCAACCCAGAATGGATGCTCAATATCGCAATACAGGCAAACTATTCAACGATGCTAGCAAGAGCGATGTGGAGAAGATTATAAGTAACGCAATCCGCTACTCGGATCGTTACTACCAGATGAATCGAGCAGGCGTCTCTGAGGCTCAGATTCTAAAGAGCTTCGATGTGGAGCGCAAAATGAAGGTCTTTACCTATAAAGGTGAAAGGGATACATTGATGACCCCTCGCGACTCGATTCTGCACCACAAGCGCATTATGCGTGCTAGTTTCGTGGCGATGGATCCAAGAAATGGAAATGTCAAAGCCTACGTTGGCGGAACGAGCTTCAAATACTTTAAGTACGATATGGCCAAGCAAGGTAAGCGACAAATTGGCTCAACGATTAAGCCATTTATCTACACCTTTGCCATTGACCAATTGGGTCTTACTCCATGTACAACTGTGCCAAACTTGCCAGTTACCATCGAGACTGCCAATGGTGCAGCATGGTCGCCTAAGGAGGCTGGAAATGTTGTCTACGATGGTGTTCTGCATCCTCTTTCATGGGGCTTGGCTGCTAGTCGAAACAACTACTCAGCTTCGATTATGAAGCAAGCTAAGCAGCCTGCGGCAGTGGCTAACTTTATCCATAATTTGGGTATTAAGAGCTATATCGACCCAGTCCCTGCACTGTGCCTAGGAACCTCGGAATCGAATGTCTTTGAGCTAGTTGGAGCATATTCGACCTTTGTAAATCAAGGAGTTTATACCGATCCAATTTTCGTAACTCGCATCGAGGATCGTCAAGGAAATGTTATCTCGACATTCACCTCTCAATCCCAAGATGCTGTAAGCGAGAAGACAGCCTATACGATGCTTGGAATGTTGCAAGGTGTAGTGAAGGGTGGTACAGCAAACCGCTTAAATTGGGCATATGGCATGGCCGATGTTGAGGTTGGAGGTAAGACTGGAACGTCGCAAAAGAATCGCGATGCGTGGTTTATGTGCGTTACGCCTCGATTGGTGGCTGGAGCATGGGTTGGTGGCGAGGAGCAATTTACTCACTTCCTATCAGGTGGTGAGGGTTCTGTGATGGCTCTGCCAATCGTTGGTAGCTTCTTCGAGAGAGTTTATAAGAATCCAAATTTGGATATTAGTCGTACCGATAGATTTATTCGTCCAACCACTGCGGTTAACTACAACTGTAATGAGGAGAATGCAATTTCGCGTACTGATGCTTCGGAAGATGAGTTTTTTCAATAATTGATAATATACAATAATTAAAATAGAAGAATGAAATTTGCAGTAGTAGGCGCAAGTGGCGCCGTAGGGCAGGAGTTCCTAAAGATCTTAGAGGAGCGTGACCTGCCAATTGATGAGTTGGTATTGTTTGGTTCACCTCGTAGTGCAGGTTCGGTTTACACCTTCAAAGGTGAGGAGTTAACCGTTAAACTTTTGCAACACAACGATGATTTTAAAGATATTGATATCGCGCTAGTTTCGGCTGGTGGTTCAGCTTCTAAGGAGTTTGCTGAGACTATCACAAAGCACGGAGCACTTATGATCGACAACTCGAGTGCATTCCGTATGGATGATGATGTGCCGTTGGTAGTGCCTGAGGTAAACCCTCAAGATGCACTTAACGCACCTCGCAATATTATCGCAAATCCAAACTGTACAACTATCCAAATGGTTGTGGCACTCAATGCTATCGAGAAACTTTCGCACATCAAACGTGTAAGAGTTTCAACTTACCAGTCGGCTAGTGGCGCGGGTGCAGCAGCGATGGATGAGTTGGTTGCTCAATATGCGCAATTGGTTAAGGGTGAGGAGCCTACCGTTGATAAATTTGCCTTCCAATTGGCTTATAACATCATCCCTCAAGTTGACGTTTTCGCAGATAACGACTACACTAAGGAGGAGATGAAGATGTTTAACGAGACACGCAAAATCATGCACTCTGACGTGAAAGTTTCAGCAACTTGTGTGCGTGTGCCAGTTATGCGTGCTCACTCTGAGAGCATCTGGGTTGAGACCGAGGAGCCAGTTTCCCCAGAGCAAGCTCGTGCAGCTTTCGCCGAGGCAGAGGGTGTTGTTTTGATGGATGAGCCACGCGAGAAGGTCTATCCAATGCCGCTATTTATCGCAGGCAAAGATCCTGTTTATGTGGGCCGTATCCGCGAGGATATCAGCTCTGAGAATGGACTAACATTCTGGTGCGTAGCGGATCAGATCAAAAAGGGTGCAGCTTTGAATGCTGTTCAGATCGCTGAGTGGTTGATCAAAAATAAAAAGTAATTGACTTAGTTTCAATATTTTACAATGGCTTGCGGGGTAACCTGTAAGCCATTTTTTTATTTTGCACCCCTTTTTTTTGAAAAATATTTGGATTAATAGATTATATGTTTACCTTTGCAGTGTGTTAGTATAGTGGTACACCAATAATGCCTCAAAATATTTTGCTTGTTTTTGATCAATTATGATATGAATTTCAAAACGCAGCGTCTAATATGGGGAAGCGGTGGTCGAAAAGCTGAAAAAGAGTAGACGGAATAAATTTCAAAGAAAGATTATGAAGAGGATGTTATTAATTTTATCTTTAGCGCTTAGCTCATTGAGTGGCTTTGCAGCCAAAGTGTCTACCATAAGTGGTCGTGTTGTTGATTCTGCTGGCGATGCGATAGGGTATGCAACGGTGGTTTTGTCGTTGACGGGTGAGCAGATAGCTGGCAGCGTTACCGACGAGCAGGGATATTTTCAATTGTCGGTTAGTGAGGGAGAGTATGAGATTGCGATAACTTATTTGGGCTATACAAGCTACCAGGCAAGTGTTGTAGCAGGGAGTGATTTGGGCGAAATAACCCTCGAGGCGGAGTCAACTCAAATCGACGATGTGGTTGTAACATCCAACATCTTGCGACGTGAAGCGGATCGCTTTATAGTGGATGTCGCCAATGCCCCTTCGTCGATTGGGCAAAATGGTGAGGAGTTGTTGCAGAGCTCACCAGGAGTGTGGATTTCGGACGATAAAATCTCGATAAATGGCAATGCCAACCCAAAAGTGTTTGTAAATGATCGCGAGTTGAAGATGTCTAGTGATCAGATAATGATTTACTTGCGGAATCTGAAAAGCACGGACGTAAGCCGCATTGAGATCATTCCTCAAAGCGGTGCTGATTTCGATGCTTCGGCCTCGTCGGGAGTAATTATGATCTACCTTAAGCGTCAATTGGACGCTGGTGTGATGGGAAGTGTCTCGATGGCGGGTAATTTCTCGGGCACGCTGCAAAACTATTCACCATCGGCAACCATTAATTTCCAATCTAAGAAGTTGACTCTCAATAGCTCGTTTTGGTACAATGAAAATATCTATACCTCTTCGGAGGATAACTCAACCGTTTACAGTAGTTTAGGTAGCTCGATAGACGAAATTGCCTCGTCGGATTACGCCTCACGAAAGGGTGGTGGACGAATCGAAGCGATCTATCAATTGGGTGACCGCCACAGCATAGGTGCCGAGGTGAGTGCAATGATGGGCGAAGATGAGCGATTGTCAACCTCTCAAAGCAGCTATAACATTTCGTCGATGACCTCGCAAGGCACAAGCCTCTACGATGCTTTGGAGGATAGTCGAAATCTTTCGGCCACCTTCAACTATATCTACAAGCTCGATTCTTTGGGGTCAACCCTAAAACTTTTGGCCGATTATAACGTCAATCTGTCGAGCGGATTTAGTGATAATTCAACCCAAATAAACGCAGTCGATTCACTATACCAAAATAGCTCATCCTCAGAGTTTAAAGTTGCTTCGACCACTCTGGCTGCCGAGAAGATCCTCTCTGAGAAGCTGACCCTTAAGGCGGGATTAAAGTATACTTTTAACGACATGGATAGCAACTCGCAATATGTTTACCAGAGCGATGGCGCATGGCAAGATCTCGATGCCTACAACAGCGACGAACTCTATTCGGAGAATATCGGCGCCGCTTACTTTATCGCCTCATCACGCATAGCGAGATGGAGTTTTGTGGCGGGACTAAGGGGTGAATATACACAAACCACGGGTCGTGATAACCTACTCAATAAGAACTATATGAGTTGGTTTCCAAACCTTAATGTCTCGTATCTGCTCGACCCAACAGGCTCAAATTCGATCGTAGCTCAATACTCGCGTTCGATTTCTCGACCAAACTTCTGGTCGCTTAATCCAACCCGCACGCAGACTTCCGAATA
>JBCQVS010000048.1:0-14315 GCA_047172885.1 Rikenellaceae bacterium | reverse complement strand
TCCTGTGCTCTTAAAAATCATTTTTGTATTGCTTTTATTTTAACACAAAGATAGGCATAATTTGTTGATTTTCAAATAGTCAGTTTATAGAAGTCCCCTGGAGCTTAACCACAAGCTAACAGGTCAAACTCCGATGTTCGAGAAGAAGGCATACGGATTTTGGCAATGCAGAGAGCGCTACCACGATCAAGCGGAATTATTGGAAAATGCAAACGAGCTTCGAGAGCGCGAGATCCCAGTTGATATGATCATCCAAGATTGGTTCTATTGGCCAGAGGGAACTAAGGGTTGCGAGTGGGATAGAGCAAAATATCCAGATCCTGCCGCTATGGCCAGCGAGGTTCACGACCTAAATATGAACTTGATGGTCTCGGTATGGCCTCAGATCAGCAACGACCCGATGCTAGCAACTTATGACCTTGTAGGGACAAAATTGGGATCAACGAACAACCTAAATTTCTACGACGACGACATCGCACAACGCTACTATAGAATGCTTAGCGACAGTATGTTCCACTTCGGAGTGAACTCAATCTGGTTGGATGGAACCGAGCCAGCGGGTCGCCCAGGGGATAACGTGGAGACTGGAATTGGCAAATATAAGGAGGTTAGCAACACCTACTCGTTGGTGGTTTCAAAGGCGATGTATGAGGGTAAGCGCAAGGAGTACCCCGAGGAGCGTGTTTTGAACCTTACTCGCTCGGCATTCTCAGGTCAACAGCGCTACGGAACTGTAACATGGTCGGGTGACGTGCAATCGACATGGAAGCAATTTGGCGAGCAGATCTCGGCAGGTTTGAACTTCACCATGGCGGGTATCCCTTATTGGACGCACGACGCAGGTGGATTCTTTAGAGATGCCAACTCGATGAACCCAATTTACGACAATCAATACACCAACAAGGAGTTTATCGAGCTCTATGCGCGTTGGTTCCAATTCGGTGCTTTCAGCCCAATCTTCCGTATTCACGGTTACGTGTCGGAGACCGAGATTTGGCGATATGGCCAAGAGTTCGAGGCTATGGCTCGCAAATTTATCGACCTTCGTTATCAACTTTTGCCTTATATCTATTCTGAGGCGTGGAAGATTTCTCAGTCGGGTCATGTGATGATGAGCCCACTAGCCTATTACTACCCTGAGGATAAAGCAACTTGGGAGATTGACGATCAATTGTTCTTCGGAGGTAACTTAATGGCGGCGTTCGTGACAGAGTACAAGCAACGCGAAAAGGAGATCTATTTGCCTAAGGGTGAATGGTATGACTTCTGGACAAATGAGAAGATCGCGGGAGGCAGAACGATCACTGTTGCCACTCCATTCAACCAAATTCCGCTCTTTGCAAAGGCTGGTTCGATCATTCCATTTGGCCCTAAGTTGCAGTATGCTACCGAGCCTACTGACGAGCCTACGCACATCCGTGTTTATGCTGGCGCTGATGCTTCGTACACGCTCTACTTGGATGATTTTATGACTACCGCCTATATGGAGGGTGCATATTCTCAGGTCGAATTCTCGTTCAATAATGCCACTTCGGAGCTTACAATCTCGAAAGGCAAGGGTGATTACATCGACTTCGCGGCAACGCCTATGACATTTGTTGTGGATCTTATGGGAGGTGACAAGAGCGTGGAGGTGAGCTTCACGGGTTCGACTCAGAGTGTTAAATTATAAGCAAAATCCAGCCATGAAAAATAACATTAAAAATCTGCTGACGTTCCTCTCGTTAGCACTTCTCACAGCTAGCTGCCAATCGAGCTATCAGTACGCAGTGACCAAGAGTCAAGACTCGGTGAGCATAGAGCAGGATGGTCTGACGATCAATATCGAGGTGATCGACAGTTCAATTATCCACATCGAGAAGACTCCATCAGGACAACAAGGCTACACGGTGCCCGATCTAGTAACGGTTCTCGAACCTCAAGGGGTAAAGTGGAAATTAAAAGAGTCGAAAGATAAATTGATAATCAAGACCGACAAGATCAAGGTTACTCTAAATGCCGATGGCACAATCGAATACCACGATGCAAAAGGCAAACACTTAGTTTCGGAGAGCAACCAAAGAACCTTTATCAACCCCGAGGATGAGGCAAATGCAGCATCGCAATCCTTCACCGTAGGCGATGAGGCACTGTACGGACTTGGTCAATTCCAAAGCGGAATTTTCAATTGGAAGAATGTCCCAATGACACTTCGCCAATACAACCAAGAGGTGGCAGTGCCATTCCTAGTTTCGACAAACAACTACGGAATTCTTTGGAATAACTACAGCGTAACGGACTTCAACCCAGCGGAAAACGAAATCGAGTTCAAAGAAGAGGAGGCCGAGGTTGCCGAATTGGATTACGACGCTTCAAACATCGACGTGGAGAATGTCGTGAAGTCAAAGGCTAAACTAAATAAGGAGGCCAATATCCGCGAAACAACATTCACACCAGACCAAACTGGCCTCTATACATTCTATGCCGAGAGCGACAATGGCGGCAGAATGCGTGGACAGATCAAGGTAACGCTCGACGATGAGACAGTTGTCGACTATGCAACAATCTGGGTGCCACAATGTTACTCAGGCACAATGCACTTGGAGGCAGGTCACGAGTACAAGGTAGTATTCCAGAACTCTGGCGCTCGCATCCCTGGACGTCTGCTCTACAACACTCCCGATTATAACAAGACGGTTTTCAGCAGTCAAGCGGCTCGTTCGATCGACTACTTCTTAGTTGCGGGTGCGAACCCTGCGGAGGTGATCGGACTTAACCACAAGCTCACGGGCCAGGCGCCACTTATGAAGAAAAAGTCATACGGATTTTGGCAGTGTCGCGAGCGTTATCACAACCAAGAGGAGCTTTTGGAGAATGCCAATGAGATGCGCGAGCGCAAAATTCCATTCGATGTGATCGTTCAAGATTGGTTCTACTGGCCTGAGGGGACTAAGGGTTCGGAGTGGGATCGGAAGAAATATCCAGATCCTGAGGCGATGACCCGCGAGGTGCACGACCTAAATCTAGACATCATGGTTTCGGTCTGGCCATCGGTCACTAACGATCCAATGCTTGCTAATTACGACCTATCGAACAGCAAACTTGGCAAGACTCAATACCTCGATTTTTGGGATGACAAGATCGCTGGTGGATTCTACAAAATGCTTAGCGACAGTATGTTCCACTTCGGTGTGGATTACATCTGGTTGGATGGCACGGAGCCTGAGCAGAAGCCTGCTGACGATTACCTCACTGGCCAAGGTGAGTTCAAATATTTGGCTAATTCATACTCGCTTGTTGTGACCAAGGCGATGTACGAGGGTAAGCGTGCAGAGTTCCCAAATGAGCGCGTTACTAACCTCTCTCGCTCGTCGTTTAGTGGTCAGCAGCGCTACGGCGCAGTTACATGGTCGGGTGATGTGCAGGCGACATGGAAGCAGTTCTCGGAGCAGATCTCGGCTGGATTGAATTTTACGATGTCGGGACTACCTTATTGGTCGCACGATATCGGTGGATTCTTTAGAGACTCCAACTCGATCAACCCAATTTTCGATAGTCAATACACTAACCCTGAGTACATTGAGCTTTTGACTCGCTGGTTCCAATTTGGCGCTTTTAGCCCTGTTTTCCGTATTCATGGCTATGTTTCTGAGACCGAGATTTGGCGCTATAATGCCGAATTTGAGGCTATGGCTCGCAAATTCATCGACCTGCGTTATCAACTTATGCCTTATATCTACTCGGAGGCGTGGAAAATTACGCAGGCGGGTCACGTGATGATGAGCCCACTAGCCTATTACTACCCTGAGGATAAGGCGACTTGGGGGATTGACGATCAATTATTCTTTGGTGAAAATATTATGGCGGCGTTTGTGACCGAGTACAAGCAGCGCGAAAAGGAGGTTTATCTACCTCAAGGTGAGTGGTTTGACTTCTGGACAAATGAGAAGATCGCGGGTAGCAAGACGATCAAGGCGGCCGCTGCTCTCGACCAGATTCCATTGTATGTCAAGGCTGGTTCGATCGTTCCATTTGGTCCGAAATTGCAATATGCGACCGAGCCTACCGACGAGCCAACGCATATTAGAGTTTACGCAGGCGCTGATGCTTCGTACACCCTTTACCTCGACGATAACACCTCGATGGATTACACCAAGGGGGTCTATTCGGAGGTTGTTTTTTCGTTTAATGATGCTACTAAGGAGCTAACTATCTCAAGCGGCAATGGCAATTACATCGACTTTGCCAAGGAGCCTATGACATTCATTGTGGATCTAATGGGAAGCGACTCTTCGCAGGAGGTGAGCTATAATGGTTCTACGCAGACAATCAAATTGTAAGAACAGCACCAAACCTAAACGCAAAACACTCACCTCTGCAACTCGCCTTGTGAGAGTTTTTGCGAAGCAAAAAAATAAAAAATGTGTAATTTCCAGTCGTTGAGCTCGCTCAAAAGATTGGAAATTACACATTTTTTATTTCGATGATCCCAAGGATCAGTGCTCACAAGGCGCAAGGAGGATTAGCTCCGGCGGGGAGCACCCCGCCGCCGTCCGCACAGGACAGTCCCCAGCACCTCAACGCCCCCTAGTTCAAAGACTCCTTGTAAGCAATAGCCGCATTAAACACGCGGATAAAGTTGCCACCCCAGATCTTCTCGATATCCTCGTCAGAATATCCGCGAGAAAGAAGCTCAGCAGTAACACCAATAAGTTGCGAAACATCCTTGCAGTCAGCGACACCGCCACCACCATCGAAGTCGGTTCCGATACCCACGTGGTCGATGCCGATCTTCTCCACTACGTAGTCGATGTGGTCAACATAATCCTTGATTGTTGCGTTTTGGTCAGGATATTTACTCTTGATCTCCGCCATTTTTCCACGTAATGCACGACGAGCAGTCATCTGATCGGGACCCTCAGGAACCGCCATATACTCTTGACGAATTGCATCAATCTCAGCTTTATACTCCGCATTCTCGGGAAACTCCTTGATGTAAGCATCCAAGATACAGATTTGAATCACGCCGCCGTTCTCCTTGAGGGCCACGAGCATCTCATCCGAGAAGTTACGATCGTGGTTTGTGATAGCACGAACCGACGAGTGCGATGCTGCGATAGGGGTTTTCGAGAGCTTAACCACATCGAAGAATGTATCGTCAGAGGCGTGTGAAACGTCGATTATCGCACCTAGAGCATTCGCGCGAGCTACAAACTCCTCACCAAACTCTGAAAGTCCCTCAAATACAGCTCCTTTGGCATCAGACGACGAGTCACAAATATTGTTGTTTAAGCTGTGGCAAAGTCCAAACATACGAACACCCTTAGCGTAGAGAGTATCCATGCGCTCAATCTGAGTGCCTACCGTAAGGCTATTCTCGACAGTTGGCATGATCGCCAATTTGCCCGCAGCACGAAGCGCATAGAGATCCGCTGGACATGAAGCGATACCAACGATGTCGGGATTTGCAGCAGCGATAGTGTGCATGGTGTCGAGCAGACGTTTTGACTTCTCGTACATCGCATCAACGTAACCCTCCTCGTAGCGTTGCGAGGTGAAGACCGCGAAGCACTCAGCACCAAGGGCGCCAGCCTGCATCTTTGGGAAGTCGACACATCCTGTGCCATTTTGAGTAACATCGAAGTCTGGACGCAATAGCGACATCGGAGTATCGACGTGAGTGTCGATGGTAACGATCGAGCGTTGCAATGCCTCGGCACGTTCCATTAGTGATTGTTCCTTTTCAGCACACGAGATAAGTGAGGCTGAGACGAGAGCTGCGGAAATAAGGTAAAGACTTTTTCTCATAATTTAACTTTTTTATATTTAACACAGAAAACTCATGAATATCGCAATTTTTCGGGCTATGTATGCCACAAAGTTAACCAATATTATTTAAATATGTTAAAAATTACGAGTTTTTTTCGTTTTTCGCCTGAAAATTTGACTTGGGGACTGTCCTGCGCGGACGGCGGCGGGGTGCTCCCCGCGGAGCTGTGCTTTTTGTTGCGTTTTGGACTTAGCGATTACATCGCTAAGATTCTGCGCCTTAAAATGGTGCCGCAAATAAATTTGCACACCATCTTAAAGCGCAGAATTTTTTAAACGCCTAAGGCGTTTAAACCCAAACCGAGTTGAACCTCTCGAATGTGAAGCAAGTAGACCTCACTGATGTGTGATGACAACCGAAGGTTGGCATAGGTATATCTATTGTTGCGAGCGTTAAAAATCCATTTTCATAAGCTCACTACAATAGATATACCGCCCAGGCAAAGCCTCACACATCAGTGCAACACAAAAAGAAAAACGACAGTTTTTCGTATCCAAACTTGTTTGGTGCCCGCGCCGGCATTAGGCGCAGTAAGCAACCACCCAAACCTACAACTCCCCGTAATAAAACGTCTTAGTAACGCTAGCAACCGAGTAAGGCGAGAAGTACCCAATGCAACCTCCATCAATATTCGAAGATGGATTTGTCGAGCTGCTGCCGCTTAGGCTCAGGGTGTAGAAAAATTCGTATGCTCCGCGAGAGATAGATTGCACCTCAACGGTAATCTCGTCACCATCCTCCAGCTCGCGATCGGGGGTATAGAGGTGAGTCATCACCCACACCTTTTCGCCATCGACATCCTCTTTGAGCAGCGACCAGCTAGGCTCCTCTCCACTCTCCTCCTCGACCTCATCGGTGACAAAGTAGCGGAAGCGGTAACGATAGTAATTCTCCTGGCCGGGGGTGTCGAGGATAGCTACAGTGCAGAATACCAGGTTCATATCGGCGGTAAATTGCTGCTGCGAGAAGATCACATCCGAGATCACGGGAGTCGAGGGGAGCAGTGCTGTCGAGCTAAAAGTTTGCCCTTCAACCTCCAAGTTAAGGGTGTAGTTCTTACCCTCGGTCAGCTTCTGCGGATAGTAGGGAAGATAGTACCCCTCGGCATAATACTCCAACTCGAAGCTCTTGCCATCTTCGCTTACCACACTCACTTGAGCCGTCTCAATGCCTTCGGGTTGCAGCTGCTCCTCCATATTTGCACTCTGCGTTAATCGCAGGTAGCTACCCTCGTCCGAGATAACCGACTGCACCACATAGATAGGCTCAATCTCTTGGTACTCGACGTCGATAACCTTGGAGCAGCTCAGCGATAGAAGCGATAGAAGCAATAATATATAATTTTTCATACTCAGATTTAGAATTAGAATTTAATACCATACGACACCGACGGGATCACACCGAATAGCGAATATTGAATTGCTTCGCTGCCCGTTGCACTATCCTCACTCTCCTCGAAATAGACCATATAGGGGTTGTAATGGTTGTAGATGTTGTAGAATCCGAAGCTCCACTCTCTTACGTAACCACGCTTTTGTTTGGAGTGGGTGAAGCTCACATCGAGTCGGTGGTAGTTGGGTGTGCTGTAATTATTGCGCTCGGGATAGTAGTAGTAAACTTGACCCTCGATTTCGTACTTAGCTCCTGGTACCGTGAGTGATTGGCCTGTGTTGAAGATAAAGTTTGCCGAGGCGCTCCACCGATCACTAATTTGGTACATCCCCACAAGAGTCAAATCGTGCCTCTTGTCGTTCGATGCGCGGTACCACTCATCGTTATTGATCCCATCAATCTGCGTTTCGACCCACGAGAGGGTGTAGCCTAGCCAGCCCGTGAATCGACCAACGTTCTTCTTTGCCGAGAACTCCACACCGTAGGCACGACCTTGACCACCTAACACTAGTCGATCGACCTCGATTTCGGTGTTGAAGAGTGTTCCATCGCGGTAGTCGTAGACGTTACTGATCTTCTTATAGTAAGCCTCGGCCGAGAATTCGTAGGCGTGGTCCGAGGTTAGAGCGATATAGCCCAGAGCGATTTGATCCGACACCTCGGGCTTGATGATGTTGCTGGTCATAGCGTAACGGTCGAAGGGCATCGACATCGAGCTGCTGTTGCGCAGAGCGTGAATATTTTGTGAGCTGCGCGAGTAGCCCAGCTTAAGGCTTTGAGTTGGAGTGAGTTTCCAATTGGCACTCAGGCGAGGCTCCAAGCTCCAATAGCTTGCTACAACTTCACCCGAGGCGTAGTCGTAGGTCTCCAAAATATCACCATTATCATCGAGATCATAATATGAACTACCACCCATCGACGAGAAGTTCACAAGGCGCAGACCTGCCGAAATATCCAGCCGATTGCCAACCTTCCACTCGTCATTGATCCAAAGGCTACTCTCCCAACCTGCTCGGCGCTCGCGTTGTAGGTAGTCGTTGAATTGCCACTCGGCAGTTAGAATATCGACCCACGTTGTCTGCGCTCCGAAGTTTAGGGAGTGCGAGCCGAGTTTAAGGTTCAGACTCTCCTTGAGGCTATAATTGCGGATAAAACCGCTGAAGGTGATGTAGATATCAGCAACATCAATTCCATTCTCGGTGTCGTAGTCGGTCAAAATAAGCGAGGTTGTCGCATTAAAATTATCATTAAATCGGTGCAGCCATTTGGTGGTAAAGGCGTTATTACCCCACCCCATATCCATCATATCATCGAGCCCCATTGTATCTTGACCCTTGAAGAATGAGAGCGAGATAAAATCATCCTCTCCAGCTCGATAATTCAGCTTGGTGTTGAAGTCGTAGAAGAACATCTTATTGCCGCTATACTCCTCCGTAAAGAGCAGAAATAGATCGAAATAGGAGCGGCGACCCGATACAAACAGCGAGAGTTTATCCCCCACAATCGGCACTTCGACATAGGCCTTGGTCATCAAGATTCCGATATCGAGACCACCCTCGAAAGTGCTATAATTTGCACTTTTGGATTGGATATCCAACACTGCCGAGGTAGCTCCGCCATAACCTGCGGGGATTTGACCTTTGTATAGCGCTGCGCTGCTTAGAGCATCGTCGTTGAAGACCGAGAATATTCCCAGGATGTGACCCGAGTTATAGATTGCAGCATCGTCGTAGAGGATCAAGTTTTGTGACGACGTTCCGCCACGCACTTGAAAGCCACTCGATCCATCGCCTTCGGACTTTACGCCAGGCAGTAGCGTAAGCGATTTGATGATATCGTTCTCGCCAAAGAGCGCTGGGGTTCGCGACATCTCTCGGATATCGACCTGCTCCACACCGATCTGCACATTTTGGAGCTTAGCCACCGAGGAGGTCATCGAGACCACCACCTCGTCGATCTTAGTGGAACTTTCGATGAGCACCACATTGAGGGTTTTGGCCTTCGCAACGTTGATCGACTCCTCAACGCTTTGGTAACCCAAGTACTCAAACTCGATGGTGTAGCGACCCGTGGGCAACGCAATCGAGTAGCGGCCATCAACGCCCGAGGTCGTTCCCTTGCGTGGTAGCTCCTTTACGGTGATCACCACTCCCACGATTGGCTCTCCATTGTTGTCCACTACCCTACCGCTGAGACTCAAAGATTGGGCTGAGGCACTCACTGTGAGCAGGAGCAACACTATAATTTGTAATATTTTTTTCATCTAACTTTTTTCCTTCTAAAGGTACAAACCCTAAGCGTCTGCAATTATTGTGAAATAACTCTTTTTTTAGCAGACAAATATAGTGATATTATAGTGCTTTTACTCATCACAACATAAAAAAGGTCAAGTTAAATTTGCATTGCACAAATTTAACTTGACCTTTTTACTTTTTTTGTGGCTCTCGCCTATCCTTAGACTACATACTCAACGATCCCATCACCTCATATTGCAAACCAGACTGAGTTGGAACTTGCTTGTAGAGAATCCCCTCGAATTCGAAGTAAACCATACCATCAATCACCACCTCGCTCACGTTAACCACTGGCAACTCTGGGACAATCATACCCACTTGAGGCTGAACAACTTCAAACTGATCGTTGCTAGTTGAGCGATAGATCACACCATCAGCGCAGTAGTAGTTAAGATTATTGTAGCGGAAAATCGAGTGAAGCGCAGGAATAATCGACACTCTTAAGCCAAATGGAGGCATAGTAAGGACATATCTCGAGTTTACATACTTGTAATATCTCGAGCCATTGCGATAGTAATTATTTCCATTAGCTCGCACTGTAACCGCCTTAGATGGAACTTTATTTACGATCTTTGGCTTTGAGTTGCGAACAACGGTAACTGGTTTGCTTACTGGTTTGCTGTTTCCAATCGTCACGTTTCTGTTCGAAGTTGGCTTCTTGCTGTTCGAAACTTTGTTGCTTGACGAATTTCTATTATCGTTGTTGCTGATCGACTGCTTGCCGCTGCTGCTTCTACTATTTTGTGCATAGATCTCGCCACTGCCCATCACTACCATAACCAGTAGCGAAAGGGTTATTAAAATGCTCTTTTTCATAATTTCCTAAGTTTAAAAATTTTAGTACTATGTTACTGTAACTTTTACAAATATAACAATTTATTTTTTGATATAGCCAATAATTGTGCATTTTTTTGTTTCACCCGACTCACGATAGGATTTATTGCGTATATTTGTATCACTGACTTTATCACCGATAAACCATTACCTTATAATTATGAAACGTATTTTCCTCCTTTTTATTGTAATACTCACAATTACAGCCTGTAACAGCAATCGCCAAATCGAAGTTGCGCTGATTACAGGTCACACCGACAAACATCACAATTGGGAGTTGATGTCGCAGCATATCCTCCAAACACTCACTCAGAATCCACGATTCAACACCCTTTCGATCGACGTACTCTCGGATGAAGGTCAGCAGATCGACTTTCGAAAATTCGACGTGGTAATAATGAATATCAACGATGTGACGTGGAGCGATGAGCAAAAATTACGCTTCGAGGAGTATATGGCCGCAGGAGGTGGAATGGTGGTGGTTCACGAGGCTGACAATGCATTCCCCGAGTGGAAGGGCTACAACGAGATGATTGGTCTAGGCGGTTGGGGTGGTCGCAACGATATCGAGGCAGGACCATTTTTCTACTACCTCGATGGCGAGTTTATAACCGATTCGCTTAGCGCGGGAGCTGGTGGCAAACATGGTCGTAGAGTACCTTTCGAGATTACTCTTAGAGACCAGGAGCACCCGATAACCAAGGGGCTACCCTCGCAATGGAGTCACACGGACGATGAGCTATATGGTGATCTTCGCGGACCAGCCAAGAATATCCACCCACTAGCCACCGCATTCTCGGATAGAGAGAGTGGCGGCACTGACAAAGAGGAGTTGGTGCTTTTCACTGTCGATTATCACAAAGGGCGTATTTTCCACACCACGCTCGGCCACACTGGCAAGGAGTTCGACAAGTCGCTCAACAACCCTGGTTTCGATGTTACCTTACTTCGTGGCACAGAGTGGGCTGCAACGGGAGAGGTTAATTTCGAGATTAATTTTTAAAAAGAGGTGATAGAAAGGACTTTTTCGGATGGTTTTTCATCTTGCTTAGGAACATTATTTGATATGTTACTAGCTACAAACATGAAAATCATTAACGAAAAAGTATGTCAGTTCTACTTATCTCGGTTGTAGTAATCTTTGGATGCTTACTCTCACTGCTTATTGGCTTTATCGGTCAGCAACGCACCATTGGCTTCGGTTGGGCTTTTGCACTTAGTTTGGCGTTGACGCCTCCAATCGGGCTTATAATAACTATGCTTACCAAGCCTCGCGACCCTCACGCTTTCCACTCGTGGGGATGTTTGAGCACTGCGATTTGCTTTACGATGACTTTGGTGATAACGGTCTCGGCAATAATTGGCCTAGGGATCATATTTTTGATATAACAACTATAAAAACTTAAATATTTATGCCACTACTACTCATTATTTTTGGACTATGCTCGGGATGTTTTCTAGCCATTCTCGTTGGATTTATCGGTCGCAGCCGCAGCATCGGATTTGGCTGGGCTTTTCTTCTCAGCATAATTTTCACCCCACTTGTGGGGTTGATCATAACGCTTATCTCAGCACCGAAATATAACTACGAATCTCGCTCTTGGGGCTGCTTAGGCTCGACTTTGGGGCTACTCACGGCCTTTGCGATCGTCGCAATTGCGCTGGTGATATTGGCACTGGGGCTGATAATATAGCGATTTTTGATCTTAATTTATCGTGAGCCGCAAAAATAAATGCGGTCTATTTGTAACACAAATATAGCTTACAGGCTCTGTAAGCTATATTTTTTTTGTTACGTTACAATTAGTCACCTCATTTGTTACACCCTATCCACACATTTTCCTTGCTTTAGACTATTTTTGTTATAACTTGAAGAAAAAGATAAGTTAATAAAAACTCAAACCCATTTTCTTATTTACCATGAGAAGCAAGGTGTAGCTTCATTTTTTTTGGTTGCACCTTGCTTATGTGAAAAAAATATAACCGCTACTTCTGCATATAATGGTTGTATATGCAGACAAAAATAGTTTAAATGTTAGTTGAGAAAAATGACAAGCTAATTAATATGATTTTGGTTGGGTCTAATAGTTGGTCATTTTTCTCTCTTTTTTCAGCAATGACTTTGGCACTATTACGATAGGCAGGTGGAGTTTAAGCCTCTCGATTTTTCGCAGAGATTCGACACCACTTACAATATCTTCTAAATCAGATTTTCCACTCCCAAGGCTCAGATGATCGCATACATCGAAGCCAAGGAGAGTTAACTGAAGTAGCAGATTATTGGATTTTTTTAATTATATTAGGTTCTGTTCCGACTAGCACCAAAGTGCTAGTCGGACTTTTTTTTATTTCGATGATCCAAAAAGGCGCCCCAAGACGCAACAGAGTCATAGCTCCGCGAGGAGCACCCCGCCGCCAGAAAGCGCAGGAGAGTCCCCAGCTCAACCCATCAAGCGCCCCAGTAAACCTATACCAACCCCTGATCCAACATAGCATTAGCGATCTTGATAAATCCGCCGATATTAGCGCCCTTCACATAGTCGATATATCCATCCTCCAAGGTTCCATACTCGACACACACCGCGTGAATATCGCTCATAATACTCTTCAACTTAGCGTCAACCTCCTCGGGTGTCCAGAGCAGACGGATCGAATTTTGGGTCATCTCGAGTCCCGATGTTGCAACACCACCAGCGTTTGCCGCTTTTCCTGGAGCATACAATATCTTAGAGGCTTGGAACACACTAATCGCCTCTGGTGTCGATGGCATATTCGCCCCCTCGGCAACGCAGATACAACCATTAGCGATAAGAGTTTTAGCCTGCTGCTCATTCAACTCATTTTGTGTTGCGCAAGGTAGCGCTATATCGCACTTAACCCCCCAAGGGCGCTCACCGTGGAAATATTGCGCACTTGGATAGTGGTCAGCATACTCCTTGATACGACCACGAGTCACATTCTTAAGATCCATCACAAACTCCAACTTTTCGGTGGTGATACCATCCTTATCGTAGATATAACCCGAAGAGTCCGAAAGAGTTACAACCTTTGCACCCAACGCAATACACTTCTCGGTAGCATACTGAGCAACATTTCCCGAACCCGAAATCGCTACCGTTTTACCCTCGAAGCTATCACCTCGCGTTGCCAACATCGACTGCGCAAAGTAGCAAGTGCCATATCCAGTTGCCTCGGGTCGAAGTGGCGAACCACCCCAAGTTTGCCCCTTACCAGTAAGCGTACCTGTGAACTCGTTGCGAAGTCGCTTGTATTGGCCATACATAAAACCAATTTCACGTCCTCCAACACCAATATCACCCGCAGGAACATCGGTATTGCCACCAATATGACGTTGCAGCTCGGTCATAAAACTTTGGCAGAATTTCATCACCTCATCGTCCGATTTACCCTTAGGGTTAAAATCTGAACCACCTTTACCTCCACCCATCGGAAGTGTTGTCAGGGCATTTTTGAAAACCTGCTCAAAAGCCAAGAACTTTAGAATACTAAGATTCACACTCGAGTGAAAACGAAGACCACCCTTGTAAGGACCAATCGCACTATTCATCTGTACTCGGTAACCCTTGTTGATCTGCACATTGCCGCTATCATCGAGCCAAGGTACGCGGAACATCACCACACGCTCAGGCTCTGCAATACGCTCCAAGATCTTCATCTTGAGAAGCTGAGGCGACTGCACGATATACTCCGCGACACTCTCTACAACCTCATGCACAGCTTGGTGGAACTCTTTCTCGTTAGGGTTTTTGGCGATAATATTCGCCATAAATGAATCAATAAATTGCTTTGTCTGGGTCTTCCATGATATTAAAAAATTATTTGGTATATTTGTTAGGATTTTATCCATTTTCACAAATATACCAAATATTTTTTAATTATTCACCTAAGTTGACGCCTATTTTATCAACTGTTTAAAAAATGTCGCAGATTTTTCACCCTCTATCGCCAGGATTAAGCTCCTCCTC
>JBCQVS010000047.1:0-14490 GCA_047172885.1 Rikenellaceae bacterium | reverse complement strand
TACTCAGAGTAATCCTTTGGTCACTGTCCTTAAGGGATGGGAAGACCTCTTTGAGCGGAACAAGCCAGAAGACCTACCAGTGACGTTTGTTTAATTTTTTGACCTCGGGGACAAGGCCAGTAATTAACGCGTAAAGTTTTAATGAAGTTTATTTTTTATAGGTGTGCCTTGTTGGCATTGCTTTTTGTATCGGCCACCCTGCCTATTTTTTCGCAGGAGGTGAAGACTACGCAAGAGGTTAAAGCATCGCAGAGTCAGGCGCAAGAGGAGCAGCAGCAAGTTAGTTTGGAGGCTATTGAGGTCTCCACCGAGGCTGCACAACCTGTTGTGAAGCAGAGCACACCCCAACAGATCCTCCGCGCAGAGAAGATGGAGACACTGGGTATGAGCGAGTTGTATGAGGCAGTCCGCACATTCTCGGGTGTGAATATCACCGACTATGGTGGCGTGGGAGGAGTCAAGACCGTTTCGGTGAGAAGCCTTGGAGCTCACCATACGGCTGTGAGTTACGACGGTGTTGTAGTCTCGAATGCCCAAGGTGGCCAGGTCGATATTGGTAGCTTCACGCTGGATAATATCGAAGAGGTTTCGCTCACAATTGGCCAAGGAGATGAGATTTTCCAATCGGCTCGCAGCTTCGAATCGTCGGGGCTTTTGAGCATCAAAAGTTCGAAACCTTCGTTCGATGATCGCGCAGTTAGACTCGCTGCACAAGTGGATGCAGGGTCGTTTGGATACCTTAAAACCGTGTTGGATCTTGCCACAAAGCTTAGCGAAAATTGGTCGATAAAGGCCGCGGGAAATTGGATGAAAAGCGATGGAGATTATCCATTTACGCTGGTCAACTACTCGCTCATAACCGACGAAATTCGCAACAATAGCGACGTGAATACTCTGCGTGGCGAGGTGGATATCTATGGCACTTTGGGCAAAAAAAATGGTCAGCTATATATTAAAGGTAACCTCTTAGAATCGGAGCGAGGCCTTCCTGGCAGTGTGATCTTGTACAACTCCACAGCTAACGAGCGTTTGTGGGACAAAACTCGATTTGTGCAGGCGGGTTACAGTGTCGACCTAAATGAAAAGTGGTCGCTAAAGAGCTTCGCCAAATACAACTACGCATGGAACAAATATGCCGATTGGGACAGCAAATACCAAGATGGCTACACCGAGGAGCAATATACGCAGCAGGAGTATTACGCGAGTGGATCCGTGAGGTTCAAACCGAGTCGTGAGTGGAGCTTCTCACTTGCGCAGGATCTTTTCCAAAATGAGTTGGTCACCACTTTGAGCGATTGCCCAGATCCTTACCGAATTAGCTCGCTCACTGCTTTGGCAGGGCAATATAAAAACGAACGATTGAGCGCAACGGCCTCACTGCTTGGGGTATATAATCACGAGTGGGCCTTGAACGACACCTACGAGATTGCTCCCGATCGCCAGCACTTATCGCCTGCCGTGAGCGCTTCGTATAAAATCTTCGAGGATCATGAGTTCCGAGTTCGCGCCTCGGTGAAGGATGCCTATCGCGTTCCTACCTTCAACGATCTCTACTATAAGAGCATGGGTAACACGACCCTCACCCCTGAGCAGGCTCTACAATATAACGTGGGTGTGACCTATGCAGGTTCACCGTTTCCATCCGTGGTCGATTACCTAACTGTCTCGATAGATGGATATTACAACAAGGTAAGCAATAAGATTGTCGCAATTCCAACGATGTTTATTTGGAAGATGATGAACTTAGGTGAGGTGGATATTCGAGGTGTGGATGCCAATGTCTCGACCTACTTTACGCTGCTGGATGCCTTGAAGTTAAACATCGCGGGAAACTATACTTACCAGCGAGCCATAGATGTTACAAGCTCATCGGATAAGACCTACAAACATCAAATTCCATATACGGCCGTGCATAGTGGAAATGCCGCTATCACCCTGCAACACAAGTGGTTCGACCTAGGCTACACCGCAACAGCAGTAGGTGACAGGTATTGCTTGCCACAAAATATCGAGGCCAATTTGATAGATGGCTACGTGGATCAGAACCTCAGCATAAGTCGAAAATTCGATCTTAAAAGCTGCTCGGTAAGGCTTCGCGCAGAGGTGCTAAATATTTGCGACGTGAATTATGATGTGATAAAGTACTACCCTATGCCTGGTAGACAATATCGCTTAAGTGTGAAATTTATATATTAATCATTAAATAAACAGAAAAATGAAACAAACTTTTAAACTATTGCTTTGCGCTTCGGTGCTTTTTTCGGCTGCATCGTGTGGCAAGGATTTCGTAGACTCAGACTACAATGGTCCAACAACCGAGGAGCCAAACGTTGAGCCAGAAGAGCCAGAGACACCAGAGGAGCCAGAAGTAGAGGAGCCAACAATCGTCTATAACACATATCTTTACACGCTAAACAGCGGTAGCTACGCGGGTAACAACGCATCACTTACAGCCTACAACCCTGAGACTGAGACTACTACAGCCGACATCTTCTCGGATATGAATGGTCAAGCTCTAGGTGACACAGCGCAAGATTTCGTTGTTCTTGGCGAGCAGATCTTTATCTCGGTTTACAACTCGGGCGTTATCTTCGTAACGGACCTTGAGGGCACGATCATCACAACTATCACCGACACAACTTACGCATACCCACGCTACCTTGCAACGGACGAGGAGTCGGTATACGTTAGCTTCTACGATGGCGCTGTTGGCAAGATCGACCCAGAGACTTACGCTCTAACGACTGTTGCGATCGACGCTCCAGGTGCACCTGAGGAGCTTGACACAGTTGGTGGTCTTATCTACGTTGCAGTTTCTGACTACGATTATGGCAACGAGCAGAGCGTTGTTTCAGTATTCGACACTGAGCTAGCTTTCGTTGAGAATGTTGCAGTGATCGAGAACCCAACAACTCTTGAGGTTGACTCTGAGGGTAACGTTTACGTTATCTCGATGGGTAACTATGGCTATGGTGATCCAGCTGTTTACGCTACACTTCAAAAGATCGAGGCAGAGACTCACGAGGTATCGACTCTTTCAATCTCTGGCGTGGAGGATGCACTTCCATCGGCTATCGCAGTTGGCAAGGATGATGTTTTGTACGTTATCGAGGGTGTGAGCAACGCTTCAACTTCTTGGCAGATGATCGGTGACATCTACGCTTACGACGCTGCAACTGGCGACGTTACTGAGTTTATCACCGATGACACTTCAGTTCCTACGCTCTACTCTATCAGCACCGATGTGGCTAGTGGCGAGGTTTACGCAGGTTCTTCGGATTACTCCAGCACAGGTGACGTTTACCTCTTCAGCGCTGAGGGTGCTCTTGTGACAACTGTTCCAGTTGGAGTGAACCCCATGAAGAGCATCGTTGTTGAGATCGCTACAATCGAGGAGTAACACCATGAGACTCAAGGGAGTAACAATAATTGCTCTATCACTTTCACTGCTCAGTTCCTGCTTAGGGAACCGAGCAGTGACTCTATCCGAGCCTAATTCGGTGGATTCTATTCTCTACGCTTCGGGCTTCACTATTGCACGTCACGACAACTTCACGGAGGTTAGTGTGCGTGATCCGTGGGACTCTACGCGGCTCTTGCAGCGTTACTTGCTTGTGGATCGCTCGCTCAAGGAGACTCCCGAGGGGATGGGCACGGGAACTATCGTCAAGGTGCCGATCGACAATATCGTTGTTTACACCTCGGTGCACGCCTCGATTGTGGAGCTCTTGGGTTCTGAGGAGCGTATTGCGGGGCTTTGCGAGGTGAAGTATATCGACTCTAAGGCGCTTCAGGCGAGGTTATCTTCGGGTGAGGTTGCCGACTTGGGTGAGTCTACTGCACCCAATATCGAGCGAATGATGGAGATTGGCAGCGAGGTTATTATCTCCTCGCCATTCAAGGATTCAGGGTATGGGCCTGCCGAGAAGTTGGGAATTCCGATCATCGAGGGTGCCGATTATATGGAAAATCACCCTTTGGGACGTGTTGAGTGGATTAAGTTTTATGGGCTCTTGCTTGGTGCTGAGCAGCGTGCGGATTCGATCTTTCGGAACACTTGTCGCGAGTATAATGAGCTTCGGGAGCTAGCTTCGGGAGTTACTCATCGGCCTACGGTGCTCTCGGAGCGGAAGTATGGCAGTCAGTGGTTTGTGCCGAGTGGCGATAGTTACAATGCGGTTTTGTATGCTGATGCGGGTGCTGATTACATCTTTGCGGATCGCCGTGAGGGTGGTGGCAGTATTCCTATGGCCTTCGAAAGTGTTTTGGATCAGGGGATTCACGCGGATATGTGGGTTATGAAGTATTATAACGCTGTGGATATGAGCTATTCGGATTTGAGGGCTGAGTATGCTCCTTATGCTAATTTTGATGCTTTTGCTCGTCGTCAGATCTTTGCTTGCAATAGTTTCTCGACTACTTATTATGAGGATATTCCTATGCATCCGCAGTTGATTTTGCGGGATTATATCTTTATTTTTCATCCAGAGCTGTTACCAGATTACGAGCCCAAATACTTCTTCCCAATGAAATAGACAAAAACTTCGTTTTTCTACCTATTGCTTATGAGGGTTAATAACTCGGCTATTGATTGTGCTTCTGCGCTCTTACCACCCTTTCGCAACTCCAACCTCCCCACACCATGGCAAAGTATTTGCATCACTCCATCTACATCAGATAACTGATCGGCACTTACGCCCTGGCACCCCACACGCAGCAGAGCATTGGAGAGCCAATGAGAAACCAGAGGGTCACCACTTAGAGCGATAATGCGCTGAGGCAGAAGGGTATTCAGCTTACCCGTTGAGATGTCGAAGGTGATCTGATCCCGATTAAAAAAATTGGATAATTGTTTATTGAGGATCAAATCCTCGGGAGCTCCAGCATATAGCGGGGCTCCTCTTTTTAGTAGCCAGATCGAGTCGGCCATCTGAATGGCCATATCCAAATCATGTGTCGAGAGCAAAATCGTCTTCCCCTGCTCACGTGCCAAGCGACGCAAAAGAATCATCGTTTCAATGCGACTGGTGACATCCAAAAAGGCCGTGGGCTCATCGAGAATAATGATCGGACATTGCTGCGCTAACGCCCTGGCAATCATCGCCTTCTGCCGCTCACCATCACTCAACTCCGAAACATAGTTCCTCGACTTATGACTGATTCCCGCGGCAACCAATGACTCCTCAACAATTGCATGATCCTCAGCAGAGAGCGACCCAAAGAACCCCGTGTACGGATGACGCCCCAAGCTCACAAGTTCCCGCACCGTGATACCTCCCGCATTGGTCTTTTCCGTCAGAACAACGCCAATAGTCCTCGACATCTCACGTTGCGAATAGCTCGCAACATCGCGCCCCAGCAGCTTCACCTCACCCGAAAGAGGAGGTTGAAAACCACACAGAGTCCTTAGTAGAGTCGATTTTCCCGCTCCATTAAGCCCCATTAAACATGTTACCTCACCCTGCATCAAGCTCAGCGACAGGTCGTTATGCACAACGTACTCGCCACTCGCCTTTAATCGATATCCGATCTTTAGACCCTTAGCCTCGAGGGTGACATTATGTAGATTTTGCCCTGTCATCTTAGTTGAAGTATTGGATATTTTTACGATTCACGATCACATATATAATCACTGGAGCACCCAAAATCGGGGTCACAGCATTGAGTGGGAAGATCTGATTATCTCCTGGCAGCACCGTTAAAAGGTTGCACAGCAAGGCGATACACCCTCCGCAAAGAATGGTCAGAGGAACTAAGTAATTGTGGTTCGACGAGCCCAACAACAGCCGAGCCATATGAGGCACAGCAAGGCCTATAAACGAAATAGGTCCGCAGAAAGCGGTAGCCGTAGCGGTCAACACACCCGTACAAAGCAGGATCGCAATTCGCGCAGGCTTAATCCTCACGCCCAAATTCGCTGCGTATCTCTCACCCAACAGCAACGCATTAAGAGGCTTGATAAGCAACAACGAGCAGCCAAGACCCAAGAGGATAAAAGCCGCAAAGTAAGGCAACTTATCCATCGAGACCCCCGAGAAATTACCCATTCCCCACATCACAAAGGCGTGCACCTTATCGGCCGACGAGCGGAAATTGAGAATCGAGATCATCGACGAGACCATATACCCAACCATGATTCCCACGATCAGCAGCATCGTATTGCTCTGCACCTTCGACGAGAACCAGATAATAATGCCAAGCACGGCCATCGCACCAAGGATAGCCGCAAAAATAAGAGTCAAGTAACCACTAATCACCAGCGACGGGATAAATTGAAGCGACCCGCCAAAGGCGAGCATCACAATTGCCACGCCCAGATTAGCACCATCGCTAATACCCAAAATCGAGGGGCCAGCCAAAGGATTGCGGAAAAGCGTTTGAAGCATAAGACCACTAACGGCCAAAGCACTTCCCGCGAGCAGCGCCGTGAAGGCTTGAGGCAGACGCGACTCCTTTATTATATAGATCCACGAGGGGCGCACCACATCGGAGCTCTCACCACTCAACACCGCAACTACCCCATCGAAGGGAATCTTAACAGCACCAAAAATCAGATTGGCAAAAAAGAGACCAACCACACCCACTAGGAGCAAGCCAAGTTGTAGACGAGGCGAGAGAGAGAGACGCGACAAAGAGTAAAATTATTTAATAATGTAAAGGCCGAAAACGACCGACTATTTTATACCCCACAAATTTACACAATATTTCCGAGATATTGACTCCGTAGGGTGAAAAATAGCAAATTAGGGCAAATTTGACCCTCGATCGGCAAGTTACAATTTGCAACCCTGCCAAATGCACGGCTATCGCCTCTATATAAGCTATATAAGCATATTTCCCTTCCTGCAGGGCTAGGATATTTATTCTAAATTTTAAAAACTGTAAGCACCTTTTACTCTTTTCATAGTAAATACGATACGCTAAGGGAATTGGTTTTTGTCATTGCAATGTGTCGTATTTTTAATGATTTAGATTACAATCCTTAAAAGCGAAAGCGGCTAAAATGAGTTTTTTTGTTAGTATTTAGGCTTTTTTTATTAAAAAATTTGCTTAACGATTCTTTAATGCGTACCTTTGTCGTGAAAATATTCATTCATTAACTTTAACAATTGACGCTTATGGTAAGAAAGCTTTTACTTTCGTTGACTGCTGTTTTTGGCATCCTTCTTGTAGGGGGGGGTGATATTTTAGCCCAAAACAGACAAATTTCAGGTAGTGTGTCTACTACCGACGGTTCTCCAATTGCCGGTGCAACAGTAATGGTGGTTGATTCTCACGCAGGAACAACTACTGGCTCTGATGGTTCATTTAGAATCTCAGCACCAGGAAATGGAACTCTTGAAGTTTCTTATATCGGTTACGAGTCACAAGAGGTGGCAGTAGCTGGTAAAACACACATTAACATCACGCTCGAAGAGTCTTCTACTTCGCTCGACGACGTAGTGGTAGTAGCTTACGGTACTGCAAAGAAAGAGTCTGTAACAGGCTCTATCTCAGTAGTTGGTAGCGAGTCTATCGAGAAACGTATCACAACATCGGTAACTGGTGCCCTTGAGGGTGCTGCTCCTGGTGTACAAGTTAACAACACTTACGGTGAGCCAGGTTCTAGCCCATCGATCCGTATCCGTGGTTTCGGTTCTGTAAACGGAACTAACGCACCTCTTTACGTTCTTGATGGTGTACCTTTCTCAGGTAACATCTCGGAGATCAACCCAGCGGATATCGCAAGTATCTCTATCTTGAAGGATGCTGCATCATCGGCTCTTTATGGTAACCGTGCAGCGAATGGTGTTGTTCTTATCACAACTAAAAAAGGTTCTTCTCAAAAACCACAAATCCAAGCTTCAGTAAACTTCGGTACTTACAACAGAGGTATCGCAGAGTACGACAGAATGGGTACAGATGAGTGGATGGAGACAGCGTGGATCGCAATGAAGAACTACGGTATGAACAGCTCACTTGGCTACGACGAGGCTACTGCAGCTGCTTACGCTACTGAGAACATCATCTCAGGCTATGCACAACGTAATATCTACGACGCAGCTGACAACGCTTTGTTTGATTCTAATGGTAACCTTACAGCTTCTGTACTTGAGGGTTACGATGACCTTGATTGGCAAGATAACATTATCCGTAGCGGTATTCGTCAAGAGTATTCTGTATCGGGTAGCGCATCTTCTGACAAATACAGCATCTTCTCATCGGTAGGTTACCTTAACGAGCAAGGTTACGTTGTTGGTACATTGTACGAGCGTTACACTGCACGTATCAACTCTACTTACAAAGTTAACAAATGGCTGGAGACTGGTATCAACCTTAGCGGTGCGAGCACTTCTCAGAACTACAACAGTTCGGCTTATAGCTCATACTACTCTAACCCATTCTACATGACTCGTTACATGGCTCCTATCTACCCATTGTATCTTCACAATGAGGATGGTTCATACCTTTTGGACGAGTATGGTGAGAAGCAATTCGATACTACTTCTTCATACCTAAGTAACCGTAACATCGCTTACGAGTTGCGCGAGGATTACGAGCTTGCTAAGACTACAAACCTTAACACTCAAGCATTCGCAACTGTAACTCTTCCAGCAGGTTTCTCTTTCACTGTTAAAGGTGACTTGACAAACAGAACTTATGGCAAGACTAGCTACGACAACCCAGACATCGGTGACGGTGCTGCAAGTGGTGGTCGTTTGACAAACTACAGCTACGACTATACTTACTACACAGCTCAACAACTTTTGAACTGGAACAAAACTTTCGATCTTCACAACATCGAGGCATTGGTAGGTCACGAGAACTACTCTTGGGAGCGTTCTTACACTTATGGTATGAACACTGGTATGTCAGTTGAGGGTAACTACACTATGGGTAACTTCACAACTAACTCATACTACTCAGGTTCGGACGACGCTTACAGAACTGAGTCTTACCTAGCTCGTGCTCGTTACAACTACGATTCACGCTACTTCCTTGAGGCTTCTTTCCGTCGCGATGGTTCTTCTCGTTTCGCTGCTGCAAACCGTTGGGGTAACTTCTACTCTGTTGGTGCTAGCTGGAACATGAAGGCTGAGGATTTCCTTAAGGATGTTTCTTGGGTTGATTACTTGAAATTCCGTACTGCATGGGGTGAGGTTGGTAACGATGCTGGTGTAGGTTACTACGCTTATATGGCTCTTTACGACCTTGAGACTAACGGTGGTGACACTGCTTTCGTTAAGTACTCACTCGACGCTTCGGACATCCAATGGGAGACTACTCAAACTTTCGATATCGGATTCGAGGGTAGACTATTCGACCGCGTAGATATCCAACTTGGTTACTTCGACAAGCGTTCTAAGGATCTTCTCTTCGACGTTAACCTTCCACTTTCTGCTGGTTCTAACCACTATAGCTCAAGCCCTAACCTTACTCAAACTCAAAACATTGGTTCGGTTTCTAACCGTGGTGTCGAGCTTTCGATCAACGCTAATGTAATGAAGAAGAAGGATTTCAGCTGGAACGTTGGCTTCGATGCTACATTCCTTAAGAATAAGATCGTAACTCTTCCTGACGGTGAGGATATCCTTGATGGACTTTACAACTACTCAGAGGGTCACTCAATCTATGAGTTCTACACATACCACTTCGAGGGTGTTGACCAAATGACAGGCCGTTCGCTTTACACACTTGATCCAGAGCAAGCTGAGACTGCTGAGGCAGCAGGTTACGTAGTTAACGTTAACGGCGTTGATTATGTTAACAACACAACTTACGCTCTTAAGGATTGGGCTGGTACAGCACTTCCAACTGTATATGGTTCATTCTCTACTGACCTTCACTACAAGAACGTTGGTATGAACCTATTGTTCACTTACTCACTTGGTGGCTACACTTACGACTCGGCTTACAAATCATTGATGAGCACAAACTCTATGTCTAGCGGTTCGGCTTACCACGTAGATCTTGCAAATTCTTGGAATGGTATTCCTGACGGAATGACTGAGACTTCAGCAGATCGTATCGACGCAGACGGAATCCCAGCAGTAGACTTCGCAAACAGCTCTGACAACAATGCAGCTAGTGATCGTTGGTTGGTTAGCTCTTCTTACCTAGTATTGAAGAACTTGAACTTCTACTACACACTACCTTCGAGCCTTGCCCAAAAGATTGACGTTTCATCTGTTTCTATTACAGCTGGTGTTGAGAACCTATTTACTCTTACTGCACGTCAAGGTCTAAACCCACAATACTCATTTGACGGTGATAGCGATGCAACTTACGTAACTGCACGAGTATACAGCCTAGGTCTTAAAATCAATTTCTAAACAAAAAACTAAAAGAGTATAAAAATGAAATATATAGGAAAATTATTTATCGCAACGGCATTGATGTTCTCGTCTCTAACGATGACATCTTGCTCTGAGGATTACTTGAACACTGCTCCAACAGATTCAGTGGGTACCGATGCGGTTTTTGCAACTACCGAGAGCTGCTACCAAGCGCTTAACGGTATCGCAAGAATCATGACTACTCAATACTCATACTTCGGCCAAGGTTTTTGTGGTGAGAATGGTGTTTGGTGGATCTATGAGAACTACCCAGATCAAAACTTCTTGTACAACTACTATGCTTCGGGTTGGTACGTGATCTTCAATATGCTATACATGGACCGTACAACAAGCTCTTACAACGCATACGCATGGTACTACTGCTACGGTATTATCAGCAACGCTAACTCGATCATCGCAAATATCGACGCAGCTGAGGGTACTGACGACGACAAAGCATTTATCAAGGCTTCTGCACTTTCATTCCGTGCTTACGCTTACGAGAAACTAGTTCGTTACTACTGCTACCGTTGGGCTGATTCAAGCAATGGCTCATCACAAGGTGTTGTACTTCGTTTGGACGAATCGACTGGTGACCTTCCTTACTCTACTCTAGGTGAGGTTTACGACCAAATCTACGCTGACCTTGACGAGGCAATCTCACTATTCTCATCGAGCAGCTTCGTTCGCGACGCTACTGAGATCTGGATTCCAAACATCAACGTAGCACACGCAGTTTACGCTCGTGCAGCAATCGCTAAGCAAGATTACTCTACTGCTCTTTCTCACGCTACATCTGCAAAATCGGGTTACGATTTGATGTCAGTTTCAGACTACCAATCAGGTTTCTGTGAGCCAACTAGCGAGTGGATCATGGGTAGCTTCGGTGACTCAACTGAGAATAACTGGTACTACTCATTCGGTGTAATGTTCGCAGCTAATGGTTACTACTCTACAGCTTCTGTAACTGGTGGTGGTCAAGCTAATCTTTCAATGTTCGAGACTATTCCTGACACTGATGCTCGTAAAGCGCTATTTATCACTCCTGATAAGTTCTCTTATGACTTCACTAGTAGCACTAATGTAAACCAAACTTATGGTTACGTTGCAGGTGATGATCTATGGGATGAGGTTTACGAGTATGTAGACGAGATGGCAATTTCTGGTTACTCTGCACCATACCAATCAGGTTATATCTACGCTGGTTCAAACCTTAAGTTCTACGTTATCGAGACTCCAGGTATCGGTTACTTGCCAATGATCCGTACATCGGAGATGGTTCTTTTGGAGGCTGAGGCTAACTACTTCCTAGGTAACGAGGCTGGCGCAAGAGCATCTCTTGTTGAGCTTAACGCAACTTCAGGCCGCGATGCTAGCTACACAACATCTAACACTGGTGAGGCTCTATTCGAGGAGATCGTAGCTTACCGTGGACTCGAGCTTTGGGGTGAGGGTACAACATGGAGTGACTACAAACGTTGGAATCGTCCAATCACACGTGCTGAGGATAGCTTCGCAAATGGTGGTAACGTAAGTGCTTCTGTAGCTGTTGATATCGCAACAGATTCATACAACCAATGGACTTGGGGTATTCCTCAAAACGAGACTAACTACAACGGCGCTCTAACAGACGAAGAGGCTGAGTAGTTCACACACTCACACAATAATTTCGGGGCTTCCCTTGGTCATTGATGACCTCGGGGAGCCCCGTTTTTTATGAGGGTATCTCCTAGAAAACGTTCTCTACATCTTTTCAACCACCTCAAGATTCGGTGTAATATCATTTTTGGATTGCAGCAGATAGAGACGAATAAAGAATAGCGCGATTAACACATATCCGATAGATGAGAGCGAGTGCACAATGGCAACATCGGCATAATTGAGTCCATCAATAAAATTGTGAGCTATCACAAGTATAACACCCAGGCCAGCTCTAAAAGAGGCTTTCGACAACACCTTATCCTTGACATGGATATATATATTGGCAAAATAGCCTAGCAGGAGAAGCAGCGAGAAGATGTAAATTATAGATATATCCTCATAGTAAAGATCGAACATATAGAAGAAAAAGATGTTTAGGTATGGGTTCTGAATAAGGACCCCCCCTAGAGTCTTTCGAATCTTAATATTTTGTGGCTCACCATTGGCACTACTACTCCTTTTGACCATATGAGAGATAAAGGCGATGGATAGTGGTATCGCCATTAAACCAGATAGGAAAAGCAAGGTGTCATCATAGACAACATCTAGCGAGAAGATAGTATACCCATCAATGTATAAATCGAATAGATCCTCGTACTCAAAGAGTGAATCCTCGAGGATAGCTCCAAAAGTTTTGATGTTGGCAACAGCAGTAGCCACGAAAGCCAATACTGCACAGAGGGTGTAACCCCTTTTGATGTATATCTCGGAGGAATCGGAGTTCTCTTTTTTGGCTTCGCTCATTGGGCTACTTTTAGGCTTTGAGCTACTCGCAGCCTTTTGTCGACTATCAGCCTTTGGACTCCTTTCAACCTGCGGCTCACTCACAACTTTCTTATCAAGGTCAAGCAGCACGGTCTGCTCACTACTCTCGCGCGAGATACCGAGCAACGAGAGAAACTCCTCGATTGATTCGGGACGATCTTCACGACGTATCTGCATAGCCGAGGTGATTGCCGCCTTGGTACTTTGCGAAATCGAGCTTGGCAGAGCGGGCAGCCCATTGGCAAATATGTCGTAGGCCTCAGGAGGAGTTTCGCCCGTGATACATTTATAGAGCGTTGCACCGAGCGAGTAGATGTCGGTAGAGGGCGAAAAGGAGCTCACACCACCAGCCTTGTACTGCTCCATCGGGGCATAGCCGCTGCTTATTCCCACAGGCGTAGAGCTAGTTTGCTCGCCACTTTGGTCATATTGCTTTGCCAATCCGAAGTCGATAAGCACCGATACAGCGCCCTCGCGAAGTAGTATATTCCCTGGCTTGATATCGAGGTGATTGATCTTCCGAGAGTGGATATAGCGCAGCGCATCGGCAATCTGACCAATATAGTGCAGCGCCTCAACTTCGGGCATTGCGCCACTTTGCGAGACTCTATCACCCAGCGAGCCTCCGTCGATATACTCCATCACGTAGTAGGCTGTGCCATTCTCCTCGAAGACATCGAGCACCTTGATGATATTTTCATGCTCAAGCCCTGCGATACTTTGCGCCTCCTTGATGAACTTAGCTTTGAATTTATCGACTAGCTCACGACTGCCCGACGATCCGACCGACACCTGCGAGGAGTTGCTGTCGCGATCGCAAAGATCCTTCATAAAAAACTCCTTGATGGCAACGCTGTACGTTGTATTGATCTTACCAATCCCGCCAGCCACAACAATCTTTTGCTTAGCAAGATAGGTTAGTCCAAAACCACCCTGACCCAATATCTTCTCTATTTTATACTTGCCTCCTTGCAGCAGAGAATCTTCTTGTAAATTCATTTTAATGCGTAATAAGGTTAGAAAAATAAGATGAAAAAGTGTAGCAGAAGTTGCTCATAACCCCTAAATTTCGCCACTATTCACTATAACCTTGATAATGCCACAATTAGCCGAGGTAGACAACCTTTCAAAGATATAAAAAATATATGAGTTTACCTGCTCTGAAAGAGATTTTTTTGCGATTGCATCCTCAAAATAGTGCAACTAGCTAAAGAAATAGAGATGAAACAAACCCTAAGAAGTCGACTAACTAAAACATCCCAAAAGGTCAGATCGATTAAAAAAGTGGGATTTTGCCAATATGACAAAAATGAAAAAGCCTCGAAAATCATTGATTTTCAAGGCTTTGCGGTGAATTGCTTCACTCGTTTGCGGTGCGTAGGGGGAACTAATGGTATTCATAACCTCCTAATACACAATATCTTGAAAATAATTTCTTAACAATCTCCCACGAACAGAAGACGGTTTTTGCGCCCCAAATTTCAGGCGTTTGCACGCTCCTTAGTCGTTGTTATTGCAAAGATAGGGATAATATTTATATCTGCAAAGTTTTGTGGAATAAGTAGTGTAAAACAATTATTGCCATATTTTTAAAAGCACCCTTGGAGCGATATTTTTCACTATTAAATCTCAATATAGAATAACTATATTTTCAATTCAATAGCAAAAAATCTCATCTCCAATAGCACTCTTAAAAACACACCAATAA
>JBCQVS010000046.1:0-15139 GCA_047172885.1 Rikenellaceae bacterium | reverse complement strand
ACTACTTGATCGAATGATATTGACCCCATAGATAATAATGTGTGTGTGAATACACAAAGATAATATCTTATCGGATATTTTCATCATTCTGGGTGACTGTAGGTCATGTGGGTTTCATAATCTAATCAATTTAAATAGTTGGTGGCATTGTTGGAGGCATAGGAGGTACTGGAGGAGGTACTGCTGGTCCAGGGTTGAATAGTACGCTTAGCTCCGCAACTTGACCCGCAGGAGCCCAATTCGCCATACCTTCTTTCCAAACTAGAGTCTCTTTTGTGACCTGTCCAGTTAGCACATGAGGTTTGATGTCGTTGATGGTCATTGGGCCAAATTGTTGGTTGTTGACATAAATATGGAATTGGCTCTGCAGGATTGGTGGTGGAACAGCTCCGCCAGGTTGTCCTTGAGCTGCGTTGCCCATAGGCGAGAAGGTTTGTTGCGACATTCCGTTAAACATTCCGCCTGCAGCCATGCCCATACCTAATCCAGCTCCAGCAGCAGCAATTCCGCCAGAACCAGGATTCTCAGAGATGTTCGAGAGGATATCGCGAGATTGAATACGTCCCCAATTATCACCCATAACATTGACCTCCTCGACCTTTCCGTGAGCGCTAATAACTCGAGCCTGAGCCTCTGCTCCAGCCATCTTGATAGTTTGATATGAGTCAATGCCAATCTCATCGTAGCGTCTGCGTAGCTCGTCATCATCCACGTCGATAGCCGAGATTGTAAAATCAGCCAATCCAACACCATACTCGCCAACCATTGTCGCGATATATGGTGAAACAATATCGGTGATCTCATCAATGCGACAATCAATACCAAGGATCTCGGTGTCGCTGTCGTTGATAGCTCGAGCGATCAGTGGCTTGATTTTTCCTTGGAATTGAGTTCCGAAGAAACGAGTGAGATCTTCCGATGTTTGGAAGTTGACATTGTTGCCGATGAACTTGGTTAGGAATAACTCTGGATTGTCGATATTAACTTTGAATGAACCTCTGGCTTTTAGTTTTGTCGCTATGCCTAAGTGCTTATCTCTTAGTTGGATCGGAGAGTCAGTTCCCCAAAAAACCTCTGGGCTGATTGCCTCTCTTACGAAATATACGATACAGTTAAAGGTGCTGACACCACCAGTAAACAGGGTTCGAAGTCGAGTGATAAATGGGTAGTTTTCGGTCGATAGCTTGTAACTACCATTCGAGAAAACCTCCTCGATTACACCGTTGTTGATAAAGATAGCCTTCTCGCCAGGATTCACAATCAACGTAGAACTAGTATTGAAATCCTCCTCTGGTTGTCTCCATATCAGCAGCTCGCCAGCTCCTGAGTTTTTGATGACATTCCTGAAATGTTTCTCGCCATTAGGATTGGTAGTATTGCTTTGATTTCGATCCCGCATTGAATCAAATATTCCCATAGTTTTATATTTATTAGTTTTTTAATAGATGCTTTTGTTAGATTCCTTTGTAGAAATACCCAATGTAATCTTAAATAAGTAGGGTAAAATAATTATTGGTGTGTTTTTAAGAGTGCTATTGGAGATGAGATTTTTTGCTATTGAATTGAAAATATAGTTATTCTATATTGAGATTTAATAGTGAAAAATATCGCTCCAAGAGTGCTTTTAAAAATATGGCAATAATTGTTTTACACTACTTAAAAGGAACACTTCACTTACAAAAGTAATAAAAATATCGCAATGCTTTTAATAGAATAGCAAAAAAAGTTGCTCTTTTAACCCTTTGATAACGACGTGCTTCGGCAAAGTGCTATTTTTGAGCGTAATTATTTTTTGAGAATCTAATATGGGACAATTTTTGTAGGGCTATTTTAAAAATAAAATTGACTTATATGAAAAAGTTTATCATTGCTGCGCTCTCTTTCTTTGTGTTAAGCGGCTGCGTATCGAATAAAATCAAAATCACTCAAGAGGTTGAAAAAAGAATCCTTCGATCATCGGAGCTCGAGAATTTGACCCCCGATTCGGTCTTGTTGCTGCTGAGCCGAGGAAACCAAAACTTCGTCAATAAAACCCCTCGAGTGCGTGACCCTCAAGCGCAATTGGCTCTTTCGGCCGAGGTTGGTCAAGCTCCTAAGGCTATCATCATCTCTTGTATCGACTCGCGTGTTCCTGTAGAGACCATTTTCGATATGGGCATAGGTGATATCTTCGTGGCTCGTGTTGCTGGCAATGTGGTGAGTGACGATATGCTAGCTAGCGCAGAGTACGCCTGTAAATATATCGGTAGCAAGGTGGTTCTGGTCTTGGGACACGAATCGTGCGGTGCGGTCAATGCAGCTTGCGCAGGATTAAAGGATGGCAACCTCACGGAGCTAATGCGCAAGATTCAGCCAGCGGTAGAACTCACCTCGGCTCAGGGAGGCGATCCATCCTCTAAAGAGTTTCAGAGTCGTGCGGTGGCCTTTAACGTCGATGTGATGGTCGAAAATGTGAGACGGGGTAGTGAGATATTAGCCTCTTTGGAGCGTGAGGGAAAGATTAAAATCATCGGCGGCGTGTTTGATATTCACACGGGAGTTGTCGATTTTGCGCGTTAATTTATAAAACTTTTCTTATCTTTGCCTTGGAGAGACTTTTTGCTAGAAAGTAAACTTTAATATAAATTAACCACAATTATGAAAAAAAGAACCCTATTATCGCTCGTGGCCGCCCTCTGTGTAGCCTTTAGCCTATCGGCTCAAAATTATGAAAATGCCACTTTGAAGAGCATCCACCAGAGAACGAGCGTTAGAAGCTATACCGCTGAGTCGGTGAGCAAATCGCTATTAATTGAGCTAGTTAAGGCGGGTATGGCAGCCCCCTCGGGATCGAACAGACAGCCTTGGGAGTTTGTTATTATCCAAGACGAAGAGATCCTCTCGAAGTTAGGCGGTGTGAAGCCACCAGTTGGAAAAGCTCCTGCGGCTATCGTGGTTCTTGGAGATACTAACCTTAGCGGATCGTGGGTTTTGGATTGCTCGGCAGCTACTGAGAATATTTTGATTGCTGCGACATCGTTGGGGCTTGGTACGGTTTGGACTGGCGCTTATGGAAATGAGAAATTTGAGGCTTTGCTCAAGGAGACTCTTTCGCTTCCTGATGGCGTTATGCCTCTTTCGGTTATTGCCGTAGGGTATCCTGATGGGACTCCGACACCTAAGAATAAGTATATTGAGTCGAAGGTTCACTTCGATAAATACTAAGAGAATTCGAAGCAAATTAATGAGAAAAAGGGCAGCTAACAAGTTTTTTAGACTTTTTAGCTGCCCTAATTTTATTTTAAGCCTTTTGATAGGCAATCTCGCTACCTCTCGATAATGGCAACGTAACCGCCTCCTGAGGCCAATTTCATCGTAACGCTCGAGCCATTATCAACCTGGCGGATATACTTTGCGTGGTCTTGAGCCTGGCGCTTAACATTCTTACCATCCTCCCACGAGGTGATTTTGTAGCCACCCTCATCGAGGAAATTGAGCGACACTTTGAATTCGCGCTCAGTCCAATTGGTCATACCTCCCAAATACCACTTATCGCCTTTGCGACGAGCGATAACGATATATTCACCCAACTCAGCCTCTATCACACGAGTCTCATCCCACGTAACAGGCACTTGGCTAAGGAACTCCATTGTGAGGGGCTCACGGTCTAGGTTGCTAGGGTTATCGGCCAACATTTGAAGCGGACTCTCGAAAACAACGTATAGAGCCATCTGGTGAGCACGAGTACCCAATACCGATGGGCGTTCGTAGTTGATTAAATACTCCTCGCGGTAGAGGTTTGTCATGCCTCCTGGGGTATAATCCATCGGACCTGCGACCATGCGCAAGAAAGGAAGGTAGAGGTTGTGTTGAGGATCTGGCAGAGCCGACCATTTCAAATTCTCGAGACCTTTGACACCCTCGAACGAGATCACATTAGGATATGTGTGTTGAAGTCCAGTAGGCTTGTAGCATCCGTGATAATCGACAAGGAGCTTGTGATCGGCAGCCTTTTGAGCAATTCGATAGTAAAAATCGACCATCTCTTGGTCGTCTCGCTGCATAAAGTCGATCTTGATACCTTTAATGCCCCACTCCTCGAACTTAGCCAAAGCCTCATCCTCCTTGTCTTGAAGCGCCTTCCATGTGCCCCAAAGGATAATATCTACGCACTTTTGCTTGCCATAGGCGATAAGTTCAGCCATGTCGATCTCGGGAACTACCGAAAGGATATCCTTGTTGATATCATACCAACCCTCATCTAAGATAATATATTTGAGATTGTATTTCGAAGCGACGTCAATAAAATATTTGTAGGTTTGAGTGTTGATGCCAGCCTCAAAATCTACACCATATATATTGTTGGCGTTCCACCAATCCCACGCCACCTTACCTGGAGTGATCCACGATGTATCCTCTAGTCGATTTGGCGAAGCAAGACGTGCCACCATTGTCGAGGTGATCAAGTCGCCATCATTGTCGGTGATGATCGCAACGCGCCATGGATAGGTGCGTGTGCCTTCGACTTTAGCCAAATAGTCAGCATATTTTGTAACCTTTACATCTCTATCCGAAGTCTGCTCGCACTCGAGTGCATAAGGTGAAAATTTACCCTTCAACTGCTTCTCTTCAGCGACTTCAATAAACATTCCTGCGTAGCTCTCAAGGTCGACCTCGGTGATAAGAGTGCGAACACCCTTAGAGTTTGTGGTGACCATCGGCATACTTGCAAAATCGCCCGTTTGGAATCCTGAAAGAGGACCAGTGATGTAGACGCGCTCTTGGTGCGAATACAACGACTCCTCTTGGCCGAAGTAGGCCATGCCATCTTCGGCGATGCTATAAACCACCTGCTCTGACTCGACAATAGTTGGCTCTTTGAAGCGAGTCTCAAAGCGATATGCAACACCGTCGTCGAAAGCTCTAAAGACAATGTCATATGCCCCTGCCGAGAGCGTAAGTTGGTTATACTGATTCTCAATTAGATCGAATTTCGTAGGTAGTGTTGGAGTGATCAATTCGCTAACCGATTTCACGCTGCCTCGAGCCTTCATCTTTACTCCAGCCTCTGTGCCATTGGCAAAGGTCATTGAGAGTGGTGAAGTTGAGATAATCTCCTCGCCTTTGTAGGCAACCGAGTATGTTGTCTCGACTTGAACCGATACTGTGACAACGATCTCTTTATTAGGAGATGTTAGAGTGTAATTTTTAGCGACCGCCATCCCAAAAAGCGAGAGTAGCAAAAGCGTTAGAAGTCCCTTTTTCATAAATTTGTAAAGTTTGGTTTGTTTATATTTGTTGCAGTTAGTCTCTCCAAATTTGACCCTTTGTTGAGATATTGCAGCTAGGTTCTGTGCACTGCTTACCAACAATAACACTCATCTGTGTGCTGTTCTCGAGTGTCAGATTCTCGCAAGCGCTCTCGGTGAAAGGAGACATCGCCTCACCATGCTCTGGTTGCACGTAACCCAACATAATTGGAAGGTTGATCGCTTGATCTTTTCCTTTGTATGGGCTGATCTTGATCTTGTTGTTTTTGCCATGAATTGTCGCCAAGGCATTAACGATATATTTAGATTCACTTGCGATAAGTTTGATGTCAACATCGCAGTTGCCTCCCTCGACATACAAAAGTGGACCGTAACAAGCGTCACCCTTGCAATTTTTAGCGATAGCGCCTTCGCCAAGCCAATAAGCACGCTCAGTGCCGATAGCTGTACAATTTTCTAGATACATACTCTCATCCCACGAACGTAACTCAAATCCACCGCGAGTATTTTTGGCAGTGCAGTTGATAAAGCGAAGATTCTTACAAGCTCCATACGTGCGGAATCCCTCCTCGCAAAGAGCCTTAACGTAACCCGTTGTTACCACATACTCGCCGTCGCGATTAGGGCTCAACGTTCTAAAATTAACGTCGAAAGCTGGTCCGTCGGTCTCGGTAAGCATATCTTCGGTTGTGCGGATCTCACCCTCTACGTAGCAATCAATAAGAGTTACATCCTCGGGGTTTTGTTGGATAAAGTATCCGTGACCGAACGATCTAATATATAGGTTACAACCAATAACAGTTGTTTTGTCGCCAGTGATCAAAAAACCGCTATGCTTTTGGTGCTTGATAACATGATCCTTGCCCTTGCCAAATAGATCTCCATATCCATAAGGAGCTGAGCCTTGAACGCGAAGAGTGAAACCTTCGATTGTGTTGCCAGCGCCTTTGACCGTAAAAGCACAACCGCCAGGAGATGTGGTGAAGCCTTTGTGCTTTATCTCGAGACCTTTGAGGTGGTTGTTGTTGCCAGTTACCATAATTTCGTCGGTGTGGATAGGGTGTTTGAGAAGTTCTCTAAGTTCGGTGTCTACTTCGAGAATTACCCCCTTCATGTCGATTGTGTTGCCGCTACCCGAGAATTTAAGGTATTGGTAATCTTTGCGTGCTACGCGACTGCTGATCGAGTCGGCGTTTAGATAGTCGCGTAAAGAGTAAGTTCCAGCCACCAATTTGATCTCTTGGTTGTCTTGGGCGATTAGCGTAGCGAATTGGCTAAGCGATGCAACTTTGATGCTCTTTGCCATCAAAGTTGGTGCGGCCATGAGGAAGGCCACAGTCAGAATTAAAAGATTCTTTTTCATGAGTTTTGAAGTTTTAGATTGTTTTAGCCTTTTGGTTAGAAAGGATACGTAAAGATAATATTAATTTTTGGAAAAATCAATAGTAAATTAACTTTGGTAGAATAAATTATGCATTTGGCAGAATAGATATTGCAGAAAGGTTACAAATTGTAATCTTTGTCGTGCAAAGTAAAACATTAATCTTAAGTACAGCTGATGCAATTAAGTAATATTATCACCAAATTCTCACCAATTTCACTCTCAGAGATGGATGCTGTAAAGTTGATGAATCGAACCGATCGCAAATATTGGTTTGCCGCCTCACTTTTGCCAGAACTCTTGGCCGATATTCAAGACAACTACTATCTTTTGGAGGTCGATGGAGAGCGTAACTTGCCATACGCCACAACCTATTACGATACTCCCGAAGATCAGATGTACAACAACCATCATCGAGGCAAGAAGAACCGCTACAAGATCCGCAGACGAAACTATATCTCAACCGATAGCAGCTTCCTAGAGATCAAATTCAAAAGCAACAAGGGCAGAACGGTAAAGGTTCGCAAAGCCTCAAAGTATGGCGGTGATGGTTTTGATGAGGTCGATCGCAAATTTATTAGCGAAAAGTCACCCTACCAAACCGACGAGTTGCAAAGAGTACTCGAGAATGGATTCAACCGCCTAATGCTTGTTAGCAAAGCGATGAACGAGCGCTGCACAATTGATAGCTCGCTGAAGTTCGCGGGAAATGAATCTTCGGCGCAACTCGATGATTTAGTAATCGTTGAGGTGAAAACCGATGGGCGGAGTCACAGCGCTATAATCGACGCTCTGAATGCTCGGCGATTAAAACCTTCGGGCTTTAGTAAATATTGTATCGGACGAAGCCTAACCGATAGTTCACTTAAGATAAATAATTTTAAGGTGAAACATCGAGTGATTGATAAAGTGTTAAATAAAATATAATAAGGATTTAAGTTATGATTGAATGGATTGAAAGTTTAAATTTTTTGGGTATAAAGTTGGTTGATGTCGACGACTTTGTGGAGCTACTTTTCAGATTCCTGCTCAACTCGGCAGTGTTGCTAATGATAGTGCGTTTCCCCTATCTTAAACATAGTACGCGACGTACATACACCTTTAGCTTCTTGGCCGTAGGTTCGACCGTTTTCTTGCTCTGCTTCCTGCTCAATAGCGTTAAATTGGAGCTTGGTTTTGCCTTGGGTCTCTTCGCGATTTTTGGAATTATCCGCTATCGAACCGATGCGATTCCTTTCAAGCAGATGACCTATCTGTTTGTGGTGATCGGCCTCTCGGTGATGAATGCCTTGGCTAATAAAAAGGTTAGCTATGTCGAGCTGCTCTTTACCAATGCAGCTGTCGTCGTTGGATTATGGGTACTGGAGAAATTCTTGAACCGTGCTCACGAGGGTTCAATGAAGATCGTATATGAAAATATCTCGAATATAAACATTGCTCGATATGGTATTCTGCTCGAGGATCTAAAAGCGCGTACAGGATTCGATATCCGCCACTTCGAGATCCAAAAGATCGACTATCTAAAGGATGTAGCCACGATTGTGATCTACTTCAATCCCGAGGATAACAACTACTCGATAGAGTCAAATTAAAATTAGCAAACAAGATGAATATTAAAAAGATAATTCTGCTTCCGCTTCTCTTTATCGCCTCTCTGTCTTCGGCCTTTGCTGAGGGTGAAAAGGGTGATCCAGAGCAGCTATACAAATATCAATTCGGACTCGATTTCGATATTAAATTGGCCAAAGGTCTAAAATTGGAAGTTGGTCCAGAGCTCCGTTACTGTGAAGGTTTCGATAAATTCCTGCTTAATGGAGGACTTAGCTATAAGGTGATTGACAACCTATACATCGGTGCTTCGTATCGCTTAATTGTCGATCGAGGTGAAAGCACATCGACTAGCTCGTTTAACTCATTCGGAGGCTATAGTAGCGGTAGTAATTACGACTATGACACCTACCACCGTTTCGCTTTTGATGCCACCTATAAAGATAAATTTGGTCGCTTCACCCCATCATTTAGAGTGCGATACAACAACTACTCGGATGACGACGCAGGTAGCGAGGCCTACTTACGTTATCGTGCCAAGGTGGAGTGCGACATTCGCAAATGTGTAATAACTCCATTCCTCTACGCCGAAGCGTTTCAACAGCTAGAAGATAGTGCGCTTTATAAGATGCGCTACTCGACAGGCTTCGATTTGAAAACTGGTGACAATTCAGCCCTCGAGTTTGGCTATAAATTCGATTACTTCCTGCTAAAGTATAAAAATGCTCATATCTTTAGCATCGGTTTTAAACAAAAATTCTAAAAAGCTATGTCAAAATTTTATACTCTTTTTTCTCTTGCCATCTCACTTTTGATAGTTGTGGGATGTCGCAATATTGACTATATCGAGGAGTCTACCATTGATAACGATGATGAGTTGTACGACCCAACGCTCTCCGATACCGACACATTCCCCGATTGGAGTGAGGCCACTCACAGCAACTCGGTCGAGCCAAACTATGATATTGTATTTGCCCAAGGCGAGGTGCTTAGAATGGATATTACACTTAGCTCAACTGCGTGGAGTACAATGAAATCGGATTTGAGTAGCAACCTTAGCAAAGTCAACAACTCGAACTACGACTACACCCCTATATGGCAACCCTGCACCGTGAATTTCAATGGCACGGATTGGTACAAAGTGGGTATACGTTTCAAGGGTAACTCAAGTTTGAGTAGCGCTTATAGCTCAGGGGTTATGAAACTCTCGTTTAAATTGGATTTCGATCAATATGAGTCGGACTATCCAGCCTTGACAAACCAACGTATGTATGGTTTTAAGCAGCTAAATCTTGGAAATAACTACAAAGATTTGTCGCTAATGCGCGAGAAGGTCGGAGCCGATCTATTTAGAGCCTTTGGCTTGGCTGCCGCTCAAACGGCATTCTGCGAATTGTATGTCGACACTGGTTCAGGTTCTCAATATTTTGGCCTCTACACACTTGTCGAGGAGGTTGACGACACGGTGATCAAGACCCAATTTAGCGATGGGTCGGGTAACTTGTACAAGCCAGATGGCGATGCTGCGCAATTCAACTCAGGGTCGTACGACACAAGCGAGTTGTATCTTAAAACCAACACCTCGTCACCAGATTATAGCGACGTAAGGGCGCTTTATGATGCCGTGAACAGCTCGTCGCGCACATCTGACAACGCAGCTTGGCGCGATGAGTTAGAGAGCGTATTCGATGTCGATACCTTCCTAAAGTGGCTTGCAGCCAATGCCGTGATCCAAAACTGGGATACCTACGGGCGAATGTCGCACAACTACTACCTCTATAACGACCCATCAACCTCGCTGCTAACGTGGATTCCATGGGATAATAACGAGGCGTTCCAATCTACATCGAGCAACTCTGTGGGTATGTCGAGCAGTTCGATGAGCGCGATTGCGATTAGCTCGATGGGAAGCGTTAGCTCGTCTTGGCCTTTGATTAGCTACCTCTATGCTGTGGATGAGTATGCGGCTACCTATAAAAGCTATCTGCGAGAGTTTGTCGATGAGGTGTTTGTAACCTCCGAGATGCAAGCTCTTTACACGGAGTATTACAACTTGCTTAAGGATTCAGCCGAGTCCGAGGAGTATGGCTACTCATTCTTTGGTCGCACATCTGCCTCGTCTGACTTCTCGAGTGCTGTTTCGACCCTTAAAACTCATGTGCAGAGCCGCAATACAACAGTTAATAGTTACGTAGATTAGAGGTGGGTATGAGAGGAAAAAGAGTTATAATTCTTGCGATTTTGTTGTGCTGTGTAGCAACTATGTCGTTTGCAAAAAAGACTAAAAATAATCGAGATTGGACCACCAAGACACATAGTGATGAGGCGAAACCCTCTTACGATATTCTCTTCGCTCAAGGCAAATTGCAGAGAATCGACATCACCATAAGCAGCTCGGATTGGAGTGCGATGTGGGCAGAAATAGATGAAAACTTGGGAGCTAACCATCCTGCGGGAGGCATGGGCATGGGTCCAGGACCAGGAATGCCCCCTATGATGGGAATGGAGCCAGGTCAAGGGATGGGTGCTCAGCCACGACCAGACTTCAATGCAGATTCACTTCCTCCACGCCCCGAAGGACGTCTCGAAGGTGGCCGACCAGAAGGAGGTAGACCAGAAGGTGGCCATCCCGAAGGCCGAGAAGGTCGCCTCGAAGGTCACCCCGATCTAGACTCACTCCCTATGCCGATGCCAGCCCCAATGGCCACCGATGAATTTACCCCAATGTGGATTCCATGCACAATCACGTACAATGGTAAAAATTGGTGCCAAGTAGGTCTGCGCATAAAAGGCAACTCAAGCCTCTCGCACGCCTATATGAGTGGTAATTCGAAGCTGTCGATGAAGCTAGATTTCGATGAGTATGAAGACGATTATCCCGAATTGAAGAACCAACGCTTCTACGGCTTCAAGCAACTCAACCTCAATAACAACTACGAAGATAGCTCGCTTATGCGTGAGAAAGTTGCCTCGGATCTATTCCGCAATTTCGGATTAGCTTCAGCACAAACAGCCTTTTGTGAGGTCTATATCGACTATGGCGAAGGATCGCAATATTTTGGGCTCTATACAATCGTTGAGGAGGTGGATGACACGGTGATCAAGAACTCTTTTGCAAAGAGCAAAGGCAACCTCTATAAGCCCGAGGAGAGAGCAGGATCGTTTGCTTTTGGCACTTTTTGTGAGGAGGAGTTTAACTTGGCAACCAAAAGCGATAAATCGCTCAGCGACGTGAAGGCTCTTTACGATCTGCTTCACGACGCCTCGCGCCTCGACGACCCCACAGCGTGGCAACAAAATCTAGAAAGCATTTTCGATGTCAAGAGCTTTATAAAGTGGTTGGCTGCAAACAACGTCATTCAAAATTGGGATAGCTATGGAAATATGGCTCACAATTATTATCTCTACAACAACCCAGAGAACAACCTTTTGATCTGGATTCCATGGGATAGTAACGAGGCGTTCCAACGTGGGCAAAATCGTTGGGAACTTAGCCAAATGGATCAAGTTGATAATTCATGGCCACTTATAAGCTATCTTTTTGCACTGAGCGACTACGAGCAACTCTATCGCGACTATCTGCGGGAGTTTGTCGATGAGATCTTCGAAGTTAGCTCGATGCAAGCCCTGTACGACCAATACTACAACCTACTTAAAGAGAGTGCCTACGCTGAGCAAAATGGACGCACTTTCTTAAGAGATAAATCTCAATTCGATGCCGCTGTCGCGATACTTAAAGAGCACGTTGAAAGCCGACGAGAGGTGGTTGGTCGCTATTTGGTGGAATAACACCTCGAATTCGCATAATTTTTTTGATAAAGTGCATTAAAATAGATAACTTTGCATTAGTATGATCCAAGAGCGTAAAATATTAACCATTGAGTTCACAGCAATAATCTTGCTGTGGGCCCTTGTGATTATCTTTCCGCTGCTCTTTACTAGCGAGTATAGCCGTGATTGGAGAGCGATTCAATTGATGTGGGCCGAGTGCAGTGTTGTGGGTTTCGCCTTTGTTATTAATCGTTTTTTGTTTATGCCCTACCTCTTTTTTAAGGGGCATTATGCAAAGTATATTATCGCGATCGCCTTCCTGTTTCTCTTTCTCAGCCTCTTTATTATCTACTTCGATGGGGTGAACAATATCCTTCGGCTCTTTGGAGTTGAATCGGCTGATTTTGCAGCGCCACTTATGGGTGGTGGTCCAGCACCTATGCATGGTGGCGATATTCATGGACATGGAGCAATGCCACCAGGAGCACCAGGAGCAGGAGCACCAGGAGGAATGCCAAACCATTCAATCCCACCCGTTGGGCGTATGCCAATAGCTTCGGTTATCCCTCCGATGATCACCGTTCTGATCTTTTCTGCCTTTGTGATCGCTCTGGATATGGGCCTTAGCATTGCGGTGAAGTGGATCATCTCGGAGCAGAAGCAGGCCGAGATTAACAAAGTGAGAGTATCCGAGCAGTTGGCTCGCCTCCAAAGCCAAGTTAGTCCTCACTTCTTTATGAATACCCTCAACAACATCCACGCATTGGTGGATATCGACTCATCGAGGGCGAAAAAGACAATTATCGAACTTTCGAGCTTGATGGATTATCTTCTCTACGAAAGTTCGAATAAAGAGCAAGTGTCGCTGCAAAGAGAGTTGGAGTTTCTGGAGAGCTACATCAACCTGATGCGGCTGCGTTACCCCAAGCGGGTCTTGATTGATTTCACCTACGACCAACCAGCAGCCTATGTTCGAATCCCACCGCTGCTATTCCTCAATTTTATCGAGAATGCGTTTAAATATGGCGTAGATTACGAGCAAGAATCATTTGTCAAGATCAACTTCTATGTCGATGACTCGAATGTCGAGATGACCACCATTAATAGCAACCACTCGAGTAATGTCACCTCTGCTCGCCACGGATTGGGAATCAGCAACTCTCGAAAACGATTGGCGCTTTTGTATGGTGACAAGTACAAATTGAAGTATGGCGATAAGGATAATGTCTATTTTGTAACCCTAAAAATACCCTTTTTACAATGATTTCGTGTATAGTAATTGATGATGAGCCTCTAGCTCTCGAGCAAATAGAACGATATGTTAGCGACACCCCAATCTTAGAGCTCAAGGGGAGTTTTGATTCTGCTGCTAAGGCGTTGGATTTTTTACGTCAAAATAGTGTTGATCTTCTTTTTGTTGATATTAATATGCCCCGCATTTCGGGTTTGGAGTTTGTCGAAGCTCTGCCGTTCGATGTGAAGGTGATCTTTGTTACGGCCTATCGCGAGTATGCTTTAGAGGGGTTTGCATTGGATGCAGCGGATTATCTATTGAAGCCACTCTCGTATGCCTCGTTTCTAAAATCGGTCGAAAAGGTTCATAACCGATATTTCAATCGCACGCTCGATGATAAGCGCGATAGAGATTATATCTTCTTGCGCTCGGGATATCGTACCATAAGGGTCAATTTCAGCGATATTCTCTACATCGAATCCAAACGAGAATATTTGGATATTGTCCTCAGTGATGGTCAAATAATAACCACTCACGGTTCGCTGGGAAGCATGGAGGAGAAACTTCCGCGCGATAGATTTATTCGAGTTCATCGCTCGTTTATCGTTAATCTCGATGAGGTGAAGGTCATGGAGCGCAACTCGATCATCTTTGGCAAGCAATATATCCCCGTGAATGAACAAGCTCGCGAGATAATCGCAAAGTTTATAAACAACGGAGCTGAAAATTAATGCTCATGTAAGTAGTGTAAAACAATTATTGCTATATTTTTAAAAGCACTCTTGGAGCGATATTTTTCACTATTAAATCTCAATATAGAATAACTATATTTTCAATTCAATAGCAAAAAATCTCATCTCCAATAGCACTCTTAAAAACACACCAATAATTATTTTACCCTACTTAGTAGATAAAAAATAGTGCTTTAGAATTATTTTGAGTATCTTTGTAAGAGTTAACCGCAGATCAAACTTTTTTACAAAGTAATCCTATGGCTCCAATTGCAATTATTAATACATTCGTACTCTCGGCTTTAGTGGCGAATTTAATATTTGGCACAGTGCTCAATATTAAATATCGACAGAAGAATGTATATCGAGACTATCTAATTATCATATTTCTCTCGTGGGCAGCGATGTTGACCTTCGGTTTTGTCAAATTCTATATTGATGGTGCATCCACCTTTGAATATAATGCCGATATTGTTAGTGTCCCTATTTTATTCTTAGGCGTAATATGCTTTATCTCTATCGTTAGCTACCCGATTGTGATTCTCGATGCAAATCGCCTGAAATTCTCAAATGGCGTGCGACTCACTATGCCCATTCTTATCTCCTTGACTATCTATCTCCTTTGGCATCTGATCACGGGTCACGACCCTTTTATAAAGTATGCGACCTATGGCGATCTATTCTCCGACGTTTTAACCACCTCGGTGATTCTGCGACTATCGCTGGTGGTCTCGTTTATAATCTATATCGTGATGGTTCTGCTCTATATTTGGCGCATTATTCCGCTTTATAATCAATATGTGTGTGATCATATTGCCAATAGTGACTGTAATGTTGAGTGGATCCGCACACTTGTGATATATATTATAATATTTATATCTAGTTTCTTCGCGGTGCTTTTCACGAACTCACCCTATATAAATCTTATCTGTATGCTTTCCATTATTCCGCTATTTGGGTATATCGTCGAAATGTCGCTGTTTCATAAAACCTCGGAGCTTGTCGAGCCTTTGGAGTTGAAGTGGTATGCCGAGAAGGGGTGGAGTCATGCCAAGCCAAGCTATCAACTCTCTGGAGTTGAGTATATTGAAAATGTCACCATGGTTAAAGCCCACGAGCAGCAGATTGATAGATGGATGGAAAAATCGCAATCTTACACCAATGTGGACTTCACCACAAAAGATATCTTGGATGCACTGCCTCAAATATCAAATGCCGATTTAAC
>JBCQVS010000045.1:0-15196 GCA_047172885.1 Rikenellaceae bacterium | reverse complement strand
CTTTTACCTCATTATCAGCGTCATAGACTCGCCACTGAGTCTCACCTTTACTCACAAACATTATATATCGCTCCATATCGGCATAGCCCAACCCCGACGCTGCGAGCAGAAGCCAAAGGCCGAAGTGTTGCAAGATAAATGGCGTGTCTTTGAGTCTAAGCCTGCGAATACGTCTGAAAACTGTTGCGCCGAGCGAGAGAAGCGTTAACCCATAAAGCATCACAAAGCTCCAATTGCTGGTCATCGAGTCGAAGCCCAGAAGCATTGCATCGCCATCACTGCCAACTACCCTTTGAGGCGTAAGCCCCATGATAATTGTCAATACAAGCATCGAGAATATCAGCGTCACACTCATTGGAACGCCACAAATCCACCTCGGGAGGGCATGATTATAAGCTCGAAAACCGATGATGATAGATAGTACAAAGAGAACTAATCCAGTAATAAAATTTACTGGATTAGCTAATAAAAAGAAATCGAATGAGCCTATTGCAATCTGCAAAACCAAGCCAATCAGCAGGAGTCCACCCACTATCGCTATCGCTTCGGGGTATCCCCACGGAGATTGCCAGACCCTACGTTTTTGTGTTCCTAACATTGAATATTAAATTTCTGCCACCTTCTTGCCTTTAGCTGTAGCCTCCTCCAACCATGCTGGAGCTGTTGTCTCTAACCATGCATCTTTATCTGCGCGAAGTGTTGCCATATCCAAGCCGATATATGCTTGAGCCTTAGCCTTAGTTGAGATATCTGGCATTGTTACATTCTCGACACCAAGCGAGAACAACACCTTTTGAAGCTCCAACTGAGCTTGCAAACTGCGATCAAGACTGTGAGCCAAGATGCGTTGAGTCTCCACTGGCGCGTGGAATGAACCACCGTGTGAAGCTACCGCATAATCCCAACGCCATTGCGCTTGACGGATATACTTAAGTACGTCGGCCATAGCTGACTCGCTAGCACCATTGTCCCAAGCTGTTTTTGCCAAGATGTGAGCTTTCGATAACTCAACCTCTACCCTATCGCGAATCTCAAGCGCTTTATCTTGATACTCATATACGTAAGCCATCAAATTCTCCTCGCTATCGCGGTGACAAGTTAGACAAGTTGACGAAATATTCTTAAGTGGGCTCATGATTTGGTGATCCGAATATTTGATTCCTCCCTCAGAGCGATATGGCATATGACAATCTGCACAGCTCAAACCTCGTTGACCGTGAGGCCCCATCACAAACAGCTCATAATCGGGGTGCTGAGCCTTAAGCATTGGAGTGCGGCTAAGTGCGTGTACCCAATCCACGTGGTTCACACTCTCGCTATCGTAATACTCCTCCATCTGCTCGACAGTCATACCGCCATCCCATGGGAATGTCAAATATTTATCCTCCTTGCCTTTGAAGTAGTACTCCACGTGGCACTGTGCACACACTAGCGAGCGCATCTCTTGAGGTGTAGCATCTGCAATGCTACGTCCTTGACGCTCGTAAGCCTCAATAAGTGCTGGACGTGAAATTTGAAGCTGCATAGTCTCAGGATTGTGGCAATCTGCACAACCGATCGGGTTTACAATTTCAGCTCCATTAGCGCTCCAAGCAGCTTTATAGAACTCCGCAATTCCCAGCTCCTCCATCATGCGTGGCACATCGGGACTCTTACAAGTCCAACAAGTCGAAGGTTGAAGATCTGCGTGCGTTGCATCGGGCGAACCTACACGAAGCGTAGCTCTCATATCCTCCAAAGCGTACATATGGCCGCGTGGTGCAGAGTAGTCTCGCGAAAAAGCGTAGCCAGCCCAAAGCACAACCATCTCGGGACGAGTCTCGAGCACATCCTCGGGAGTGTTGCCCAAGTGCTTGCTGCTAAAGTCCATCTCCTTGGTCTTTTTCCATGTGTTGTACTCACGAGGGTAGTTCAACCCCCACTGCTCGTTCTTAGCATTAATTCCTTTGATCTCTATAACTTTGTTAGCGTAGAGAGTTGCCACTTCTGCACGGCGCTCGGTGATCGAGGCGGCAAGTAGACCAAGAATAAATACTGCAACCATTACGACTGCGAATATCGCCCAACCTACGGCAGGCTTACGACTAATTAGTTCTGCTAGCTTCTTTAACATATCTATTTGTTTTTGCTGTTATTCATTTTTGATTTCAACCAATCTGGAACTGGCGACGATGGCATTGGCGCTAATGCGTTTGGCGACGATGCTGTGTTGCTTATCTTGGTGTGTGGTACGTTGCGGTGACAATCCCAACACGCTTTGCCCATTCCCGCTTCTGCCTCTTTGAAACTGATCATGCCTGTCGAAACAAACTCCGTGTTGAGTTGCGTGTGGCAGGTGATGCAGTTGGCCATGATCACTGAGCTGCTGGCTGTTCGAGGTCTAATGACTTGTGGTTCGGCTCTGAAAGTAAAGACTGCCGCGTGATAGAGTCCATCCATCGCCTTGAAGGCATATTTGCTTATCTCGCTATCGTGTGGAACGTGGCAGCTATTACAATCGGTGTGTGGAGCGTGTGAACTATGTTGCCATGATTGGTAGTACGGCGCCATCACGTGACAATTGACACAGGCAGCTGGGTCGTCGGTGGCGTACATATGCATGCGCGACACATATATGGTATATGCACCTAAGCCTGCCGCAACGCCTCCGATAAGGAATAGTGGCACGATAAAACACTTTGGAAGTATGCTAAGTAACTTCTTCATAAGTTTATATGGTCTCTGTTATGCAACAAATGTAACGTTAATTTTCTAAATATACAATTTTTAGGTATGCTAATCGTTGATTAAATCCGCTTTATATCACTGTTTTGATTAAAATAATAAAGAATTAGGGAAAATCATATACAATAAAAGGGTGACCTTTAAAAAGTCACCCTAGAATTATACATTTGCAAAGGTTATTAACCTATGTCTCGTTTACTTCGATAGATCCGTATTATGAACACCCAACACCGCGCGACCCGATGGATCGTTAAGGTTTTGGAACGATGCATCCCAAGCCAAAGCCGTTGGCGTACTACAAGCTACCGATGGAACTGATGGCACACATTGAGCTGCGGTCTGCGACGGGAAGTGCTCCTCGAAAATTGTGCGATAGTAGTACTCCTCCTTGTTTTGTGGAGGGTTGATTGGGAAGCGCTCTGCGGCATTCTCCATCTCGCGATCCGACACTGCGTCGGTTGCTACCTGCTTCAAAGTGTCGATCCAGCTGTAACCCACACCATCCGAGAATTGCTCCTTTTGGCGCCATGCCACCTCTTCTGGCAACATATCTTCGAAGGCTTTGCGCAGAATCCACTTCTCCATTTTTCCATCCTTGGCCATTTTCGCCTCTGGATTGATTCTCATTGCCACATCCATAAACTCCTTGTCGAGGAATGGAACACGACCCTCTACACCCCATGCCGAAAGCGCTTTGTTGGCACGCAAGCAGTCGTAAAGGTGCAATTTGTCGATCTTGCGGATTGTCTCATCGTGGAACTCTTGAGCGTTAGGCGCCTTGTGGAAATAGAGGTATCCACCGAAAATCTCATCGGCACCCTCTCCCGAGAGAACCATCTTGATACCCATGGACTTAATCACGCGAGAAAGAAGGTACATCGGAGTCGAAGCACGAACCGTTGTAACATCGTATGTCTCAAGGAAGTAGATCACATCACGAATTGCATCCAGACCCTCCTGCACCGTGTAGTGTACCTCGTGGTGAACAGTGTTGATATGGTCGGCAACCTTGCGTGCTGCGATCAAATCTGGTGCACCTTTCAAACCCACTGCAAACGAGTGAAGTTGTGGCCACCATGCAGCATCCTTGCTATCCGACTCAACGCGGTGAGTAGAGAACTCCTTAGCCACAGCCGAGATAATCGACGAGTCCAAACCTCCCGAAAGCAAAACTCCGTAAGGCACGTCCGACATCAATTGGCGCTTCACAGAGGCTTTAAGCGCATCGCGCAACTCGGCGACATCAGCTCCATTCTCTTTAACTGCATCATATTCGAACCAATCGCGCTTGTAATAGCGTGTCATCTTACCCTCCTTGCTTGACCAGTAGTGACCAGGAAGGAATGGCTTGATTGTCGAGCAAGTACCCTCAAGGGCTTTAAGCTCCGATGAGACGTAGAATTGCTCCTCTTTGTCCCAACCTATATATAATGGAATAACTCCGATCGGATCGCGAGCAATTAGATACTCATCCTTTTCGATATCGTACAAGGCAAAGGCGAAGATTCCGTTGATCTTCTCCAAAAGATCAAGACCCATTTTTTGGTACAGCGGAAGGATAACCTCGCAATCTGAACCTGTTTGGAAATCATACTCTGCCGAGAGCTCATCGCGGATCTCAGCATGGTTATAAATTTCACCATTTACGGCCAAAACTACCTTTCCATCGGTACTATACAAAGGTTGACCACCCGACTGAGGATCGACAATCGACAATCTTTCGTGCGAGATTATCGCTTTTTCGCCACAATATATACCCGACCAATCTGGTCCACGGTGTCTAATTAGCTTCGACATCTTAAGCACTTTTGCTCTCTGATCATCACCCGATGACTTTGCGTCGAAGAGACCTACAAATCCACACATATTTTTAAAATTTTATATTTTATATTTATCCAATATCTAAGTAAAACTATACACTTTCGGCTATATTACTTACGATTTATCTGCATATCGCATTTATTGCTATCATATAGTAGGTTAGAGCGTAAATTTTCACCTTAAAGCCTAGATGTAACCATTCGCAAAGTTATATTTTTTTTGCCAAAAAGTGCAGAAATATGCAAAAATATTAATTTTTATCTCACTTTTCACCTCTTGAAAGAATCAAAACTCATAAACTAAGCCTCAGAAAGGGGAATTTAGGATAAAAAATTAAATGCGAAAATATAAGTATAGACTCTATTATTTAAAATATTTTAACTATATTTGCAAGGCATTATGTATTAAACCTATCAAAACATCAAAAATAGCAATGACTAAACAACGATTACTTGGAAGCCTATCGCTTGTAGCGCTCTCTTTAATGGCCACCTCATGTGGCGAAGAAGTTCAAGCAACCAAAGGCGCCAAAAACTACAAAACTCTTTTCACCTCACTCTCAAACACAACTATCGAGAGTAAATACACAGCTGCAATCCGCGGTGAACAATATGTAGATATTCGCCCTCAGGTAACAGGACAGATAACCCAAATCCTAATCCAAGAGGGTGCGGAAGTTAAAAAAGGACAAGCACTTTTCATCATCGACCAAGTGCCTTACAAAGCAGCGCTGGATGTTGCTTCGGCAAATGTTCTTAGCGCAAAATCGAGCGTTGCAACAGCTGAGTTGAATGCCGCAAGCAATCAGGAACTATATGGCGAGGGGATTATCTCGCAAACCGAGCTTCAAATTTCGCTCAACACTCTCGAGTCAGCAAAAGCTGCATTGGCTCTCGCTGAGGCGCAAGAGACTAACGCCAAGAGCGATCTATCGTACACAGTTGTCAAGAGCCCTGTGGATGGTGTGGCAAGCATGATTTCGTACCGTGTTGGTGCGCTTGTGAGCTCGTCGATTACCGATCCACTGGTTAGCGTAACTGACAATGATAATATGTATGCATACTTCTCGATGTCGGAGTCTCAGATCCTTTCACTTACTCAAGAGAGCGGTTCGACAAGTCAACTTCTCGAGGATCTTCCTTCTGTTGATCTTGTTTTGAACAACGGCACAACCTACTCCCACCAAGGCTCAGTGGATGCGATTAGCGGAACTATCGACCGCACTACTGGCTCGGTGGCTATTCGCGCGATTTTCGAGAATCCCGAGAAGATCCTTCGCGACGGTGGTAACGGAACTGTCCTTATTGATAGCAAGATGGATAGCGTAATTCTGATCCCAAAGATCGCAACTTTCGAGATCCAAAACAAGATCTTTGTTTATAAGGTCATCGACAATAAGACTGTATCTTCGGAGATCGAGGTATATCCTTTCAACAATGGTACAGAGTATATCGTTATAGCTGGGCTGACCACTGGCGAGGAGATTATTGCCGAGGGTGCTGGACTGCTTCGTGATGGAGAGGCTGTAGGTAGAGGCAATTCAGGAGATAAAAACCAAGGAGAGGCTAAATAATAAATAGAAGATTATGTTTGTCAAAAAATTTATAGATAGGCCGATCCTTTCGATTGTAATATCAATTGCGATACTTATCGTCGGAATTATTGGTTATACCATGTTGCCAGTGGAGCAGTTCCCCGAGATTGCCCCACCAACCATTTCGGTTAGTGCTTCATACTCGGGAGCAAGTGCCGCCACTGTGCAAAAGAGTATCGTTGTACCTTTGGAGGAGGCGATCAACGGTGTTGAGAATATGTTGTATATGACCTCGTCGGCAAGTAGTACAGGTTCGGCAAGTATCACTGTCTATTTCCGCCAGGGAACAGATGGTGAGATGGCGATGGTCAATGTCCAAAACCGTGTGGCGACTGCCGAGTCTCTGCTTCCAGCTGAGGTTACCAAGGCGGGTGTTACGGTTCGTCGCCGTCAATCGAGTACCTTGAAGATGGTAGCGATGTATAGTCCCGACAATAGTTATGACGATGTATTTATCTCTAACTATATGAAGATTAACGTTGAACCTCGAATCGCACGTGTAAAGGGTGTGGGTGAGATGGACGTGATGGGTCCCGATTATGCGCTTCGTATCTGGTTAGATCCTTTGAAGATGGCTCAATATAACCTTATGCCTTCCGACGTTTCTACCATGCTCGGCGAGCAAAATATCGAGTCGTCGACAGGTACTCTAGGTATCAATACCGACAACGCGCTGCAAGTTGATTTGAGTTACATTGGCCGCTACGAAAATGAGGTTGATTACGAGAACTTAGTTCTTCGCTCGCTCGACGATGGTAGTGTACTTCGATTAAAAGATGTGGCAACTATCGAACTTAACGCTCGGGAGTTCAACATCTTCGGAAATATCAACGGAAAGAGCGGACGTATGTCGATGATCGCACAGATGTCGGGCTCGAATGCCAATGAGATCACCATCGAGGTGGATAAGGTGTTGGATGAACTTCGCGCCGAATTGCCTCGAGGATTGGTTCTGCTCGATGTGATGAATACCAAGGATTTCTTGGACGCATCGTTTAGAAGTGTATTCTGGACACTTCTCCAAGCGATCTTGCTGGTGATCTTGGTGGTTTACATCTTCCTTCAAAACTTCCGTTCTACGCTGATCCCATCGGCTGCTATTATCGTCTCGCTGGTCGGTACTTTCGCCTTTATCTACGCGATTGGATTTAGCCTTAACCTCTTGACACTCTTTGCCCTGGTGCTGGTGATCGGTACAGTGGTGGATGATGCCATTGTGGTGGTTGAGTCAGTACAGAGACGATTCGATAAGGGTGAGAAATCGCCATACTTGGCAACTTACGGAGCGATGAAAGAGGTTACCTCGGCGCTGATCACCACAACCATCGTCTTTATGGCGGTATTTATTCCGATCAGCTTTATGGGTGGTACAACAGGTACATTCTACACTCAGTTTGGTTTGACTATGGCTGCTGCTGTTGCAATCTCGACCTTCAACGCTTTGACACTTAGCCCTGCGCTGTGTGCTTTGATTATGTCGCCTCACAAAGATGGCGAGGATGGCGAGAAGCTAAGTTTCTCGGCTCGTTTCCACATTGCATTCGACAATAACTTCAATAAGCTGATAGGTTCGTATCAAAAGAACGTTCTTTTCTTCCTTAAGCACAAGGTGTTAGCTACGCTTCTTATCTTTGGTGCATTGGGCGGTTTGGCCTATATGATGAATACTACAAAGACCTCGCTTGTGCCAAACGAGGATATGGGAAGTATCTTCCTTAATATCCAAACTGCACCTGGATACACCCACAACGAAACCATGAAGGTGGTTCGCCAAGTCGAGGAGCGAGTTAGTGGACTCGAAGAGATCTACGCCTACTCGATGGTGGTTGGTGTCAACCGCATGGGCACAAGTGGTGGTAACGCTGCGATGTTTATTATCCGACTTAAAAATTGGGATGAGCGTACTGGCGAGGGTCAAGATGTCGATTCGGTGATCGCAAGGATCTACGAGATGACTAGCGACATCACCTCGGCTTCGATTATGGCGATGGCACCTCCGATGATCTCGGGATATGGTACCAGCAACGGTTTCGAGGTTCACGTCCAAGACCGTAAGGGTGGTAATGTCTACGACTTGGAGAATTACACTGGGCAATTTATCCAAGGTTTAATGCAGCGCGATGAGATTGCTCGTGCTCAAACTTCATTCAGTACCAAGTTCCCTCAATATCAAATCGAGGTGGATGCTGCGCAATGTTTGCGTAATGGCGTTTCGCCAAGCGATGTGCTTAGCACACTATCGGGATATGTGGGTAGTAGCTACGCATCGAACTTAAATAAATATTCGAAATTGTATCGCGTGGTGATCCAAGCATCTCCCGAGGAGCGTGTCGATCTAACCTCGCTCGAGAATATGTATGTTCGCAATAGCGATGGCGATATGACTCCAGTGAGCCAATACCTCAAGATCGAAAAGATGTATGGTGCGCAATCACTTTCGCGCTTCAATCTATTCCCTTCGATCTCGGTGAATGGTATGCCAGCCGATGGATATAGCTCGGGTCAAGCGATCAACGCTGTGAAGGAGGTTGCACGCGAGACTCTGCCTATCGGTTACGGATATGAGTTCGGTAGTCTATCGCGCGAGGAGGCTTCTTCGACTGCTGACGACACGGTGCTTGTATTTATCATCTGCGTCACCTTCGTTTATTTGATCCTTTGCGCCCTTTACGAGAGTATCTTTATTCCACTTGCCGTGATCCTTTCGATTCCGTTTGGTCTTGCGGGAAGTTACCTATTTACTAATATGTTTGGCCTCACCAGCGACATTTATATGCAAACTGGTTTGATCATGCTCATCGGACTTCTGGCCAAGACCGCCATTCTGCTCACCGAGTACGCTTCGGAGCGTCGTCGAGGAGGTATGAGCATTACTCAAGCTGCTATCTCGGCCGCTCGAGCTCGTCTACGTCCAATCCTTATGACCTCGCTTACGCTGGTATTTGGTATGCTTCCGCTGATGTTCGCCACTGGTGTGGGTGCAAATGGTAACGTTTCGCTTGGTGTGGGTGTTGTCGGCGGTATGCTTATTGGTACTGCAGCACTTATTTTTATCGTTCCTGCTCTCTTTGTAATCTTCCAAACTATCCAGGAGAAGGTTATGCCAGAGCGTATTATCCCAGAAATCGAGGAGTAAGACTTAAAACAGAGAGAATCATGATTAAGATAAAAAATATTGTAGTTGCTTCGATAATCGCCTCATCGGTAAGCGGTTGTGGACTCTACACCAAATTTGACCATACGGCCGACACAGAGATTGTCGACCACCTTTACGACTATGTTGACCCTTCGGCTCAAGAGGAGTCACTCGCTTCGCTAAGCTGGAGTGAGCTCTTTACCGACACTTACCTCCAAGCACTCATCGAGGAGGGATTGGAGCGCTGCACCGATCTCAACGTAGCTAAGTTAAATATCGAACAGGCCCAAATTGCACTTCGCACAGCGCGCCTTGCCTATCTACCATCGCTAGGCTTCAACGCTAGCGCTAGCACAACTACTGCTTCGAGCGGCTCGAGCTACTCGCTATCGGTTAACGCAAGTTGGGAGATAGATATTTTCGGCAAAATTAAAAACGCTAAGGAGCAACAGAAAGCTGTCCTAGAGCAGAGCCAAGCATATAGCCAAGCTGTTCAAACAGCGCTCATCGCAAATATCGCAAACTGCTACTACTCGCTGCTGCTACTCGACTCGCAGATCGAAATTAGCAACCACTCGCTCGAGGCATGGGAGGCAAACGTTCGCACCTACGAGGCACTTAACCGCGCTGGTAAGGTCAACGTCACTTCGGTGCTCCAAGCCAAATCCAACAGAGAGGCGCTAAAAACAAGCATCATCACACTCGAGCAGCAGCTCGCAGAACTTGAGAATACCCTTTCGGTACTTCTCTCATCGACTCCTCGCCACATCGAGCGTGGGTCACTCTCCGACAGTTCGTTTGATTGCAATATCGCTATCGGTGTGCCACTCGAGATGGTAGGCAATCGCCCCGATGTTCGAGTTGCGGAGTTGACTTTGGCTCAGGCGTATTACGCTACCAATATTGCTCGCGCTTCGCTCTACCCTTCGCTGACCCTTGGTGGATCAGCCGCTTATAGCGACTCTTTCGGCTCGCTTTCGAACCCTGGAGATGTGATTTACAGCGCTGTGGCTTCGATCGTACAACCTATATTCTATCAGGGAACGCTTCGCGCACAGGTGCAGATCGCCAAGTCGCAACAGGAGCAGGCACTGCTTGAGTTCAACCAGGCTATTCTCGATGCAGGTGCGGAGGTGAACACGGCTCTTATTAACTGGCAAAGTGCTCTGAAACGTCGCGAGCACTACACTCAGCAGATTGACCTGCTATCGGAGGCTCTGCGTAGCTCCGAGCTTTTGATGAAGCATGGTAGCGTTAACTACCTCGAGGTGCTTACAGCGCAACAATCACTGCTCTCGGCTGAGCTCAATTTGAGCGCTAATAAATACGACGAGATCCAAAGTGTGATCGACCTTTATCGGGCTTTGGGAGGTGGACAATAGTTTGGGACGCTTGGGATACTTGAGGTGCTGAGGACCTTGAGGACTGTCCTGCGCTTTCGGCGGCGGGGTGCTCCCCGCGGAGCTGATCCTTTATTGCGTCTTGTGAGGCACTGATCTTTTTAAGATCAGCGAAATAAAAAAATAGTAATTTTCAGTTTACGAGCGAGCTCGACACTGGAAATTACTATTTTTTTATTTTTTTTGCTTCGCAAAAACTGCTCACAAGTCGAGTGGCAGCTTGGCTTATCTGCTTTCTTTCTTATTTGCTGCCTTCACTCGGTTGCTATTAGGTGGTTCTTTTTTTACTTTTTATCGCTACCTTTTTTCTCTATAACATAGGCTACAACAACTCCGATTGAAGCGAAGAATAGAGGTGCTCCCAATTGGATTGCCTCTGAAATAGTAAACCAGGCTCTAGAGGCGTTACTCTGGACTCCTTCCATCACCATTATCGTGATTATAAGGGCGCTACACACAAGACCAAGGGCAAAACCCATAGCGCCTAAAGCAACGGGAAGCATATAGCGACCATTGCTTTTTTTCTCCTCCTTAGAGAAGTAATTAAAGCTAATATTGTTCTCTCCAGCGTTGATTAAATTATTGTCAATCATCATCTTGAGAGTATTTTTTCGATTCTTATTGTTGGCAATAGTCATTGAGAACCGATAGATGAAATAGAAGGCGGCTAAGGTGATAAGATCATCAAACATAGTAGTAATTTTTAAGTTATTAGTAATTTATTTGCTCTTTTGACGTAGAAACGTGGTTAAGGTTACAAAAAAAATAATAATTTTGTTGTGGTGTAACCTTTTTAATCTCTTTACGTCAAAAGGGAGAACCAAATAAAAAACCTTTAATGCCACTGCGTAACCTAATAAACCGATCATCTGCATCGCGCGTAAACGAAGATTTCAACAGACTCGTCGCAGAGAATCATCGGAACGTCTATGCATTGGCACTGCGACTCACTGGCTCAGCGCAAGATGCCGAGGATATCACGCAGGAGGTGTTTATGAAGTTCTACAAATCGCAGAGTTCATTTCGTGGGGATAGCAAAGTTACAACGCTCCTATACAGGATAACCTACAACCATAGCATTGATTTTCTACGTCGCAAAAGGCCAAAGTCGTGCGAACTTCGCGAGGAGATAACCTCGGAGCAGGCCGATGAGTTGACCCATGAGCAGAAGATGCAGATTCTAGAGAGTGCAATTGCGAAGCTCTCGATAGAGGATCAGGCGATAATAACACTTTTTTACACCGACAACCGATCCATTGAGGAGATCTCGCAGATAGCAACCATCTCAATAGCCAATGTAAAGGTGCGACTTCACAGAATACGAAAAAAATTACACGCAATATTAAAGAAGGAATATTATGAGTAAGGATATGCTAAAGGAGTACTTCTCGCAGCGGAAGGAGCTCAATACCGAGCCACGACACGACTTTGAAAAGGAGCTTATAGAGACTCTAAAAAAACGTATAGAGCAAATCGAAACACGACGTAGATGGTACTCAATATTAGGAATAATATCGTTGATTATATTGACGTGCGTTGCCATAAGCCGCTATGTATCGCTAGATGGGCTAAAGAGCATAAGTAGTTTTTCTTCTAATCTGAACGCAAGTAACTTGATAATGGTGTCGCTATTATTTACCATTATCTTTATCGCATCATATCAAATTAGCACGCTAGAGATACGCAGTTTAAGGCGACAAATCAAAGAGATGAAGAGTAAGTAATATATCGTGGGTGGGTTCTATTGCTCTTGTGATTGCTTTAGAACCTCTCTTAGATCATACCGATATATATAATCAAATCCATCGATTATATCCCATGCCCAGAGGTAAGTAGCCTCGAGATCAACTTCAAACCTTAATATATTCTTCTCTTCAAACTTTAATAGTGCTAATGGCTGCAACTCCCTATCGTATATCTCTACTTCGAAAGAGGAGTTTAGAAATGGATTTAGCATGCTCTTGGTTTTAATACAGTTTCGCACGGCAAAAGTATATTGGTTCTCGTAGCGAATGTAACCGTAATACATTAGATCACCATCGAGCGAGTTTATCTCTCTTCTTTGTAGCTTATATTCGCTCTTTTTAAAGGTGAAATCAGAGTTGAATCCAACTTTTGAGACATGATCCATATTGCTGTATGCAATGTATAGATCATTATCTCCAACCCCTCCTATCGTAAAACCGCTCAAGGAGGTATCGGCATTAACTTGCTGGCGGAGCTGCTCGCTTAGATCGAATTTATCAACGACGTAGTTTGAATCGATGTTATAAGTATATATCGACGATTCGGACTCACTCATAAGATTAAATGCACAAATAGAGTCGTTTATCATCACCGCCTCTTGAATCGGCTGTCCAATAGGAATGTCAAGCTTTGTGATCTTTTGCAGCTTCTCACCCTGCCGAGTCAACTCAAATTCAAATAATTTTCGTGATATGCAATCCATAACCATGAAGGTATTACCTTGAAGATTATATATTGGCGAGGTTAATAAAAACTCATTATTTGCACGTCCATTTTTTCCAAAGCTATACAAAAACCTCATTTCGTCGATCGAGTAGACATGAAACAGATCTCGCTTTGTGCCGGACTCCCCAAAGAATATAAGGTAATCATCGGTCTTGACCAGGAAGCCAGGGTTCACAAATTCATCCACCTCGAATTTCTCTGCCTTTAACTCGTAGGTGGGTGCATCGGCGAATTTCTCATTGTGTGAATCACTATTCATAGTGCCACATGCTACGTGTATTACAGTAATGCAAATCAAAGATATGTATTTTTTCATATATTTATTATTGGGAGGTTAGTAAGCGGCTCTTCTTTTGTGTAGATGCACAAAAGTTAAGTAATGTATTTTACTTTCTTGAATTCATAGATCTAATAACATCTTTAACGTCATATCGCAAGATCTCGTCGGTGCCGTAATTAAGCGTATACATATCACCATGAGCAAAGTCAATACTAAAGCAGTTGAACGTATCCTGAATCTCGATTAAACCAAGCAATTTACCTTTCCAATTTATAAAAAGAATCTTCATGCTTTCACTCAAATTATCACTAAAATTACCATTCGTATCATTTAGATATATCACACCAAAGTAATCTTCAAAAGTAGTTATCCCCTTGAAATATGCTACTCGATCTGCGTATTCAAGATTTTGAATCTCTTTTGCCTGAGTTATTTTTTCGCCAAAACATAACGTTTTCGAGAATGAAGATTTTTCATCTATCGAATAGATATTGATGTAATTTTGGACAAGCGGAACTTCGACAACAATATCTCCAGCGGGGTTAGAGGCTAAGAATGCCCCTAATACATTGATATCATTTACTTTAATCCCACCATTTTCATCGACCTTGAGATCGATCGATGCCATATCGAGCCTATCCATATTTTCATTGGTAAACTCCTCGCCGTTTTTCAATATAAATCGCTCCATATGAGCCTTATCGTCCGAAATTGTAGTTGCAAAAAGAGTCTTACTATTCAGAAAACGAGATCTGTAGATGGAAGATGGAATTTTAAAATCAAGCCCTTCGCATGATAATTTATCATCTTCAAGGGTTTGTGTGACATTTAATTTGTACACTCTTTTCCCTCCAGCATCCACAGCGATTGAAAATATATCGTCGGCATCCTTATAGAGGAGATTGTCAGCAACCCATGGCGTATATAGAAACTCATTTCGACCTCGCCCAATTGTTATATGGTTACCCTCCAGATTGTAATCATTGTTAAGATTAAAGAAAGACCAACAGCCATTATTATTTGCAGTTGTCACAACCATCAGCGAGTCAATAATCGATAGGCTACGAACGCCATACATCCCAAAATAGAGATCCACCCCCTTGTCAAAAGAGAAATCAGGCTCGAGCTCAGTGATATACTCTATACTATCGAATAGATGTTCATGTTTAAGGTTGGTTTGGCAGCTAATGATCGACATAACACAAGTCAAAAGCAGCATTGAGGTTAAAAGGTTCTTCATAATTGTATTAAATTGGGGGTTAATTTAAAAGTTACCTCTTAACGACAACAAGTGTGCCAGAAATCTAACTCGCAGCATACCAGATAAATAGACGCTTTACAAGTGTCCGATATCGAACACTTTGAGTATACACTGGACACTTTTTGCGGACATTTTTTTTATAATTGACAAATGTGAGACTGATTAGCTGTAAAAAAAGTAACCGTAAGGTTCACCGCGCTAGCCAGGCAGCTCAAAGAGCAGCAAATTAAAAAAAATCCCGTCATCCCAGGCTCGATCTGGGATCTACATGAGCAAGTGGATCTAACGCAAGGTTCAACGCGCCAGCCAGGCAGCTCAAGGAGCTGCAAAGCCCTCCTTTTCAAAGGAGGGTTTGGGTGGGGTCACCAGAAAAAATAGGGGGATTAAATAAAAAGTTCTATCTTTGCGCATAATCAAATTGATATGCAGGATAGTTCAATGTTATTGGAGTTGGCACGTGTGGTGCTACCCGAGGAGTTTGTGGATAATTTTAAAATAGTCGGCATCA
>JBCQVS010000044.1:0-15512 GCA_047172885.1 Rikenellaceae bacterium | reverse complement strand
TAAGGATGGCGAGACACGTTGCCAAAAGATTCTAGAGAAATATAGCAAGCAAGTTGACGCCGCTATCGAGAAGAAAGAGGTTGAGATTATGACTGTGTAGTTTTTGCACCTGCTTTGCACTTGCTTACTGCCCTAACGGCGGGCGGCCGCCAAGCTTTTCTTGGATCCAAAAACTTTCAGTTTTTGATCTTTCTTGCGATTTGGGCTTAGAGCTGTGCTTTAAGATTTTACCTCCCATATAGTTGGTTCAAATTTATTTGACCAACTATATGGGAGGTAAAATTTTTTCAAACGCTTTTGCATTTGAACCCAAATCGAGGGCAGTAGCATAGCGGAAATTATTACAATATCAGTCGATTCAACTTATTAGCAATAAGCACCTTCCCCTGATTAAGCAGCGAAAGTCGTTGAATCACTTCAAGCTGCTGATCCTCGTTAAGCGCAGGGTTTTTCAGCTCCTCATGCAAGCTATTTATCGTAGCCTCCAAGATCTTGGATTTATAGAGCATAACAGCCTTGGGAACTCCCGCGGTAAGCAGCTCCTCCTCGCTGTCGATATGGATGTCGCGTTGACTCCATATCTGCGATGGGATGTAGTTATCATCGAGGGTCAAGATATCTACCGTGCGGTTGCAAATCTCAGGATTCTCGCTCTCCAAGAATGTCGATGTCGGCACTTCGACCCCTTCACCCAACTCGGCCCATCGCTTGCGGTAGATGTTAAGCATTGCGTTGTAACACTTGTCGCTAAACTCGATCGCCGTATCATCCAACTCGGAGAAGATCAGCGAGGCGATATTGCAGGCAATCATCTCGGCACCCTCACGGAATTCGATATTGCGGTGACCCGATTTAAGCAAGTATTTCAGCAATTCGCACTCCAAGGCGACAATATTGCTTCCAGCCTCACCACTTATCTGTTGCTCGACTATGGCTTCACGTTTCTCGACCTGTTGCAGTCGACTTTGGTTGCGGATAAACTCCTCGGTCTGGCGATCTCCGGTGGTTGTTGCGCGTTTGCGTGCCACCTCGGAAAAGAGTACCGATTCGTCGATATCCATAATCATCGAGCACTCCTTGATAAAGACCGTGCGTTTGATCTGGTCAGGAATTTGGGTGATAGATTCAACCATATCGCCGATCATCTCGGCCTTTTTTATCGGATCATTGCGACTCTCTTTGAGCAGCAATTTGGCTTTGTAAGTTAAGAAATCCTCCTCATTTTCGCGGATATACGCGGCAACTTCGGCAGCCGAATGAGACTGCGCAAATGAATCTGGATCGTGCTCGGTAGGTAGCGAAACAACCCTTACGTTCATGCCCTCACGCAAGATCATGTCGATTCCACGGATGGCGGCATGGACTCCGGCAGCATCACCATCGTAGATCACCGTGATATTCTTAGTGAAGCGGTTCAAAAGTCGGATCTGCTCGGTGGTGAGCGAAGTTCCCGACGACGAAACGACATTTTCGATTCCCGCCTGATGCATTGAGATCACATCGGTGTAGCCCTCGACCATAATTACATAATCCTCCTGCTGGATCGCCTTCTTGGCGAAGTAAAGACCATAGAGTTCACGCTTCTTGCTATAAATCTCGCTTTCAGGAGAGTTCTGATACTTGGCAACCTTCTTGTCGGTGCGCAAAGTACGACCACCAAAGGCCACAATACGCCCCGAGATATTGTGCACAGGGAAGATCACACGATCGCGAAAACGATCGAAGATCCGCCCATCAGCCTCACGCTTAAGCGAAAGACCTGTCGAGAGCAAAAACTCCTCCTTATACTTAGCTCGGATTGCCGCTTGCGACATAGCATCGCTCGACGAAAGGCAATATCCAAGGCCAAATTTTCGAATTGTAGCGTCGCTAAATCCGCGCTTCAGGCGGAAGTACGAGAGCCCAATCGCAACACCCTCATCGCTATTGAAGAGCGTATCGACAAAGTAGTCGTAAGCCCACGAGTTCAAGACAAACTGGCTCTCGCGATTGTCATTGCGTTGGATCTCCTCGCCCGACAATTCACGCTCCTTAACCTCGATTCCGTAACGCTTTGCGACAACTTTCAGAGCATCTGGATAACTGATACTCTCATGCTCCATAACAAAAGTTATAGCGTTGCCACCCTTGCCGCATCCGAAACATTTGTAGAGACCTTTGACTGGCGAGACAACAAACGATGGCGTTTTCTCGTTGTGAAATGGACAACATGCTTGATAGTTGGCACCCTTTTTCTTGAGTGTCACATAGTCGCCTACAATCTCTACGATGTTGGCAGCTGCGTAAATTCTATCTATGGTATCTCTATCAATCACGTTGTTTTCTTTAAATCTTGTGCAAAGTTAATAATTATTTGTAACTTTGCAGGATATAGAGCAACAAACTCCAACAAACTCCGCTAAATGGATTTTAAATTATCATCAGAATATAAACCTACGGGTGACCAGCCAGAGGCAATCGAAGCGTTAACTTCTTCCGTGAAACGAGGTATTAGACACAATACCTTGATGGGAGTTACGGGTTCGGGAAAGACCTTTACAGTGGCAAATGTCATTGAGCAGGTCAATGTTCCTACGCTTATTCTTTGTCATAATAAGACACTTGCGGCGCAGCTATACAGCGAGTTTAAGAACTTCTTTCCGGAGAATGCTGTTGAGTATTTCGTTTCGTATTACGACTATTATCAGCCTGAGGCTTATCTTCCAAATTCGGATACCTATATCGAAAAGGATCTTGCGATCAATGACGAGATCGAGAAGATGCGATTGAGCACCACCGCGACACTTTTGTCGGGTAGACGTGATGTTGTGGTTGTCTCGAGCGTTTCATGCCTCTATGGTATGGGAAATCCTGAGGATTTTCACGCCACATCTATTGCCATTAGCATAGGCGACATTCAAGATATTCGAGTGTTGTTGTATGGTCTTGTCGAGGCGCTATATACTCGAACTGAAAAGGATCTTACACCTGCAACGTTCAGGGTTAATGGCGATACGGTCGATATCATGGCTGCCTTTGGCGATCAATGCTATCGAGTGACATTCTTCGACGATGAGGTGGAGTCTATCTCGCTGATTGATCCTATTTCGGGAGCTAGAATTACCCATCTGAGCAACGTTGTTATCCGACCTGCCAACCTATTTGTCACCACTAAGGAGCGAATTGGGCAAGCTGTCGGAAAGATCTATGTTGATATGGGTCAGCAAGTTGAAGCCTTTGAGCAGAGCGGAAGAATGGTTGAAGCTCAGCGACTTCGCCAGAGGGTGGAGTATGATTTGGAGATGATCAAGGAGCTGGGTTACTGCTCGGGAATTGAGAACTATTCGCGTTACTTCGATGGTCGTGCTGAGGGGACACGTCCTTTCTGTCTGCTCGACTATTTCCCAGATGATTTCTTGATGGTCATCGACGAGAGCCACGTTACTCTGCCGCAGGTGCATGCGATGTTTGGTGGCGATAGTGCTCGTAAGGATAATTTGGTAAAGTATGGCTTCCGTTTGGAGGCTGCAAAAGATAATCGACCATTGCGTTTTGAGGAGTTCGAGGCGCTGATTGGTCGCACGGTCTACGTGAGTGCAACACCTGCAAACTACGAACTTGTGATGAGTGAAGGTATTGTGGTCGAGCAACTTATCCGTCCAACTGGACTTGTCGATCCGCCGATGGAGGTGAGGGTGACCGAGAATCAGATGGATGATATTATCGAGGAGATTGATGTGAGGGTCAAGCGAGGTGACAAGATTTTGGTCACTACGATAACCAAGCGTATGGCCGAGGAGTTATCGAAATATTTCGACCGTTTGGGTGTGAAAAATAGATATATCCACTCGGATATTGACACCATCGAGAGAATTGAAATCTTGGATGGATTGCGCCAAGGGCTCTTCGATGTGCTTATTGGTGTGAATCTCCTGCGTGAGGGTCTCGATTTGCCTGAAGTGGGTTTGGTTGCTATTCTTGATGCCGATAAGGAGGGATTTTTAAGGAATGTGAGGTCACTAACGCAGATCGCTGGACGTGGTGCGCGTCATGCAAATGGCCAAGTGATTCTATATGCCGATAAGTGCACCGACTCGATGAGGGTGACTCTCGAGGATAGTAATCGCAGAAGGCTCAAGCAGATACAATATAATATCGAACACCGTCAACTGCCTCGAACCGCGCAAAAGAGTGGCGAAGGTCCAAATGTCTTGGCTCAATCTCGCTCAACGGAGGATATCCCCGTGGCATACCCAATTCGTGAAAATCATTACGCGGTAGCTGCCGAAGCAAAGGGAAGCTACATCGCTGCACCTAGCATCGACGAGCTGATCGAAAAAGCAAAGGAGGAGATGGAGACTGCAGCCAAAAATCTAGACTTCTTGGCTGCCGCACAACATCGCGATAGAATGTATGAGCTGATCAAGGCTCGGGATTCTAAGGTTACTCTCTTTTAAGATCAATCCAGGGATGACGTGAAGAATTACTTTATCGTAACTCCGTAATGCTTCTCGATCGGAGCAACAAAATTGTCGTAGATCTTCGATGCCTCGGTCAAGAAGTCGGAGAGGACCAGCCCCTCTTTTAAATAACTATCATCCGCCTCACCAGAGGTGATAAGGTGGTGAGTGTAGAGCATAATCGAAGCACGATTATTTGAGGCGCAAAAGATGATAAGATTCTTACCCTCCAAGGCGTTCATCGCAGCCTTAAACGACTCTATTGCAGCGATAGGTGCCGCCAAGTCGAAAGGCACGGTGTAGAAAATTAGCCCCTCGGAGTGAATAGCGCTCAAATCAGGTTGCGCCTCATCGGCCACAGGAGGGATCACCGAGATGACAGCCTCCACATTCGCACTTTTCAATTTTGCAAAATCCTCCGAGGAGGGTAATCCAGAGCTAATCAAGCTCCCAGAAATCAGATTCAACCCTTTGATCTGCGGTAGGCTATCCACACAAATATCCCCATTTTGAGCCTGTGCCGAGTGAGTGGCAAGGCTCAAAATGAGAAATAGTGCGGTTGCAAGTAGCGATCTCACGCTCGAGACCTTACTTGCAAAGTGCCAAGATCTTCTCGACAACATCGTATGTAATATTTTTATCTTCACCCAATTTAGTGCCACGAGCTTTGAAGCGAGCAACGATCTCAGCGGCAACATCATCACCGATGTTATTCTCACTTAGGCGAGTTTTAAGACCAGTCGAGCGGAAGAACTCCTCGGTTGCAGCAACCGTTGCGTCGATTCTCTCGTCACGGCTACCCTCGGTGATTCCAAATACGCGCTCACCATATTGGAGGATCTTGTCACCCTTTTGCTCGCGCATAACGCTCATCAAGGCTGGCATCACGATAGATAGGGTGTGACCGTGAGTAAGGCCGGTCAAAGCTGTGATCTCGTGACCGATCTGGTGAGTTGCCCAATCTTGCTTCACTCCCATGCCGATAAAGCCATTCAAGGCCATCGTTGCAGAGAACATATAGTTTGACATCTGCTCGTAATCGTGTTGATCCGCCTTGATCTTTGGCGAAAGTTCGATAAGAGTTTGGAGGATTCCCTCAGCCCAACGATCCATAAGTGGTGATACGTTTGCTTCGGTAAGGTATTGCTCCATTGTGTGAACGTAAGTGTCTGTAACTCCGCACGCTATCTGGTAAGCTGGCAGTGAGAAAGTAGTCTCAGGGTCAAGGATCGAGAATTGTGGATATGTCGAGTAAAATGCGAATTTCTCGTCAGTGTCGTTGTTCGAGATCACCGCCGCACGATTCATCTCCGAGCCAGTTGCAGGAAGCGTGATAACCGCTGCATAAGGTGCGCACTCACCCACTGGAGCAGCTCCCGTTGCGATATTCCACGGCTCGTCGTTATTGAGGATAGAAGCCGAGATCAACTTTGTGCCATCGACAACCGAACCACCACCTACGGCCAAAAGGAACTCAACACCCTGCTCCTTGCAAATTGCGATGGCCTTGCGGAGAGTCTGCACGCGAGGATTTGGCTCAATGCCCCAAAACTCGATATAGTCGAAACCCTCTAGGGCCGCTGTAACTTGGTCGTAAACGCCATTGCTTTTGATGCTTCCGCCACCGAAGGTAACCATGATTTTCTTGTCGCGTGGAAGTTCCGCACTTAGAGAAGCGATTTGGCCACGTCCGAAGAGGATCTTTGTTGTGTTTTGAAATTGAAAATTGTACATATGTTTGAATTTTTATTTGGTTTTGCTTAGTGCAAATTTACATCTTATTCTCTTACTTTCCAATCGAAAAGAGATTATTTTTGCGTTACGCCTCGATGCGCTCCACGGTGAAATCGCACGTTGCCATCACCGCGACGAAGCCGTCGATCATAGCCACAATCTGCTTGCTGCGCTTACCCTTCACCGAGACCAGCGTTGCTATCCGACCCTCGAATGCCCCCGAGGTGACTCTCACCTTTTCTCCTTTCTTTAAGTTCAGATCGGCAATTTCGACATCCTTTAGGTTGCTGATGTTCCCCTCGACAAAGGCTATAAACTCCTCCATCGTCTCTGTGGGGATTGTGATAAACTCTCGTTTGCCTAAGTTGCCCAAAGTGCGGTCGTACGAGGCGTAGAGGTGTGGGTAGGCTTGGTCTAACTTCCAGAGGGTCGATTGGGTGGTTTTCACAAAAACGAGGTTCGAAAATATTGGAGTCGTGCGCCACTGCTTTACCCCTCGACGATCAAGCTCCAAGCTCTGTTTCATTGGCACAAATGAGACTATCGAGCGAGGGTCTAAAATCTCTCGCTTTGTCGAAAGTGCCCTATTGTTGGCCGCTTTCATTACATACCACTTCTCCTCGTCTGTTGCCATATTTTTTTTGCTTGCAAAGACAAAGATAAGCAAAAAACGGAGATTTAAATAAAATAACCCTTGAAGTTTTTTAAGGCTTCAAGGGTTATTTCTATTTTTTTGTCCAATCGTTACATCTACTTGAAAACGACGTTTCGAGTAAATTGGCTCTCGGTGATATACGACTCGTCGATCTTCTGGCCATCTATCACCACATTGTCGAAGGTTACATTTTCGATCAAGTGACCTTCGTCATATCCCATAATCTCGATCGAGGCGTGATCCTTAATCACGTAAGTTTTCCAATCCGTACCATCTTGGAATCCTGTGAGTGTTGGGTCGATAGGTGCCGAAGTGGCGGTGATATTTCTAAATACCACATTGTTGATATATCCTCTCTCGGGAGAGGCAGTCCAACGAGTCTTGCCGATCCACATCGAGATCAATCGGCGAGCCTCCTCGATACGGATATTTTGGAAGACAACATTCTTAATTAGTGCCGAGTCGCAGTGGTAAACGCGAAGTGCAGTTTCGCGACCAACGTCGTGAATCACATCGCAATCTTCGAACAATACATCGCTAACATTCTCGCGAACCTCAGCTCCGATGCTTAGCGCGTGAGCCAATTCGCTCCAAAGCACACACTTGCGAACGTGAATATTTCTAGCTTCACCCAACCCCTCGAATGTCTTAACAACAACCAAGTCGTCGTAGGTTCTAAAGAATGAATTTTCGACTAATACATCGCGGCTATTCGAGATGTCGACACCATCGGCATTGCCTCTCCAACCTGTGATCTTGATGTTGTCAACGTGCACATTGTCAGAGCATTTGATCGGCAAAGTCCAGCGGCTAGGATCGAAGAATGCTACACCCTCGATCTCAACTCCGTCGGAGTCCTGAACAAGCAGCGTAAAACGTCTTTTTGAGCGAGGAACAGCTCCGCCATCAATAATTCCGCGACCACGGAACGAAACGTTTTTACCCTTTATCATAAACGAAGGCGCTATCATTTTGCGCTTTCCCAAAGAGAGTTCATCCTCTTGATCCTCCTCATTGTCTGAGTGGCAACGGATGTAAGCACCTCCAGCGATATAGACTGTTTGGTTGTCTCCAACTTCGATTGAGGTGATGTCGTGGACTCCTGGGCCGAAGTAGATCACATTCTCGTTATTTGGATCGGGGACATTCTCCTCGAATGGATTGGCCGAAATGTGAAGCGACTCGTGCCAATTGCCGTTAATCTCAACGGTCAAGTGCATCGGCTCGTTGATTGCAAAGAGCACTTTGTTGCCCTCGACAGTGTAGGGTATATTGTACGATGTAGGGAGGATTTTCACCTTCTCGATCACCTCTTTTGCCGTTACTGCAACCTCGACACTGCTATTGATATCGAACATCGCCATCGAAGCTACGCCAAATTTGCCGTTTGATCCCGTTAGGCGTGGGATAGGCACCGAGTCGGGGATAATTACCTTGTAGGTAGGAGTGCTGCAACCTTCAACCTCGACTATATAATCTTTAGCCAAATCGATTCCTTCGGGTGCAGGGTAGATCTTGAATGTTTGCACTGCCTCTTGCTCTGAGCAAGATATCATCGCTACACAACAAGCAACGATGGCGCAGAGTGATATTATCTTTTTCATATCTTGTTGTTTATTATTTTTCTACACGAACATAATCAAAGTCAGCATATCCAACGCCATCCATTACATTTGGATTTTGGCAGAAGATACCAAACTTAGCTCCGATCCAACGACCTTTGACAACGCTATACTCTGGCAAGCCGATAGCCTTAAAGGTTACACCGTCGGTGCTGTATGAGTAGTGGCACATCGAGTCGTCGGTGACGCTTACTCTAAGAAGCAACTCTGCTGAGTCGAGCGCTACAACCTCATCCTCGCGAGGCTCAAAGCCGCAATTGTCATACTTTCCGTAGTATGCCGCCAATTTAAACTCACCTCCGCGATTCTCAACGGCGATAAACGAGTATTGCGCTCCTGCAACTACCAATCCAGCTCTTTCGCCACAACCCAAGGCCGATGCGTCGATGGCAGTAGTAGCGGTGAACGATGGCGCTTGGAGCTTTTGAAGTAGTAGGTTTGGCGTGTAGTGAAGGTTTCCTTGCTCGGTTGGTGCTGCGATTGGGAAGAGTCTCATTGATCCTTTCTCGTCTGAGAGTGATGCCCATGACTCCTGCTCAGCTCCGTGCCATTGCCATTGTAGGCCAAGGGTCTCAGAGTCGAACTCGTCACTGGTTTGAGGGGTTTTGATTGCATACTCTTTACCAACGTTTGGCTTCTTGTGCTCCAAAACTGGAATTCCGCAACCATCGCCATCTGAGTCGTCACCGATCACAATCCAATCGTTCTCCAACCACTCGGCAGGTTGAAGGTGCAAAATACGTCCGTAAGCACCCTTATCTTGGAAGTGGATAAACCACCACTCGTCACCCGAAGGAGTGTCGACTAGGCCACCTTGGTGAGGTCCATTGACTCCGTTGCCCTCGTCCAAAACTCGTTGAGCCTCATAAGGACCTTCGATGTTTTTCGAGCGAAGAACTGTTTGCCAACCTGTGGTTACACCTCCTGCTGGAGCGAAGATATAGTAATACGAATTACGCTTCATCATCTTGACACCCTCGAGCGTTGGGTTCGCCTCATTGTCCCAATAGACAACTTTGCCATTGTCGAGAAGTTTCAAACCATCGTTGCTCATCTTGTGAAGGTAGACTGGTCCACCGCACAACTTCGAACGGATCAACCACGCTTGGCCATCCTCATCCCAGAATGGGCATGGATCCTCCCATTGCTGTGCTTGAATCACGTGGTGAAGCTGCCACTCTTTGCTTGGATCGGTGGTAGTCGCTGCGAAAAGTCCCTCGTCAGGAGTACAGAAATAGACGTAGAACGTGCCATCGTTATAGCGGATAGATGGAGCCCAACAACCGCGGCCGTGAGCAACTCTAAGGTATTGGCTAAATGGCAGGTGGTGGTAAACATGGTTGATAATCTCCCAGTTAACCAAATCCTTAGAGTGGAGGACTGGGATTCCTGGAGCGCAGCAGAAGCTCGATGCTACCATGTAGTAATCATCGCCAACGCGAATCACATCAGGATCCGAATAGTCGGCATGAAGAATTGGGTTCTTGTAGGTTCCATCACCTTGATCTGCGACCCACACCTGCGCAGAGGCTGAGGTTGCGAAAAGTAGCAGCGATGCTGCAATGGTTAATAGTCGTTTCATAGTTAGGTTGAATTATAGTTGATTGATTTTATTCTACTTTTTTAGAGCCTCTTTGATATAGCGAATTGATTGGTCGGACATCATCTTCGAACCCTCCTCGCTCCAGTGGAATCTGTCGAGTTTCGCAAGATCGAGTCTGTCGACAACCAAGCCATATAGGTCGTTGGTTGTCACCTTATATTTGCTCATTATCTTGGCCGCTGACTCATTTTTGTTGATGATCACAGGGTTGATCTCTGCGTTGAGTGCCATCACTCCATCTTCGGTTACGGGAGTTACAGTTGCCCAAATTAGTTTCGATTTCTTGGCGCTCTTTTTCAGCGCTTTGACATACTCTTTGATCGCTTGTGGGTATGCTTCCTCTGTCATTCTATCCGCTTGCCATCCGTGTAGGCCGATGTTGAATTGGATAACGTCATAGTCACGAAACGACACTACGCTTTGCAGATCCTCCAAAATCTCCTTGCTCGTGAGGTGCATCGGAGTGAGCCAATAATCGACATTGGCTTCGCCAAGTTCTGCAACGATATTCTCGGCATATCCGCTCAAAACCGAATCGCCGATAAGAAGTATGTTTGGGCCATTCTCGTTGCGCGACTCATCGGCGTAAAAGTGCCACATTCCGCCAGGGCGGTGTTTAAGAGTAGGTGAGTCGCCTTGAGCAAAAAGTTGAAGTGAGCTAAAGCAAAGGGCGAGTAGTGTTAAAGTGGAAAAAATCTTTTTCATTTAGGTTTTATTTTTGGTTAATTTTTGCTTGTGAAGATCGTTGGATTATCTTCGAGTTTATGCAAAAATATTTAAAATTTACATAGGTTAGCTGTCATGGTGTAACATAATTTAGGTCGCGTAGGTAACATAACAGCAAAAAGTGCTCTGTTGTGGTCTCAATCTTCACAATCCGTTACAAATTATCCTTTTCCTTAAATCGTGCGATATATTGTGACGGAGTTTGGGAATATCTCTCTTTGAAATATTTTGTGAAATATTTGGGGGTGTTAAATCCAAATTTATTTGCTACCTCATAGAGTAAATATTCCGATCTGTCGCCTTGTTCCATCCATTGAGCAGCTCGTTTAAGGCGAATATTGCGGATAAAGTCGGCTGGCGTTTGACCCATTATCGACTTGAACTTTCTGTAAATGCTCATTCGATTCATCGCCAAATCCTCGCACATCACCTCGACAGAGTACTCCGTGTTGTCCAAGTTTCGCTCGATGCTTTCGATAGCCTTCAAGATAAACTTCTTATCGAGAGCTGTGAGTTTTAGTGTGTCGATCTCATCATCTTTCTGGTCGATAAATTTCTTGCTACGACCTTTGCGATCCTCGATAAGGTTGTGGATTCGAGCGTGCAGTACACCCCAATTGAAAGGTTTCGAGATATAGGCATCGGCACCGACTTCATAGCCTGAAAGACGATTCTCGTCGGAGGATTGCACCGTGAGAAGAATGATTGGAATATGCGAAGTTTCGAAGTTTGCCTTAAGAGTTTGTGTTAACTCATAACCATCCTTGAGGGGCATCATCACATCGCTTGTGATAAGGTCTGGCATAGCTTCCTGCGCTATTTTGATACCTTGCTCACCATTCTCGGCAGTGACGACGTCAAACTCCTCGCTAAGCTCTCGAGCAAGGTAATCCCTGAAGTCATCGTTATCATCGACAACCAAGATCTTGTAGCGATTCTCGCTTGTCGGCTCTGTGTTAGCTTCACTCTCCTCGATCTCTGCCTCGTCTGCTTGTCCCTCATCCACGCTCTCACTGTCGAGGCATTTGTCCATTGGGATCAAAATTGTGAATGTTGAACCCTGCTCCAGAGTTGATTTCACCTCGATCTCACCTCCGTGCAGCGCAACGTAACTCTTAGCAAGGCTTAGACCGATACCCGAACCCGATAGGTTTGTATTGTTGCTAGCTTGGTAGAAACGGTCGAAAATTGCGTTGAGATCCCTCGAAGGGATGCCGATACCTGTGTCGGTAACCTGGATCTCTACTTTTGGTTGCTGCTCCTTGCCCTCAACTTTCTTGAGCGATAGGGTTACTGAACCTCCGCTTGGGGTGAATTTCATAGCGTTCGAGAGTAGATTGTTGAGCACCTTTTGCATCATGGCTCTATCGAACGATGCGTATAGTCGATCCTCTTGACTGATGAAAGTGAATGTTATATTTTTTGCATTTGCAGCATCGCTAAACGAGTTATAGGTTGAATGGACAAAAAGTTGCATATCATCCATAGTTGGGTTGAGCACCTCGCAGGACATATCCAACTTCTTGAAACTTAGTAGGTTGTCGACCAGTGCTTTGAGGTTCTTGGCATTGCGGTGCATGGTGAGCAGCTGAGCCTTAAGATTTTGATCACTCGGGTCAACCTTATTTATAATCGACTCCAGAGGGAGCAAAATAAGTGAGAGTGGTGTTCTTAGCTCGTGGCTAACATTGATAAAGAAGCTCTGCTTTGTAGCCTCCAACTCCTCTTTGCGATGTTGATTCTCGATCTCTTGGAGTCGAAGTGTTTGGGCATATTTGCGTCTGGTATATCTATTTGCGATAAGGTACACAGAGACAGTTAAGATCAAAAGATATACTAATATAGCCGCTTGCGACGTCCACCAAGGTGGTAAAATAGTGATTGCAATCTTGGCCGATTGGCTTGTCCACATTCCGCCATTACAAGCGCTCTTAACAAGTAGGGTATACTCGCCTGGTCGCATATGAGCATAGCTAGCCTTAGCCTCCATCTTCTCGCCATCAATTGTGATCCAATCGTAATCAAAATTTTCGAGCTTGTATAGAAACTTTGTCTGGCTAGGATTGATAAAGTTCATAGCCTTGAAATCGAAAGAGATCGAATAAACATCTTCGCTTAGAGTTAAATTCGTCGTCTCTCCGATTTTTGTAGATAGGGTATTGTTTCGTTTATTATAAGGTATAATATTGCCACTCTTATCCCTTAAGGTGGTCTCAACGGATAGGTTGTTTTCGAGTGTGCCTTGTTGGATCAGCTTTTCAGGGTCGATGGTGATAACTCCATCCGATGAGCCAAAATAGATCCTCTCGCCACTGCTGTGTAGTGCGCTTGCGTAGAAAAATGAGGTGTTGGAGATGCCATCTTGGGCTGTGAAGTTGACAACCATAAGGTTGTCGAAATTACCATCCGCCGAGGGTATTACAACTGATACTCCAGCCGAAGTTGCAGCCCATATTGCTCCGCGACGATCGGCCGCTAAACCGAAAACTTTATTGCCTCCTAAGCCGTCGTTTTGGGTGAGCCTTCTGATGCGATTGCTCTCTTGATCATATATAACCAAGCCGTCAATGGTTGCTATCCATGTCCAACCCTTAGGGTCGACGTGTACATCGTAGCCATTATCGAGTAGTGGCGTGATGCTATACGTTGTTTGCGGCGATTCACTCTCCTCGCTCTGGTCATGGTATATTGATACTCCGTTGTCGGCGTAGATTATATGTTGGTCGTCAGAGAGTTGCGTTACCCCGCGAATAATAGATAAGTTTGAACTTGTCCCTAAGTCAATGAGGTTAACCTTGCCACTCGGCTCGTCAATGAGACCCAATCCACGATAGACACTCACATATATATCCCCATTGTATGCTTGGAAAAATGAACGTGCACTATTTACGTTGGTGGTCGAATTTATGTAGCTATCGTCAACCGCAGGCATATTATTGTCGTAGAAGTGTCGGATATTGTCACCATCTATGCAGAAAAATCCATTTTGGAATGTGCCGACCCAGATTCTATCATCGCGATCGCGAAATAGTCCCGTGCAGCTGAAGTTACCTCTGCGCAGCATCTTCATGATCTGAGGGTAGACCTCCTTGACGCTATTGTCCGTGGGGTTGTAACTATATAGCCCATCAATTGTGCCTAGTAGAATAGTGCCATCTTTCTCCTCGATCATGCATTTGATATTGACATCTCGCATTGATCCCTTAGATAGGCTTAGATTGTTAACCACGTTGAAATGGACGATATCTTCGTGGTGATACAATAATCCTTCGGCATCGGTGGCAACCCATACGCCACCCTTGCTATCGGTGTATAATTGAGCAATATCGGTGTTGTGCACCAATCTTGTACCATCGACCACGTCAAGATATGGAATTTGGCTTTCTTCTAGAGTTTGAGTATTGATGATATGGATTCCCGAACGGGCAGTACCTATCCAAACCGACCCTTTGTGATCGTTTGTGATCGAGGTGAAAATATCGCTATCGTCGATAGTGAGTTCAACCTCGGATAAAATTTTATACTCTTTGGGGTTGTAACAGATCAATCTATGGTCCATGATAATCCACAATTTACCTTGATCGTCGGAGGTCATATAATAGCGATTCTCATCGCTGCTAGCCTCAAAGAGACTCTGCTCGATATATACAAAACATTGCGAGGTTTTGTTGAATTGTGCTAGATTTTCGTTGCTGCAAAGAATCCAATAATCATCGCCCGCTTGGGTGATTTCTAATGGATCTCCCAAGATCTCGGGAAGTGCAGTTTGAAACTTTTCGCCACTATTATCGTCGTAGAAGTGGAGTGCACGTTTACTCTTGTCGAAGGTGAAGTATTTGCTTCTGTCGATAATAAAAATATTCTCTACTGCGCATCCGCCTTTAGTAAAATCCCTGGCAAGTGAATCTATATTATATATAAACTTCTCTTTTGTGAGGTCAAACGCCCAAATGTTATCGCGATTCTTGAGCCATACGCGATTTTTGGAGTCGCAATAGATGTTTTTCATTGCGTTGTACTCGGCGTAAGGGATCTTATTTAGGTCGTATTTGTGGCTTACAACCGATGCTCCATCGAAAATATGGAGCATCGTCAAGGTTTGAATACACATTTCCCCATTGGGTAGCTCTAAAACATTGCGGACTGTATTATCGTGAAGAGAATAACGCGAGTCAAACTTGCGGAATAGATACTCTTCGGCAGAGAATGACTTCTGAGAAAAAAGGCATAGTAAGAGCAAAAGGGTTAAACGGATAGCTTTCACTGGTTTAAAAAATTTAGGTTGTAGGTTATACAAAAATACGAATTATATTAGCTATTTCCAAATATTACCATGTTAAATGAAGATGTTGTGTTTGAAGAAAAATTATTTGTATATAAAAATATTCAACTCTTTTTTATATTGCTATATTTTCATATATTTGTACAGAAGTATAATCTTGGGATGATTTACTTACATAAATAGACCTAACCATTGAAAATAATTAAATTAAACAGACAATGAAAAAACTCTTTTTGAGCTTGACCCTTCTTGTTGCTATTATGGCGCAAGCGTTTGCTGCTGAGCCGCAAACATTAACCTCTCCGAATGGAGATTTTGAATTTACCTTCAATCAAGTGCCATTGAGCGCTGGTGGCAACGACTTGATCTACTCGGTGTCGTTCCGTGGCGAGCAGATCGTAAAGGATAGTAAATTGGGCGTTGAGGTGAAGAATAAATTGATCGAATTATA
>JBCQVS010000043.1:0-16491 GCA_047172885.1 Rikenellaceae bacterium | reverse complement strand
GCCTACACGCAGATCAACCACAAAAGTTATTATCGTCCGCAAGACCTAGCGGCAGTAATCAAGAAATTAGAAAGGAGAGCACAATGGTAGAGAGACCAAATTCAGAAGAGCAATTCGATTATTTGTTCAAGGGGATAGAGAAGATGATTGAGGGGTTGGAATTAATCGTTGATCGGTATAAACCATCGTTCAACAGTGAAATCTTCTACACTGACAAGGAGCTGTCAGAAAAGCTAAGGGTAAGCCGCAGAGCCTTACAATCCTGGCGAGACGATGGGCTAATTGACTACATCCAGCTCAGCGGAAAGATTCTCTACAGCGAGTCCGCTGTGCAAACTCTGCTCAATAAATATCACCGTGAGGCTTGGGAGTAGAATAACTATGTCTATTAGAGGCGCAAGAGTTTGAGGTGCCATTAATTCAGCACCTATTATCGCATAAAAAATAGCCACAAGTAGAAGATAGTTTCTTCCGCTTGTGGCTTTAAAAATTTTGTGGCGGTCGTAATTCATGTCATATCATCAGCTCAATCGTCCTCGGTGCAGTGGCCTCCTTGCGCAGAGCTTGGAAATAGGCAAGCCTTACTTCTGCAAGAAGTAACCGCAAGGCATGGGCTTGATTTTTTCCAACCTCGAAGCGACCTTTGCCACTTCACCGAGGATGATTGAGCCAATCAAGACCTAAAAATTACCAACAAACTTACCCCTCAAATTATTCATCTCGTCATTGATCTTCGAGTCGAGCACCCGAGCATAATGCTGCGTCATGCGAATATTGGAATGCCCCAACATTTTAGCAACACTTTCAAGCGAAACACCACTGCTAAGTGACAGAGTAGCAAATGAATGACGAGCTGTATGGCTGGTCAAATGCTTATTGATTTCGCATATATCGGCAAGCTCTTTGAGGTAGGTATTCATGCGCTGATTCGAGATTAGCGGCAGCACCGTTCCTCGCTCCAAACATGCTGGATCGTCCCTATATTTCTCGATCAAAGCGAGCGGAATTTCGAGCAGGGGAATATTGCACATATTCTTGGTCTTTTGGCGAGCCTTGCGGATCCACATATCGCCGTTATTGTCCTTAATGATATGCTCGTGACGCAACGAGCAGAGATCCGTGAAGGCCAAACCGCTGAAAATACAAAACAGGTAGATGTCTCGAACCTGCTCCAATCGCTTAATGGTAATCTCCTTGGCAATAATCCTCTCTATCTCCTCCTTGACCAAAAACTGCTTCTCCACGATCTCCTCTCGGAGCTTAGTGTGGCGAAATGGGTCAGTTGAAATCCAATTGTTGGCTACCGCTATGCGGATAACCTTCTTGACATTTTTCATCCGATTCACCACTGCGTTCTGCCCAAGTTTAAGGTCAGCCTTGAGGTAGACGATAAAGCTCTCGATAAAGTGAGGGTCGATCTCGCTCAGGAGCATATCATAGGCATTGTACTTTTGCTTGATAAAATCCAAGAGCACCTGCAACGACTTCTCGTATCGCTTCACCGTTATGGGTGAGATCTCGCTTCCAGACAACTTTCTGATCTGCTCATTATGCTCCTCGAAAATTTGCTTGATGGTGCGCTGGCTCGCCCCTCTGCCTTGCAAACTATCCTTGATCGCCTTGGAGGTTATCAGTTCGCCATCAAGCTCCATCTTGCGATGAATCTGCAACGCCTTGGCTCGGATGGTGTCGATATAGTCGTTGATCTCTCTGGATATCCGATCTCGCCCTTTGGCCAAGCATCGCTCAACGTTCCAGTTCGCGACCGCAACGTTTCGCAGAATACGCATCTCGCACGATACGCCATTGACGTTTATGCGCAAGAAGATTGGGGCTTGCCCCTTTGAGTTTGTTAGAGTTCTTCGAATGAAGAAGCTCAGTGAAAATGTTAGTCTCTTTTCCATAGTGTAAAAATTGTGTTGCAAAATTAGTTATTTTTTCGCAAAACCAAGCTATGCAAAACACTGTAAAACACTGAGTTGACTCAAAAGTCATGGTTGTTTTTCTCTCCACCAAAAACAACCACGGATAACCACAGCGAAAACCTCTGAGATTTGACCTATTATGCGACCCAAAAGAAAAAGCAAAGCTCCCTACCTGGTTGAAATAGAGAGCTTTGCTTAATTTTTCATAATTAATAAGTGATTCCGACAGGGTTCGAACCTGTGACCCACAGATTAGAAATCTGTTGCTCTATCCAACTGAGCTACGGAACCATCACATTTTTTATGCGGTGACAAAGATAGGGATTTTTTTTGATTTTCTGGCTTTGTTCCTCTATTTTTTTTAAATGTCTCGCTTTTATTGGTTGCGCGTAAGTTTATGGCTTGGATTTTCCGACCACTATTACTACCTTTGTGCTCGTGGCGCTATTGCTGATTTTCGCACCACTTTAATTAATTTTTCAATTAAACTCAACACTCACGTGTCCCAAATATTAGAAGGTTTAAATAAGGCGCAGTATGATGCTGTTGTCAACTACGATTCTGCGTCGCTTATCATCGCTGGCGCTGGTTCGGGTAAGACTCGTGTGCTTACCTCTCGCATTGCATATATGATCGATCAGGGGGTTTCGCCATCGAACATCTTGGCACTCACCTTTACCAAAAAGGCGGCCGAGCAGATGCGGGAACGTATCTCGCAAATGATGCCCGATGGACGTAGCCGTTGGATCCGCATGGGTACTTTCCACTCGCTTTTCTCGCGAATCTTGCGCGAAAATGCCGAGGCGATTGGCTTCTCTCGAAACTTCACGATCTACGAGCCGAACGACTGCAAAAGCTTGCTGAAAACGATCCTCAAGGAGCGCAACTTAGGCGATGACGTCTATAAACCCAACGTGATTCTCTCGCGGATTTCTTATGCCAAGAACTCGCTGGTAACCCCTGCGGCATACCTTGCCAACACCTCGTTCGCAACTGAGGATCGCAGAACTCGAATCCCCGAATTTGGCAATGTCTACGCCGCCTATTGCGCTCGTTGCAAACACAACGACGCCATGGATTTCGACGATCTGCTGCTCCAAACAAACATCCTTTTTCGCGACCATGCAGACATTTTGGCCCGCTATCAACAGGAGTTCCAATATATCTTAGTCGATGAGTACCAGGATACTAACTACGCCCAATATATCATCATCCGACGTCTCTCGCAACTCCACTCAAGGGTCTGCGTAGTGGGTGACGATGCCCAAAGTATCTATTCTTTCCGAGGCGCTAAGATCGAGAATATCATCAACTTCCGTCAAGATTACCCCTCGGCAAAGACATTTAAGTTGGAGCAAAACTACCGCTCCACGCAGACCATTGTCGATGCTGCCAACTCGGTTATCGAGCGCAACTCAAAACGGATGGAGAAGCGCTGCTTCTCGGCTGGCGACACAGGCGAGAAGATCAAGGTGATGAAGGCCTACACCGACCGTGATGAGGCGCAATTGGTCTCGGACTCGATCCGCGACAGGATACGCGAATTGGGCGATAACAACTACTCGGAGATCGCCGTTTTGTACCGCACCAACAACCAATCGCAAGCCATCGAGGAGTCGCTTCGCCGCAAGGGCATCCCATATAAGATCTACAAGGGCAACTCGTTCTACGACCACAAGGAGATCCGCGACACCTTGGCCTACATCCGCCTGGTGTGCAACCCTCGTGACGATGAGGCCTTTAAGCGCATTATCAACTACCCTACTCGCGGAATTGGCGCAACGTCGGTCGAGAGAATTGCGGCACTTGCTCAGCAGCGAAACTGCTCAATGTGGGAGGCGATCGACACATTGGTTGCCGAGCCTGCTGTGGATGCCATACAAAAGGCAATCATCAAAAAGGTGACCGATTTCGTGGCACTTATCCGCTCCTTGGCGCTGAGTCGCAACGAGAAATCGCTGTATGATTTTGGTTTGGAGTTGGCTACGCGCTCGGGAATTTTACCGCTTTACAGGGTCGAGAATTCGCCTGAGGCGGCAAGTGCAATCGACAACATCGAGGAGCTTTTGAACTCCATGCAGCTCTTTAACGAGCAGCGTGAGGCCGAAATCCGCAATGGCGAGCGTGAGGAGGATGAGACCGCTTCATTAGAGGAGTGGCTAGAGAATGTAATGCTCATGACCGACATGGACAACGAGAGCGAGGATGAGAAGAATCGCGTAACGCTGATGACTGTCCATTCGTCTAAGGGTCTGGAGTACAAATATATATACATCGTTGGCCTAGAGGAAAATCTTTTCCCTTCGCAACGTGCCGTGGAGAGTGGCGACATCGAGGAGGAGCGCCGTTTGTTCTACGTGGCTATCACTCGCGCTAAGGTTGCCGCAACGATCTCATACGCTGAATCGCGTTTCAAATGGGGAAATATGGAGTTTTCACGTCCTAGCTGCTTCTTGCGCGAGATTGATCCGAAGTATTTGGATATTGCCGACTCGGATGGCGAGCAGCGGGAGCATCGACGACCTCAACTGCGAGATGGGGTGAATTCGACACAAAGAAATATTAATTCGAGAGGTGCTGCCATCGAGGAGCTTCGAAGTCGTTTTGATTATAGACATCAGCAAGCCAAACAAAGCGGAAATGGCTCATCATCGTCATATGGAGGTCGCCCAAATCCTGCCATTGTAAACCCTCCACGTGAGGCTCAAACTGCTGGTATGCGCAAGATTGGTGTGCGTCCTCAAGGTACACTTCCCACATCGGCTGCTGCATGTAACTACTCAGTAGGTGATAAAGTGGAACATCCTCGCTTCGGCGTGGGTGAGATCAAGGCGATCGAGACTCTGAGCACCGACCACAAGTTAGTTGTCGTCTTTGGCGATGGCGACGAAAAAACGCTGCTTGCTAAATTTGCTAAACTTACAAAATTATAGCCCTATGAAACTCAAAGAGCGATACGACGCCATAATCGAATGGTTTCAAAAGAATATGCCCGTGGCGGAGAGCGAATTAAACTATCGCAACCCCTACGAGCTACTGGTTGCCGTATCCCTCTCGGCTCAATGCACCGACAAGCGGGTAAACCTCACAACCCCAGCACTCTTTGAGGCCTACCCAACCCCCTTCGAAATGGCGGAAGCATCGGCCGAGGAGATCTACGCCTATATTAAAAGCATATCGTACCCCAACAACAAAGCCAAGAACCTAGCGGCAATGGCTAGAATGTTATGCACGGAGTTCAATGGCCAGGTGCCGCAAGATTTAGACCAGATGCAACGCCTGCCAGGCGTAGGAAGAAAAACAGCCAACGTCCTAGGCGCAGTATTATGGCAGCAGGAGGTGATGCCAGTCGACACCCACGTCTTTAGAGTCTCGGCAAGAATGGGGCTTACTCGAGGTGCTAAGACACCCTTGCAGACCGAGTTACAGTTGGAGAAGCATATCCCGTCGCACTTGTTGCCTATCGCCCACCACTGGCTGATCCTCCACGGTCGTTACGTCTGCACTGCACGAGCTCCAAAGTGCAAAACCTGCGGCGTAAAGGAGTGGTGTCGAGAGTGGGAAAAAACGAAAGTTGTTAACAATGAGTGTTAATTGTTAATAAAAATCGAACTCTGAGATAAGTTATTAACATTTTAGCTATTGTTAATAAGTGTTGATAACTTTTGTTAACACTTTGAGGGTGACCTCTACAGAAGATATCAACAATTACAAACAAATTCAAAAATTCCCACTCCTCGATCAAAGATTACAAATAATTTATTACCTTTGTTTCCGCAACCAAAATAAGGCAAACTAACAATGGCAAACAGCGAATACAGATTAATTGAAGTAAACTCTAAGGCTACCGAAGCGAAGTTCTTCGATGTAGTCTACAAGCTCTACAAAGATAACCCATATTGGATCTGCCCGATCAAGGAGAGCATCCGAGCAGTCTTTGACCCAAAGCGCAATAAATTGTTCGCAGATGGCGAAGCAATTCGCTGGATAGCAGTGGATAGCAAGGGGGAGACTGTCGGTCGCATTGGTGCCTTTTACAACCGCGAAAAGGCTGCTATCGAGAGCCAACCAACGGGAGGTTGCGGATTCTTCGAGTCGATCGACGACTTCCAGGTTGCCAAATTACTTTTCGATGCCGCTCGCGATTGGCTCACAAGCAAAGGGATGGAGGCGATGGATGGTCCAATTAACTTTGGTCAACGCGACTCTTGGTGGGGCGTATTGGTCGAGGGCTTCGACTATGAGCCACTCTTCGAGAATCCATATAACCCACCCTACTACCAAGGCTTCTTCGAGGAGTATGGTTTCAAAGATTATTTCCAACAATACTCATACCTCTGGAAGGTCGACGACGACGACCTCAGCCCAAAGATCCATGCTCGAGCTGCTCGCTTGGCCGAAAAACCTGGCTACTCATTCCGCCACCTCGAAAAGCATGAATTGGACGATGCAGCCGAGAAATTCCGCATAATATATAACAAGGCATGGAGCATGTTCTCGGGGGTAAAACCGATGGAGGCTGCCGAGGCCAAGGCGATTATGAACTCACTTAAGCCCATTGTCGACACCGAGATTGTCTACTTCGCATACTACAACGACGAGCCAATTGGATTCTATATCATGGTGCCCGATTTGAACAGAATCCTAAAACAGTTCAAGGGCAAGTTCGGCCCTCTGCAAAAGCTGAAGTTTATGTGGGATTTGAAGGTGCGCCGCTCATGTGACCGTATCTTCGGAATGATCTTCGCAATCACCCCAGAGTTCCAAGGCAAAGGCGTAGAGTCGGGATTGATGTCGACAATCACCAACGAATATCTCCACACACCCAAGAATCGCTATAAGTCGATCGAGCTAGCGTGGATGGGCGATTTCAACCCCGTAATGAACCACATGATCGTAAAATATGTTTTGGCTACACGCCACAAACGTCATATCACATATCGTTATCTCTTTGACCGCGAGAAGGAGTTTGAGCGTTGCCCACAACTGAAACTTCGCAGACGAGGAGAAAAATAAATTTCAATAGAGATAGATGAAAACTACACCATTCACAAAGTATCACATCGAGGCTGGAGCCAAGATGGCAGAGTTCGCTGGCTACAACATGCCAATCGAATTCACAGGAATCAACAACGAGCACATGGCCGTAAGAGAGGGCGCCGGAGTATTCGACGTTAGCCACATGGGCGAGATTTGGGTCAAGGGCCCTAAGGCGATCGAGCTTCTGCAACGCATCACCACAAATGATGTTGCGAAATTGCACGATGGCAAGGCTCAATATTCGGCTCTACCAAATGGTAAGGGCGGAATTGTGGATGATATCCTTGTCTACCGTATTGATTCTCTTACCTATATGTTATGCGTCAACGCCTCGAACATCGACAAGGATTGGGCACACATTGTAGAGCAAGGCAAGGCCTTCGGCATGGAGGCTGGCAAGGAGCTATACAACGCTTCGGACGAGATCTGCCAACTTGCTGTTCAAGGACCTAAGGCGATGGAGATTGTCGCTAAGTTGTGCGATGAGTCGATCCTCGATATGGAGTACTACACATTCCGCAAGATGGAGGTTGCTGGCTGTCCTGTGATTCTTTCTACAACGGGCTATACTGGCTCGGGCGGATGCGAGATATATATGGATAATGCTGATGCTGACAAACTTTGGGCTGCATTGTGGCAAGTTGGCGCTGAGGCGGGACTTCAGAATATTGGCCTTGGAGCTCGCGACACCTTGCGTTTAGAGAAGGGCTTCTGCCTCTATGGCAATGATATTGACGACACCACTTCGCCTATCGAGGCGGGTCTAGGTTGGATCACCAAGTTCGCCGAGGGTAAAGATTTTATCGATCGCGAAGCTATGGCAACGCTCAAGGCTGAGGGCTGCACTCGCAAGCTCGTAGGATTTAAGCTCCTTACTCGCGGTATTCCTCGTCATGGATACCAGATCGCTTCGCCCGAAGGGGAGGTGATCGGTGAGGTGACCTCGGGAACTATGTCTCCTTGCCTTAAGGAGGGTGTTGGACTAGGTTACGTCGCTGCGGCTTACTCGGCTAAGGGCAGCAAGATCGCTATCGTGGTACGTGGTAAGCTCCTCGAGGCTGAGGTTGTTGGGTTGCCTTTTGTGAAGTAGGGGCTACTTTCTTACACTTGCTTACTGCCCTAATGCCGGGCGGGCACCAAGCGAGCTTGGATCCAAAAACTGTCGTTTTTGATTTTTTTGCGCTGTGTTACGATTCTTTTATAATCTCTCATTATTTATTAAAACCTACGGTTTTAAAATCGCAACACATCGAGTTACGCATAACGAAAATTTACTGTAAGGAAAACTTCGTTTTCCGTATCCAAGCTCGCTTGGTCGCCGCCCGCGACGAGGGCAGTAAGCAACATTATCACAAAAAAAACAACAAAAAGTTTGGATTATAAAAATTTTTACTTACATTTGCCATTGCAATAAACAACAAACGAATTATGAACTACTCTGCTAGTGTACGATTTTACTTCTTTTATTTTAGCTTCTTTTTTACAGAGAGAGGTCGGGAGAGTATATGCGCATAGTGAGTTAAAATGTATATAAAAATCCCGTCCTGCTAGGATGGGATTTTTTTTGTGAATAATTGAAAAGGTGATGAAGAAAATAACAATACAAGGAGTCGAGGGATGTTACCACGAGGTGGCAGCACGAAGATACTTTGCCGCTGAGCAGATCGAAATTATGCCCTGCGCAACCTTCGGGAAGCTATTTGGCGCAATGGACGAGGATCGCTCGCTGCTAGGAATAGCTGCGATTGAGAACACCATCGCTGGCTCACTGCTCCAAAACCACGAGCTTCTAAGTAACAGCGATCTCAGGGTTATTGGCGAGCAGAAGATCCGAATTTCCCACGCTGTGGCGGTGCTTCCCGACGAGGATATCGACGACATTGTCGAGGTGCACTCACACCCTATCGCCCTGATGCAGTGCGAGAAGTGGTTATCGGCTCACCCCACGATCAAAGCTGTCGAGAGCGACGATACCGCCGAGTCGGCAAAGATCATCGCCGAGAACAACCTCAAAGGTCATGCGGCGATATGCAGCGAGTGGGCAGCCGAGTTGTACGGTCTGAAGATCATCGACCGCGCTATCGAGACCAACCACCACAACTTCACCCGTTTTCTTATCCTTTGCGACCAGGAGGCAGTCACTAGGTACACTTGTGATCAGACGATTAACAAGGCCTCAATTCAATTTTCACTCGCCCACTCTAAGGGCTCCCTTTCGAAGGTTCTCACAATTTTTTCGTTCTACGACATCAACCTCACCAAGATTCAATCACTACCTATCATTGGCCGCGAGTGGGAGTATCGCTTCTACGTAGACCTCACCTTCGACAACCTCGATCGCTACCGTCAATCTCTCGACGCTGTGCGACCACTATTAACAGAATTTAAGATCCTCGGTGAGTACACTGAAGCCGAGAATCCAAAGATAGAAATTTAAAATTATTAAAAATAGACAACAATGACTGATTTAAATCCGACATTCATCCCTGGCATCGAGCTAGAGCGACCATTGATCATCTCAGGCCCATGTAGCGCCGAAACCGAGGAGCAGGTACTTGCCACAGCTCACCAACTTCACAAAGAGGGAGTGAAAATCTTCCGCGCAGGAATATGGAAACCCCGCACCAAGCCAGGTGGATTCGAGGGGGTAGGCAAAATCGGCCTCGAGTGGCTCAAACGAGTTAAGGAAGAGACCGGAATGTTGATCTCGACCGAGGTTGCAACACCCGAGCACGTGCGCCTAGCATTGGAGGCTGGTGTAGACATCCTTTGGATTGGTGCTCGCACTTCGGCAAACCCATTCGCAACTCAGGAGGTGGCAGATGCGCTTCGCGGAATCGACATCCCTGTATTGGTGAAGAACCCTGTTAGTCCCGACTTGGACCTGTGGATTGGCGCTTTGCAACGTGTACGCAACGCAGGTATCACTCGCCTGGGAGCTATCCACCGCGGCTTCTCGAGCTATGGTGAGAGCATCTACCGCAACCAACCATTCTGGGCTATTCCAATCGAGCTACACCGCCAATTCCCAGATATGCCGATCATCTGCGACCCTAGCCACATGGGTGGTAAGCGAGATCTTATCGAGCCGCTTTCGCAACAGGCGATGGATCTAGGCTTCAGCGGCCTTATGATCGAGTCTCACTGCGACCCAGCTAAGGCGTGGAGTGATGCTGCTCAGCAGCTTGTGCCTTGCGAGATGGCTAAGGTTGCCAGCCGCATGGTGATCCGCGACAAAAGCGTTTCGACTCAGGACCTTAGCGACTTGCGCCGCGATATTGACGAGATCGACAACTCACTAATCGAGCTACTTGCAAAGCGTATGAAGGTATCGCACGATATCGGAGTCTTCAAGATCGAGCACCAGATGCCAGTGCTTCAAGCAGCTCGCTACGACGAGATTATGGAGGTGCGCGGTGCTCAAGCCGAGAGCCTTGGTCTTGAGCCAGAGTTCGTTGCAGATATCCTAAAACGCATCCACGAGGCTTCAATCGAGTTGCAGTTTAAGCTCACTAAGGCTTCTCAGGAGTAGGGGTTGTTATTGAGTGTTTGGTATTAGGTGTTTGCCTATTTGCTTCATTCCAAATTCCTTGAACTGATTCTTCGTACACGTCATCCCAGACTTGATCTGGGATCTACAAAAGCGAGTGGTTATCAGCAACATATGCCAGCAGGGGTTGTAGATCCCAGATCGAGTCTGGGATGACGCACGGGCGGGTTGTTTTTGTGTATTGCAGTTCTTTGAGCTGCTCGCCCTCTGCGCATTTTTTCTTCAAAAAAAATGCTTTTTAGGAGGTAGGGCGAAAAGCTAGAGGACTGCGCCTAATGCCGGCGCGGGCACCAAACAAGTTTGGATACGGAAAACTTCGTTTTCCTTACAATTCGGCTTGGGGAAGTTTTTGCGAAGCAAAAAAAATAAAAAATGTGTGTTTATTAGTGTCGAGCTCGCTCGTAAAACTAATAAACGCACATTTTTTATTTCGCTGATCTTAAAAAGATCAGCGCCCCAAGACGCAAGAAGGACTAGCTCCGCGGGGAGCACCCCGCCGCCGTTAAGCGCAGGACAGTCTCCAAAAAACCGAAACGTCCTAGAAAGGCATATTAGAAACCGCCTCGATCTCCACAAGCAGCTCCTCGCGGCATACGTCAGCGAGCAAGTAGACCACCGAAGTCTCTCGCCAGCGATCCTCCGTCACACGCTTGATCTCCGCAGTGTCCTTATCGAACTTAACATAAGCACGTGCAGAGTGAATCTCGCGATCCTTGCTAGAGAGCTCAATTCCATATTTGTTGCAGGTGTGATCCGAAATCAGGTGCTCGATATTCTCCATGGTCTGAATGGTCTGCGATGCAGCATCGGTGCTATCCATGCTGCTCTCGCCACGGATAGCTGCCGTACCAGAGATAAAGCAGATATAACCCTCCTCGGCATTTCCCAAGGCCTTAGCGCGTTCGAATTTCGGAGTTGAGCGACCCTCGATCACATCACCCTCCTCACCAATAAGCACCTCCTGCGAGTATACATGGGCAGCAAGCTGAAGATCGTTGTCGATGGGCACAATGCGCATCTTGTCGTTCGTAGGCTTCACTGCAATAAAATCGACTGTCACAGCACCACAATCCATACCGATGCCCGTGGCTGCGGGATATCCATTCTGAGTCCAATCACCCTTGCGGTAGAACTCCGAACGTGAGTCATTGAAAGCTTGATAGTGTTGGTAGTTAGCAGCATCCACTGCGGTGATCTGAGGGATGTAGTTCCATTGGCGGAAAATATCCGACACCTCGAAGCCCTCGTGCTCGAGAAGCTTCTCGATCTTGAGGAAGAGATCATCCGACTGCTTACGGATAGAATCCTCAACCGAGCCGCAGACGCCACAAGCCATAATTCGCTTCATATTCTCATTTTGCATGGTGATGTAACGAACGCCATCAAGCTCCTTGTGCGTTACATCCACAGCGATCATCTGCACTTCAGCAACATAGTGGCCACCATCCAAGAGTGGTTGTGTGACGTAGCTCACCGTTGGTGCCTTAGCGCCGTAGAGGTCAACGACGGTCTGCTCCAAGAAGTTAACGTTTTTGACATACTCACCGTCATCGGTACATTTACCGAAAATTGTGATGCGCATAATATCGCCATCGCTCTGCTCGCAAGCTCGCAGTAGTTCGAGTACAGCCTCCGCAAAGTTCTCCTTTTGAGAGAATAGATGTTTACAATAGCTATAATTTTTCATTATTGTTTAGTTGGTTTTTGGGGGTTAGGCAAGACGATATCCAATAGGTTAGTGGTCTGGATATAGTCTATACAAAGATAATATTTCTATTTTGAATTCCAAAAATATTCGCTGGGATTTTCGAGATAATCTACAAAAAAAGACCACGCTTTTGAACTAAATCAAAAGCGTGGTCTCGAAACTTATGTTATCCCGAGCTCGCAGCCTATCTTGGCCGCAAAGCGCTAGTAAACAATATTGATAATCTTGCCTGGAACAACGATCACCTTCTTAGGTGCAGCACCCTCCAACCATTTTTGAGCAGCCTCCTTGGTTAGGATGTCGGCTTGAATCTCTTTTGGCGATGTCGCAAGATCGTACTTTTGCTTGAAGCGCAACTTGCCATTCATCATCACTGGATACTCGAACGAGCTTTCAACCAGGTACGACTCATTACACTCAGGGTAAGCGGCATCGAAAACAGACTCCGCGTTACCAGCCAAAGCCCAAAGCTCCTCGGCAATGTGAGGTGCGAATGGCGCAATAAGAATGGTAAGTGGTTCAACAATAGCGCGTTTGTGACACTCTCCCAACTCATTGAGACAGATCATAAATGCCGCAACCGAAGTGTTAAACGAGAAGTTCTCGATATCCTCGCGGATCTTCTTGATGGTCTTGTGCAGCGATTTCAGCTCAGCATCTGTTGCCGCCTCATCGGTAAGGGTTAGCTCATTCTCGCGGTTGTGATACAATCTCCAGAACTTACGCAAGAATTTGTGCACACCGTCGATTCCGTTGGTGTCCCAAGGCTTCGATTGCTCCAAAGGCCCCAAGAACATCTCGTACATACGAAGCGTATCGGCACCATACTTCTCGACGATCATATCTGGGTTAACCACATTGTACATCGATTTGGACATCTTCTCGATCGCCCAACCGCAGAGGTACTTGCCATCCTCCAAGATAAACTCAGCATCGGCAAACTCTGGTCTCCACGCCTTGAAAGCATCTAAGTCGAGGTAGTCGTTCTTGACGATATTCACATCCACATGTATCTCGGTTGTCTCATATTGATCTTTGAGCGAAAGTGACACGAAGGTGTTAGTTCCAACCACGCGGTAGACGAAGTTCGAACGTCCTTGGATCATACCTTGGTTCACCAGCTTCTTGTATGGCTCCTCCTCGCAGATATAGCCTAAGTCGTAGAGGAACATATTCCAGAAACGCGAGTACATCAAGTGACCCGTAGCGTGTTCGATACCACCGATATAGAGGTCTACATTGCGCCAATATTGGTTCGCCTCTTGGCTAACTAGCCCCTCGGTGTTGTGTGGATCCATATAGCGTAGGAAGTATGCCGACGAACCTGCGAAGCCCGGCATGGTCGATAGTTCGAATGGATACCCCTCTTCGGTGCACCACCCCTCGACACGTGCCAAAGGTGGCTCACCAGCCTCTGTTGGGCCGAAGTTTTCGATTGCGGGCAACTCCAATGGAAGTTTATCCTCACTCAAGGCGTAGGCAACATCGCCCTTATAGTATACTGGGAATGGCTCACCCCAATAGCGCTGACGTGAGAAGATTGCATCGCGTAGGCGGTAGTTGATCAGCTTTTTACCCAAACCGCGCTTCTCGATCTCCGAGAACATCATCGGGATAGCCTCCTTGACATCCATGCCGTTAAGGAAATCGGAGTTGATCACTGTGCCCTCCTTAGCATCGTACGATGCCTCCTCGATATTGCCACCTGCAACCACTGGAGTCACTTCCAAGCCGAAGTGACGAGCAAATGCCCAGTCACGAGAGTCATGCGCTGGAACCGCCATAATTGCTCCCGTTCCATAACCTGCCAAGACGTAGTCCGAGATATAGATTGGAATCTCTTTTCCAGTGAGTGGATTCACCGCATATGAGCCTGTTGCAACACCACTAACTCGCTTAGTGTCAGCGATACGCTCACGCTCCGAACGCTTCTTAGCTTGTGTGATATACTCCTCTACTGCTGCGCTGTTCTCCTCGGTTGTAAGCTCCTCAACCCACTCGTGCTCTGGGGCGATAACCATAAAGGTCACACCGAAAACTGTGTCGGGACGAGTTGTGAAGATCTCCAATTGCTTCTCGCTACCCGCGATATCGAAGAACATCTGGGCACCTACCGAGCGGCCAATCCAGTTGCGTTGAATCTCTTTGAGCGACTCGCTCCACTCCAATTTATCCATACCTGTAAGCATACGCTCAGCGTAAGCTGTAACGCGCAAACTCCACTGTTTCATGCGCTTCTGCTCCACAGGGAAGCCTCCACGAACCGAAAGACCCTCTTTCACCTCGTCGTTCGCCAAGACTGTTCCTAACTCGGCACACCAGTTCACCATTGTGTCGGCACGGTACGCTAGGCGGAAGCCTTGAAGAACTGACTCCTGCTCCTCCTCGCTCATTGCTGCCCACTCCTCTGCGGTGAAGTTGAAGACGGTTGTCGATACTGCATCTACGCCCTGAGTGCCGTTTGCTGCGAATGCTGCAACTAGCTTCTCGATTGGCTCGGCTTTCTTGGTTGCGTTATCGTAGTAGTGCTCGAACATCTTTACGAATGCCCATTGAGTCCACTTGTAATAGTCTGGTTCCGAGGTGCGTACCTCACGACTCCAATCGTAGCAGAAGCCGATTTTATCCAACTGCTCACGGTATCTAGCAATATTTTGCTCCGTGGTGATGCGTGGGTGCTGACCTGTTTGGATCGCATATTGCTCGGCTGGAAGTCCGAAGGCATCGTAGCCCATTGGGTGCAACACATTGAATCCGCAGAGGCGCTTATAACGCGAGTAAATATCCGAAGCGATGTAGCCTAGAGGGTGACCTACGTGAAGTCCCGCACCCGAAGGATAGGGGAACATATCGAGCACATAAAATTTTGGTCGTGAGGCATCCACCTCCACTTTATAGGTCTGGCGCTCGCTCCATAGGCGCTGCCACTTCGATTCTAACTCTTTGAAATTATATTCCATGATTTTTATTTTGCTTTTTACTTGCAAAGATATAAAAAAGATCGCATAAATAATGAGATAAAGTCAAAAACTGAAAGTTTTTGGATCCAAGCTAGCTTGGTGCCCGCCCGGCATTAGGGCAGTAAGAAACTAACGCAATCAATCGCCCTCCCTCATAAAAAAGCACTTTTGGAACAAAAGTGCGCTGAGGGCGAATTGTTGGGGACGTTGGGGACTGCCCTAATCGCGGGCGGCGACCAAGCAAGCTTGGATACGGAAAACTGTCGTTTTCCTTACAACACTAAATTAAAAAGATAGCCAAGAGCGATAATAAAAATAGTTATCACACCAAAAAATATCGCAATCAACCTCCAAGTCATAACCTTCTTCAACAGTGTCGCCTCGGGCAGTGACAGCCCCACAACACCCATCATAAAGGCAATAGCCGTACCCATCGGAACCCCCTTAGTAACAAACACTTGAATGATCGGCACAACACCCGCAGCATTAGCATACATAGGCACTGCAAGGATCACCGCCAAGGGCACTCCATACCATCTATCGGCCGAAAGTTGCTCGGTGAAAAAATCCTCAGGAACATAGCCATGCATCACGCCGCCAATGGCGATACCAATTATCACATAGAGGATTACGCCCCTCACAATTTTCCACGCATCGCGCAAAATCGAGGGAAGTCGCTCGATAAAAGTAGCCTTATTCTCCTCCCACTCGATCTGCTCCGCCTGGGCATTTGCCTGGATCTGCTGCACCCACGGTGAGAGGTATCTATCCAACTTGAGCTTACCTAAGATAAATCCACCCACCACACCTAGAACAATGCCCGAACCTGCATAAATCAGCGTTGCCTTAACACCAAAAGTACCCAAGAACATCGCCACCGCAACCTCGTTGACAAGTGGAGAAGTGATAAGATAAGCGAAGGTCACCCCAAGAGGAATGCCGCCCTTAACAAAGCCGATAAAGAGCGGAATCGAGGAACACGAGCAGAATGGAGTGATCGCACCGAAAATCGAGGCCAAGAGGTATTGCAAACCATACATCTTATGCTCAATGAGGTAGTTACGCAACTTCTCAATTGGGAAATAGGCGTTAATAACTCCCATCACCGAGCTGATCAAAAAGAGCAGCAGCAGGATCTTGATGCTATCGTAGAAGAAAAAATTTACGGCAGCACCCAAGTGCGAGGTGGCCTCAATTCCAAAAATATCGCATACTAGCCAATCGGCAAATTGTTGTATCATCGCAACTGAGTGTAAAATTGATAAAATCTCTCCTTGATCTCATCGCGAACGCGACGGAACTCACTCT
>JBCQVS010000042.1:0-17520 GCA_047172885.1 Rikenellaceae bacterium | reverse complement strand
CAAAGATACGATGAAAATAAAAAACTAACAGAAAAACAACAAGTAAAAACAAGGCTCAAAAGTGCCTGATATTAAATATATTTTACTATATTTGTGGTGCTAACAGAGGGGAGTATTATACATTACTCCACCTGTTTTAGAACCACTCGCATTTAGGGCAGAAATATTCTTAAATATCTCAGCTGTTATGGTGTCATCATCTCCGAAGTTGCCATCTAACTCTATGGTAAATTTCACAAAGTAACGATTGTGTTGCATCACAATCTTATCAATCGACAATGTATATGATAAATCTGGATATACGCTAATGGCATTGTCGATCTGCTCTTTTAGCTGTTTCCTAAAAGAGCATTATAATACTCCCCTCTGTTAGCACCACAAATATAGTAAAATATATTTAATATCAGGCACTTTTGAGCCTTGTTTTTACTTGTTGTTTTTCTGTTAGTTTTTTATTTTCATCGTATCTTTGGGCTGGAATTTCTCCATCTATGCCTTGGTGATGCCTCTGGTGGTTGTAGTAGTGCATGAACTTTTTTATTCCATTGTATAGTTCGATTCCATTCTCGCAGGGATTCAAGTAGATGTACTCTCGCTTGATTGTGCGCCAGAATCTCTCGATCCAAATGTTGTCCTTTGCTCGTCCTTTACCATCCATACTTATCTTTATATCAAGACCTTTTAGGGTGTCAACCCAAAGTTTCGAGGTGTATTGACACCCCTGATCAGAGTTTACAATCTCTGGAACTCCGTGAAGCCTTATTGCCTCGCTGAGCACCTCCAAAGATGCGGCAGTTTCCAATGAATTGGTGATATTCCACGCTAATATCCTACGGCTATATACATCTATTATTGCAGCCAGATACATAAAACCGTACTGCATAGGTATATAACTTATATCAATGGACCACACCTGATTAGCCCTTACAATATCCAGTCCTCTAAGCAGATATGGGTGCTTATACTCTGCTTTCCCTGCTGTTGTAAGCGATTTTAGTGGATATATAGCCCTAATATTCATCTTTCGCATTAAGCGGCGGATGCACTTCACGTTGATCTGCAAGCCCTCGTCCAAAAGCACATTGCGCATCGTCTTCACGCCTGCGGTGGGGTGCTCTAGATAGAATTTATCCATTATCTTCATCGCCTCCAAATTCTCGCTCCGCTCCTCCTTGGGCTTATAATAATATTGGTTGCGACTTATTTGAAGAATCTCGCACTGTCTTCTGATGCTGAGATTCTTATGCCCTTCTACTACAAGTGTCTTCAGCTTTATTTGAGACCGACTTTCTTGCAGGCATCCTCTAAAAAATCACGCTCTAAGACCAGTTCGCCAACCTTAGATTGCAATCGCTGGATTTGCAAATCTTTGTCAAATGATTCTCGCTCCGCTCGCCCGCCAAAGATCTTATCCATATTAGATATCGCCTCGTGCTTCCACTGCGAAATCTGACTCACGCTAACCTCATACTTGTGCGAAAGCTCCGCAAGCGTAGCCTGTTCTTTCATCGCCTCCATCGCAACCTTCGCCTTAAAGGATGCACTAAATTTTCTTCTCGTTGCCATAGTAATACTCTTTTTTACTGCTCAAAAGTAACCATTAATTTTTACATTATCAACTGGTACTTTTTGCTGGGAGTATTATACACCTTTGATCATCCTCTTTTTTACATAATGTTTAGTAAATATAATGAGCTTACAAAGTTCCAGAATCTGAATACTTTTAACATTCCATCAAAAATAGACGGTGAAACAAAATACCTTTTCAAAGAGATTAAAAAGTATCGCACAATTGATGATCTTGTAATGAAATTAAAAAGCATTTGGGTTGAAGACAGCAAACATAATGCTTTTTTAAGCGAGCTGTCATCTTATTTAGACGCTGTAGAACTACTCAGAAATGCAATTGCACATAATAGACACATTGAACAAGATGTCATTAATAATGCAGACACAGCAATGCAACGGATAGAAATTTTAATAAATGACTTTTGGAGCAAAGAGGAATCGACACAAGGATTAGATACTACATCGAAAGAGATTGTTGAGTGGTTTCTTAGCAACTATATGGATCCTGCGAATGGAGTGCCTTACGATGGTTCTGAAGGAGGATATTTGTACATTAATGGAGGTCCGTACTATGCGAGTGACGAGATTTACGAGAGGTATCCAGAAGTCGATGACGATGTTATTGAGGCAGCTGTGGCAGAAATAGAATTAGAGTGTGATGTGTGGGTAAAAAATGATGAATATTAGAAATGATTATGGTGAAAACAATATCCGAATTAGCAAAAGAGTGTCAACTGTTGATTGACGACAATTTTAGATTATTAAACCAATCGCTAATGCCAATAATAAATGGTCGCAGATGGCAAGTGCCATATTATGCCGTTTGGAGTGATGGGACTGCCGATAAATTATTATCATTGTTAGAAGAGTTGCATTCTGCAATCATAAATAAATACCCTATGTATGCTAATGAATTAAGAAGTGGTATTGACAGTTACTCTAAACACGCTCCAGTTGCATTGGGAGAGATCGGAGTTATTTTAAATCTAATCTCTACCTCTGAGAGTAATAGTGGTGGTAAAAAGATATTCATTAGCCACTCATCACAAGACAAAGATATTGTTAAATGGTTTGTGAAAGAGATTCTACATTCGGGAATAGGTATAAGTTATGATGACATTTGTTGCACTTCAATTGAGGGTTTGAATGTAAGGCATGGAGATGATATTAGACGACATATACACGACAATATCAAAGGGGCAGACTTTTCATTTTTAATGATTTCAGAGAACTACAAAACAAGTGAAATATGTCTAAATGAGATGGGGGCTGTATGGGCATACGATGCAAATGTAAGAGCATTTATCTTGCCGAACACTGATTTTAAATCTATTGGATGGTTGAATAACCCCAAAGAGGCGAAGCAGATCAACTGCTCAATTTCGTTGGATGCTCTAAAAGACGAATTAGTCGAATACTATTCTCTCAAAGACCCTAAAACAGATTGGAGCCGAGGTCGTCAAGATTTTCTTGATAACCTCAATATGTTAAAGCACCTGCAAGAAATTTAATAAATTCTATAGTTATGGGCAAAACAATAACAACATACCTAATAGATGGCGACCCGAACGGAGCACAGTATCTATTTATAAGCAATAAGATCTGCAAGATGGTGATTGTGCCTCGTGCGAATCTATCGATTATCAATGAGCGTGATGAGTTGAATACACCTGCATTTTATATTCTTTTGGGTGAGAACGACGCAATGAGTCCAGAGGCGTATATCGGAGAGACTGAGAGTTTCAAAGAGCGAGTTAAGGATCACGACTACAAGAAGGACTTTTGGCAGAAGGCTCTTATCTTTATTTCGAAAGATGGAGCAATGACAAAGGCTGATGTGCAATACTTAGAGCATCGTGCATTTGCAGAGGCTAAGAGGGCTAATAGATACTCGCTTGGCAACAATAAGCAGACTCCTAAAGCTCCGAACCTACCAGAGCATCAAAAGGACTCTATGGATGAGTTCTTCGAGGATATTAAGTTTCTAACATCGTTTGTTGGGTGCAATATCTTTGATGTGGTGGAGGAGAAGAAAAAATACCTCTTTTATCTTAAAGGGCGTTCTGCTGAGGCAAGAGGGTTTTATGATGGATCTGGCTTTACAGTATTGAAAGGTAGTATTATATCTGGTGACTCGACTGATTCAATGAGTTGGCACGATCGAGATAGGTTGGTTAAGGAGCTTACAACCGAGAATAGTGGTAAGTTGGTGCTGGAGTACGATAAGACATTTTCAAGTCCAAGTACCGCAGCTTGTTTTTGTATAGGTCGAAATACAAATGGGTGGACTAAGTGGAAAGACAACGATGGCAAGACTTTGGATGAAGTATATCGTAGGGATATATAAAATTAAATTTACTACCTTTGCATTATGACCACACAACAACATCTCATACAGCTACTTGCCGATTTTAAGCAACTCGGCATCGACAAGCAGATTGACTACGACAAGTTTCATCTCTACTCGATGATTACACACTCGACTGCAATCGAGGGCTCGACTGTGACCGAGATAGAGAATCAATTGCTCTTTGATGAGGGTATCTCGGCTAAGGGGCGTTCTATGTCTGAGCAGCTGATGAATCTTGATTTGAAAGCCGCCTATGACGAAGCGATTGAGTGTGCAAAGAAGAGCACAGATCTATCGGTTGAGTTATTGAAAAAACTCTCTGCAATGGTGATGAAGAATACAGGCGCGACATACAATACGATGCTTGGTGAGTTTTCGTCCGCAAATGGCGATCTCAGGTTGCTCAATGTAACGGCAGGTGTCGGTGGTCGCTCATATATGAATTACTCGAAAGTTCCTCGAAAGTTGGAGGAGTTTTGCAAAATAATCAACGAGAGGCGCAAGAGTGTCAATCGCAACGATATTATAGAGTGTTACAAGCTCAGTTTTGATGTTCATTACCTTTTGGTAACGATTCACCCTTGGGCTGATGGCAATGGTCGTATGTCTCGCTTGGTGATGAATCAGGTGCAGTTTGAGTTGGGTATCCTCCCTACCATTATTCACAAGGATCACAAGGCGGAGTATATCGAGGCTCTCGTAGCAACTCGTGAGCAGGAGAATATTGAGATCTTTAGACAATTTATGTCCGAAGAGCATTGTCGCAATATCGAGGGTGCAATCGCTAAATATAAAGCCACTATCGAGAGTGAATCAGATCCGTTTAACCTAATCAGCAAATCTGATGATGGATTAAATAAGGTAGGTGATGGATTAAATGATGGATTAAAACTCACGTCAAGAGCTGAACAAATAATCTCAATAATGGCGAATAATCCCACAATCAATGTCGATGATATAGCTGAGGCAATCGGAGTCAGCAAACCGACTGCCGAGCGTGAAATATCATCGCTTCGCAAAGGTGGTATCATCGATCGAGAGGGATCGAAGAAGAGCGGTAGGTGGGTTATTATTTCGAACAGATAACAGTACTAATGCACCCCAAATCCGTGGGGAAAATCGACCAATCGGTGGGGAAAGCCTCAAAATGAAGCGTGGGGAAAATTTCTATATTATGCAGATTGTTGCCCCTTTTTCAATGCTTGTTTCAAATAAAAATCATAAAATAGCCCTCTCAGAGCGTAGAACCATAGCATGCGTGGGGAAAATGTGGGGAAAATATTAAAAGAAAAATCGCTAACCATCGAAAAATCAATGAGTTAGCGATTTGCATTGTACCCCCTCAGGGGCTCGAACCCTGGACCCCAACATTAAGAGTGTCGTGCTCTACCAGCTGAGCTAAAGAGGCATTGCGGGTGCAAATATAGGGACAATAATTGAATTTGCAAATTTTTTCACGATAAAATTTTGATATTTTTTACTTAATGTGATTTCTAATATATCTTTTCGTTAAAGTAAAAGTCTGTTTTAGTGAAAGATGTCTCTCTTATGTGAATTATCAGCAACAAGCAAAATTTGTAGGTGTGTGGAGTCGCAGGTAATGATTTTGCGACACATTAATCGCGTGATGGGTTTGCAAAGGTAAGCGACCAATAGCAATGTATTATGGATTTCAACCATCTAATATTAGGTATTTTTTACTTAATTATATGATTTCATCCAAAAAAGTTTTATCTTTGTAATGGGCTGAGCGTAAGGGCTAAGCGGATTATTTTGTAAAAAGAAAGATTAGATTATTATCCGTAGAGAAGTTGACGAAGATGTTCCAAAAAACCCCAAAACCTAATCCTATAACCTAAAAATGACTAAAATGTTTAAAAATCTTTACAAAATGAGCTTGTTAATGATGCTTGTGTTATGTGCAGCACCAATAACTAAGCTGAGTGCGCAACACAATGTTGAGCCGTCCAACTACAAGTATGTAGATTTGGTAAATCCTTTGATAGATAGCCACAAATCACGCTGGTTCTATTTTAATTCTGCGTGTCGTCCTTTTGGAATGGTGAGTTTAAGCCCTGATACCGACACAGCTCAGTCGTGGGGCTCGGGCTACCTCTACGACTCGGAATATATACGCTGTTTTAGCCATATTCACAATTGGCAGATGTCGGGCGTAGCTGTGATGCCTACCGTAGGTAACAAAGGCAATCTAGGCATGGATGATTATCAATCAAAATTCTCTCATGATGACGAGGTTGTAAAGGTTGGCTACCATAGAGTAAAACTTATTGATTACGATATCACTGCCGAGCTAACGTCAACTACTCGTGTGGGTTTCCATCGTTACACGTTCCCTAAAAGCGATGAAAGTTATGTGATTTTCGACTCAGGTGCTTACCTTGCACACGGTGCCACCCTGTACTCCGAAGTTTGGCAAATTAGCGATACAGAGATTGCAGGTTGGGAAGTTATGGGCAACACTATGCGTCGTCCAAAAGATACCCCTGTATATTTCTATGCTCAAGTTAGTAAACCTATCGAGAGCATTGTTACATGGAGAGAGAATGAATTGATTAGAAAGATTGACGACAGATTGACAGATCCTCTTAGAGCCTCAGGTAAAGATGCAGGTATGGCTCTTAAATTCTCTACTAGCGATGGCGAGCAAGTTATGGTGAAGGTTGCTATCTCGTACGTAAGTGTTGACCAGGCTCGCAAAAATATGTTAGCTGAGTGTGATGATTGGAACTTTGAAGCTGTTAAAGAGGCCTCTTTCCAAGATTGGAACAACTGGTTAAGCCGTATCGAAGTTGAAGGTGGCAGCCAAGAACAGCAAGTAAAACTCTATTCAGATCTTTGGCACTCACTTCTAGGTCGTCGTATCGTAAGTGATGTTAGTGGTACGTACCTCGATATGACAGGCGATACTCCTCGTATTGGTCAAATTCCTCTTGACACAGATGGTAGACCAAAATACAACCACCATAACTTTGATGCTTGGTGGGGTAGTCACTGGTCGCTTGATATCCTCTGGACGATGGCTTATCCCGAGATGATGGATGCCTTCACAAACACGATGGTCGATATGTACAACAATGGAGGCCTTCTTCCTCGTGGACCTGCAGGTGGTAACTACACATACGTAATGATTGGCGACCCATCTACGTCGTTTATCGCTTCGGCATACAACAAAGGCATTCGCAATTATGATGCTGAGAAAGCCTACGAAGGTCTTCGTAAAAATGCTTTCCAAGGTGGTATCCGCGACCATGCAGGTTACGAGCATGATGTGAATGCAAAATCGGGTGGTATGGCGTATTATGAGGAGCGTGGATATGTGCCAGAAGATCTACCTAACGTTAGCGGTATGCACACAACAGGTGCTTCGATGACTCTAGAGTATGCTTACCAAGATTGGTGTCTTGCTCAGATGGCTAAAGCGATGGGTAAGATAGATGATTATGAGCTGTTTATGAAGCGTTCTAAAAACTATGCTAATGTTTGGAATCCAGAGATTGGTTATATGCACGCGCGTAACTTAGATGGTAGCTGGCAAGAAGGTTTCGATCCTCTAAGCCTATCAGAGGAGAATGGTTTCTGCGAAAGTAACTCTGCGATCTATTCTCACTATGTACCTCATGATATGAAAGGACTTATTGAGCTTTACGGTGGTGCTAAAAAATATATTGCAAAACTAAACTCTAGTTTTGAAAAGAGTGAGCCTTATGGTTTCCTTCGCAACAGAGAAGTGCCAGACAACAACTGGACAGACTATGGTAACCAACCAGGTACAGGTATGGCACACCTATTCAACTATGCTGGTGCTCCATGGTTAACTCAAAAATGGGTGCGCAAAGTGAAAGCTGCTTATGGTGGTATTACCCCTTATGATGGCTACTTCGATGATGAAGACCAAGGTCAAATGGGTGCTCTAGGTGTATTGCTTGGTATTGGCCTATTCGAAGTAGATGGAGGTTGTGCCGAGAAACCTTTCTACGAAATTACATCGCCTATCTTTGACAAAGTGACTATTCACCTGGACAAGCGTTACTACGCTGGTGATAAATTTGAGATTATCACACAAAACAACTCTGACGAGAATGTCTACATTCAAAGTGCTAAGTTAAATGGCCAGAAGTGGGATAAATGTTGGTTCTATCACGATATATTCGCTAAAGGTGGTACTCTAGAGATAGAACTTGGTCGCAAGCCTAACAAAAAGTGGGGTGTAAGCGAAGTTCCTCCAACTAGCAGCCTATAATTAATACGGATTTCCTGACACAATAAAATTGAGAGGGTGGTTTCCAAGTATTTTCTTACTTGAAAGTCGCCCATTCTTTTTGTGAGAAGTCGAATCCGTAGCCCAATTCTTAGAATTTTGTATCGTGGATTCTATCCACCCAGAGGCCGCTGTTGACGATACTGCAGGCCTCCGTAATTTTTATTTACCCCAAAATAGATATATTGTTGTAAATTAGTAGTGTAAAAAATAAATTATTGTCAAAGAAAATAATTATCTTTGTCCTTTAAACTTTTATTGAAATTTAGATTAAGAAATAAATGGCTCTACAATGTGGTATTGTTGGTCTACCAAACGTCGGTAAATCAACTCTTTTTAACTGCCTTTCGAACGCTAAGGCGCAGGCAGCAAACTTCCCTTTCTGTACTATCGAACCCAATGTGGGTGTAATCACCGTGCCCGATGAGCGCTTGGTGGCACTCGCTAATATTGACAACCCGAAAAAGATCATCCCTACAACTATCGAGATCGTCGATATCGCAGGTTTGGTGAAAGGCGCTTCGAAAGGCGAAGGCTTGGGAAATAAATTCTTGGCCAATATCCGCAACACAAACGCGATTATTCACGTTCTTCGTTGCTTCGAAAATGGCAACATCACCCACGTCGATGGCTCTGTTAATCCAGTGCGCGACAAGGAGGTGATCGACACCGAGCTTCAACTCAAAGACCTCGAGACAGTCGAGAGTCGCATCAGCAAGTGTCAAAAGCAAGCATCGGCAGGCGACAAAACGGCAAAACGCCAATACGACATCCTTATCCAATACAAAGCTCTCTTGGAGCAGGGTAAAAGTGCACGTACCCTCGAATTAGAGAAGGAGGATCAAAAGATCGCCGATGAGATGAATCTTTTGACCAACAAACCAGTCCTATACCTCTGCAACGTTGACGAGAAGGGCGCCGTGAATGGCAACGAGCACACCGAGGCTGTCGCAAAGGCAATCGCCGAGGAGCACGCGCAAATGCTTATCGTAGCTGCTGCAACCGAGGCCGATATCGCCGAACTTGAGAGCTACGAGGAGCGCCAAATGTTCCTCGAGGATGTTGGACTCACCGAGTCGGGCGTGTCGCGCCTAATCAAAGCGGCCTATGCACTGCTCGAGCTTGAGACCTACTTCACAACAGGTGTGCAGGAGACTCACGCATGGACCTACACCAAAGGAATGAAAGCGCCTCAGGCTGCTGGAGTGATTCACACCGACTTCGAGCGTGGATTTATCCGTGCCGAGGTGATGAAATATGCTGACTATGTTGAACTGGGATCTGAGAAGGCTTGCCGCGATGCGGGTAGATTGAGTGTAGAGGGTAAAGAGTACGTAGTACAAGATGGAGATATAATGCACTTCCTCTTCAACGTCTAGCGGGTGTCGGCTAAATAGAGCAACGATCTGCGGCACTTCCTCCGCTTTTTGATCCTCACGCACCTTAAGTGCGCTGCGGTCAAAAATGCTCGCGAAGCCCCACAGCTCATCACTCTATTTAACCTCACGGTGGGGAGTTGGATGGTGGCGGGATCCCGGTTCTCGACGACTATCTAGTGTTTGTTGTAACTCCATGCGATTAACCGCTCGTGCGTCATCCCAGACTTGATCTGGGATCTACAACTCCTGCTGGCATAAGTTGCTGATAATCCCCCTTCTCTTGTAGATCCCAGATCGAGTCTGGGATGACGTGAGGAAGTTTCAGTTCGAGGTTTTGGGATGCTGGAAAGATTATTTTATTGTGCACTAATTGATCGAGCCAGAGATGACGGTATAAAAAATGAGGATGACTATATAGCACAGCTAAAGAAATTAAAATTAAAAAGAAAACAAAAGATATGAACCAAGAAGTTAGGGTGCGTTTTGCCCCAAGTCCTACTGGACCTCTACATATTGGTGGTGTGCGCACCGCTCTTTACAACTACCTTTTTGCTCGTCGCAATGGCGGTAAGATGATCCTTCGTATCGAGGATACCGACTCTCAGCGCTTTGTTGAGGGTGCCGAGGAGTATATCATCGAGTCGCTCAAATGGTGCGGAATCGAGATCGACGAGGGTGTTGGTGCAGGTGGCCCAGATGCACCATATCGTCAAAGCGAGCGTCGCGAGATCTACCTCAAATATGCACTTCAACTCATCGAAGATGGCTGGGCATACTACGCATTCGACACAGCCGAAGAGCTAGATGCAAAGCGCAAGGAGGCTGAGGAGGCAGGAGCAGCATTCGCATATAACTATACCGTGCGTGAGCAGTTGCCAACTTCGCTAAGCCTATCAGCCGAGGAGGTTGAGGAGCGCAAGGCCAGAGGCGAGAAGTGGGTAATCCGCTTCAAAACCCCAGTGGATGAGCTAGTCGAAATGGACGACCTTATCCGCGGTCATGTGGTTGTAAACACCTCGACACTCGATGATAAGGTGCTCTACAAGTCGGTCGACGCGCTTCCAACTTACCACCTTGCAAATATCGTGGACGATAAACTAATGCGTATCTCGCACGTGATCCGTGGTGAGGAGTGGTTGCCTTCGCTCCCACTGCACTACCTATTATATAAAGCATTTGGTTGGGAGGATTCAAAACCTCAATTTGCTCACCTACCACTCTTGCTAAAGCCAACGGGAGGCGGAAAGCTATCGAAGCGTGATGGCGATAAGATGGGCTTCCCAGTATTCCCTCTCTTCTGGCAAGCGCCAAATGGCGATACAGCCAAAGGTTATCGTGAGGATGGATACTTCTCGGAGGCATTCGTAAATATGCTAGCTCTCTTGGGTTGGAATCCAGGAACTGAGCAGGAGCTTTTCTCGATGGAGGAGCTTATCGAGGCGTTCTCTTTGGATCGCGTATCAAAATCAGGAGCTCGCTTCCAACCCGACAAGGCGAAGTGGTTCAATGCGCAATATATGCACCGCAAAACTGACGAGCAGCTAGCCGAGCTATTCCAACCAATCCTCAAGGCAAATGGCGTTGAGACAAGCGATTGTCTAGCGGGACGTGCAGCAGGCATCATGAAAGAGCGTGCAACATTCACCACCGACCTTTGGGACTTGACATCATACTTTTTTGTAGCGCCAACCGAATACGAGGCGAAGCAACAAAAGAAGTATTGGAAAGGTGACAACCCACGTATCTTGGGCGAACTTCGCGAGGTATTGGCCTCAATCGAGGATTTCTCATTGGAGAACACCGAGTCGATTGTCCACGCCTGGATCCAAGAAAAAGGCTACGGAATGGGGCAAGTGATGAATACTCTTCGCTTGGCACTAGTTGGAGCGGGTAAAGGCCCAGGAATGTACGACGTTACAGCATTTATCGGTCGCGAGGAGTGTTTGAAGCGTATCGATCATATTTTAACCAATCTTAAAACAGAATAACAATGATTTCAATTGAGCAAAAAGTCTATGCAATGACCGAGGCAGGTGAGGCGATTATCGTCTACACAATGCGTGCGGAGAATGGCAGCGAGGTCGAGGTGTGTAACCTTGGCGCAACAATCCTTTCAGTAAGAGTTCCAGACCGTGAGGGCAATATTGCCGATGTCGCGTTGGGATATCCTGATTACGAAAACCTAATCCGCGACTGCGCCTTTGTAGGTCGCTCGGTAGGTCGCGTAGCGAACCGTATCGAAAGAGGCCGCATGACCATTGATGGCAAAGATTACGCTCTTGAGATCAACAACGGCCAAAACCACCTTCACGGAGGAAACAAGAGCTTCGCAGTGAAGATCTGGGAGTCTAGAGTTGAGACCAACCGTGTGGTGATGTCGCTTCACTCCGAAGATGGCGATCAAGGTTACCCAGGTGCGGTAGATGTTGAGGTTGTATTCGATTTCGACGACGATGGCGCTTTGGAGCTAACATATCGTGCGGTGAGCGATGCAACGACAGTTGTTAACCTTACAAACCACGCATACTTCAACCTTGCAGGACCAGACGAGGAGTCGGTTCTCGAGCACGAGCTTAAACTCAACTCGGAGCACGTAATGGAGATGAACGAGTATCAAATCCCAACAGGTGAGCGCCTTGCGATGGTAGGAACTCCAATGGATTTCACCGACTTCGCTCCACTTAGCACAGCAGTTGAGGCGGACTTCAACAACTCGAAACTATTCCGTGGCCTCGATCACTTCTTCGAGGTGAAAGGATGGGAGAAATCAATCTTGGCCGAGAATGCAGTGTTGCGCGACCCAAAGAGTGGACGTACGATGACCGTATTGTCGTCAGCGCCAGGCTTAATGGTCTACACAGGAAACTGGCTTGCAGGAGGATCACCAACGAGCAAAAACGGAAAACCATTCTGCGATTACCAAGGAGTAGCCCTAGAGTGCCAAATCCACCCGAATGCTGTTAACACCCCAGCATTCCCATCAGTAGAGCTTAAGGCGGGTGAGCAATTCTGCCAAAAGATCGTCTTTAAATTTGGAACATATTAATCTATACATAACAAAAAAATGAGAAAATTATTTCTAACCCTATGTGCTGCCGTAGTATCGTTGGCGGCCGTAGCGGATGAGGGAATGTGGTTGTTGCCATACCTCAAAAAAATGAACATCGAGGAGATGCAGAAGATGGGCTTTGAACTTTCAGCCGAGGATGTATACTCTGTTGACGAAGGGTCGCTTAAAGATGCTATCGTAATCTTCGGTGGCGGATGTACTGGCGAGATTGTTTCGCCAAATGGCCTTCTTTTCACCAACCACCACTGTGGTTATGGCTCAATTCAAGCACTTTCATCTGTTGGTGCCGACTACCTTAAGGATGGTTACTGGGCAATGAGCAACGAGGAGGAGCTTCCTGCACCAGGTCTATCGGTGAAATTCATTCGTCAAATTGTCGATGTAACCCCTGAGATCGTGGGCAACGTTCCATCTATCTCGCAAGAGGAGGAGCGCAATAAGATTGTTGCAAAAAATATCGCAGCTCTAAAGAAAGAGTACGAGAAAGAGAATAAGGGCATGATCGTTGGCATTACTCCATTCTTTGGTGGTAACCAATACTTCTTGTTCGTGATGGAGCAATATAACGATATCCGTTTGGTGGGTACACCTCCAACCTCTATCGGTAAATTCGGTGGTGAGACCGACAACTGGATGTGGCCACGTCACACTGGTGACTTCTCTATCTTCCGTGTATATGCAGGCAAGGATAACCGCCCAGCTTCATTCTCTCCAGACAACGTTCCTTACCAAGCTGACGAGTTCCTTAAGATCTCAACGGCAGGTACTGACGTAGGCGATTTCGCAATGATCATGGGATTCCCAGGCTCAACACAACGCTTTATGACCTCTTACGAGATCGACTATATGTTGGAGGTGACAAACCCACAACGCATCTCGATCCGTGGCGAGCGTCAAGATATCTTGATGGAGGATATGATGGCTAGCGATAAGGTTCGTATTCAATACGCTAACAAATATGCTGGATCATCGAACTATTGGAAGAATGCGCAAGGTATGTCAACAGCTCTTAAGAAGCTAAATATCAAGGCTCAAAAAGAGGAGCAAGAGGCTTCGTACCAAGCATGGGCTGCTGAGAATACACTTCCTGAGGAGCGTTTGATGGATGCTCTATCGCTTATCGAGAGTGGCGTGAAGGGCACTTGGGCTGCTGGTTCAGCTTACGAGTACCTGATCGAGGCTATCTACCGCGCGGTTGAAATCAATACAATCGCTGGTACAGCTACTCGCGTAGCTAGCGGCAAGAAGGTAAAGGGTGAGTCGTTCGAAGCTCCATTTGCAGCGTTCTACAAAGATTTCAACGAGTCGACAGATCGCAAAGTTGCGAAACGTATGTTCGAGATGGTAAAGGAGAATGTCGAGGATCTTCCTTCGATCTTTGCCGATGTTATCGACGCTCAGTTCGATGGCAATATCGAGGCATATGTTGACTACCTTTACGACAACTCTACATTTGCTAACGAGCAGAAAGCTAACGAGTTTATCGCAAACTACTCGCGCGAGGCTCTAGAGGCAGATCCAGCAGTGATCCTATCGAAGTCAGTAATGGCCAAGATCAAGGAGCTTAGCGATGCTCGCAAAGAGGGCGCAGCTAAGGTTGCCGAGGGTCACCGCCTATATATCGCAGGTCTTATGATGCAACAACCCGACAAGGCTTGGGCATCGGATGCAAACTTCACTATCCGTCTAACTTACGGACAAGTTCTTCCTTACTCTCCAGCAGATGGCGTTCTTTATGAGCACCAAACAACCCTTAAGGGTGTGATGGAGAAAGAAGATCTATCGAACCCAGTTGAGTTCACAGTGCCAGATCGCTTGAAGGAGATCTATAATACTAAGGATTACGGCCCATACGCTGATAAGAATGGCGATATGCCAGTTGGCTTCCTTTCGAACCTTGATATCACTGGTGGTAACTCGGGTTCTCCAATCATGAACTCACGTGGTGAGCTTATCGGTTTGGCTTTCGATGGTAACTGGGAGGCTATGTCGGGTGACGTGGCATTTGAGCCAGAGTTGCAACGTACAATCTCGGTTGATGTTCGTTATGTACTTATGGTAATCGACAAATTCGCTCAAGCGGGTTGGTTGCTAGAGGAGATGGAGATCGTTCAATAATCCTCACCCCATGAAAAAGAGTCTAATTGCACTCCTGCTACTGCTTTCATATGCAGTGCAGGGGTGCGCTCATTCTGAGCCTACCGTAGCCGAGAAGGCTGCCAAATTGCTTATTGTGGGCGTTACTGGTAAATCACTCACTCCGAACAACCCAATTATCGAGGATATCGCCGATAAAGGGGTCTCGGGAGTGATCTTCTTTGGATATAATGTGGCCACTTTCGACGATACGTCCGATCCTCGTGCTCAATTCACAAAGTTCGTGAGCGACCTTAAGGCAGTGCGCGACTATCCGCTTCTTGTGACAATCGACCAAGAGGGTGGTCTGGTGAATCGCATGAAGACGCAGAGTGGTTTTGCGGCGATGCCTTCGCACCAGGAGGTTGGTCGCTACGCTAATGTGGATTCTGTGCGCGTTGCCGCTGAGCTTATCTCGAGCGAGGTTGCTAGCGTAGGAATCAACTTTAACTTCGCACCTTGCGTGGATGTCGATGTTAACCCTGCCTGTCCTGTGATTGGCAAGGTTAAGAGGTCATTCTCCTCGGATGAGAAGTATGTTGCCGCGTGTGCCTCGATCTATGTCGAGGAGCATCGCAAGAGGGGCGTATTGACCTCACTTAAACACTTCCCTGGACATGGTAACTCTTTGGCGGATAGCCACCATGGTCTAACTGATATCACCGCCACTTGGCAGGAGCGTGAGTTCTATCCTTACAAGAGTCTTATGGAATCTGGGCTTTGTGATGCGGTGATGGTGAGCCACCTCTATAACGAGAATTTCGATGAGGAGTATCCTGCGACACTTTCGCGCAAGACCATTCAAGGCGTTCTTCGTGAGCAGTTGGGTTGGCAAGGTGTTGTTGTGAGCGATGATATGCAGATGAAGGCTATCACGGATCACTATGGATTTGAGGATGCTGTTGTCTTGGGGCTTAATGCTGGTATTGACCTATTTATAATAGGTGGCAATATTAAGCGTGAGGATTATAATGTTGTTGATAAGTTTATTTCGATTATTGAGTCGGCTGTCGAGTCGGGAGCTGTAACGATGGAAACCCTAGACGCCGCCGTAGCAAGAATCGACAAGTTGGTAGAGAGGCTGTAAGGAAAGCAAAGCTTTCCGTATCCAAGCTTGCTTGGTGCCCGCCCGGCATTAGGGCAGTAAGAAAGCCTCGCCCTCCCTCCTAAAAAAGCACTTTTGGAACAAAAGTGCGCAGAGGGCGAGCAGATCAAAGATCTGCAACAAATGAAAATTTACCAATGTCACTTGCCCGTAACAATAATTTCCCTATCTTTGCCCCCGCAAGTTCGCTCTATCGCTGCCACCGAGAGGTGGGGGAGGAAAGTCCGAGCAACGCAGAGTGCTGTGCAAGTTAACGGCTTGACGTTCGAGAGGGTGTAGTAGCGTAACAGAGAATAACCGCCAGGCCGCTTAAGGTCGGGTAAGGGTGAAAAGGCGGGGTAAGAGCCCACCGCAGTGGTAGTGATATTCACTGGTCCGTACGTCTCACAGGTTGCAAGACCATGTATACCAACATTTAAGGGTTACTCGCCCGTTGTTGGGGGGTAGGTTGCTAGAGGCGGCAGGTGACTGTCGTCGTAGATAAATGATAGGGGCTTTGCTCGCGAGGGCAAGGTACAGAACTCGGCTTATAGAATTTGCAAATTTAAGGCAGCGTATGAGAATTTCATATGCTGCTTTTTGTCGAAAGGTGGTGAAAAATGGGCTATTTCTAATATTTTTTTCTAACTCGGTAGGCAAGTCGCAAAAGTCAGAAATGGCGAAAAATCGCTCTGCGATACAAAGTTTAAATGACTGGAAATCAACATAAAGCAATTTTGTATATAAGTAATCTAATATAAGATCTGAATTTTCATAAGAAAAAAGAATAGCAGTGTAGGCTGAAAAAGGCTAAAATATTGATAAATCGACTAAAAACAGAGTGGATTAGTTTGTAATTGCGAAAAAAATGCCTACCTTTGCAGTCCATTTCGGCATGTAGTCAGAGGTGGGAAATCGAAATTTATTAATTTTTAAGGACAAAACGTTAAGATGCCAACTATTCAACAGTTAGTTAGAAACGGTCGAGTGAACTTGGAGTACAAGAGTAAATCTCCAGCGCTCGCAGCGTGTCCCCAACGTAGAGGTGTTTGTACACGTGTGTACACAACAACTCCTAAGAAGCCAAACTCGGCTATGCGTAAGGTTGCACGTGTAAGATTGACAAACGGCAAAGAGGTGAATGCCTACATCCCAGGTGAAGGCCACAATTTGCAGGAGCACTCAATCGTACTTGTTCGTGGAGGCCGTGTGAAAGACCTTCCAGGAGTACGTTATCACTTAGTGCGTGGAGCACTCGACTCAGCAGGAGTTGACGGACGCCACCAACGCCGTTCTAAGTACGGAACAAAGAGACCTAAGGCAGGTGCTGCTGCAGGTGCAAAGAAGAAAAAGTAAAAACAAACAAAAGTAGTTAAAAAAAGCTATGAGAAAAGCTAAGCCAAAAAAGCACATTCTACTTCCGGATCCTAAGTTCGGCGATTGCGAGGTAACTCGTTTCGTTAACAATCTTATGCTGGATGGTAAGAAGAGTATTGCCTATGCTGTGTTCTACAACGCGTTAGAGCTAGTTGGCAAGAAGATGAAGGATGCTGAGAAATCTCCATTGGAGGTCTGGAAACAGGCTCTTGAGAATATCACACCCCAAGTCGAAGTAAAATCGAAGCGTATCGGTGGTGCGACATTCCAGGTTCC
>JBCQVS010000041.1:0-17860 GCA_047172885.1 Rikenellaceae bacterium | reverse complement strand
ACACGTGCCAACTCCAATAACATTGAACTATCCTGCATATCAATTTGATTATGCGCAAAGATAGAACTTTTTATTTAATCCCCCTATTTTTTCTGGTGACCCGTTTTGTGTGTTACGGCACTATGGTTGACTATGTCGATATAGCTGATCATTGCTTTTACATATAAGCAGCGTGAGTATTGTTTCTTCCTATTCATATCTGTAGTGGCGTTTGGCGATGCCTGTTTATTTGTGAATGGCAGACAATTCCTCACGCTTTTCTTTTGTTTAGATGGCTCATAGGCCAACTTGAGATATTATACTGAATTCGGGGAGTTATAGGTGCAAAAATAGTATTATTACTAATTTTAAACCGATCGGAGGAATGTTGACAAGGCCTCAAAAAAAGTGATGAAAATAAATAGATTATTAGATTCTATATACACATGGCTTAGCATGTCAATTCATACAAAACCTATCAAGAGAGCAGATAGTGACGATAAAATAATCGAAAGAAGGGATATAGCCGCCAGAATAGTCGCCCTAGAGAGTAAGGAGGCGTCAAAATATATATGGCTTGATACAGATATCAAAAGATTGAATAGCGAGAATCCAACAAAACTCGATGCAACACTCGGTTCATCGCGAGCGATAATATATGGAACGGTTTACGGGATTAGAAAGCACACGAAGATAAACGGCCTATTTAACATCGTTACTGGCCTTCCGACACACAACTATTATATTATCCAGCTCGATGGAGTGGCAATTAAATCGACGTTAAAAGGCGATATTAAGAAACTCTCGAAGGGTGACAAAATATATTTTACTGCAAAATATAGCGGAGAGAGATGCACTAATAGCGAATATCCTCTTTTCACCCTTGCTGTACTCTACTCGAGCAGAGATCGGATTGAGGAATATTTTGTCGATCAGGCACTGAACTCGCCAGATGAAGGTGATAGATACAGCTATCACTCATTTTCAAGAAATATATACCGACAGCCATAACATCGTCATAAAGCAAAAAACAACCCTGCGCTCGATAATGAGGCAGGGTTGTTCTTGCTATACAAAGTCGACGACTATATGCGTAACTTGCATTTTAGGGCGCTACCCTATTTCTTTGACATGTAGCTTTTGATGTAGTGGTGGTGAGATCCCCAACGCTCGAAGGCTGCTTTGTCGAGCTCCTCTTGTGCTGATGGGTGAGCCACTGAGATCAACAGACGAGCACGCTCTTGAAGCGTCTTGCCGTATAGATCCACTGCACCGAACTCAGTTACAAAGTAGTGCATGTGAGCACGTGTTGTTACAACACCAGCTCCTGGAGCCAAGATTGGAGCGATCTTAGAGATACCCTTGTTGGTGATAGATGGCATTGCAATGATCGCCTTACCACCCTTCGAAAGTGATGCTCCGTATACGAAATCAACTTGACCACCTACACCCGAGTAGAACTTAGTTCCTAGAGAGTCGGCACAAACTTGACCTGTTAGATCGACTTGAAGAGCTGAGTTGATCGCTGTTACGCGGTCGTTCTTCGCGATTACGTATGGGTCGTTGGTGTAACCTACGTCCTTCATAAGTACGCCTGGGTTGTCGTCGATAAAGTCGTAAACCTCTTGCGAACCCATAAGGAATGTCGAAACGATCATACCCTTATCGATGTGCTTAGCGGCACCATTTACAACACCTGATTTCACGAGTGGAAGTACTCCGTCGGCAAACATCTCTGTATGGATACCCAAGTTTTTGTGGCCTCCAAGTTGGCTAAGTACCGCGTTAGGAATCGCACCGATACCCATTTGAAGCGTTGCTCCATCCTCGATTAGGGCAGCACAGTGCTTACCGATCGCTAGGTCTACCTCGCTAGGTACAGCGATGTGAGCCTCAACAAGCGGAGAGTCCTCCTCAACGAAGATGTCGATTGCCGATAGGTGAATCATAGCGTCACCGAATGCACGAGGAACGTGTTTGTTGATCACCGCGATTACTGTGTCGGCAGTCTCAACGGCTGCCAAAGTAGCATCTACTGAGGTTCCCAAAGAGACATATCCGTGCTTGTCGGGAGGACAAACTTGGATCATCGCAACGTTACAAGGCACTGCGCCACAACGATATAGCTTTTGAGTCTCGCTCAAGAAGATCGGAATATAGTCAGCGTTACCACTTTGAGTATCGCGACGAACGTTAGCTCCAACGAAGAATGAATCGAGTTGGAAGATCTCCGAGAAGCGCTCCTCAGAGTAAGCCGAATAACCTTCGGTGTGAAGGTGGTGAACGTGCACATCGCGCAACTCACCACGCTCGCCACGAGCACACATCTGCTCAACGAGACATTTTGGCACCGATGCCACCGAACTTAAGTGAACATGGTCGCCAGATTTAATCACCTTAACGGCCTCTTCTGCTGTAACAAAATTAATAGGTTTGCTCATAATTTACCTAAATTTATAAGTTATTATTTAAGTTTAAATAGTTTTCGTCTATATTATACTCGGAAGTAAGTGGCTTCTACCCCACATGTCCCCTGCTGGGAGGAAGTAGATAAGGTAGTCAGTTTTGGGGATCCGCGAGCATTTTTAACCGCAGCGTGCTTATGCACGTGAGGATTAAAAAGCGGAGGGAAGTGCCAAAAATGGCTGCCTTTGCTATTTCCTCTTAACCTCAACTTGCTCGTAACCCTCGATTATATCGCCAATCTTAATATCATTAAACGACTCAATATTAAGACCGCAATCCATACCATTGGTTACCTCCTTCACATCATCCTTGTAACGCTTAAGCGATCCAAGTTTACCTGTGTAGATCACAATACCGTCGCGAATCACACGGATTGGGGTGTTACGAGAGATCTTACCCTCACGTACCAAACCTCCGGCAATTGTACCAACCTTCGATACCTTGAACACCTCCAATACCTCGATTGAGCAGACGATCTCCTCCTTCATGATTGGCTCCAACATACCCTCGATTGCATCCTTGATATCGTTGATGGCGTCGTAGATGATCGAGTACAAACGGATCTCGATCTCCTCCTTTTCGGCAAGCTTACGCGCTGAGGCTGATGGACGCACTTGGAATCCGACGATAATTGCATTTGAGGCTGCTGCCAACAATACATCCGACTCCGAGATTTGACCTACCGCCGCGTGGATCACATTCACCTGAACAGTCTCCTTCGAGAGCTTGATAAGTGAACCCGACATCGCCTCGATAGAACCATCCACGTCACCCTTAACGATGATATTAAGCTCCTTGAACGAACCGATCGCAATGCGACGACCGATCTCGTCGAGTGTAACGTGCTTTTGGGTCATCAGACCTTGCATACGTTGCAGCTGCTCACGCTTGTTAGCTACCTCACGTGCCGAACGGTCATCCTCCATTACGTTGAATGTGTCACCCGCTTGAGGAGCACCATTAAGACCCAATACTTGGACTGGGGTTGATGGGCCTGCTGCGTCGATCTTCACACCATTCTCGTTGAACATCGCCTTTACGCGACCTGTATATATTCCCGATAGGAGAATGTCTCCCACTCGAAGTGTTCCATTTTGAACCAAGATTGTCGAGACGTAACCGCGACCTTTGTCAAGAGTTGACTCGATTACAGTTCCGCTAGCCTTCTTGTCTGGATTAGCCTTCAACTCCAAGAGCTCAGCCTCCAACAACACCTTTGTAAGGAGTTTATCGAGATTCATACCCATCTTAGCCGATACATCTTGGCTTTGGTATTTTCCACCCCAATCCTCAACTAAGTAGTTCATTTGCGCCAATTGCTCCTTGATGTGGTCAGGGTTTGCCGCTGGCTTATCGCACTTGTTGATCGCGAATACCATTGGTACACCTGCCGCTTGAGCGTGGTTGATAGCCTCGGTTGTTTGAGGCATCACACTGTCGTCGGCCGCAACGATGATAATCGCTACGTCGGTCACCTTCGCACCACGAGCACGCATCGCTGTAAAGGCCTCGTGACCTGGAGTATCTAGGAATGTGATCTTTTGACCATTTAGCTCGACTGAGTATGCACCGATATGTTGGGTGATACCTCCAGCCTCGCCTTGGATGACGTTTGTCTTACGAATGTTATCCAAAAGTGAAGTCTTACCGTGATCGACGTGACCCATAACCGTTACGATCGGTGGACGAGGAACATTGTCTGCCTCCTCCTCGTTATCCTCATCGGCAATCGCCTCTTGGATCTCGACCGATACGAACTCAACTTTATAGTCGAACTCCTCGGCTACAACCACCAATGCCTCAGCATCCAAACGTTGGTTGATCGAGACCATAAGACCAAGGTTCATACATGCCGAGATTACCTCGGTCACTGTAACGTTCATCATTGTCGCCAATTCACTTACCGTTACAAACTCGGTAACTTTAAGTGTTGAGCGCTCCATCTCTTCGCGTTCGAACTCCTCGTGAGCGCGTTCAGCTTGAGCATCACGCTTCTCCTTGCGGTACTTAGCACCTTTGTTCTTCACACCTTTGGCTGTTAGGCGCGCCAAAGTATCTTTTACCTTCTTTGATACCTCCTCGTCGCTAACCTCTGGGCGAACTACTGGTTTTGGAGCTGCTTTAGCCCCCTTATTTCTACGGCCTTGGCCTGGTGCAGCAGCATTTTGGTTGCCACCACCTTGACGTTGACCGCCACCGTTATGGTTGTTGCGGTTACCACCTTGGCCGTTGCCGCCACCTTGAGCACCACCGCCTTGGTTGTTGTTACGCTGTGCGCCACCTTGGCCTTGAGTGCCACCACCCGCTTGCTTATTGTTTTGAACGCGGTTGATATCCACCTTCTCTTTGCTCAAACGCTTGCGCTTGTGCTTGCCTTTGCCGCCTGCTGCGAAACCCGACACGTCGATAGTACCCAATACTTGTGGGATACCGATAGTTTGCATATTCGAGCTTGTCTTCTCCTCTGCTGCAACTGGCGCCGTCACTGGAGCTTCAACCACTGGCGCTACAACCTCAACCACTGGCGCTTTTTCCTCCACCTTAGGTGCTGGAGTTGGCGCTGGTGCTGGAGCAGGAGTTGGGACTACTGCTTTAGCCTTTTGGCCATGATCGCCCTTTTGCTTGTGCGATTTTGGACCTTGTTTTTGTGTATATTTTGCATCTAGGTTGATGCTGCCCAAAACTTGCGGCTGAGTCACTTGTGGTTTCTTCTCAACGATATTGCTTTTGATCATCACCTCGGTGTTCTCTGTTGTTGCCGCTGCTGCCTCGGGTGCATCAGACTCAATGCTTACTGATGCCTGTTTTTTAGAGATGCGCTCGCGAACCGAATTGCGATCGTTGCTACCGCCTCTATTTGCGCCATACTCCTTCTCTAGAGTTGCGTAAACAGATGGTTCAACTATCGAATTTGGTGAGCCATCACTCTTGATGCCGTTCTTTCGCAAGAAGTCCGTTATGGTATTTATACCCACTTTAAACTCCTTGGCTACTTGAACCAGCCTTAATCTTTTTTCATTACTCATATCTTAATCCTCTCTTTTTATTATTCACTACTCTACTTCTGGCTCAAACTCTGCCTTAAGAATATCAATTACTCTCTGCGCTTGCTCTACTTCTAGATCTGCACGTGCAGCAATCTCCTCGACAGAGAGCTCAATTACGCTCTTCGCGGTGTCACAACCTACGGCCTTAAGTGCCTCGATGATCCATGCGTCGATCTCATCCGAGAACTCTGTAAGTGCAACATCCTCCTCCTCAACTTCACGGTATACGTCGATATCGTAACCTGTAAGCATCTTCGAAAGGCGGATATTAAGACCACCCTTACCGATTGCTAGCGAAACTTGATCTGGTTTCAAGTAAACCGAAGCTGTTTGACGCTCCTCGTCGATAGTGATGCTCGAAACCTTCGCAGGATTTAGAGTTCGTTGAATCAAAAGAGAGACATTGGCAGTGTAGTTCACAACGTCGATATTCTCGTTACGAAGCTCCTTCACAACGGTGTAGATACGCGAACCCTTCATTCCTACGCACGCTCCAACTGGGTCGATACGCTCGTCGTAAGACTCCACTGCAACCTTCGCTCTTTCGCCTGGGATACGCGCGATAGCTTTGATAGTGATAAGACCGTCGAAGATCTCAGGGACCTCTTGCTCGAAGAGTCGCTCAAGGAATTGGTTAGCCGTACGCGAAAGGATGATACGAGGTTGGTTGTTGTTCATCTCAACAGCCTTAACGATCGCTTTGATGGTGTCGCCCTTGCGGTAGTAGTCACTTGGGATCTGCTCCGCTTTAGGTAGGATCAACTCATTCTCATCGTCGTCCAAGATCAAAACCTCCTTCTTCCACACTTGGTAAACCTCACCCGAGATCACCTCACCGACTCTTTGAGAGTACTTCTCAAAAAGAACAGCCTTCTCGAGATCCAAGATGCGAGATGCCAAGTTTTGGCGAAGCGAAAGAACCGCACGACGACCAAATTGCGCAAGTTTAATCTCGTCGGTGTACTCGTCACCGATCTCGTAGCTATCGTCAAGAGCCTTAACGTCGCTCACCGATATTTGAACATTTGGGTTCTCAACCTCACCATCCTCTACAACTAGACGGTTGCGCCAGATCTCAAGGTCTCCACGCTCGGGATTGATAATTACGTCGAAGTTTTCATCTACTTCGTACTGCTTTTGAAGTGCGTGACGAAATACATCCTCCAACACGCCGATCATTGTACTCTTGTCAATGTTTTTTAGCTCTTTAAATTCAGCAAAATTACTGATTAGATTAAGATTGTCCATTTATATATTATTTTTTATTATTATTTTCTACTTAAAATCTAGATACTCTTTAGTATATTTAATCTCCTCGAAAGGTACGATCTTCTCAACATCTACCATCTGTTTTTTCTTTTTGCCCGATGGAGTTTCGAAAACTTGCTTCTCTTGGTAGCCTAACGTGATCTGCTCATCGCTGACTTCTAGGAGCTTAGCGACAATTTTAATTCCGCTTAAAAGCAACACTTCAACCGACGAACCGACAAGTTTGCGATATTGGCGCAAGAGCTTAAGCTCAGAACCGATACCCGCAGAGGCTACCGTAAGTGAGAAATCCTCAACTTCGCGATCAAACTCCGCCTCGATTGCACGACTTAGCGCAATACAAACGTCGATAGAGACTTTCGTGTCGCTATCAATATAGAGATCAATTTCATTGGATGGTGTGCAGGTACATCCTACCACAAACATATCCGTGTCAACTAACTTTGCCTCAGCAGATTCTACTATTTTTTTAGTATCTATCATAAAAAATTATTACCAATATTACAAATAAAATACCCACGCGTAAGGAGACTATAAACTACGAAATAAGGGGACTATCTCGTCCCCTTATCACTTGCCCTTAATCCCCGGTGCATTTCTACGATGCAAATATATGAAAAATATTTGATTATATCGCAAAAGTTTGCTTTTTTTATCGCTCTTTTTCTTTTTTTTAGCTCAAAAAAGTTAAATCTTAGAATCTGTTTAAGCAAACGGCTTAATCACTCCTCGCTTCGAAGTGCGAATAAACTCTACCAGGTAGTCTCTATCTTTACTCTGCTCGACCTGTTTTTCAACCTCATCGCAGCCATTCATATAGTTCAAACCGCTTTGGAAAAGGATTCTACAACTATCGTGGATAATCGCAATCTGCTCTGGAGTAAATCCACGACGCGAAAGACCAATTTTGTTGAGTCCCGCATAGCGCATATCATCGCCACGAACCATCACAAATGGAGGGATATCTTGCGATACTAGAGCTCCGCCTTGGATCATCGAGTGGTCGCCGATCTTCACCCATTGGTGAACCGCAGCGTGACCTCCAACAACAACCCAATCACCAACCTCAACCTCGCCAGCAAACGAAACGCGGTTAGCAAATACGCAGTGGCTTCCAATAACATCGTCGTGTGCCACGTGAACATAGGCCATAATTAGGTTGTGATCACCAACCACGGTCTTACCACGCGAAGCTGTACCACGGCTAATTGTCACACACTCGCGGATATCGTTATAGTCACCGATCACGGCCAAACTAGCCTCACCAGCGAATTTAAGATCTTGAGGCAGACAAGCAATTGATGCCGCTGTGTGGATCTTACAACCCTTACCAATACGAGCACCATCGTGGATCACGGCACCTGGGCCAATCCAACAATCGTCACCAATAACAACGTCACCTGCGATATATGCAAATGGTTCAACTGTTACGTTACTGCCTATCTGCGCATCAGGATGCACATAAGCTATATCACTAATCATACCTATTTTGTTTTATTTTTTACAATTTGTGCCATCATCGTAGCCTCGCAAGCCAAAACATCACCCACAAAAGCCTTACCCTCAACCACTGCTACACCACGACGAATTGGCTCCAAGAACTGCAATTCGAATTGGAGAGTGTCGCCAGGAACAACCTTACGCTTAAACTTCACATTGTCGATCTTCATAAAGTAAGTCGAGTAGAGTGAAGGATCGTCAACACCTGCCAAAACCAACAGACCGCTACATTGAGCCATCGCCTCGACGATAAGCACACCTGGCATAACTGGCTCCTCGGGGAAGTGACCCACGAAGAATGGCTCGTTCATGGTCACATTCTTGATTCCCGCGATCGACATCTCGTCGATGTGGAAGATGCGATCCACTAGCAAGAATGGTGGACGATGAGGCAACAAACTGCGGATCTTGTTAACGTCGAAAACTGGCGTTTCGCGGGGATCATACTTAAAGCGTGGACGCTCGCCAATCTTGCGGATTGTGCGTTTTGTCTGCATCATAAACTCTGTATTTGCGAAGTGACCTGGACGAGTAGCCCAAACGCGACCCTTGATTCTGCGACCTAGAAGTGCAAAATCTCCCAACAAATCGAGCAGCTTGTGACGTGCCAATTCATTATTAAAACGCAACTCAAGGTTGTTTACGTAACCTCCCGTGATCTTGATATCTTGACGATTGAATAGCTTCTTGAGGTGATCCAACTGCTCATCGGCAACTGGATTCTCAACAACAACAATTGCGTTGTCTAGGTCTCCACCCTTGATCAAGTTCATCTTGAAGAGTGGCTCCAAGTCGTGAAGGAATACAAAGGTGCGACATGGCGCAATCTTCGCTGCATAGTCGTCACCAGGGACAAACGTTGCATATTGGTTTCCGATAACCTTCGAGTTGTAATCTACGTGAACCGACACCGAAAACTCATCGTCTGGATAGAGGATAATCGCCACACCCTTCTCTGGGATTGTGTAGACCATCTTCTCGGTCACTTGGTAGAACTTGCGCTCGGCAGCTTGCTCCACTAGACCTACCTCGGTGATCACTTGCGCATACTCGCGCGAAGATCCATCCATAATTGGAGTCTCAGGGCCATTGATGTCAATGATTGCATTATCAACTCCCAAGGTCCATAGAGCCGACAAGATATGTTCGATAGTTGAGACACGGTGACCTCCCTTTTCGATTGTTGTTCCACGCGATGTATCCACTACGTAATCACACAAAGCGGGGATCTCAGGAGAGCCCTCGATGTCTACTCTACGAAATATAATTCCACAATCTGCCGCAGCAGGGTGAACACTCATCTCAACTACTGCACCAGTATGTAAACCTTTGCCAGAGAATGAGATAGAGCCGTTAAGCGTTTGTTGTTTTGAACTCATAACACACTATGTTGTTTATTTTGTCGACAAAGATATGAAAATCTAATTAAAAAATACTATTTTTGCTGAGTAATTAACGTCATGTTTCTAACATAATGAGTACACAACAAAATAGAAAACCAAAACTTAGACTCCCTTTCAACGATAAAAAAACCGACATGGGTGAATGGGCTTTCGATCACCGCGCAGGATTGTGCATTACGGTGATCGCCTACCTTTTATTCGCGATAACCTTTGTCAGTGCTAAGATCTTTGTCGGTGGTGAGCACCACTCCCAAGGATTTTATATCGACCTTGAGGATATCCAAGCGCTCGAGGAGTTAAAGGAGATAAAAGAGCAGGAGATAGCACAAAAAGAGGAGTTCGATTGGGGCTCGGTAAGCAATAGCGCCTCGAACGAATACTCTCTTGAGCAGCAAGCAATTAACTCTACTGGAGAAAACGAAGCGGCACTGAACAACGAAGCGGATCGCGCAAAGGAGATTATGGAGGCTAATCGCCAAGCCTTCGAAGATGCACTAAACAAAATCGAGGCCGATCGCCAAGCAACCATCGACGCCAGCCAAGAGGGATCAACGGAGCGCAGAGATGTGAAGCAGCAGGGAAATGTAACGGTCTCATACGCCTTTGCAAACCCCGTGCGACACGCTCAAAATCTTATCGTTCCAGCCTACCAATGCCAAGGAGGTGGTGAGGTGGTGATCGCAGCGCAACTTAACCAACAGGGAAAGGTTGTAAAGGCCGAAGTGAGTCGCGGAGGCGATAAATGTATGCAGGAGACTGCCCTTAGAGCAGCCAAAGCATCGACATTCAACACAGCCGAGAATGCACCCGAAAGCCACTCAGGTACAATAACTTACATCTTTATCCCACAATAAATTGGAAACTCGTTTAAACAAATATATCAGCGACTCGGGCTACTGCTCACGCCGCGAAGCCGACCGATTTATCGAGGGTGGCAAAGTTACAATCAACAAGGTTGTAGCCACACTTGGCCATAGAGTTTTGCCAGGCGACCAGGTGCGCGTGAATGGCAATCTTATAGAGTCCGACACCGAGCCGAGTGTCTACATCGCACTCAACAAACCAGTGGGCGTGACCAGCACTACCGACAGGTCGGACCGCACCAATGTCGTCGATTTTATCAACTACCCTACCCGCATTTTCCACATCGGACGCTTAGACAAAGATTCCGAGGGGTTGCTACTACTGACCAACGACGGAGATATAGTAAACAAGATTCTGCGCGCGGGAAACAACCACGAAAAGGAGTACGAAGTATGGGTCGACAAACCCCTAGACAACACCTTCGTGGAGCGAATGAGTTCGGGGGTTAAGATCCTGGGCACTATCACCAAGCGGTGCAAAGTGGAGCAAGAGGGAGCTAAAAAATTTAGGATAACACTCACCCAAGGGCTAAACCGCCAGATTCGCCGTATGTGCGAGGTGTTGGGGTACGAGGTGACACGCCTTAAACGCGTTAGAATCATGAACATCAAACTTGCACCTCTGCAAACAGGTGCATGGCGCGAATTAGAGGAAAAAGAGCTCCGATCGCTCTTCGAAAGCCTCAAGGATTCCGACGGAGAGCAAGCAGCATCGAAAGGAGCTGGAGCAGGCAAAGGAACAAAGAGCGCCGCTGGAAAAGGGGCAGGCAAATCATCCCAAGTGGCAAAATCGGCCAAGAACAACAGACCTGGTAAATGGAGAACTGCCACCACTAGCGGCAATAAACCAAGTGGCGGCAGATCAACAAGAGGAAAAACAGCCACGCGAGGCGGCTCAAGCTCTAAGCGGCGATAAGATAAGCAAAATTTTAAAATTTCGCTCCAATGCCGATATTAAGCACTTTGCATACATTTGCAACCCATTATTAACTCCATAGGTATCACAAGTTTGGAGAATCAAATTAATTGTAGTACCTTTGCAGCTTACCGAAGAGACCTTTGCAAGGAGGCCTCTTTTTTATTTACATTTGAAAAATTATAGATGACATTTGACGATTTAAACCTTATAGAGCCCATAAGCAAGGCTCTTACAAAAACAGGATATGTTACACCAACGCCTATTCAAGCACAAGCAATCCCACACCTTTTAGATGGTCACGACCTATTGGGTTGCGCTCAAACTGGAACAGGAAAAACTGCTGCATTCTCGATTCCTATCATTCAACATATTTACAACCGCCGCCACTCTTCACCTCGCGGCATCAAGGCACTGATCCTCACCCCTACACGTGAGCTAGCCATACAGATCAACGAGAGTTTTGCCACATATGGCGAGTTCACAGGCTTGCGCCACACTGTAATCTTCGGAGGTGTCGGACAGCAACCTCAGGTCGATGCTATTCGCGCAGGAGTGGATGTTTTGATCGCTACTCCAGGTCGATTGATTGACCTTGTTGGTCAGCGACACATTAGCCTTTCGAAGCTCGAGTTCTTCGTGCTTGACGAGGCGGATCATATGCTCGATATGGGATTCATTCACGATATCCGACGTATTTTACCGATGCTGCCTGCACGTCGCCAAAGCCTCTTTTTCTCGGCTACTATGCCAAAAGAGATCGAGAAGCTAGCCAACAGCATTTTGACAAATCCGCGCAAGGTGGAGGTTACGCCACCCTCTTCGACCGTAGAGAGGATCGAGCAGTTTTTGTACTACGTCGAGAAGAAAAATGAGCTGCTTGTGGAGCTATTGCAGAACCCCGAGATGGAGTCGGTATTGGTCTTCACACGTACAAAATATGGAGCTGATAAGGTAGCGAAGATCTTGAATCGCGCTGGTATCACCGCCGAGGCGATTCATGGAAATAAGAGCCAAAATAATCGCCAGCGTACACTCGCAAACTTCAAGGAGCGCAAAACTCGTGTGCTTATTGCAACCGATATCGCTTCGCGAGGAATTGACGTGGATGATCTAACGCACGTTGTAAACTTCGAGCTTCCGAACGTCCCCGAGACTTACGTTCACCGCATTGGCCGTACGGGTCGCGCTGGTCGTGAGGGTGTCGCTTACTCGTTTTGCAAGGAGGAGGAGATGCCACTTTTGCGCGATATCGAGAAGCTAATTGGCAAACGATTGCAAGTAGTTGGTGATGCCCCATTTAAGGTAGCTCCGATAGAGAAAGAGAAGAAAGAGAAGAAAGAGGAGAAGGCAGCCGAGAAGAAAAAGCCACAACAAAGGGGTGGCGGTAACGGAAGACCAAGCACGAATAGACGTCGCAAGGAGCAGAGGTATAAGAGTAATAAGCGATAGGCTCTGCGAAAAGCCGACTGACAAGGTCATTTTCGGCACTTCCCTCCGCTTTTTAATCCTCACGTACTTTAGTACGCTGCGGTTAAAAATGCTCACGAAGCCCCAAAACTAACCTTGTTATTCGACTTCTCGCAAAAAACGGGTGACTTTCAAGTAAAAAATACTTGTTAGTCACCCTCTTTTTTAATATCTTATAGTCTTCGTTTTAGCTGCTCTTCTTTTATCCTTTCTCCGTGATCTGACACAAAAAAAGCCCCATGGAATCCACAGAGCTTTTTAAATATTGTTTACCTACGAGCTTATTCAGCAGCAGTAACAGATAGCTTGATTACAGCTTTCACCTCACGGTGGATCTTAGCAGTAGCCTCGTACTCACCTACAGTCTTGATAGGGTCGATTGAGATTGCTTTGCGGTCGATCTCAACACCTTTTGCTGCTAGAGCCTCAGCTAGGTCAGCAGAAGTGATAGTACCGAACAACTTACCCTCCTCAGCTTTAGTGCTGATTGAGATAGGTAGGTTAGCGATCTTCTCTGCCAAAGCTTGAGCATCAGCCAAGATTTTAGCATCTTTGTGAGCGCGTTGACGAAGGTTCTCAGCCAAAACTTTTCTTGCAGAAAGAGTTGCAGCCTTTGCGAAACCTTGAGGAATCAAATAGTTGTTTGCGTAACCTGGCTTTACATCAACGATGTCGTTTGCATAGCCCAAGTTCTCGATGTCTTTAATAAGAATAATCTCCATTGCTTTTCCTCCTCTTTATTATTTCATACAATCGGTTACGAACGGAAGGATCGCAAGGTGACGAGCACGCTTAACTGCTTGCGCAACCTTCTTTTGGAACTTTTGAGAAGTACCAGTCAAACGACGAGGTAGAATCTTACCTTGCTCGTTAAGGAACTTCTTCAAGAACTCACCGTCCTTATAATCTACGTACTTGATGCCAAGTTTCTTGAAACGGCAGTACTTCTTTTTCTTTACATCTACAGATACTGGGTTGAGGTATCTGATCTCAGATTGTGGTCTGTTATCTGCCATTTTTTACTCCTCCTGTTTGTTAGAAAGTTTAGCACGACGACGCTCAGAGTACTCTACAGCGAACTTGTCTTGCTTGAATGTTAAGAATCGGATGATGCGCTCATCGCGGCGGTATTGAGTCTCAAGAGTGTCGATGATCGAACCCTCGCCTGTAAACTCAATGAAGAAATAGAATCCGGTAGTCTTCTTTTGAATAGGGTAAGCAAGCTTCTTTAAGCCCCAGTTCTCTCTATTCACAATCTGACCGCCGTTCTCGGTGATAACACCTTGGAATTTGTCAGCAACCTCCTGCACCTGAGCCTCAGATAGGACTGGAGTGACGATGAAAACGGTTTCGTAATTGTTCATAATTATTTTATAATTAATTAGTTATCGCTCTTGCAAACCCACCTTAGATCCTTAGAGCGACTGCAAAGGTAGCAATTATTTATAACTCTGCAAAATATATAGCTATTTTTTTATAAAAACCAACAATAAAAAAAGGATAGCGACTAATGGGAATAATCGCTATCCTTAAAATAGAAGGGACAGAATATGGTAAGTGTGTGTGTAGGTTTTCTAACAATCAACCCTCTATTTTTTCTTTATCTCAAAAAATAATTAAAACAACTCAGCGCTTCGTGTAACACCTTTTGTGCGAGAGTCATCATCCTCAAAGGTGATCTTAGCAAATCCCGTACCAGAGGTAACAGTCTTAACACGAAGAAGAATACCATCCATACCCTCCAATTGCTCTTGGAATTGATCAAGGCTCAAAGATACATATCGCTCGTAAGTCGAACCGATCGACTCGTCAGTTCCTCTATCGTAACGAAGCTCAAGGTTTAGGTAACCATCCTCAGTCTCGTCAGCCTCCTCAGAGAGGTTCTCAACTAAGTAGAATTTAACATTTGCAAGTTTGTCAGCTTTGATACCTGCGAGGATATTGATATAGCCGTTGCCATAAACGAAGCTATCGTAAAGGTATGCTAGTGCGTGATCAGCAATCTCGTCGCTCTCATCCTCAGTCACTACGGTTACCGCCTCAGAGAGTGACACCTCAACAGTTTCGAAAAGACGTACACCATAATCACACTCGTATGATGCACCCTCGAGTGACTCGCTACCCTCAGCTGAGTAATCCTCAATCACTGTGTAGCAGATAATAATTCGCTCGTGGTTAGCGCTCTCTAAATCTACCTCCTTTGGGTTGTCAGCCAAGAACAACTTATCGCCGTTATCCATAGTAAAGTAGTAAACTTCCTCATTCTCAACTTCCTTGCTCTCGATAGCTGTGATTGAGACGTAAGCTGCTTTGTCGGGATATGAGCCTGGCTCTCTAGTATCGACATTATCGTTACAAGATGCAAAAGTTAGCGCTGACAATAGTGTAGCAAATAAAAGATTGTGTTTCATAGTGTAAAATTTAATTTAGTTTATATCTTTGTCATTATTGACTTACTCTATAAATGGAGAGAGTGACGAAATACTGCATGGCAAAAAAAATATTTTTTTTCGTGCAGTATTTTCGCCTATGTCGCATTATATATATGTACACACGAAGATGAAGAGCATAGATGAAATTTTGGTCGAAAAGCTGAAAGGTGGAGATCGAGGAGCACAACAGGAGCTCTACAATCTCTACGCAGCCACCCTTATGGCCATCGCGATGCGATACTTAGGTGAGCGCAGCACGGCCGAGGATATGCTCCACGACGCATTCATCAAGATCTTCCACTCGATTGGCACCTTTAAATATCGAGGCTCAGGGTCGTTAAAAGCGTGGATGTGTCGGATTATGGTCAACATCTCGCTTGAGCAGCTGCGGCGAAATCGAAATAAAACACTCTCGCTAGATTCGATGGGTGGAAATATCGAGATCGAAGCAGAGCCAATAATCGAGGCGAGCAGAGTTCCGCAAGAGAGGCTGCTAGAGTTTGTCGCCGAATTACCTCCAGGATACCGAACGGTATTCAACCTCTTCTGCATCGAGGGATATTCTCACAGAGAGATCGCTCGGGAGTTAAACATAAACGAAAAGAGTTCATCTTCGCAACTACTACGAGCCAAGCGGATTTTGGCAGATAAGATTAAGAATTATATAGAGCTACATGGATAAAAATAGAAATATAAATAGCTTCGAGGAGTCGCTACGCAATTCGCTACAAGGTGCCAAGATCGCACCTTCACCTGAGCTGTGGGATCGAATTGAAGCATCTCTAGATAAGCCCACGAGCGTCTCGCCATGGCTAATGGCCGCTAAATGGGGGGGTGCTGTTGCTGCGTCGGTAGCTTTAGCTTTAGCTGTGAACGTTCTATTTACGCCTGAGGTTTTGCGAGAGCCCTACACAGTTATGCTCTCGAGTGGTGAGTTTGTTGAATTGGAGGATCTGCCTATCGCACTTGAGCCTATACGTCTCTCACGCCCTCAATTTATCTGCGCTGCTCAAAATAGTGACTCTGCTGCGCCTATCGACGTGGAGTATATCGAGTATGTAGAACCTGCAGAGGAGTCAAAAACTGAGCCTACGTTACAGGTAACAGCAGAGGAGAAGGCACAAGAGAGAGCCTCGCAAAAGAGAGCCTCAACACCACTCTCATCGGTTGTTCTAACCAACCCCAGTGCCATGGCCATAGACTCAGAACGGATCTTTGGCAAGAAGAAAACTCGCCGCTACGCTACATCGGCAGCTGCGGCAGCATTGGCAGCAACGGGAGTGTCGTTGATAGATTTCAATGACTCCGTATCGACCCTTGATGCTTCCAGTAGCGCCTTAAACGATGAGTTCGTCCTCTTTGATCCAGACACTCCATTGACAGAGAATGACGATCTCCTTATGCAAAATGAGAAGGGGTACAACCCGTCGAAGGCTAGCCACAGCCTGCCTATATATTATGGGCTATCTGTGTCGCACCGACTAGGCAAAAGATGGAGCGTCGAGAGTGGCGTTAACTACACTCGTCTCAACTCCGAGATAACTATGTTAGATTCCGAGCAGCCACTCTCTCAGGTTGTGCAGTTTATTGGTGTGCCTCTAAGATTCAGCTATGAGATCTACTCGATCAACAGATTCTCGCTCTATGCATCCACTGGCGGCCAATTGGAGCGTTGCATCTCCTCGACTCTCGACTCGAACGATATTGAGGAGAAGGATTGGCACATCTCGGCTGATGGCGCTTTGGGTCTGCAGTATAAGGTGTGCAAGTGGCTTGGAGTCTATGCTGAGCCAGAGGTGGGATACTACTTCACACCCACTACTTTGAATACCATCCGCACCGAGAATCCGCTTAATTTCAATTTGAATTTTGGAGTTCGCATATTGCTAGGTGAGTAGTTAACGGTTTTTTATTGCTCCTCCGCCTAGGATATAATTACATTTACTCACATTTCATCCGAACCAAAAAAAAGAGATCACCCGAAGGTAATCTCTAAATTTTGGTTTGATGTCAATTGCTCAACATCACAAGTGCAGTGCAGGTAATTACTCTGAAAGTGGTGTTACACTTACAAAAGATTTTCCACCTGACTTCTTGCAGAATGATACAGTTCCGTGTACCAAAGCAAAAAGAGTGTGATCCTTACCAATACCCACGTTTGCACCTGGGTTGTGAACAGTACCTCTTTGACGAACAATAATGTTGCCCGCCTTAGCGAACTGACCACCAAACAATTTTACGCCGAGTCGCTTGCTTTCTGACTCGCGGCCGTTCTTTGAACTACCAACGCCTTTCTTGTGTGCCATTTTCTACTAATTTTAAAAGGTTACGCTACGATTTCTTCGATTAGAATCTGAGTCAAGCATTGACGGTGACCGTTTTGCTTTTGATACCCAGTTCTACGCTTTTTCTTGAACACGATAACTTTGTCATCTTTCAAGTGGCGAAGAATCTTACACTTAACTGAGGCGCCTTCTACTACAGGTGCACCTACTTTAACCTGACCGTCGTTGTC
>JBCQVS010000040.1:0-19037 GCA_047172885.1 Rikenellaceae bacterium | reverse complement strand
GAATAGCCGCCAATCCCTCTTGTGTAATGTCCGACACCACGAACTTTTTGAGCTTTGGAGGGTTAAGCGTATCGTCACACCCCTGCTCTGTGCGCTCCTTTTTCGATAGTTCTAATAGTTGTTGATACTCGGCATACTGCTGATTGAAGATGCGCTTCTCGGCTGTGTCGTGCGCAATAAGAGGCTTCATAGCAAAGCTCATTGGGTGCGACTTATTGGTGCCTGCCTTGCCGACAATCGCCAAATAAAGGATGCCACTCTCGATCCACCCCTCCTTGACCTTGATGACGTGCGTGTTACCCACCGCCACGGCAGCGGCAAACATCATTGATCCAGCAGTGAAGTCGAGCGGATAGCCTTGGCAATGGCTTGCTGTGCGTGCCAGATCTTGAAACTCCTTGGGGAAATACTTCAACGGAAACTCTGCACCACGGAGTTTGTCCCCCGCTGCATTGACCTCGTTGATTACCATCTCGGCTGTAATTTTATTCTCTGACATAGCTACTTACGTTTACGTGTTAGTAACTTATCATCGCACTCCTCAATGAACTCTTCGGTGGTGAGTTTGCGGCTTGACCCTAATAACCACTCCTCAAGCTCCTCTCTGCGGAAGTAGATTTTGTTTGAACCCTCTTTTTTATAATGTGGGATTACACCTGCGCAGGTTTTGCGGTAGATGGTGTTTTTCTTGTAGCCCGTGAATGTGGCTGCCTCATCGACTGTCATAATCGATGGAAGTGGGGCTGTTTGTATGTTTTGCTGAGTGTTCTCGTGTGCTTGTAGGACGAAGAACTCCTCGGCTGTGAGCGACACCAGAGGTCGCTTTTTTAGCTCTGTAATATTCATTTGTATTGCCTTTTAATTTTTACTCTTGATTTGCAAATCGGCAACAAAAGTAATGTGTAAATCAAAGGAAATCAAATGTTTACAGGGAATACATTTAGAGGGAATAGTCCGAAAAACTATTCCCTCTGAGGTTGTGTAAGTTATGAAAATTGGCTATTTATCGCAAAAATCGGCAGGAGGGAACTCTACGCTCTCCAAGTTGTTGATGCTCGCCTTAAATTGAGCGATCAACTTCAAATATATCGATTCATTTTTGGGAAATTGGCGAAGCATCGTCTTTATCAAATCGACATTCGTAGAGGTGTTATCGCCACTCGCAACAGGTGGGTTGAGATCAAAGAATATCAAATAGTCGTGGATAAATTGGCAACCATTATCGCTCATCGGCACTTTGTCGATGGTTGCGTAGTCGGAGTTGAGATAGGTTTGCACCTTAGTGAGTAGTGCCAAGCGTTGAGCCACAAACTGCATTGCTGTGCGGAGAGGGTCGCTAATCTTGCGTGTCTTGCCTTCGTAGATCTTTTTGTTCAACTCCTCGATAAGCTCTATTCGCTTGTTGATGGTCTCGCTATTTATAGGATATAGGTGTGTGGTCTGGTCGCCATAGTTCTCGGTCTCGAACTCGGTTAAGGATTCCGATTGAGCAGCTACGATTAGTGAATGAAGTTTTGGATTTGGCGATTCGATGCGCTCTCTACCTGTGAATCGTCTTGAGTAGAAAAATTGCATGTCGTCACTATCGATGCTCATAATATCTTTGAGCTGTCGGCAGAGGCGTTCCCACTTCTGAAATGTAGAGTCTTGGTCGGCAAATTCATCGCTCTCACGCTTCGCCTCGAACTCCGCTTTGAGGTTTCTCTCTTGAACTCCTGCGAGGTAGAGTGGCAATGAGAATTTTTGCAATGAGGGGTATCTCATCACCTCATTGAAGAACTTTTCATACTCCTCTTTGTCATACTCCTGCGCCTCATCTACGATAAATCCGCAACACTTTACAATCTCTTTAATCATCAAAATTTATGTTTTACTAATTACGTCGACAAAGATACTCAAACAAAATCAATAAAAACACAAAAATTATTTGCAGAAAATGTTTTACTAAAGTGTTACTAACGAAAAAATCAGCGAGCAGATTAATCATCTAACTCGCTGATTTTCAGCAGTCGGGGTGACAAGATTCGAACTTGCGACCACACGCCCCCCAGACGTGTACGCTAACCGGACTGCGCTACACCCCGTTTTATACTTTGCTCCTTTGACTTTGCTGCTGGACTCCTTGCGGAGGTGAGCAAAGTGGGGCAAAGATATAATGGTTTTTTGCATTTAGCAAATCTTTTTTCAAAAAGCTAACCCCCAAATGTGAAAGGCTTAACGCTTCGAGCGATAAGATTTGCCAAAAGCAATGCTATTTATTTAGCTCGCTTAGCTCCTCGAAAAGCTCCTCGAATGAGGTGATCATGTCGCGGCGAAGGGCTGCGTAGTGTTTGCGAACTAGTGAGCGGTTGTGTGGCTCGATTGGGTTGTTCGCTCTTGTGTATAGCTCGTTGCGAAGGGCTACGCCTCTCTTCATCAACTCAAAAACTTGCTCTGCTTTAGATGGTTGGAAACAGATTGCCATGTCGCAATCGAAGACCAACTCCTCAAGGATATAGTCGATACCCTTCTTTAGGACTCTTAAATTTGCCATAATTCTTCGTTTAAATAATTAACTGCGCAAAGTTACGCAAAAAACAATTAATATGTCGCGAAAGTGGATAAATATTTTATAAATAACGCGAAACAGCAAAGGTCTCATTAAAATTTATCTATCCCCCAGCTTTTAAGCAACTCCCCGACTCTCCTAGCCAAGAATCTCAAGAAACCACCTGCCATCGACTCTCTTCAACATAAAGTTGATATCGTTGCCGATATTGTGGCTCACCACCACTGTTGCCGACTCGTTATCCTCGCTGAGCATAACACTCTCGACCGTGTAGTTCTCCAACTCCGCAAGGCTGAGAATAATGTTCGAAAGAAATCGTTGCGGTGCGCCAGTTTCGATCTCCACGGCCGGTACTCCTTGATAGCAGTGCAGCTTGGTGTACTTCTCCATAGCATCGGTGTTGAGCTTAACCCACGCCTCTTGATCGACGTTACGCCCTGCTCTAACCAATTTCATATACTCCTTCTGCTCTTGGTTGATCTCAATGATCTGATCTAAAAACTCTTTTACGCTCCGCTCGGGGCTACTGCCGCCAACCACTCCGCATGATGATAGCAGGAATAGCGATAGTGCGCACATTAATAATTTGATGGTTTTCATATGGTTTTTCTCTGTTTGATTTTCCACTAGAGTACTATCACAAAGATATATTTTTTTGCAGCTCTTATAATATGCTAAGTATCTACCTCTTTTAGAGCCTCAGGGATTAAAATCCCCAAGATAGACCCACTGAGAAGGTGTTTGCTACAACACGGTAGCTACCTGAGAGTGACTCGTAGCTGCTTGTGCGGTCGGATGAGGCCGGTGTGATATAGGCGTAACCAAGGTCAATGGAGAAATTCTTACAAGGAATAAGGCTCACACCACAGGTGTAGGCCATTTTATCCATTGATGGTGTCTCTGGTGTAAGGTACTCCTCCTGCACTGGGCTTTGGTCATAATAGATACCTGCACGCGCTGTAAGCCAATCTGATACTAAGTATTGTGCTCCAAGGCGGTAGATCATTGTGTTGTCATAATTCTTAGTGGCTACGCTTTGGTATACGCTCCAATCAAATTCGAGGGTCTCGTATGCGCTCCACCCGACCATCTGAACCTCTGCCGAGAGTGTCCAATCTTCGGTTGGATAATATGTTGCACCTAAACTCAAGGTTGATGGCATCGGCAGCTCAGCAGAGAAGGTGTAGGCCTCCATAAATGCGAAGTTATCTTTAACGGCATCGAGGTCAAAATCGAGAGTAGTTTCACCTTCATTAACTGCCATCTTCATCTTAGAGCGATACGATGCTCCGAGGCTCCACTTATCGCTAATGTCATACATAAGTCCGAGGTTTACCCCATATGTAACTGCTGCATCACCCGCGAGTGTTGCGTTGCAAGTTCCATAATAGGCGGTTGTTGCTTGATCGACCATAGACTTCGACAGTTCAAATGAGCCCCACGAGATCATAAATCCAGCACCCACAGAGAGTTTGTCGTCAAAGAGTTTGTACGACAAGGTAGGCTGGAAATTGTATGCCGCCAACGATATGCTCTGCACCTCGTTCATACCTGCCCAGCTATCACCCCAATTCATTGATGAACCAAAGGGGGTGTTGAATACCAAACCCACTGCAAGATCGTCATTGATTTTGTAGTTAGCATTGAGTGATATTGGGGTCGATAGCTTGTTGTCCGACTCTGCGCTAATGCTACTATTGCTATATGTCACCATAGAGCTAATACCTGTTACTTCGCCTGCGATAGTGAATCGCTGCTCTTGATAGGCTGCCGCCGCAGGATTGAACCAGACAGATTCTGAATTTAGTTTTTGAGAGACTCCGGTGTGAGCCATTCCCAACTGCTTAGCACTTAGACTATTTACCTGATAGCCCTCTGCTGAGACTGATGTTACAACTGCTGCCGCAAAGGCCAAAAGAATAATTTTTTTCATAATTTGTTTTTGTTAGTTGTTATTTTTCTCTCAAAGAGCAAACATCTGCTTTTGAATAAAAAACGAGGCTAAAGTAGTGTAAATAAGCTAAATTAACAAATTATTAATATATTTTCTGGAATTTTATCTATCATCATATGTCTATGAGGCTGTAAGAACGTTGGGGGTTTTCGCCTATTTATCCTAAATCACTTAGCATTTAAGTTGTTTAAATCAAAAAAAATGTGTAGGTTTGTATTACAATCCCTCTCTCCGTGCGGAGCGTTTGGTTTGCTTTTTGCCCTGTTACAGCTATGACACACCTATGAAACATCTATTCACACTCCTGCTTTTCCTCTACTCTCTACCGCTTGCGGCCGAGAATAGGGTGAATGATGTTCTCTCGAGGCTCGATCGCAGGATTGACGAGCGCTATATCTATCGGGTGGAGAAGGATCGCAAGATCACCTCTCTGAAATTCAATCTTAGTAATAACACAGCCCCCTCTCGTGATGCGCGCCTATGCCACGATCTCTTCGAGGAGTACAAGACCTATCAATACGATTCGGCTTACCTCTACGCACGTCGTGTGCGCGACTACGCTGTTGCCGAGAACCAAGTAGATGCCATCGCACAATCCTCCTCCGACCTACTCTATTGCTACTCCACCGCGGGATTCTTCAAGGAGGGTGCCGAGATCATCGACTCCTTCTCAACCGAAGGGGTCTCGGATAGCGTACTGGCGGGCTTTTATCGCAACTGCATCCGCTACTATTTCAACCTTATGCGCTTTGTCGGAAGCACCGAAACACTCACCAAACGCTATCAAGAGCAGATGCTTCGCTACACCGATCTCACCCTCGAGAATCTTCCCCAAAGCAGCTTCGACTACCGCTTTATAGATGTGCAAAACGATATTCTCCTTGGCTCGAGCAGCGCTCAGGCAAGTGTTGACAAGGTGTTGGAGCTCTTGGCAACGCCCAACCTGTCGCTTAACAACAAGGCGATTCTCTACTCGTGGTTGGGGATGGGTTACCGCGCACTCGAGATGACCGATGAGTCGATCTACTACACCGCCCTTTCGGCAATTTCCGACATCGAATCGTGTACCTATGAGACCACCTCGGCAAAGGTCCTGGCCGAAGATATGTACCAAGAGGGGGCGATCGAGAGGGCAAGCAAATATATCATGCTCGCCTTCGAAGATGCCAACACCTACAACTCGCCATACCGCAAGTTGGAGATCCAGGCGATCATGCCAACTATCGCAGGACGGAGGATTTACGACGTGGAGCGTGAACGTCGCTCGATGGCCATTATCTCGGCTGTGATCATCGCCTTGCTGCTAGCGATCATCATTATGACGCTCAATATCCATAGCCGCAATGTCGCTCTGCGCAAGGCTCGTGGCGAGGTCGAGAAGCACGCCAAGGAGCTCTCGGAGGTCAATGCTGAGCTCTCGAGTGTCAACACGCAGCTATCCGAAGCGAACCAGATCAAGGATCAATATATCATCAAATCGCTATATAGCGACTCCGAATTTGTCGAGAATGTCGAGAAGATCAGCAAGGTACTCAGTCGTAAGATCCGCGCTAAGCAGTATGGCGAATTGTTGGATCTGATCGGTGGAATCAATATCAAGCAGGAGCGGCATAGGATGTCGTCGACCTTCGATTTGGCATTTTTGAAGTTGTTCCCTAATTTCGTTGAGGAGTATAATAAGCTCTTCGAGGCGGAGCAGCGTGTGCAGATTTCACAATCGGGAGAACTCACTCCAGAGATGAGAATCTTTGCTCTTATCCGACTTGGTGTTGAGGATACCGCACTTATCTCGCGATATTTAAATCTGTCGCTCAACACCGTCTATGTATATAAAGCGAAGGTAAAAGCGAAGACAATTGTTCCAAAAGATGAGTTTGAGGAGCATATCAAGGCGATAAAACAGCCATATTAAACCTTAATTTTTGCAAAGTTTTCATTTTGCAACCCCCTGTTATTAAATATTTTAGGATTATTTTAGACTTTAACTGGTATTAATTGATTGCGATTGATAATCAATAGGTTTAACTTTGTATTAACACTTAAGGGAGATTACGCCCATTAAAGTAAAGTGTTGACCAATAAAGTTTAACCAACAAAAGAAACCAATGAAACTAATAACAGTTAAAGCTCTATTTTTATTGTTCGCAGGAGTCGTTTTTTCTCATCTATCGGCAACGGCTCAAAGCGTGAGCTCGCCCGATGGGGATCTATCGCTCAATTTCTCACTTAGCCCGCAAGGCGCACCAACTTACTCCCTTATATATAAAGGTGAGCAGGTGGTTCGACCATCGACTATGGGCCTAAAACTTCGCGATGCCGAGGATCTACTCTCGGGATTTTCTATCACTTCTAGCTCTGAGAGTTCTTCGGATATGTCATGGAGTCCCGTGTGGGGTGAGGAGAGCGAGATTGAGGATCGTTACAACGAGTTGGCTGTGACATTGAATCAGCCGACGGAGAATCGCTCGATCGTTATTCGATTTAGAGTTTACGACAACGCGATGGGCTTCCGTTACGAATTCCCGCTTCAAGAGAATCTAAATTACTTCGTTATCGAGGAGGAGATGAGCCAATTCGCAATGAGTGGCGATCACACCGCATTCTGGATTCCTGGCGACTACGACACGCAGGAGTATGACTATGTAGAGTCTAAACTCTCAGAGATCAGAGGGTTGATGTCCGATGCCATCACTCCAAACTCATCGCAAACTCCATTCTCGCAAACTGGCGTTCAAACATCGCTGCAGATGAAAAGTGATGATGGCATCTATATCAATATCCACGAGGCAGCGTTGGTCGATTACTCATGTATGCACCTCAATTTGGACGATACAAACATGACCTTTACATCGTGGCTCACCCCCGATGCCGTTGGAAATAAGGGTTACTTGCAAGCACCTGCGCAATCACCATGGCGCACGGTGATCGTAAGCGACGACGCTCGCGATATCCTATCTTCGAGAATCACCCTCAATCTCAACGAGCCTTGCGCCTACGAGGATACATCGTGGATCAAGCCCGTGAAGTATATCGGCGTATGGTGGGAGATGATCACAGGTCACAGCTCATGGGCTTATACCGACGATGTTCTCTCTGTAAAGTTAGGAGAAACGGATTACTCAACGACTAAGCCTAATGGCCGCCATGCGGCTAACAACGAGAAAGTTATGGCATACATCGACTTCGCAGCGGAGCATGGCTTCGATCAAGTTTTGGTCGAAGGATGGAACGAAGGCTGGGAGGATTGGTTTGGCAAATCTAAGGATTATGTCTTCGATTTCGTCACTCCTTACCCCGATTTCGATGTGAAAATGCTCAACGAATATGCAGCCTCGAAAGGTGTTCGCCTAATGATGCACCACGAGACCTCGGCATCGGTTCGCAACTACGAGCGTCATATGGACCAGGCATACCAATTTATGGTCGACAACGGCTACAACGCAGTGAAGAGCGGATATGTAGGCGACATCATCCCACGTGGAGAGTACCACTACGGTCAATGGATGAACAACCACTACCTCCACGCTATCAAGCGCGCAGCAGATTACAAAATCTCGGTCAACGCCCACGAGGCAGTTCGCCCAACGGGTCTCTCGCGCACCTATCCGAACCTTATCGGCAATGAGTCGGCTCGCGGAACCGAGTACGAGGCATTTGGAGGCAACAAGCCTCACCACACCACAATCCTGCCATTCACGCGCCAAATCGGTGGTCCTATGGATTACACCCCTGGCATCTTCGATGTGCATATGGATTTCTTGGGACATGACCAGCACAGCAAGGTCCTCACTACTCTCACTAAGCAATTGGCATTGTACGTCACGATGTATAGCCCGCTTCAAATGGCGGCCGACTTGCCATCGAACTACGAAAAACATATGGATGCTTTCCAATTTATCAAGGATGTTGCCATTGATTGGGATCACACAATTTATCTCGAGGCAGAACCAGGAGACTATTTGACTATTGCTCGCAAGGCTAAGGGTTTAGGAAATTGGTTTGTAGGTGGAATTACAGATGAGCATAAGCGCACTTCGGAGTTCTGTCTCGATTTTTTGGATGAGGGCAAGGAGTATGTTGCTACGCTTTATGCTGATACTCCAGAGACCGATTTCGAGACTGCACCTGCCGAGTATAGGATTTTGACTGGCAAGGTCGACTCTCGCACATCGCTCAAGATCGACATGGCTCGCAGCGGCGGTTTTGCAATTTCGATCCGCGAGGCAACGGCTGAGGATAAGAAGCTCAAGCGACTAAAACCATAAACTTTGGGTCGTCTAACCTACTACCCAAACTTAAATAAGAAGAACCTAAAACATATTTATTAACATTAAAACTTTAAGCTAATGAACAGATTATCAAACTTGTCCATTGTGATGACAATGTTTCTGACACTGTTAACAGCAATGAGCTATGCCCAAAGCGGCATGGTTATCTCAGGAAAGGTTGTCGATACGCAGAATCAGCCTATCGTTGGTGCCACAATCATCGAAGTGAGCACAAGCAACGGAACAACAACAAATCTCGATGGTGAGTTCTCGCTACCCGTAGCGGCAAGCAATTCACTTGTCAGCATCTCATATTTGGGATATATCGACCAAGAGATTCAAGCCTCGGCAGCCTCGGGGGTAATTACCCTCCAAGAGGATGCGCAATCGATCGACGACGTAGTTGTAATCGGCTACGGAACAGTAAAAAAGAGCGACTTGAGCGGCTCGGTGGTGGCAATCAAAGCCGAGGATATGAACCGCGGTGCAATCACCTCGCCTCAAGAGCTGATGCAGGGTAAGGTAGCGGGTTTGGCCATAACCTCGGGCGATGGTGCTCCAGGATCGGGCTCTACAATCCGTATCCGTAGCGGTGCTTCGCTCAACGCTTCGAACGACCCACTTATCGTGGTGGATGGTGTGCCAGTGTCGAACGATGCCGCTCCAGGAACCCCAAATGCCTTGGCAACGATCAACCCGAACGACATCGAGACGATGACCGTTCTAAAGGATGCATCGGCAACAGCAATCTACGGATCTAGGGCTTCGAACGGTGTAATTATCATCACCACAAAGAAGGGTAGCAGCGATGGATTGAAGATTTCGTACAACAGCACATACTCGCTCAAAAACCCTTACAAGCGCGTAGATGTAATGTCGGGCGATGAGTTCCGAGCAGCCGTAGAGTCGCAATATGCCGCAGGCACCGACCTAGGTGATAGCGCTCGCGAGCTACTTGCGATCTACCCCACCACCTCAACCGACTGGCAAGATGCAATCTACCAAAATGGTTTCAGCGTGGATCAAAACGTGGCGCTTGCTGGCAAAGCAGGTTGGCTTCCATATCGCGTGTCGTTAGGCTATTACAACGAGCGTGGAACGCTAAAAACATCTCAATATGAGCGTTATACAGGTTCGGTGAACCTAAGCCCTAAGTTCCTAGACAACCACCTTTCGGTAGATGTTAACTTCAAGGCGACACTCAACAACAACACATATGCCGACAGCGGTGCGGTAGGTGCAGCGGTCTACTACGACCCAACCAAGCCAATCTACGCAAATGACGCATATGGCTACAACGGTTACTTCAACCACACAAGCAACGCAACGACTTCTCCAACGCCAAACACCTTGTCGTCGGAGAATCCACTTTCGCTGCTCTACGACGTGGCAAACAGCGGATCAACAACCCGCACCTTGGGTAACATCCAGATCGACTATAAGATCCACGGCCTAGAGGAGCTTCGCTTGAATGTCAATGCAGGTATGGACTACGCCAAGACAACGGGTGATAGCTACGTAGCATCAGGCTCATTCCAAGCAGCTAAGGATGGTACATTTACCAATATCGGCCAAGGAGGATCATGGGACAACGTCCGCAAGAACCAAGTTTTGGATCTATATGCTGATTATAACAAGAGCTTCGGAAAACACTCGCTTAACGCAATGGCGGGTTACTCATGGCAACACTTCTACTACAGCAACTTCACCCAAACCAAGTCGAATGTGACCGACAACACAGGTGCCGTTGAGGGTTACACTTACTCTACCTCTGAGGGTCGTTACCTCTTGGATGGCTCATACACTGTCCCTTACGAGAACTACTTGGTCTCATTCTTCGGCCGTTTGAACTATAGCTACGACGATCGTTACCTTGTGACAGCTACACTTCGCCAAGATGGTTCGTCTCGTTTTAGCGAGAGCAATCGTTGGGGATTGTTCCCATCGGCAGCCGTGGCTTGGAGCGTGATAAACGAGGATTTTATGGAGGGCGCAAGAGGATCACTTTCGCAACTTAAACTCCGCTTGGGTTACGGTGTCACAGGTCAACAAGAGATTGGTGATTATCTATATATGCCAACCTACGTAGTGGGAAGCAACGTAAATAGCCAATACTTAGGCTCATACCTAATGAAGCCAGGTGGCTACTCTCCAGATTTGAAATGGGAGGAGACAACAACCTACAACGTTGGTTTGGATTACGGACTACTAAACAACCGCATCTCGGGAAGCGTGGAGTATTACCAAAAATACACATCTGATCTGCTCAACACAGTAAGCGCACCAGCAGGAACAAACTTCTCGAACCAAGTATTGGCCAACGTAGGAACAATGAAGAACGAGGGTGTTGAGTTTAGCATCAATGCCGTAGCGATCCAAACCCAAGATTTCAGCTGGGAGATTGGCTACAACGTAACATGGAACACAAGCGAGATCACAAAACTTACGGCAAGCTACAACGAGGATTACGAAGGTATCGCAGCTTCATACGCTCCATACGGAACAGGTGTAGTTCTCTCGCGCCACCAAGTGGGATACTCTCCATATAGCTACTGGCTATTCCAACAAGTATACGACGAGAATGGCGACCCAATCCAAAACGCAGTGGTTGACCGCAATGGCGATGGACAGATCACCGATTCGGATCGTTACTTTGTAGGCAAGAGCGCCATGGCAGATTACTACATGGGTCTAAGCTCGCAATTCCGCTACAAGAATTGGGATCTAGGATTTAACCTCCGTGCAAGCATCGGCAACTACGCCTTCAACGCTGCTAATGCCGACAATGGTTCGCTCTACAACTTCGGAAACCAAGGCTTCTTGACAAACTACAACAAGACAGCTATCGAGTACACTGGCTTCACCGCATCGAGCTCGATTGATCAGAAGTGTAGCGACCTATTCTTGGAGGATGCTTCGTTCCTTAAGATGGATAATTTAACTCTAGGCTATGGATTCCAACGCCTGGGATCACTTCCAATCTCTGGTCGCGTGAGTGCATCGGTTCAAAATGTATTTACCCTCACATCATACTCGGGTATAGACCCTGAGATCCCAGGTGTGGATGGTATCGATACTACGATCTGGCCTCGTGCACGCACCTACACTTTGGGTCTTAGTCTTAACTTTTAATTCGCTATCACTATGAAATTTAGATATAAAGCAGCTGCCGCTATCCTCGCAGCAACTCTTTCACTCACTAGCTGTATGAAAGATTTAGATGTCTCGCCACTCGACGAGAATGTACTATCGTCAGACAAGGCTTACACCACTGCCGAGAGTTACACGCAAGCGTTGAATAAACTCTACTCTGTTTGGGCCCTATCGGGTCAAGATGGAGCTGGTGACTCGGATATCTCGGGTCTCGACGCAGGTAACACAGTTCTATTGCGTTCGTGGTGGACGCTCCAAGAGAACACCACCGATAATGCTAAGTGCGCTTGGGCTGATTCATGGGTTTCGGCAATCAACTCACTCACGTGGACAACCTCGCAAGTGGAGTCTATCGAGGGAGTATACCAACGCGGAATGTATATCGTGGCCTTGGTCAACGAGTTTATGAAAAATATCGACAATGCCCCCTCTGAGATCGACCAAGAGCAATATAAGGCTGAAGCTCGTTTCACACGTGCCTTGGCTTACTACACATTGATGGATCTCTTCGCTACGCCTCCTTTTATCACCGAGGATAACTACTCTTTGAGCCCTTCGCAGATCACTCGCACTGAGCTTTTCGACTGGATCGAGGCGGAGCTAGTGGAGATCGCAGAGGTTCTTCCTCAACGCGCTTCGCAATTTGGACGTGCCGATCAGAGTGTTGTAAATTCTCTTCTTGCGCGTATGTATCTCAACGCTGAGGTCTATACAGGCACTGAGCGTTATTCGGATTGCGTTGCAGCATGTAACAAAGTTATCGCAGCAGGTTACACCCTCTCGAGCAGCTACGAGGAGTTGTTTATGGCCGACAATGGCACCAACTCGAACGCAACGGGCGAGATCATCTTCCCAATTATGTTCGATGGTGTGACAGCTCAATCGTACGGTATGGCGGCAATCATCCTAGGTTCAAGAGCTTCATCATTGGGCACAGTCGAGAATTACGGCTTGCAAGGTGGTTGGGATGGTTTCCGCTCAACGGGCAACCTTATTCGTAACTTCGATTTCGAGAGCAGCAATGAGTCGGATTGGAATTCGGACAATATCGTCGATCAGCGCGGAATATTCTACTCAGGCAGTGCTGCGGTAGATATCAGCTCAACTGCTATCGGAACATTCACCTCTGAGGGTTGGTCGGTATACAAATACACCAACCTCAACAGCGATGGTTCGGCAGGTTCGAACAGCTCGTTCCCCGATACGGATTTCCCAATGTTCCGCTTGGGTGACATCTACTTGATGTATGCCGAGGCTACGGCTCGTGGTGGTGCAGGTGGAAGCCTTACAACAGCTGTGGAGTATGTCAATGCTTTGCGTGAGAGAGGTTACGGATCATCTGCTTACAATATCGACCAAGCGTGGTTGAGCGCCTCGGCTGCAGTCGCAGGAAGCTCTTCGTCAGTGGCTTACGGAAATATCCTCAACGAACGCTCTCGTGAGTTATATTGGGAGGGTACTCGCCGCTCGGACCTTATCCGCTACGGTCTCTTCACCTCATCTTCGTACCTTTGGGCTGAGAAGGGTGGTGTGATTGGAGGCGTAGGAGTAGACTCTCGCTACGACGTGTTCCCAATTCCAACTACCGATTTGAGTGTTAATGGCAACCTAGTTCAAAACCCTGGTTATTAAAAATTGATCGCCTTATGAAAAAAATAGTAAAATATATATCGCTTTTTAGCGCTGCCATTATGGCCGTTGGGTGCACCACCGATCTTGAGCAGGTGGTTTATGACTCATCGAAAGCTCAGCCAGCTGAGTTGGCGGCATTGGCCGAAAGTTACACCTTGGATGTCGACTCACCTAACGATGTTGCCATCACATTTAAGTGGTCTGAGCCCGATTTCGGATACTCGGCTTCGGTGACTAACAACCTCGAATTTGACCTTGAGGGTAAGTCATTCTCTGGGGCTTCAACCCTCACCTCGATCAACTTAGGTGGTGAGTATGCAGTAACGCATAGCGTGCTCAATAGCGCTGTGATGAAGCTCTTGGATAGCTACTCGATGGAGTACGAGGCAACGAAATTCGAATTTAGAGTCGTTTCGTCAATCTCCGACTCGGCAGCTCCTCTCTACTCGGATGTCATCTCATCGACCCTCATCCCTTACTCGGGTGCTAAGCAATACCCATCTATTCCGCTTCGTGGTGATTACAACGGTTGGGATTATGATAACTCGCAGAAGTTGTACTCTGAGAACGAGGATGGTATCTACTCGGCAATGGTATTCTTCGATGGCACAGCAGCTAACGGTTGGAAGTTGTGCGAGGATTCAGGTTGGGCTTCAAACTGGGGATGTTCGTCGGCTGAGACCTCTGAGCAGAGCTCTTGGACAATGACCGCGGGAGGAGATAACATCTCGATCTATGCGCTTAACAGCTACTGCTTTACATTCAACTACTCGACCCTAGAGTTCTCGATGTCGAAGCCTCACTCATCTTGGGGTATTGTCGGCGCTTACAACGATTGGGGTGGCTCGGCAGATACCGAGATGGAGCTTATCAATGTCGACAATACTTTCTACCTCAAGGCAGTTGTTGAGTTCGAGGCAGGCTCTGAGTGGAAGATTCGTCCTGATAACACATGGTCGGACGACATCGGTTGCGATGCAGTAGTGGTTGAGGATCAATTCAAAACTTCGTACGGCAACTTCACCATCCCTGCGGCTGGTACATACACCATCCGTTGGTACTTCAACGCTGTTGAGCAAACAGTTGAGATCTTGGAAGGTGACGTGGCAGACGAATCAACCGGTGGCAGCACCGAGGAGCCAGAAGTAGACGAGCCAAGTGACTTGGGCGTTGGTGACAATGACGTCACAGACGAGGGCTACGCAGGTCCAGACGACTCAGCTTACTCATCGATCGCACTTCGTGGCGACTACAACGGTTGGGCTTTCGATGCAGCTCAGAGATTATTCTCGGCAGCAGGTGACACTTCGTTTGCAGGTATGATATACCTCGATGGCAAAGCCGCTAACGGTTGGAAACTTTGCGAGGATGCCGACTGGGCAACAAGTTGGGGACTCGCTGGAGGTGAGACCGAGGAGCAGACACCAATTACGCTTGCAGGAGGTGACAACATCAACATCTACTCGATGAATAGCTACTACGCAACTTTCGACACCGAGACCTTGGAACTTACTCTTTCCGCTCCTCACACATCATGGGGCATTGTAGGCGCTTACAACTCTTGGGGAGGCTCAGCCGATACGGATATGACCCTCGCGTGTCGCGATAATGTCTACTACCTCACTGCAACCGTTGAGTTCGAGGCGGGTTCCGAGTGGAAGATCCGCCCTGATAGCTCTTGGGGTGACGACATCGGATGTTCAGCCGTTGAGGTCGATGCTGATTTCTGCACCGAGGGTGGCAACTTCACCATCCCTGAGGCGGGCATCTACACCATCCGCTGGTACTTCAACTCAGTCAGCCCTGCGGTTCGAGTTCTTAAGCATGAATAGTCGCTAGGCTTTAGAGCGGGGATATACTTCAATCAAGGAGCCTCCCCGCTCTTTTTTACACCATAACACCCTTTTTGACATGAAAAAGATCCAATACATACTCCTACCCCTTGTTGCCCTCTGCTGCATCCACTGCACCGACAGCGACATAGATAAAAATATGCCCGACTTCGAAGAACCCCAGGAGCAGCCACAAGAAGAGGAGGAGCCAGGAGCAAACTACATCGACGGTTTCACCTTCTCACCCGAAGTACCCACAGCCGATGATTCTCTTACCATCACCTTCAAAGCCAATAGCAGCTCTGCTCTCTATGGTTTCGAGGGCGAAGCATACCTGCACACAGGTATAATCAGCGAAGGAGTATGGCTATACGTACCTGCCGAGTGGAGCGAGAACTTAGCGAAGTGCAAATTCGAGAGTATCGGATCAAACACGTGGCAGATAGAACTCAGCCCCTCAATCCGCGAATGGTTCTCGTCAGAAGAGACCCCCGTGGAGCAGTTAGGAGTGATCATCCGCAGCGCAGATGGCACGCTCAAGGGGCTCGACAGCGACTACTTCGTGGAGGTAGAAGATGAATTATATTCAGGCTTCCAACCCGCCGAAAAGGTCTATATGAGTGTCGATGCGGCATGGAGCGAGGGAATAAATATCCTCAGCAGCACCAGTGCAGCGTTGGTTTTGTACGATGTGGATACTTCTGGCCAAAGCAAAGATTACGCCTACGTTGTTGGCAGTTTCAACGATTGGACGCTCTCCAACGACCCATCATCGCAAATGTATCGCGACGATGCGGCAGGGGTGTGGTGGGCGCTTCTCGAGGGACTTTCACCCTCTGAGGAGCATACATTCCAATACTATGTGGGCACCGCAGGCGATGGTTCAACGCGCTTAGCCGACCCCTACTCGACAAAGATTTTGGATCCCGATAACGACAAATATATCCCGAGCAGCACGTACAGCGAAAATCTCGCCTATCCCGATGGAGGAATCGGAATCGTCTCGGCATTCTCGACCTCTGAGCAGAGTTACGCATGGCAAAACCCATCACCTGCAATCGACAAGAGCAATTTGGTGATCTACGAAATGTTGCTTCGCGACTTCACGACGAGTGGTGATCTGGCGGGTGCAATGGCCAAATTGGATTACGTGGCTTCGCTAGGTGTCAACGCCATTGAGCTTATGCCGCTTCAAGAGTTCGATGGCAACGACAGTTGGGGATACAATCCGGCCTTCTACTTCGCGTTGGACAAGGCTTACGGCACGCCATCCGATTACAAACTCTTTATCGACGAGTGCCACGCACGCGGCTTGGCGGTGATCCTGGATGTGGTATATAATCACACCACGGGTAACCACCCATTTGCGAAGTTGTATTGGGATAGCAGCAACAATATTCCCGCTGCTAACAACCCATATTACAACCAAGAGGCGCCACATCCATACAGCGTGTTCAACGATCTGAACCATGAATCGACAAAGTTGCGCGACCATGTAAAACGCAATTTGGTTTACCTCTTGGAGGAGTATCGCTTCGATGGTTTCCGCTTCGATCTCACAAAAGGCTTCACCCAAACGAGTTCTACCGAGTCGACCTCTAGCAACTACGATGCAAGCCGCATAGCGATCCTAAGTGACTATCACTCAGTGATTACCGCAGCAAAGAGCGATGCCGTGATGATCTTGGAACACTTCTGCGACTACTCCGAGGAGTTGGAATTGGCTCAAAAGGGGATGCTGCTGTGGCGCAACGCAAACGATGCTTTTTGCCAAAGTGCGATGGGATATTCGTCCGACTCGGCGTTCGATGGAATCTACGTCGATGCACTTCGCCAAGGGTGGGTCGGATATATGGAGAGCCACGACGAGGAGCGCATGGCCTACAAGCAGCAGATGTGGGGCGATGGCCTTTTGAAGAGCGATTTGGAGGTGCAGATGAAGCAGTTAGCTGTCAATGCTGCATTCTCGATGCTCACGCCAGGGCCCAAGATGATTTGGCAATTTGGCGAGATGGGCTACGACTATTCGATCAATAGCGATGAGAGCGGCACGATCGTAAGCGAGGATTATCGCACTTCGCGCAAGCCGATTCGTTGGGACTATTTGGATGTTGAGGCTCGTGGCACTTTGGTCGAGGAGTATAGTCGATTGTTGGGGCTTCGCGCCGATAATTCGGAGCTTTTCGAGAGGGGAACTCTTGCGTGGAGTGTCAGCTCGTCGGATTGGTACTCTGGGCGTTATTTGTCGCTGAGCTACGAGGGTCAAACGATTGTGGTTATGGGAAATTTCACCTCTGATGAGATTACTTCGACCGCTTCGCTCTCTGCTTCTTACACCTGGTATGACTTTGATACTCAGACCACAACGGAGGAGTCGGTCATCACAATCGCACCAAATAACTATCGACTATTTACAAATTTTGCACCTCATAGGCAATAAACATTTTTGCATCATGAAACACCACAAAAAACATATACTCTACGCCCTAATTGCCGCGGTGTCGCTATCCGTATCGGCTTGTAGCCCACCGCAAATAGGCGAGGAGAAAATCGTTGTCTACCAAATCTTTACGCGCCTCTTCGGAAGCGACCACCAAAACCCAACTCCCGATGGATCACTTTCGCAAAACGGAGTGGGAAAATTCGACGATTTCACCCCCGAAGCGCTCGCCTCGATCCGCGAAATGGGCATCACCCACGTCTGGTACACGGGCGTTATAGAGCACGCCTCTGTCTACAGCATCGACACCGTGGGAGGCGCACAGATGAACCACCCCGGGGTGATCAAAGGCAAAGCGGGTTCACCCTACGCCATTAAGGATTACTACGATGTCAACGCCTATCTGGCCAACTCGGTGGAGCGCCGCATGGATGAATTCCAAGCCTTGGTGGGTCGCACACACTCGGCAGGGATGAAGGTGATTATCGACTTTGTGCCAAACCATGTCGCCAGAGGATATCACTCCGACTCGGCACCCGAGGGAGTTGAAGATCTGGGAGCAAATGACGATGTGTCACTAGCATTTTCGCCAAGCAACAACTTTTATTACATTCCCGATGAGCCACTTACGCCTCAATTCTCAACGTCGGTGGAGTGCGCACCATACCGAGAATTCCCCGCAAAGGTGACTGGCAACGATGTCTTTTCGGCCTTTCCCGAGCGCGATGATTGGTACGAAACGGTCAAGCTGAATTACGGTGTCGACTACCTCGATGGTCGCGCAACTCACTTCGATCCTCTGCCCGATACGTGGCTCAAGATGCGCGATATTTTGCTCTTTTGGGCTTCGAAGGGTGTCGATGGATTCCGTTGCGACATGGCCGAGATGACCCCTTGCGCGTTTTGGGGTTGGGCAATCGAGAGCGTAAAGAGCTCATTTCCAGATATTATCTTTATCGCGGAGATCTATAACCCGCAGGCCTATGCTGAGTATATCCACCAGGGTGGGTTCGATTATCTCTACGACAAGGTTGGCCTTTACGACACCCTTAAGGCGATTGTTCAAGGTCGAGCTTCGACTTCGGCCATCACTGCGGATCGAGCTTCGATTGCCCCTGTGCAGCCCTATATGCTCAACTTCTTGGAGAACCACGATGAGCAGCGCATTGCGTGGCATGAGTTCGCGGGTGATGCAGCTGCGGGTATGCCG
>JBCQVS010000039.1:0-19110 GCA_047172885.1 Rikenellaceae bacterium | reverse complement strand
TGATGGCAGAGTAGCAGGTGTGGAGGTCTCCGATCTCCTTGCAGGCGAAGATAAGACCGATGAACCAATCGAGACAACCCTTGCCGATGGCACAAGAGTTATAAACAGCTTGACCCTTGACAAAGACGTTATCGGTTTTGGAGGTCGAACACCCGTGAGCCTCTACGTCAAAGATGATGTTATTCAAAGAGTCGAGGTTGGGAAGAATAGTGAGACTCCGAGCTTTATGGATCAAGTAGTGCAGAGTGGGCTTTTCGAGAGGTGGAATGGAGTAGCATTAAAGGATGCTGCAACGATGAGCGTCGATGGCGTTTCAGGCGCGACATATACAGCCGTTGCGATTATCGAGAATGTAAAGCGTGCAGCGCAGTATGGAGCAAGTGTTGAGGCAGAGAGTAGCAACCCACTCTCGAATATCGGACTAAAGGATATTTTGGGGCTGTTGGTGATTCTTTCGGGGGTGATTTTGACCTTTGTTAAATCACGTAGCAAACTGCTTGTGACCTTGCAACTTGCTCTAAATATTGTTGTCTTAGGATTTTGGTGCGGGTCGTTTTTATCGCTTGCAACCTTTACTACGTGGATTGCAAATGGGATAAATCTATCACTTTCGATAGTCTCATTTGCGATGTTGTGCGTGGTTGTAATTGTTCCGCTACTTGGTAAAAAAGGGTCATATTGCCACCTACATTGCCCTATGGGTTCGGCTCAGGAGCTTATCGGTCGTGTGCCACTCACGAAGATAAAGATTAGACCACAAGTCGCAAAGTTCCTTAATAACTTGCGATACTATATCCTTGCCGCACTCCTCTTTATGATGTGGCTTGGAGCGGGTTTTGAGTTGATGGATTACGAGATTTTCTCAGCCTTTATCATCTCCTCAGCATCGACCGTAGTACTCGTGATGGCGGCACTATTTTTGATCTTATCGCTATTTATTCAAAAGCCCTATTGTAGATTCATCTGTCCCACAGGTGCGCTAATCACAATGGCACAAAAGACAAAATAAGATGAGATTCACTGGGATAATATATCGCCCACCATATTGTAAAATTTATGCTATAAACATTCATAAAGTAACAAATATTACCATATATAAAGTTTAATTACCCTATATTTGTAGTCTGATAGTTACCCATTATTGAATATAGATGAATTTAGATAAAGAGAGATTAATGGCGACATCAAAAATGTTGCCATTAATTTTACGTTTCTCGCTGCCCTGTATTGCGGCACAACTTGTCAATCTGCTTTATAGCATTGTTGACAGGATTTTTATTGGTCATATAGATGGTGTGGGCAGTGAGGCTTTGGCAGGGGTTGGAGTTACAACTTCGGTTATAATACTTATTATCGCCTTTTCTGCCATTGTCTCTATGGGGGCAGCTCCTCTATGTGCCATCGCTTTAGGAAAAGGAGAGAGGGTGAAGGCGCTGTCGATTATGGGAAATGGAGTTACATTGCTGGTTTTCTTTGCTATTGCAACCTCCATCATTACAGCTCTATTTATGACCCCACTGCTTACGAGCGTTGGGGCATCGGCTCAGACTCTGCCCTATGCTGAGGAGTACTTGTCCATATATCTGTGGGGTACGCTATTCGCCTTGTTATCGGTTGGACTGAATACATTTATAACCCTCCAGGGGCGAGCCGATATTGCTATGTGGGTTGTCGTCGTAGGTGCGGTGATGAATATTGCTCTTGATTATATCTTCATCAACATAATGAATATGGGAGTTGGAGGTGCAGCCCTCGCAACAGTTATTTCACAAGGGGTTAGTGCCACCCTTACGCTTATGTTTTTATGCTCAAAGTCTGCATCGCTTAGGTTGAAACTGAGTGCATTGCGACCAAATTGGAGTGTTGTAATGATGACGTTAGCCCTCGGAGTTTCGCCATTTATAATGTCCTCTACGGAGGCACTGGTGGGCTTTGCTCTTAACTCAACTCTGCGAGATTATGGTGACGTGCATATCGGAGCGATGGCGATAATTCAGAGCGCATTGCTCTTTGCCGCTACCCCACTAACGGGAATGTCACAAGGGTTTATGCCGATTTTGAGTTATAACTATGGAACGGGGAATGTGTCGAGGGTAAAGGAGTGTTTCAAATACTCATTTATAATTATGACCCTCACCAACTTGGCGATTATCCTATTTATTATAATTATGCCTTCGCTGGTCGCTAACATCTTTAGTGACGATCACAAACTCATTGAATTAACGAGTCATGTCGCACCGATCTTCTTCTTTGGAATGACACTATTTGGGATGCAGCGCACCTGTCAAAGTACATTTATCTCGCTGGGACAGGCGAAAATCTCAATCCTTATTGCCCTACTACGCAAGGTGATACTCTTGATTCCGCTTATATATATTCTCTCAGATAAGTTTGGTGTAATGGGTGTCTATTGGGCTGAGAGTATATCCGATGGTTTGGCTGCTATAATATGTCTCACAATCTTCATAAAACTCTTCCCTCGTATATTGTCTAAGCGTGCTAAAGTCATAAATTAAGGTAATCAAGCCAAAGATTCTTGACTGAGGCTTCTATGCTCGATTATAGAGCCCATATTCTCCTTAGCCCACGAGGTAAGGGCAAAGATATGAGGTAATAGTGAATCGGCACGCTCAGTAAGTGTGTACTCAACTTTTGGTGGAACAACAGCAAAAACCTCTCTTTTTACTAAGCCATCTTCTTCTAATGTACGCAAAGTTACCGTTAGCATCTTTTGAGAGATGTCTGGCAGTGAGCGTTGTAGTTCTTTGAAGCGCACGGTACCTCCTTGATTGAGTGTAAGGAGTACCAACAGCGACCATTTGTCGCCAATACGTGAAAGGATATTGCGCACAGGGCAGGTTGGATCGTACTGGTCTAATAGTTTTATTCTACTCATAATCTTGAAGTATTAGGCTACAAAAGTAATCAAAGATATTAAATATAGCAAATTGAAAACTAAATATTTATGCGATTAAAAATATTCAAAAAAGTTTCAATCGTAACCTTTTGATTCTCTGCATTAGTTACCTTTCGGTAACTATCTTACCCAAAGGTGCCTTCTTGACAGAGTGATTTAATGCTTGTATATTTGCACTATAAAAGAGAGTAAGAAACTTTAATAATTTATAGAAACAAAGAGATGAAAAAGACAATTTTATCAGCAGCAGCACTTCTTTCAGTAGCAGCTGTTTTTGCACAACAAGGAATAGTAAACGACTATGATTTCGGTGATTTCAAGGTTCACACCTACACTTCAGCTGAGGCGATGCACGATGTATCAATCTTGGTAGAGGGTGAGAAAAGTTTAGTAGTTCTTGAGCCACAATCGTTCTACAAGAGCATCGAGGATTTCAACGCTTATGCTGAGAAGTTAGGTAAGCCAATTGAGAAGATCGTAGCAAACTACCACGCTGGTGGATTGGCAGAGTGCGATCTCAAAAAGGTTGTGATGGTTGAGCCAATGGCAGAGTTTATGAAGGGTGAGATGGCACAAGGTATGATGACCAAGTTCGCAGGTGCATTCCAAGGTGCAATGGATACTCGCTCAGTAAAGATCAAAAAGACCATTCCTGCTGTTGGAACTCAAACTTGGGCAGGTGTAGAGTTCGATTTTGTCAATGGCGCAGCGAGCGATTTTCCTGCTTCGAGCGTAAATATTGGAGGTAAAGTGTATTACACTCACTTCGCACCTGACAGAGGTCACTTGGCCCCAATGCGTATTAAAAACTCAGACTCCATTGATGCAATTCTTGCAGATCTAACTGGCGCTAAAGAATCAGGTTGCGAGGTATTTATCGGCTCACACGGCTCAGTTGCAACTATGGAGGATGTGGAATTTATGGTTAGTTACCTGAACACCATAAAGAACTTAATGGCAGAGTGTAGCTCATCAGATCTATTTGCACAACGTCTAATCGTTGCATACCCAACACTTGCAGTTGCTGAGAATGTAAAGGCGATCGCAAAGGCTCTATATCCAAACGAGGTAGTAGATTCACGAAAAGAGGCTGTAAAAGCAAGAGTACAAGATTACTTCGATATGGTATCTAACCTTGATGCAGATATTGCTAAAAACCTATGGGCTACAACAGGCGATATCTCTATTATTACCCCTCGCGCACAATTCTTTGGAGCAGAGAGTATTATGAATGACTTCTTGATTAAGACATTCTCATCTATGCAGTCTCGTAAGCTACACAGCCTAAGTGAGGTTGTTAATATCTATGGCACATCAGCTAACGTGCAACTATATTGGATATTCGACACCGTGGATGCTGCTGGGGAAAAGCACCAGACAAGAGGTCGTGAGTCACTTGTATTCGAGGAGATCGCTGAAGAGTGGAAACTTGTACACGTTCACTACTCTCGTATGCCACAATAACAATGGAAACATCCCTTCTATCTCGCCCCTTTCGAGCATTGACTTTCCCTAGAAAGGGTTGACACTTTAAAATCATCATGAAAATATATGTAGATAAGAGGTATACTCACACTTGCATCTATAAGTTCTTAGTAGAATAGAGCCGCGTGAAAAAATCACACCAAGATATTATCCATATTGATAGGGAATATCTCGTTGTGATTTTCTTAAATTTGCATCGAGTTCGTGGTGATTACATGTCGATCTCTACTAGATCGCCCTTGTTGTTGAACTTCAGCTCGACGTCGTTGTTTAGTTCTACCTCGATTGCTCTGTTGCTCTTCTCGATCTTTACGACTTTATTTTTGGGGTAGTTCGCTTTGACGTAGCTTGCGATATGCGCAGGGATAACTTTCATCGGCACTTCGCTGTTGCGCATGCATTCGATCTCGCTCCAGCTGCCATCTCCGTCGAACTCGATTTTTACACCGCTCGTAAGTATCACCTTATAATCTTTGTCGAACACACCTCGCTCCATGGTGGCGATAGATACTTTGTCCGATGGATAGGTCTCTGCGATAAAGGTTTGTGCACTCTTTGGAAGTTTGCTTTGATCTATAACTTTCTCCTCTGCCGACAAAGTAACGATACTAAGTAGTAATACTACAACTGAACATAATAGCTTTTTCATAATAGTCTCTTTTTTAATGGTTTTTAATCTTAGTACAAAGGTAGAGCCCAATTCTGAAGAGAATCTGAAGTTTTAAGAAAAATTCGAAATTATTTGAATTTTATCTTAAATTGATGGAGATTATCCGCAAAAGAGTATCCCACGGAGAAGCCATAGAGCTTGCATATCGACGATACTATAGCCAAGCCTAGGCCCGAAGTTCCCGATTTTGTGCCACCTTGATAGAACCTATTAAAGATCTTTTTACCATCTAATGCCTCCTGCACTCCACTATTCGAGATTAGGATAGCATCTTCTGCAACCTTTATATCTATCACTCCCCCATCGATATTATGAGAGTAGCTATTTTTAACGAGGTTTACAATTAGGGTCGCTGCAAGATCCGAATTCATCTCAAACTGGCAACTACCCTCCTCCAAAAAAGTAAGTTTTATATTGCGATGCGCATATAGTTCTTCCAACATCTCGACTTGACCTCTGACAAGATCATTGATATCAACTACCCTCTTCTCGAAGCCACCATTCTCGATCTTTGAGAGCATCAATAGCGATCTATTTAGACGAGCAAGGCGCTGCAAGGTCGACAGACACCCTGCAACATCACTTATCTGCTGCTCATCGAGTCTACTTTCAAGAAGCAGCTCGAGGTGATTTTGACAAATTGCAATCGGAGTTTGCAACTCATGCGAGGCATTTTCGATAAACTCTTTTTGCTCTTCAAAGGCTCGCCTACCACGCTGGGCAAAGGTCTCAATGGCGTTGCTCAGCTCCCCAATCTCACGGATATTACTCTTCTCGATCTGGGGCAATTCGCAGGTTTCGATATTGCTCGCATGTAGCCACTTCATAAATCTATCTAAAGGCCGCATCGCCCCTTTGATCGCAACGGCATTGATTAGCACAATAATCACGACCAGAAGCAGGAAAAGAATTGCTAGTGAGCGCCAAATTGCCTCTATCAGATCTTTACTATCGATTGTCGGAGTTATCACAGTCACCTCGTAGAAGTTGTCGTCAGCATCGCGAAATAATTGTCGCAGTATCCTTGCTGGTTCATCTTCGCCTTTATACTTTATAAATATCTCCTCATTCGAAAAGCCCTCATTGGACTTGACAACCGACAAACTATCGGCACTTACTCTGCGGAGATAATAGGTGTTATTTGATCCATTATCGTTGCTTGGCATCTGCTCACCAGAGAGGAAGCGTTGAATGATCATCGCCGAATAATCCTCCAACACATCGTCAGTCTCATCGTTAATCTCGTCGACAATAACCCAATAGAATAACACTGACCACACGCCAATCACAACCACAAGAGAGGTTGTGACACGCACTATAATATGATTGATAAACTTCATCGCTAAAGCAAATTGATTTTGTATCCAAAGCCGTAGATCGATTTGATCTCCATGGTCGAACCTGCAACTGCAAGCTTACGCCTAAGATTCTTCATATGCGTATAGATAAAATCAAAGTTGTCGGCTTGATCGACAAAATCACCCCACACGGCCTCTGCAAGGCTCTCCTTGCTGATGATATGTCCTTTGCGCATTGCGAAGTGAAGCAGAATATCATACTCCTTACGGCTTAAATCTAGCAACGTTTCATTCACCGAGACCAACGATTTATCCAATGCAATTGTCATATTACCGATCGAGATTACATTGCCACCATTGTTTCCCTTACGTCGCACGATGCTGCCTATCCTTGCTGTTAATTCCGAGAGATGAAATGGTTTTGCTAAATAGTCGTCGGCACCTAGATTCAACCCTGCGACCTTATCATCAACGGAATCCTTGGCCGAGATTATTATCACTCCTCCGAGCTTATTACTTCGCTTTAGCTCGCGCAGTAGATCCAATCCACTACCATCGGGCAACATAATATCGAGCAAGATGCAATCGTACTCAAACACCCCTATCTTCGAGCGTGCATCGACAAACGAAGAGGCTCTCTCCACGATATACCCCTCTCTGCACAGTGCCCTATCGATAGTCTCGGCAAGAGCTATTTCATCCTCAATGACTAATACTTTCATTCTCCATCCACTCTTTGTTTAGATACAAACTTACATAAAATTTCCGAATAATTAGCTATTAGGGTAAAAATAAGAACTTCGGCAGAAGCGGGTCGTGCGTAAACACATCCCAGCCCACGTCATTGCGGCTCACCCTCAGCACTGACGAGACCGAGAATTTTTTCGCACGTTTTTTATATCTCACTCCCCCATAGCGTTGCATAGTGACGAAAAATTATGTAAGTTTGTAACCATAAACAAGAATAAACCGTTATGACAAAGGGTCGATTTAGAAAATTTTGGATATTGGGCGCACTGTTTCTATTTGCATCGTGCTCCCAAAGTGAACCTGTGGGCAATGACTCCTACGACGACAACACAACAGACAATGAGCAACAAGAGAGCGTAGAGTACTCATGGGCCGAGCTCCCCGAGCAGGAGACGAACACAGCATACCAATACATCACACACTTCACCACCCTTAACAATGGCACGAGCGTGAGAAACTACACCATGTGCTACGACACCAAAAACTACGCAGCACGTTGGGTCGCTTACCCCTATCACTCGATCTATAGCGGTTCGGTGAGTCGCACCGATGATTGGGGCTACGACCCTCAGATCGAGACGCAGTACCAGCCCAACCTCACGGGCTCATATAGCGGTGACTGGGATCGCGGACATCAATTAGCTTCGGCCGACAGGTTGGCCACCGTCGAGATGAATCAGCAGACCTTCTACTACTCAAACATGACCCCACAGCTCAATACATTGAACCAAAATGTGTGGGCTGACTTAGAGTCTGCCGTACGCAAACAGATCTGCTCCGACACCCTCTATATCGTCACGGGGGCGGACTACTCCTTGACGATCGGCACCACGACCGACAAGTTAGGTAAGAAGTGTCCTATACCTCGAGGATACTACAAAGTTTTGTTGCGCACGGTGAGCGGAAACAGCGGCAAGGCGGTCACTGAGTGTTCGTCATCGGAGCTCAAGGCTATCGGCTATTGGTTCGACCACAAAAGCTATAGTTCTATCCCCGATCCAGTCTCAGTTGAAACCATCGAAGAGATGACAGGCTTCGTCTTCTTCCCCACAATTCCCGACGAGGTGAAGAGCACATTCGACAAATCATTGTGGAGTATAGATTAATGTATCTCCTTGAATCGAGGTTATTCAACCTCGCAGGATGGTACATCTCTTGAGAAATTGGATGTAAACTCTGAGTTTGAGGCTGTTTAGCCTATGTCAAAATAAGTAGACAAATAGTGCTATTAAGTAGTGTGAAAAACCTCCTCTACCTCCTTATCCCTATTTGCTTCTTTTTATGCCTTCATTTGACCAAAAAAGAGATAGTGTATGAACCACCTGTGGTGTGTAAAACGGCTATCTGTGATCGGGGCATTGCCGAGAACTACACATACGATAATTCAAAGGGCAAGGTGATAACCTATATAAAGGGTCTGCACACGCTTCATTTTTGGTTAGAGGCCTGCTCAATGCAGAGATTCGAAAGATATGCAGAGCACTATTCTGATTTCGAGTTTATCTTCTATCTCGGTGGCATTACCTCGGAGGAGGATATCGAAAAGGCGGTGGCGCTATTAAACGATTATAGCTTCACAGCTCCGATGTATCTTGACTGCGATAATGAGTATGGTGAGCAGTTCGCCAAAGAGAGAATTTCAGCAATTACCGTAATTCTAGGAGCCAATAATAAGACTTATTGTGGCGCAACAGTATTTGGTGATAAGCGTAGTACCTTTGACGAGGTGATGCCAGTTGCCCTTAGGGAGATGGAGGCAGATAAGTAGAGATTATGAAAACGTATATCAAATATCTGCTTCTTGGACTAACACTTTGCGCCTGCCAAAGTGCAATCAGATATAAGGCCATGCCTTTAGAGACAGCCATAGATAAAACAGGAGTAATAGAGAATTATTCTTTCGATGAGTCTCGGCCAAAGGTTGTTACTTATATTGCAGATATAACATATTTCTCTAGTTGGGTTCGTAGCACTAATATTGATGGAGTAAAGGAGAAAATTGAAAGATATGAAGATTTTGAGTTTTTGTTTTACTTAGGGGTGCAGAGCCAGGAGGAATTAAATAAAGCGATTGAGATGGTTGAGCGATATAATATTGAATTTCCTATATATATAGATGACCAAGATAAGTTCCGAGATCGAAATATTGGAGATTATAAGGCGCCAGGTATAGTTACCACTATTCTCGACCCTAAGAATAGAGAGTATCTTTGCACAGTCTTAGCGTTGAAGCTCGGTGGATTTGATGAGCATATGGAGGCGGCAATTAAAGAGATGAATAAATAATAATAAACCCCAATAACCATGAAACGAAACTTTTTAACCATGATGCTATTTTCTGCGGTAGCCTTAACTATGGGATGTGCTCAGAGCGGTTCAACCGAAAACAAGTTTGGAGCCTATAAGCTTGTAGAATGCGAATTTTCCACAAAGGAGAGCACGAGCCAGATCAAAGCAATTTTTGAATCGGCGACGATTTTGCCTTTAGAGCAGAGTGAGGATTCGATGGTTGCATCCAACAGCGAGCTGCTGGAATTTAATGGCGATTATTACCTAATCGACAAGCAGCAACGCAGTTGTCATAGGTTCGACAAAGATGGAAAGTTTAAAAATGTTATTGGCCACTCGGGAAGAGCAGGTAATGAGTACCTCGATATTGCAAGTGTGCAGGCCGATGGCGACGATATTTTGATCTACTCGACTCTAACCCAAAAATTGTATAGATATAGCGTCGAGGGAGAGTTTCTAGGAGCCACTGAAACAGGTATTCGTGCTCAGCAACTCTTAAAGGCTGACAACAAATACTATGGTTATTTCGGCTACGACAATGGCCAGCAGGAGGAGCGCGTTTTGCTCTATAACGATGCGTTCGAGCCAATTGGCCGATATTTGCCATCGTCGGCTAAACTGATCGTCTTTTCCGAGGGTGTCGCACCTATATCGCAGCAAGGTGACGTGGTTAACGTGCGTGAGACATATAGCAATTGTATTTTTCAACTTTTGGATGATGGAGAGGTATCGACACCCATTGCATTCGATTTCGGAAAGTATAATATTCCCCCTGAAGTTTTCACGCAAACCGACCCTATGAAGGCTGTCGAGATAATGCTTGCCCAAGATTTTGCCTCGATCGTTCGATATAAAGCAACTCCAAGCTGTTCGCTCGTTGAGGTGATCTTCCAGATGACGGATCAGACGACTTATAGCATGGTCGGAGTGAGTGATGAAAACGATAATTTTAAGTGGATTACAACCTCTACGGAGGGAGATAATGCCATGCTTTACTTTACCGCGCGTAATACCAGTGAGGATGGCACCGTGACAGCTCTCGTTGATCAAGATTTTGTAAAGGAGTTTGATGCTAAAAACAAGGGTTTTTTCACCAATATCGAGGCGGGAGAATGTGAGGATAATAGCAATCCATTCATTGTGAAATTTAAAATTAGTCGATAATCTTCGCATCGTAAAATAGGCAAGAAATTGAGCCAATTAGCCGTTTTTTTAACGAAAAAACTCAATGGACAACTAAAAACTTAGTGGAATAGTTGCAAAGCTGGAAATTTATACATACATTTGTGTTTATGAGCCATGAAGCTACTTTATGGCCATATAAGAAAACCTCTACCATAATTAAAAAAAATCAGCTTTTGACTATGAAAATTCTTAAAACACTATTAGCCTTGCCGCTACTCTTTGCCTCATGCGCAGGTGAAGCAAAAATCGAAAATGGAGACATCGAAACCCTCTTTCACAAGGAGCGCACATTAACTCTTACGACTCAAAGAGCTATCAGCGAAGCGCTTCCTACATGTGAAATAGCTGATATAGTTGGCAACTATGCGATTTTGCAGATCCACGACGCCTCGGCCGATTTCAACTTTTATATTGTCGATATCGAGTCGGGAGAGGTTGTAAACAAACTTTTCAGCATTGGCAAGGGTCGCAACGAGATGATGTATCCCTGGTATATGGGTATGTTAAATGGTCGATTTTTCATTTACGACCAAATTAACAAACTTATGTTCTCGGTTAGTGTCGACGATCTCACCACTCGAAGTGTTGATCTTCGCCCCGAAAGAATCAAGGCAATTAATGATAATGGTATTTTCTTTATGCAAAACTACACAGCCATCACTGGCGATAGGTTTGTTTCATTTGTCAACATAGAGGATGAAAACGATCCTAAGTTGATGATAGCGCCACTCGAAGATAATCAATTCCAATTCGGTGAGACATTCTTTAAAGTGGGTGAAGGGATAGATTGTGACTCAAGAAGTAATAGCTTCAGGGGTGGCGTACATACCACCGACAATGGTAAATCAATGCTATTTCGAGCTTCTGGAGGTGTCTATCTCACTTTCTTCGACTCTTCGGACTCTGCCACACCGCCTACAATGACAAAAGAGTATCTAGCACAAGTAGCAGAGTATGACGTACAAACTCTTAGCGCAGGCGAGAAAACAATAATCATACAAATGCACACCCCAGAGACAATTATGGGTTTTACGAGCGTAAGTGCCGACAACGATGATTTTTATCTTCTCTACTCTGATGCAACCTATAAAGAATACACAGAACGCAGAGAGAATAAAGAAGAGTACGGCACAGCAAAGGTGTTGGTGTTCAACAAAAAAGGAGAACCCAAGGAGAAGCTCTTGATCGAGAATTTTAAATACAATGCTGCGCTCATACACTGCAGCGACGATAATTCGCTCTACACGGTCGACTACGACCAGGATGGCAACGATTGTTTGGTGCAGTATAAATTATAGAGTGTTATGAGTTGCAATTTTTAAGAAAAGTGTCCGATATTGATACAACGTGTCCGATATCGGACACTTGCAAAATATCTATAATGCTGATATGCAATATATTAACATTATGGCGCGCTTATTGTTGCAAAAATGAGGCTATTTAACATAAATAGAGAAAATAACAAAACCGAACAAGAATAATGAAAAACCTACTACTCCTCTCCCTCTGCCTTGTGGGAGCAGATCAAGTGTCAGCGCAGATTATGCCTAAGCGGATGACCTTGGATCGAGCGATTTCGATTGCTCACGAGAGTTCATCTTCGGCGCAGATCGTCGAGCTGAGCTTTATGTCGCAGTATTGGAGCTATCGTTCCTACAAAGCTGAGCTGCTGCCCTCGGTTAACCTCGATGGCTATGTTGGTGGTTACGACCGCTCGAATGTCGAGGTGCGTAACTCCGAAACGGGTGAGATCAACTATGTGGCCAACAACACCCTGACCAACTACCTCACCTTGTCGCTAGATCAAGAGATAGCCCTTACAGGCGGTACCGTCTCGGTGAGCACCTCCCTCACGCGACTCGATCAGTTCGATTACAACAATATCCTCTACAACTCGGTACCCTTTAGTATCACCTACACCCAACCACTGCGCTCGTTCAACACCCTAAAGTGGCAGAAGAAAACAGCACCGCTCACCTACGAGAATGCCAAACGCTCATTCCTGGAGTCAATGGAGAGCATCACCATCAACACAGCAACCTACTTCTTTGCAGTGCTTTCGGCTCAAACCACCCACAACAATAACGTCGATAATAACCGTGATACACGAAGATTATACGAAATTGCCAAGCGTCGCTTCGAGGAGCTAGGCACAATCACCAAGAGCGAGCTGCTGCAATTGGAGCTAGCCATGCTTAACTCCGAGATCAGCATGAGCGATAGCCAAATCGCCTTGGAGTCAGCAAGGTTCACCCTAGCGATGTATATGGGTGTAGGCGAGGATCGAAACTTCGAACTTGTCCCTCCAACCTCGGTACCCGATGTAGTCTTAGATTACGATTTTGTTCTGGATCGAGCCCTAGCCAATTCGAGCCACGAAACCTCACAGCAACTCGAAGAGTTAGATGCAGATATGGACGTTGCTCAAGCCAAGGCCGACAGAGGAATCCAAATCCAATTGGGAGCAAACCTAGGAATGTCGAATACCGCTTATAGCCTCCCTGGAGTCTACCGCTCACCAGCCGACCAAGAGATCGTGGGAATTAGCATCAGCATGCCGATCTTCGATTGGGGAATGAGCAAGGGTCAAATCAAGATGGCCGAAGCCGAGAGAGCCGTTATCCTTACGCAAAACGAGCAAGAGGAGATCGAGTTCCGCCAAGATATTAGAATGAAAGTCTTGGAGTTCAACAACCGAGTCAGACAATGCTCAGCATCGCTTGCAGCCCAAAGAGTTGCACGTGAGCGTTACGAAATCACCTTGGAGCGCTTCGAGAATGGAAGTGTAACGGTAACGGATCTCAACACCGCCCAGGATGAACTCAATAGCGCCAATGACGAGTATGTGAGCCAGCTAACATCCTATTGGAGCGCCTATTACGAGATCAGGCAACTATCGCTTTACGACTACATCCAAAATATAGACATTAACGCAGAGTTTGACAAAATAATCGAGAATCAGCTATGAAACTAATATACGCCCTTTTGACCCTAGCAGCATTTACCTCATGCGCAGGCAGCAAGACCAAAACCCAAGAGAATAACACCAAGAGCAAGGAGCAGAGCGCCGCAATATATGTCGACACAATGCACCTGCAACGCCAAACATTCAACAAGCAGATCGTCTGCAATGGTAAGCTGCGAGCAGTAACCAAGAGCGAGATCGCCTTTCCTGCGTCAGGCACGATCAACACGATCAACATCAAAAATGGCGATAGGGTGAGCAAAGGAGTTCTCCTCTCGCTTCTCGACACGCGGGAGGCAACAATCGAGCTGCAAAAGGCGCAACGCTCGATGGAGAAAGCGCACTTGGATCTCACCGACAAGCTCATCGGTCAAGGCTACGGAGCCGACTCGGTGGAGGTGCCAGAAGCGATCTTGAACAACGCCAAACACTCCTCTGGCTACAACACAGCGGAGGATGAATTGCAAGCGGCAGAGCGAGCTTTGGAGGCGTGCTATATCTACGCACCATTCTCGGGCAGAGTCGCCAATGTCGAGGCTAAGGCCTACGATGCGGTGGGTGAAGTTGCCCTCTGCACGCTGATCGACGATACCTACTTCGATGTCGAGTTCTTTATCTTGGAGGCTGAGCTTGAAGAGGTTGCCATGGGGCAAAAGGTTTCCGTTTCGCCCTTTATCGACGATGATCGCACTTTCGCAGGTCAAATCACCGAAATCAATCCTCTAATCGACGACAATGGACAAATCAAGGTTCGCGCTAAGGTGGCCAACTCAGGTAACTACCTTATGGAGGGAATGAACGTGAAGCTGGTTCTCAATCGTGAGATCCAGGGGCAATATGTAGTACCCAAAGATGCCGTAGTCTTGCGAGATGGCTTCCACGTAATCTTCCGCTACGAGGGTGGCGAAACAGTCTGGACCTACGTCACAGTCGAAATGTCGAACATTGATTCACACCTAATCACAGGCCACACAGACAAAGGCACCGAACTTAGCGACTCGGACGTAATAATCATCTCTGGCAACCGCAACTTGGCCGATGGTGTGAGGGTAAATATTAAGTAAATAAAAGGGTATGATTAAACGATTAATAGAGCGACCAATAGCCGTCACGATGTGCGTGATAGCCTTTATAGTTTTGGGATTTATTTCGCTGAGCTATTTGCCAGTCTCGCTGATGCCTGATGTTGATATTCCGAAGGTTTCGGTGCACGTTTCGAGCCCTGGCATGTCGGTGCGTGAGGTCAATAATACGTTGCTGCGCCCCCTAAAGAGCCAACTCTCGCAGGTCATTGGCCTGAGCGACATCTCGACCGAGGCACGTAGCGATGCAGGTGTTGTCCACCTCTCGTTCGAGCCCTCGACCGATATGGATATCGCCTTTATCGAGGTTAACGAGAAGATGGATCGTGCCTACTTGTCGCTGCCCGAGGGTACTGAACGCCCAAAAATCGTCAAGGCAAATGTCACCGATATCCCAGCCTTCTACCTCGATATTATGCTTCGTGGGGAGTCGAGCGACGAACTCTCGCAGGCGGGTGTCGACTTCACCGACTTGGGGGAATTTACGCGCGACGTGATCGTAAAGCGTATCGAGCAATTGGAGCAGACCGCCATTGCCGATGTGAGCGGTGTGATCTCACCCGAGCTGCTGTGTATCCCCGACCTTAAGCGCCTAAACTCGATGGGTGAGGATGTTGCATTTCTCTCGGAGGCAATCGAGAAAAACAACCTCTCACTCTCGGCACTTAGCATCCGTGATGGCGAGTACCGCTACAATATCCAATTCGACACCCAAATCACCTCGAAGGAGGATATCGAAAATATCTACATCAACCACAACGGCAGAATCTACCTCTTCAAAGAGCTCTGCACAATCATCGAGCAGCCGAGCCAAAGAAGCGGACTTGTGCGCAGTGGCAAGCAAAATGCCCTCTCGGTAGCTATCATCAAGCAGAGCGATGCCCGTATGGAGGATCTCCAAGTGAGCATCAACACGCTGGTGGAGCAGATGGAGGCGGAGTACCCAAATATCCGCTTTGAGCTGAGCCGAGATCAAACCAAGCTGCTAAGCTACTCGATTAGCAGCCTCTCGAATAACCTTATCGCAGGAGCCTTGCTAGCCTGCCTTGTAATTTTTATTTTTATGGGTGACGTGCGCTCACCACTGCTAATTATCATCACCATCCCCCTCTCGCTTATCGTCACCCTGCTGGCATTCTACGCCTTGGGAATCTCGATAAATATCATCTCGCTCTCGGGTCTGATCCTAGGTGTGGGAATGATGGTCGACAACTCGATTATCGTAATCGACAATATCGTCCAAAGGTGGAGCATGGGCAATGATCTAAAAAGTGCTATCTCACGAGCCGTAGGTGAGGTCTTTACCCCAATGCTCAGCTCGATTCTTACCACCTGCTCGGTGTTCTTACCTTTGATCTTTCTGAGCGGTGTTGCAGGAGCCTTGTTCTACGATCAAGCTATGGCAGTTACCATCGCTCTCTTCTCCTCGCTTCTAGTCTCGGTATTGGTTCTGCCTGTCTACTTCTACGCCCTATGCCGCAAGCGCGCAAGCCACAATAGACTCTTTAGCAGCAGAATAAACTTGGCAGGACCCTACGAGGTAGTTTTGAAATGGACCCTCCGCCATGCAAAGCTAGTCTACCTAGGTTTCCTGCTGCTTATCCCCGCAACATACTTCATCTATGGCAGAATTGAAAAGAGCACACTTCCAGAAATAAGCTACGACGACACAATAGTTCAGATCGACTGGAACAGCGGAATATCGCTCCTAGAGAACGACGCAAGAACAGCAGCAATGCTAGAGTCTATAGACGAGTACTGCTCACAAACCACCTCGATGGTAGGAGTGCAACAATTTATGATGTCGCACACACCGAGCATCACCACCTCGGAGGCGATCGTATATATCAAAGCACGTGACAACGAAAGTCTAAAGGATGTCGAGCAGGGTATTGAAAATTTTCTAACCCAGAAATACCCGCAAGCCTCAGCCTCGTTCTCCACCTCGGGCAATATCTTCGATGTGATCTTCTCTGATGATGAGAGCGACCTTGTGGTAAGCCTCAAGGCTCGAAATGGCGGCACCCCAGAAGTGGAGGATGTCGTTCGCACCCTGGAGCTGCTGCAAGATAGCTTGCCCCATATCAATATCTCAACTCCCACCTTGGAGGAGAATATAATCTACATGGCCGACACCGAAGCGATGGCGCTCTACAACCTAAGCTACACGGAGATCTACACCGTGCTAAGGAATATGGTAAGCCAAAACTCGCTCTTCCAGATAAACCGTGGTGGTTACTCCGTACCAGTTGTCACGGGCTACTCACGTGCCCAAGCGGAAAATATCCTCTCCTCGAAGGTGCGTAACTCAGAAGGTGTCGAGGTGCCCTTGTCGCTAATTATCGAGGAGCAGCGAGGCGAAGATTTCAAATTATTATACTCCAATAGCGGTGGTGACTACTACCCAATCTACGTCAACGCTCCAAGCTCTGAAATTGAGCAGATCATCGAGCGTATCGAAGAGACACTGCAACATGGAGCACCGATGAGTGCAACCTTTAGTGGAGGTTACTTCAGCTCACGCGAGATGATATTGGAGCTTACCGTGGTCTTACTTATCGCCATCTCGCTGCTCTATTTTATCCTTGCGGCGCAGTTTGAGAGTGTCATACAACCCCTTATTATCCTCTTGGAGCTAGCCATAGATATCTTCTTTGTGATGGCAGGATTGTGGCTCTTGGGTGAGAGCCTAAACCTTATGTCGTTAATTGGAATCGTGGTGATGAGTGGAATTATTATCAACGACTCGATCCTAAAGGTTGATACGATAAATAGGTTGCGTCGTGAGGGAATGCCACTAATAAAAGCGATCTTCACAGCGGGCCAAAAGCGCTTGAAGCCAATTATAATGACCTCACTCACGACGATCTTGGCAATTGCGCCATTCCTGCGTCGAGTAGATATGGGCTCTGATCTGCAATACCCACTATCGTTGGCCCTCATCATCGGAATGTTATTCGGAACCATGGTTTCGCTCTTCTTTATTCCGCTAGTTTATAACACCATTTATCGCAAGAGAGGATGAAAAAGGGCTTTTTAGATAGGATTTCGCCATTCTCACTAACTCTGGTAATGGTGGTGCTAATGGTCATTGGAGTTGCTCTGATGCCCTCGCTAAGGTTGTCGTATAACCCAACTCCCAAGCAGGGTCAGAAGCTTAGCGTGACAACCACTTGGAAGGGTGCCTCATCGGAGGTTATGGAGGCGCAAGTTGTGAGCCCCATCGAAGCGACACTCTCGACGGTAGTTGGCATTGACGAGATAAGTTCCACCTCCTCGGAGGAGAGCGGAAAGATCTTTATAACCCTTAAGGAGGGAGTTAACATCGCCTCGAAGCGCTTCGAGATCTCGACTCTATTGCGTCAAATCTCCGAGAGTCTCCCTGAGGAGGCTAGCTATCCAGAGCTCTCGGGAGGTCAAGCCAATGGAGGCACAGCGAGTGAAACACTGCTTTTGAGCTACACGGTCAATGCCGATAAGGAGCTTGGACAGATTGCCGAGTATATCGAGGAGCAGATGGTCTCGCCTCTCAGGGAGTTCAAGGGTGTGACCAACGTTTGGCTTACAGGCTCCTCGTCGGAGTATCTCGATGTTGAGTATGATCCGCAACGTCTGGAACTTTACGGTCTTAGCGCTCGTGATATATCAACTGCGATTAGGGATTTCTTGGGTCGTAGCTCGATTGTTGGTGATGTTGAGAGGCAGTTAAAAACGGGTGATAAGGAGAGAATAACTTTGCTCTTGCAGACCCAAGTGGGGGACGATCTGGGAGCTGCACCAATCGCCTCGGTCGAGGGTAGGATGATCTACTTAAGGGACGTAGCAGTTGTAGGGAGTCGTGAGCGCAGCGCAGAGCGATATTTTAGAATTAATGGCATGAACACCATTAACTTGAATATCTACGTCGATAGCGAGGAGAATGTTATCTCGATGTCGGATGGTCTGCTCAGCGAGGTCGAGAGGCTTCAAGCAGCATTGGAGGAGGGTTACTACATCACCCTTAGCCAAGATAAGGCTGAGGAGATCCGTGTGGAGCTCGCAAGCCTCATTTCACGCACTCTGCTAGCGCTAGTGATCTTGCTGCTCTTTGTCTTGGTAGCCTCACGCTCGTGGCGCTATCTCTCGATTGTGGCGATCACCTTGGCTGCAAATATCTTTATCGCAGTTATCTTCTACTATCTCTTTAATATGGAGCTGCATCTGTTCTCGTTGGCGGGAATCACCGTGTCGTTTGGAATTATTATCGACACTTCTATTGTGATGGTAGATCACTATAATTACTATCGAAACCGCACGGTGTTCTCGGCAATCTTGGCAGCCCTGATAACCACCATTGGCTCGCTTGTGATAATCTTCTTTATGCCCGATTATATCAAGGAAAACCTCACCGATTTTGCTGCGGTGATTATCATTAACCTCTCGGTGTCGCTTGTTGTTTCTTTGCTCTTTGTTCCTGCCTTGATCGAGAG
>JBCQVS010000038.1:0-19440 GCA_047172885.1 Rikenellaceae bacterium | reverse complement strand
ATTATAATTTTAAAACTGGTCAAACTTACTCATCTGCGAAGCCTTGATCTTGTCGGCAATGTCGATATACGGCTTCATCGCCTTGTAGTCGCTGTGTCCTGTCCATTTCATCACTACATTTGCAGGAATACCGAGAGACAAAGCGTTACATATAAATGTACGCCGCCCTGCGTGTGTGCCAAGTAGTGCATATTTGGGAATAATTTCATCTATGCGCTCGCTCCCCTTGTAGTATGTTTGGCGCACAGGCTCATCAATGCCAGCGAGTTGGGCAAGCTCCTTTAAGTAGTTGTTGCACTTCTGGTTAGAGATGGTCGGCAACGCTTTTTGCCCTTCAAAGGCTACATCTTTATACTTTTCGAGAATAGAGCGACTGTGGCTATTTAACTCAATTATAAGGTTGTCGGCAGTCTTTTGAGTCGTCACTTCGATATGGTTCTCCTTAATATCACTTCTACGCAGATTATAGAGGTCTGAATAGCGCAAACCTGTGTAGCATTGAAAGAGAAATAGATCTCGCACTCGCTCCAAATATAGCTTTGTGTCAGGAATTTGAAACTCGTTGAGGGCTGTCAGTTCCTCCCAAGTTAGAAATACAACCTTTTTCTGTGCATCCTTAAACTTCGGCTTGAACATCACATAGTCAGCATTTGAGTGCAAACCCTGCCGATGTGCCCATCGAAGAAACCATTTGATAAATCCCAACTGCTTGTGTAGTGTGCTGTTTCTCATATCACACTTGTCTCGCAAGTAGCTCACATAATCATTTAAGCCCTGCGTGTCGAATGTCTCAAAAGTTAGCTCTTTTCTGAAGTTATGCAGGTGTATTTTGGCGGTCTTAAATTTCTGGTGTGTAGAGTATGCCCAGTTATTCAATCGCCCCGACTCTATGACAAACCTATCGAATGACTCCCAAAAGTCGATTTTAACTTGCTCCTCATTGTTATTGTTTGGAGATGATGTTGAGCTAAACGCACTCTTGATCTGTTCTAGTGATGGCATTATCTCGGCAACTTCGAAACGCTTGAATATCTCTTGTATCTTCTGTTCGTATTTGGCTAAGTCAGAATTTATTTCTGCGGAACTCTGTTTGAGCTTATTTGTACACCCATTCTTCACTCGCTCCTTTTTAGCCTCCCATTTTGCCACATCAATACGATAACCCGTAGTGAAGTCTATGCGCTTGCCTCCAAAGACCACACGCATACGTATCGGTACATTCTCTACGATTGGCACTCCATTTTTCTTGCGACTCTCAAGCTGAAAGGTTATGTTTCTTTTTATATTCATATTGGCTTTGTCTATTATTTGCACCCAAAATTACACCCAATTTTTGATATATGCAAATCGCCTCTATGATGCTGTGTTTTAAAGTCGCTTTTCGTAAATCACTAATTATTAGCGATTTGATTCTTTGAGATAGTCTATGTGGGTTCAAGAGTAAGAGCCGCCACCTCCACAAAAAGAGCGGGTGCAAATCAGTTGTTACACTGATTTACACCCGCTTGTGTTTCTTGTTTGATGGATTAACCATCAATGTTGGCTACTAGAACTCAACCTCGATACCGAATTCTTTAAGTTTAGCTGCTGATACTTTTTGGTACTCAGTTAGAGCCTCATCAACATCTTTACCAAAAGTTAACTTGTCTCCTGACTCAGCTGCGATTTGGTCCATAGCCTCTTGTAGCTCGTTTGCGATCTCACCAACCTCCTCTGCTGATTTAGCAGCCTTAGTTTGCTCAGTAGCCTCAACTACTAACTCTTGGATCTTGTCAATTTCTGCATTACCGCAAGCAACCATTAGGCAAGCGCATGCTACTACTAGTGAAAGGTAAAATTTCTTCATGACTATTACGTTTTTAATTAGTATTCGGCCACAAATATAACTGATATATATTATCTTACACCATCTTTTGTGTTATTTTTTTTCGAAAAATGCAAAAAAAACAGTTTCTAGATCAACTACGCCTCTATTTTTTACCTGCGACCAATGCAGCTATATTCAAACCCCGCAGCGGCAATCTCGGCTGGATCATAGATATTGCGACCATCAATAATCAGATTGCCATTCATCGACTTCTTCACAACACCCCAGCTTGGCAGGCGGAATTGTTTCCACTCGGTGAGTAGCAGAATCGCGTCGGCATCGAGCACCGTATCGTAGATATCATCGCCATACTCCACCACATCACCGATGCGACGACGACATTCGCTCATAGCAACTGGGTCGAAAACCTTCACCGTGCAGCCAGCCTCTAAAAGCAGTTCGATTGTCACAAGCGAGGTTGCCTCACGCATATCATCGGTGTCAGGCTTAAAGGCCAAACCCCAGATAGCCACTCTCTTACCTTTGAGCTCGCCACCAAATTTAGCTGTCAACTTATCGAATACCTTGCGCTTCTGAGCATCGTTAACATCTTCGACAGCCTTAAGCACCTTCATCTCATAGCCCGACTTCTCGGCACTTTTGATCAGCGCCTTAACATCTTTAGGGAAGCACGAACCACCATATCCGCAACCTGGATATAAGAATTTCGAGCCAATGCGACTATCCGAACCGATACCCTTGCGCACCATATTCACATCTGCGCCCACCAACTCGCAAAGGTTCGCGATGTCGTTCATAAACGAGATACGCGTTGCGAGCATTGAATTTGCCGCATACTTGATCATCTCGGCCGAAGGAATATCGGTAAAGATCACGCGGAAATTATTAATCAAGAATGGACGATAGAGCTTGCTCATAACCTCCTCGGCACGCTTCGACTCCACGCCAACTACCACACGGTCGGGCGACATAAAATCCTTAATTGCAGCACCCTCCTTCAAGAATTCAGGGTTCGAAGCCACATCGAATGGGATATCCACACCACGCTTATCGAGCTCCTCTTGCACGGCCGCCTTAACTCGCATTGCAGTTCCCACGGGCACGGTCGACTTGGTGACCAAGATCGTGTATTTTTTGATCGTGCGACCAAAGGTCCGAGCCACCTCCAGCACATACTTCAAATCGGCCGAACCATCCTCATCGGGAGGCGTTCCAACGGCCGAAAAAACCACCTCAACATCGTCGATTACATCAGTCAGGTCGGTTGTAAATTTCAATCGTTCCTCCTTATAATTGCGCAAAACAATCTCATCCAAACCTGGCTCATAGATTGGAATCTTGCCCTGAGTAAGCGACTCAATCTTCTTCTGATCAATATCCACACAGGTGACATAAACACCCATCTCCGCAAAACAAGCTCCCGAGACCAAACCCACGTATCCTGTTCCTACTACTGCTATTTTCATTTTTTGTTACTTTATTTATTTGAAATTTTATATATCCAACGTTTTTTAATGTATCTTGGCATAAATTCTAGCAAAAAAATTGCCCATGCCTTAACGGGTGAGAAGTGGAGCACCTTGCGGTAAACATCCAAATTATACGTCACCAGCCCCATCTTTTGGTTCGAAAGCGACCCGCGGCGCACTCGATAATATGCCAGAGGCTCCATCACACTCTTAGCCCTGTGAGACTTCTGCATCACAAGGAGCTTATATGCCCAATCCTGGCGCTTCTTGAGCAGCGGAAATTGAGGTCGACCAACCTTGTGAGTATCGAAGATAAAGGTCAGGAAGCCCATATAGTCGTTGCGGATCATCTCACGGTAATTCACCTCTCTGCGAGCTATGATAACACCCAAATTCTCATCCCGCTCATCACATTCGATGTACGATGAGTAGCAGACATCCAAATCCTCGCGACTCATCAGATCCAACTGCCGCTCCAACTTCTCGGGCATCCACCGATCGTCGCTATCACAGAAAGCAATGTAACGCCCTTGAACATGGTCGAGAGCCAGATTGCGCGACACCGCAGCACCGCTATTCTCGGTGAGCCGAATCAACCGTATTCGGCTATCACGCTCGGCATAACGCTCAACAATCTCGCAAGAGTCATCCGACGAGCAATCATCGACCACAACCAACTCCCACAAAGCGTAACTTTGAGCAAGAATCGAGTCGATAGAGGCCCCAATAAACTCCGCAGAGTTGTACGAGGGCATGATTATGGAGACTTGGGGAGGGGTCATGATTGTCATAGGTTTATTCGAAAAATCTCTTTTTTAAAGCTGTTAACGAGTCGTAATTCATCTTCGCTTTGCGTTTAACACCCAAAAGATTTGTGGAAACTCCGCCTCTATTATAAACAACGATATTAGGTTGATAGCGTGCCATCAAACCATTTTGCAAAACTAACTCCGCAAAATAAATCTCCTCACCATACATAAATGAGGGGAAATTACCCTCGGCGTAATGAGTAATAAAACTCTTGCTAAATATCATTATCGAGCCATGGCCTGCGTATATTGTTGATTGAGTTGTCGATGTTGATTTTCGAGCAGCCAACTTTGCCAATTTTGATTGAATAAAGAATAGGATTGGATATTTATATAGAGTAATCCAATAATTCATCTTTTTTAGCGATGGTCGACTCGTCATAAATGGATTTTCATATCTATTTAACTGTTGAGTATAGATCTCGGGGGCAATCCAACCAATATTTTCATCTATTTGTGTAGAATGTAATTCCTGAAAGAAGTTTTTAGAGAGTTGCAAATCGACATTCGAGACAACACAATAGTCATACTCGGCTAAACGACCACTCTTTCTTAGATCTGACATCACAACCTCTGCACTTCCCAAATATCCATCATTCCTTTCTAAGATATAGGGCAACACGATGACATGAGGATAATCAACACTAAAGGATTTGCGCAACTCAGCAGGAGTATTGTCTGCCACAGCAACCGTTACCTCAACTAACCCTTTGACCTCTTTTGCTGCATTCGAAATAGAGAGCAAATAGCCATCAAGCTCATGATAGGTGTTATAGTTGACGCAGATTATAATTACTTTCATTTATAAATTATTCATTATCACCTAATAATTAGGTAGTAAAATTTCCAATAATAATATTGTAAAAAAGGGGTTCGTTTGCCAATTGCACAATTCGACATTTCATATATTCGCCTCCATTTTTTTAGCATCGATAAAAAATTGGTGACTTTCGAAAGGTAATATTTAAAGCTATTATCAATGGCCACTGAACCTACAACATTATTGCCATGTTGTCGATACAGTACTTGTGGTGTTTCGACATAACCAACAACTCCAGCATTTGCCAACACTTTTAAGCCAACCCAACTGTCGTGCATAAGTGCTTTTGGACTAAGCGGCAAACTCACCTGCTTGGCGCTATTATTAAACAACATTGTGCAACCAGTAAAGATATTTTTGGTTACTGCAAATTTCAATTGCGAGAGGTAGGCAGGACGTAATTTTTCATACCCCCACATTGATTCAGCAATTACATTTAGCTCTCCATCAACCACTTTGAGATTGGTGAAGACCATTGCTGGTGTGTTCACAGTTTCAATCTCTCTCATCTTACCAAGCGATAATTCTATCTTTTGAGGCAACCACACATCATCATGGTCGCAAAACATATAGTAATCAGCCTCAACGTGCTCTAACATCCACATAAAGCTGCGCATAGCTCCACGCGCATGAGTAGCATCTTCCAACAAAACAATATTGGAGTGTGATGCGGCATAACTTCGTAAAATCTCGACCGTATTATCAGTTGAGCCGTCATCGTGAACGTATATAGTAAACCCTGTATATGTCTGATTCAACAGAGACTCTATTTGAGACTCTAAGAATTTCACACTGTTGTAGGTTGCTAGTAGTATGGAAAGATTGGAGGTAAACATTACTATTATAATAGATACTCATTAATAAACGTTATACCAAGTAAATATACAGCAGAAATTGATATTACAATTATCTTCCCAACAAACCTATCACTGAAAACAAAAACAAACATTGGTATTATAATCAATTCGACAGTTTGCAGAAACTCGCTAATACGGATTGCAACTACGGGGAGATCCGAGAACATTATATAAATAGCTAATGAGGCGGTGTATATCATTAACCATGGCTTAAAAGCAGAGAATCGACTTTCGATAAGATCGTTATATAGTATTAAAAAAGTACATACTACAACCTTACCCAATAGAAGCATATTAAATATATTAATTACATCATGATTACCTTGCTCTAAACTATGCGAATACCCAATGTATAAATTCTGAATTTGATTAATTGGTATATATGAAATTATTCGACCCGCTGTTAATCCATAAACTACAACAAGAAAATAACATAACGGTATCAAAAAAACCCAAACCAACTTATTAAATCTAATCAGAGGTAAAAACCACAGAGGAAATATCACAAGCGACGACAAGTGGCAACACGAAGCAAGTGTGGCTGCAATAATGAACCGAGTTAAATCGCGCTCAGTGATATATTTGATAGCAAAAAATAAGAACCCGACGGCTAATCCTGCTCGTATCTGTATCATATCATGTAGGATGAAGAAGTATGACAAATAGACGAGCAAACTTCCATATACGTATGGCGATATCCTGACAATAGCATTAAGCTTTATAAATATGGAGACTAGAGCTACCGCAAAAAATAGCACTCTATAATTAGCCCCTATCGCTTTCACAGCATCTCGAATTATAGTATATCCTATCTCAAAACGTTCATTGACCATAAAGCCTGAAAAGTCATCAATATAGTTTATACTATCAGGCATATTTATATCGCGGAACGTACAGATCAACACCATTGATGCAAAGACACAAAGCAACGCAAATGGGTTTAGCGGTGCATTCTCCTTCTCGAAGATAAACAGGCTGGCAATTACGCCAAAGAGTATAAAAACTGGTATAATCATTTAACAATAATTTTGACTATGCGGTGTGCTCTCCAATAATCGTTTTTAATTTTAAATATGAGCCTCGCCATGTAAACTTCTGTATGGCATTATAGCCATTTGTAGCAATGCGACATCTCAGGGTGTCATCTTCAATCAATCGGATTATATTCTCGGCCATGTGAGCTGGATCTTTGATCGGTGAGATTAAAGCGCTATGGCCATCTTCGACCATCTCCTTAAATCCGTCTGTGTCGGAACAAACGATAGCTGCTCCACACATCATCGCCTCTCCGATGGTTAACCCCCAACCCTCCATTATGCTCGAAGCAATATATATCGCGGAGTCATTGTAAATTCGATTGTGTAGCTCGGCAGATGGCATTAGGTGAAAACAGCACCAATTAGGTAGTTGCTCGCTAGGTTTCGATGCTCCGAATAGTTCAACTCTTAATTGTGGGTATCGCTGTTTTACAATGCTCAACGCTTCAAAGCTATAAACACATCCCTTTCTTGCATCTTTGTGATACATCATAGCTATCGAGAATTTATTTTTCTCATCTATCGGGAGTGTTAGTCTGAATTTCTCAAAATCAAAACCATTTTGTATAACAGTACACCCAACTCCCGCTGATCTCACAATTTCCGCCAACCAGTTTGAGATACATATTTTGTGCATATCGAACTTATATGTCTCGATGACTCTCTCATCTGAGGTGTGCCAATTCTCGAAATCTTGAATTAAATAGAACTTGCAATTATTCGACACTCGCTTGTAGCGATTTAAATATTCCGAAGTATGAATTGATGTTGCAATATATGCATCTGTTCGCGGAGCAAAACACTCTAAAAGCGATGGCACAAGGTGTAATTTAACACGCTCATCAAGAGGAAACCAACGAGGTTTAAATTTTCCAGTCAATAGATTCTGAAAATATCGCGGAACAACCTTTAGCTTTTCAACGACATTAGACTCCCAGAATGATAGAGACATAGGCATCATGATATGCACATCATAACCATCTTGCACAAATCTATTTGCATATTCATAGACAACCTTATACCCCCCAATTGGCTTGGGTGATCCTCCTGGCATTAAAAAAGTTATTGACTTCATTATTATCACTTTATGCTTTACCTTGGCATCTCTGCTGGATCTTTTTTGCTGAAATAAAAATATATTGTAGGCGTTGAATACGTAATGACATAAATAAATATCGCTCTATAAGGCTATTCTGAAGTCCAGCATTACTCTCACATACACTCTTAACAAATTTTGATTTCACATCTACACTTCCACCTTTTCTGATTATCTCAAACAGCCTAAGCAGTTCATACCTGTGATATGGCTTTTCATACTTCTCGAAAATGCCTTTCTGAATTAAAATTCTTTTTGCCGATAAACATATTTCCTGAGCGATATCTAACTTCATTGGATATGTGTAAGATGTCGATGAACTCCGCTGATAATAGTAATAAACTACCGCGTTTATTACTATAACAGACCTAACAGAGGGCGATATATCTAAATTAGTAAGAAAATCTTGCGTTTTCTTCAAGATTGGAAAGCTCGAATCTGTAAATAACGATCTTCTATATAATCTTGCCCACAAATTGCAGCTTACCTTATCTGATAATAATAATTCAATATAACTATCTTTATCAATGATACGTGGTTGGGGACAAACTTTTATGCTTCCAGAATTCAACACTGCTTCATACCCTCCCATCACAATATCCACCTCATCCGACATATTTGAATAAAGTGTCTCCACTGAGTCTTGTGGCAACCAATCATCGGGGTCAACAAAGATTATATACTCGCCTTGAGAGTTTTCGACGCCTAACTGCCGAGCTTTTGCTACGCCACCATTGGGAATATGGAAAACTCTTATCCTTGAATCACTCTGTGCATATTGATCACAAATAACACCGCATCTATCTGGAGATCCATCATCAACAAGCATTATCTCAATATTAGAGTAACTCTGCGAAACAATAGAATCTATGCAACGAGATAAATAATCCTCTACATTGTATATTGGAACTACGATTGATATTTTCTCTGATTTCATCTCAAAAGATTAACAACTTCTGGCCTTTTTGGGTGTTGGCCATGCACACCAAATCCTAATCGATTGGCGGGTATCTTTGTGATTGTCAATCAATTAAGGGCAATTTTGCACGGAATGGTTTTGCTCTTCTTCTTGCCGAGTGTAACCGCTTTTCTTTGGGGTTGGCTCTCGGGGGTGACGATGAGCGGCATGGCGCACAACTATTAATATATTGCACAAAGATAGCTAAAAAATATTAACTTTCAATTGGCTGAATGGCTTTTGTCGCAGCTTGGGGGCGATCAGCAGACTCTATCCGCTAAGAGTTTAATTTGCAAATAGATATAAATTAGCCCTTTCGCGCGAGGTGATTTGTTGAAAATTGCAGCTTGAGTAGCCGTAACGCGTTGATAATAGATCTATTGCGGCAGCTGCCTTATCGGCCATTCGATTTGGCCAAAAGAGTGCTATTTTTCTCTTTTTATAGGTATAATATAGACAAAATTTGTTTTTCTTGTTAAAATTTCGTAACATTACGCTCAATTTACAAACCTAAAATGAACACTTATAAACTAATTTTGATCTTTCTTGCTCTCGCTACTATCTCTTGTAATGCGGTAGTAGATGAGCAACCATTAGAGGAGTCCGTACTCACTGACTATCAGGGCATTTCGATCTGCGTCTCTGAGGCTACGACTCGAACTGCTCTCGACCCCGATGATATGGCATCAGTCGAGTGGCTCACCGACGACTGCATCTACCTTTGGGCAAAGGAGGATGGAGCGACTTCTTACAGCTTCTCTGAGGCGGAATTCAAACAAAAATATTTCTTCGAGACATACTCTCACGCGGTTTTCACGGCCGATGTCACAACTATGAGCTCGGGCACTTACACCTACTTTGGTGTCTATCCAAAGCCTACGGGGGTCAGCGGAAGTGAGGTCACTTTCGCGCTTCCTGGTGAGCAGAGTGGCCTTTATGATGGAGAGTTGGATATTATGGTGGCGAGCCCCGTTACAGGTGGCGCTTTAGGCGGGACACCTGACGGCGATTTAGCACTTTCATTCTCGCATATGACTCATGCTCTGCGCATTAACATCCCCGATGGACGCAATTTATTTGAGCAAGGGGTTAGAACTTTGGAGGTGACCTTTCCTAGTGATGTGGTTGGCAACTTCTCGTTTGATGCTGCCTCTAGCGCCCCTACGACATCGACTTCGCTTAGCGGCGGTTCGTCGATGGTGACGCTCAACTTCGAGGAGGAGCTCAACGAGGGGGATCAGTATGCTTGGATCTTTATTGCGCCATGCGAGCTTGATGGCACTCTTTCGTTCCGCGCATATGATAACAATGGTTATAAGTCTGAGGAGATCTCAACCACAATTAATAAAACTATGGAGGCGGGGAGTGTAACACCCATTACGCTCACTGTGCCAGAGGCTACTCCTGTAACCACACTAGAGATGACTATCAAAAACAATTATCTTGGTGAGGAGATCGAAACTATGACCGTCACAGCACCTTCGGGAGCACTCTTTGCCAATGGCTCATCGTCAATTGTTTTACCCTATTCGGCCAACGGAGTTTACAGCGTTGGATACTATACTGATGATTACAATGCTAAGTTTAAGGCTGGATCACTCTCGATTATCTACGAGTCGGAGAATGCAATTGTGAGTGGTGATGCGATCTCGCTGAGTGGAATTACCGAGAATACCACTAATAGTTTCTCTTGCGATGTGCCGTACTTGTTTGTGGAGGATTTTAGCGGGGTTACATCGACTGGCTCTTATGATGATTTTGAGGATTTAATTGTTTATCCTACGGTGCCTGGACTCGATTATTGGTCAGGCCGAATATTTTATTATAACAAGAACAGCTACGTAGCTTTAAAAGCTTATTGTCTTATATGGGTACACTACTATGCACTACTTTCATTAGATCTTTCTGGATTAACAGGTCTTAAATCTGGAAAAACCGTCTCACTCTCAATTAATTTTTATGCAGATTGGAAACAGAATAAGTTTAGTAAAATGAATCTACTAGTTTATAATGATGATGATGATGATAATTCTGTAAGCATAACAATGAGCAACAATGATAGTGCTTCCTCGATAACCACACCTAGAAGTGTTACATTAGATGATTGCACTTCTGAAAGTGTTATATCATGGAAAACGAATGCATCAAGTGGTACTATTGTATCAAGCTACGACTACGTATACATGGACAATATCAAAATATCAATAGCAAACTAAAACAAAACAATCGATAACAAAATGAACAAACTAAAAAACATCTCAGCGCTAGCCCTTCTGCTTTTCGGGTGTGCAAAAGAGACGAACCTTGAGAGCCAATATGGCGAGGGTTCGGTATTGTTTGAGTGCGTGACAGAGCAGTCGGTAGGAGTAACCACCAAGGCTGATGACGGCACGCAGACCTATTATGAAATCCCCGCCGAATTGATCCCCTCGGGTGATGAATTTTCACTTCACCTTACGGGTAGCTACATAGATGCCGAAACCTTAGAGACAATGAGTTACGACAGAGTCTACACAACCCTAAAGGATTACAATGACAATATTCCTTTGCTAAGCGAGGGTAGTTACAAGGCTGAAATATCGTATGGCGACATGACCATTGAGAACGAGGAGAACCCCTGCTTCACAGGTGAACTTGAGTTCGAGATCTATGCTCGATTGTATGACGAGCAGACAATCACGGCATCGCTTTCGAACTCGATGATCCGCCTAGAGACCGACGAGTGGTTCGACAAATATTACTCGCAAGCTCAGTTCACCATCACAACGAGTGCCGAGAATGAATTCGAGTTCACTCAAGGTGGCGAGGAGGCGATCTATTTCGTTGCACCCGAGAGCACTCTTACCCTCAAAGGTTCGGCGATAAATGCACAGACTGGAGCCGAGGTTGAGTTTCCCGAAACCACAATCGGAGAGACCACAAAACAAACAATCAGCACAATTGTGGTTAATGCCGACCAAGCTGCGAGCCTATCGTTCAACGTTAGCTTCAACCAAACATTCACCTTTATAACCCTCGACGACATTGAGTTAAACCCTGAGAACAACGAAGATGTCGAGGTCGAGAAGCCTGAAGTTGACGAGAATACAGACGAAGATGGTGAAGTAGACAATAGCGACACTCAGAGTGATAACCAAACAGAAGCCTAAGCGAAAAAATGAATAAGATGAAACATATAACCCAAAAAGTAATGATCCTCACTGCGTGCGTGCTCTTTGCTGTAAGCTGCGTGAGTGAAGATACTCCATACACTAACGAGAACACTACGCCAAATGAGGAGACAGTCGACGCGGTTGGATATCTCGAATTTGTCAATTTGAATATTAGTGTAGATGTCCTTAGCGAGATTGTCTCGAAAGCCGACGATGACACTGAAACTGAGATCGTCACCGACGACTACGACGTCTCGATTTATAGCATTAAGCAAGATTCGGTGGTCTACAACTCGACTCTCAAAGAGCTTGATGCACTCGAAGAACCATTGACCTTAAGCGCAGGAGATTACACCATTAGCGTTAACTCTATTGCGCCAGAGGATGCCGAGTTGTGCGGATGGGAGTACCCTACTTATGGCTGCACCAAGGAGGTAACGATCATCTCGAAGCAGACTACCGAGATCGACGAGTTTGTATGTACGCTCTCGAATATCAAAACTTCGGTTGAGCTATCGGCCGACTTGAAGGATCTATTCAAATCTGAAGATCTTGCAGACGGAGAGGGGCCATTAAACGTCTCGATCTCGCTAGGTGAGTCAACCTTGAATTACGATCGCGATGAGAGCCGTTGCGGATATTTCAAAGCTATCGAGGAGTCGAACGAGTTGGTTGTGGTCCTTTCGGGAATGTATAACTTATCCACTGGTAACCAAGAGCCTGAGTACACCTCGATTGAGTGGAAGCAGACTCTCTCGGGTGTGACTGCGGGTCAATGGCGCAAGGTTAGCATAAGGGTTGAGAATGCTAATGATGGAAATGTGACATTCGAGATCGAGGTTGAGACTTGGACTTACGATGAGACGATCGACGTCTATATTCAAAGCGTTAACTACTCGGCCTCTAGCGGATTGGTCGAAGATAGCATCTATGATCCAGATAATGAGACAACCGAACCAAATTCGCCAGTTGTGACACTGCAAAACGATCACGATATCGACGAGACATTCAGCATCACAAGTTCGATTTTTGACTTCGCTAGTGACACCTGCTACGATTCGATCAAGGCTGATATCACACCTACAAGCGGTTCAACTGTTGCGGGTATTGACGTTACGATCACCTCGTCTAACTCATCGCTCAGCGAGGCTTTAGAGGCTGCAGGATGTGTCGATGGCAAGATTTCGGTATGGCCAACAAACCCAATCTCGGAGTATTTGACTATCGAGGAGAGTAACGGCGCGATAGTTGCAACTGCTAGATTTGCGGCAATGCGCGCACTATATGAATACTCGGGTGAGCACACGATAAAGATTATGGCTGTCGATTCTCAGGATCGCCACTCGTATACTTTCCTCAATGTTAAATCAACAAAGAGCTCATCGTCGGTGGATGATGGTAATGGACCCTCTGTCGTTTGGCGTGATGGGTATGATTTTGATACTACTTATGAGATTGACACAGATACTACCCTACCAGTTGTACTTGATATTACTTCGCCAGATTCAGGGGGTATCACAAGCTTCACTGTTGGAATAGATAGCGATGTATTGACCGAATCTTTACTTAGCGAATTGAATCTTGCAACAGAGATGGATTTGATCAATCCTGAGACCGATGATATGGCCGATGCTCTCGCTGGTCTAAAATTCCCTGTTGGCGATAGTATTGAGGGTGCTACAGAGTTAGAATTCAATATCACTGAGTTTATGCCTGCTTTAGCTGCGTTTGGCACGGGTGAAACGACCTTTGAATTAGTCGTGAGTGACGCTTTAGGCACAACAGTTCGTCAAATTAAACTAAAGGTTTTGTAGCCGAGTAACACTTCAAAAAAAAGAAACTATGAAAAAGATAATATATATTCTATCGCTTTGCTTGCTGCTCACAACGGCTTGTAGCAAAGATTTTATAGATGAACTTGGAGGAAGTGGAGCTGCAGCCGATGAAGGAACGCTGAAGCTCACCTACTCACTCGCTTCGACCAAAAGCTCGGATGCTGAACTTTTGGCCAAGAGCAAGCTCAAGATCTACCGTGCAGATGGCGAATTGATCCGTTATTACAAACCTGCGACCGAAGTTCCCGACGAGCTGTATCTTGTCGCGGGTAGCTACTCGGCCGAGCTTTCGATCGACGCTGATAGCTATGCGACAACCTCGCTCGATGAGTGCGGTTACTATGGCTCAAAATCGTTCACCATCACAGCCAACGAGAGCAACACCGTCTTGATCACCTCGTCGATCACAAATTCGGCGATAAAGGTTGTCTACGACGAGACAATTGCCGAGAATTTCGAGGAGGGCTACATCGCGTATGTCACCGCAAGTGACGAGTATGATAAGGAGACGGCCGAGAGTGACAAGCTCTACACCCTTTCGTTCACAGAATCGGGCGTTGGTTACTTTATCCTACCAGACGATGTGAGCAATATCTCGTGGGGATTCTCGGGCGTACACACTGATCCTGAGGTTGGCACACTTTCGCTCTCGGGAGTTATCGAAAAGCCTCAAGCTGCAACAGCATATACTCTTAATTTTAAATACTCGGAGACAGCTGGTGGTATGATTGGCGGACTTACGGTCTCGGTGGATGAGGATAGTGAGGAGTTTGACGATAGCTTTGCATTCTCGCCTCAACCAACTATCACAGGAAGTGGCTTCTCGATCTCGACAACTCAAGTATACTCGGGAGAGAGTTTTGCCTTCTCGGTAAGTGCCGTTAACTCGCTCAAATCTATTGACGTTGAGGTTCTTGACGACAGTAATAGTGTTGTGGCAACTTACTCTCCATATGTTTCAGGTGAGGAGGTTGACCTCTCGGAGCAAGGTGTGGGTGTAAGCTACGAGGCAGATGATAGTAAATCTGGCTCATTGACCCTAAGCGCGGAGTTCTTCGAGGCGTACAGCATCGCAGGCGTAAAGAGCGTAAATATCGTAGCCAAAGATGCATTGTCATCCAAAGGCGAAGCGACACCTAGATTTGCAATCGAGGGACTTGTCGCAAACCCAACGCTCGACCTTTGGGCAAACACGGGAATGTTTAAAGCGTGCATAACCTCTGTTACCCCTAGCTCCGTGAAGATCGCCTATCGCAAGAGCAACACTACCGATTGGATCGAGACAACCGCTTCGCTTGTTGACGATTACACCTATCAAGCCGACATCGAGCCACAATGGGCATCGGGAAAGAGTGAAGGTGGTGCTACGGTATATAGCCTCACTTCAGGGTTCACTGCAGGCAACACATACGAATATAAATATTCGATTGATGGCGAATACCAAGATGAGACATTTAGCATCACAACTTCGGGCGTGCAGACAATTGCTGACTCTGGGTTTGAATCCTCTTCGCTCTCTTGTTGGGAATCATCGAATAGCTCGTCAACTTGGTGGGGTAGCGGAAATAATTCTTTTGCATCAAAATTATGTACACAAGGTACATACAGCGGCATGGGTGGTTCTTCTTGTGCCTACCTCGCTGGAGCAAGCGTGTCGTTAGTTAATTTAGCAGCAGGTAATCTATTCTTGGGTCAATTTGAACGCCCAAACTTAGTCAGTGGTACAGTCTCATTTGGACAGAGCTACAATTGGACAAGTCGCCCAACTTCGCTTAAATTTAAATATGCTGCAAGCCTAGGTACGGTTGATGCAGACTATCACAAAGCCTCTTACATCAGCACAGGTAGCACCGACCAAGCCCGTATCTTCTTCGCAATTGTCGATTGGACTGGTCGCCACGACGTAACCTCTGGAACCTCGTCTCCAAGTGGTGTTTGGGACCCTGCAACACCAACTTCGGTCACAGAAGGCGCTATCATCGGCTACGCATCACTATGGATCACCTCGTCAACCTCTGGCAGCACCATGCAAGAAGAGGAGCTTACAGTATACTACTACGACAAGGAGACCAAACCGAGCAAAGATATCACCATCGTAATCTCGTGTGCAACAAGCGCATATGGAGACTACATGAATGGTTCAACATCGAGCAAACTCTACGTCGACGACTTCGAGTTTGGTTACTAGAAAAAATAAAATTTTCGCATGAAAATAAAACAACTAGCGACACTTTTCGCCCTGACGCTCTTAACGCATTTTTCGGTTAGCGCCACCGAGCCAGAATCGGTGGTGCAACCAGATAGCGCAAGAGTTATCTCTCGCGGTTTGGTCGATCTAAATAACGTCTATATTCCTAAGGGAAAATGGAGCGTTGGCGGCGCTGTGTCGTACTCTACACACTACAACGATAGCTACCAATTCTTGGCCATCGACAATATCACCTCCGAGGGTTATAGCTTCAATGTCAGCCCGATGTTCACCTACACCTATGCCAACAATCAGGCGGTAGGTGCTAGAATGGTGTACGAGAGAACTTTGCTTCGGATCGACAACGCCAACTTAAGCATTGGAGATGATGAGTCGGGGGTAAGCCTCTCAGTAACTGACTTTTATAGTCTTAGTCACAGCTACACAATGCAGGCCATCCTGCGACAATATATCCCCATTGGAAGTAGTCGACGTTTCGCCATGTTCAACGAGGTTCAGCTCGGCGCAGGAGGCTCACAATCGAAATTTGTCTACGACTCGCCCGTCACAGGAACTTATGCCGTAGGTCGCAACTTCTCGTTGGGACTCACTCCTGGCGTTACCGCTTTTGTGAGCGACAATATCGTGATGGAGGTATCGGTTGGAGTGCTTGGACTCTCGTATAGTCGAGTGGAGCAGGTGCACAATCAAGTCACTTTTGGCGATGTGGAGAGCAAGTCGATGAATTTTAAAATTAACATCCTTTCAATTGGTTTTGGAGTAGGTTTTTATATCTAGTTTATTATGAAAAGAAATTATTTGATATATCTCTTAGGCCTGCTCGTAGCACTATCCACGCCACTTATAGCTAACGCCACACAGCCTGCCGATTTTACAGTGAGCGAGGTGGTAGATCGTGAACCTACATCCAACATACCTCTGCCTAACTTTATCTCGAAGGGCGAGGTGATATTAGGACTTACCGCTGCGTACGGCACTGTGGCAACCGACAACACTTCGATGCTCTATCTCCTTTCGGGAATAGATGCATCGCTCTCGTATGGCTCATTGGATCCATTTATCGGCTACTTCTATCGCGATAATCGCTGCATAGGATTCCGCCTGGGTTACAGCACTATGGCTGGCACGCTAGATAGTGGTTCGCTCGATTTTGGCGAGACTAACGACTTGGAGTTTGATATCCCCTACGTCGATTTTCAAAGTAGCTCATTCAACTACTCGGTATTCCACCGCAACTACTTGGCGCTAGATAAAAAGGGTGCTTTTGGACTCTTTGCCGAGACAGAGCTTATGGCTAGCGATGGTCAGAGTGTAACGAGCTACGATATGGGTGGAGATGAGCAACATATCAACAATCGCAGCTTCCAACTCAATTTGAGTTTCAACCCTGGAATCGTGGTTTTTGTGCTAGATAACGTCAGCACCAACGTCTCGTTTGGAATGGGTGGATTGAAATATACTCGCATTACACAAACCGATGAACTAGGCAACCAGAGCGGAAGTCGAGCCACCTCGCAGATGCGTTTTAAGTTTAACATCACCGATATCAACTTCGGTATAACAGTGCACTTGTAATGAGAGGAGATAAGATATTTAAAGGATTTCGCAGGGTGGTCATTGCCCTCTGCATTGTGATCTCAACCTCGGTAAGTTCGTGCATCACAAACGATATACCCTACCCTGTTGTCGAGCTCTCGATAACTGACGTTCAGGGTGTTGGCTTCACTATGCGCAGCGTAGATTTTGCTACCAACACCGTGACTCTACTGCTCGACGAGACCACCGACATTCAGAATGTCCAGATAACAAATGTCACATACACCACCGATGCTGAGCTCTCGGAGCCTCTTATCGGCACATTCGATATGCGCTACCCTATTGAGGTTACCCTCTCGCTCTATCAAGAGTACGAGTGGACGATCGTGGCAGAGCAGAGTATCGAACGCTCATTCACGGTTCAAGGGCAGATCGGAGCGGCTCAGATCGACGCCGACAAGTTAACGGCAACGGCATACGTCTCTGAGAGTGTTGATTTGGAGGATGTTACGATTTTGGAGCTTAAGCTCGGCCCCGAGGGGATTACAACCATTTCACCCTCGATCGACCAAATCACATACTTCGAGACCTACCGCACGGTGCAGGTCAGCTACCACTCTGTGGTGCAGACGTGGCGACTTTATGTCGAGCATACCGATGTGCTAGTAAACCTCACGCAGTATGACTTTTGGGCTACTAAGGTCGACCTTACGGCAGCGGGTGACAGCTCCGCAGAGTGTGGATTCTACTACCGCACTGAGGGTTCAGATGATTGGATATTATCCACTTTCGAAATCACGAAGAGCGAGGGATCATTCTCGACAACCATTACCGATCTTGATCCAAACACGACATATCAGATCAAAGCATTCTCTGCCGAAGATGAGTCGGAGACAATCACTGGCACCACTGAGCTAACGATGGCACTCACCAATGGCGGCTTCGAAGAGTGGAGCAAGCCATCATCGACATGGTTCCCATACCTCGACACCGCAACGCGATATTGGGACACTGGAAACACAGGCTCGTCAATAGCGGGAGTAAACCTCACGACACCTTGCGAGGATGATCTGCGACCAGGAACCGATGGCATCTACTCAGCTGAGCTCTCATCGAAGAAGGTGCTGATAAAGTTCGCCGCAGGAAATATCTTTGTTGGCAAGTTCGTCAAGATCTCGGGAACTAACGGAATTATCGGCTTTGGACAGCCATTCGAACAGCGCCCAACGGCACTTCGCGGATGGGTGAAGTATAATCGCGGCACGATCGACATGGTCGGCACAGTGCCTCCAGGCGAAACAATTGTCTCGGGCGAGACTCCCGACACGGGTATCATCTACGCGGCACTTGGCACATGGACCGCCGAAGAGTATGGATATAGCGATGGGGAGCTGTTGGGCGATGAGCAGACACCAATTATCATTGATACGCGCGACTCATCGACATTCTTCAACCCCTACTCTGATGCTGTTGTCTCGTATGGAGAGCTGCTTCTTACCGAGAGCCAGGAGTGGATGGAGTTCACTATTCCGCTTGATTATCGCTCGACAACTACGATACCTACGCATATTGTCGTCGTCGCCTCTTCGTCTCGCTATGGCGACTACTTCACAGGTAGCACCAGTAGCGTGATGTGGTTGGATGATTTTGAGTTGGTTTATTGATTTTTTTCTTAGGGGTGTTTTCGTGTATTGCAGATCTGCGATCTGCTCGCCCTCTGCGCATTTTTTATTCAAAAAAATGCTTTTTTAGGAGGGAGGGCGATTGACCTAGGACTGCGCCTAATGCCGGCGCGGGCACCAAGCAAGCTTGGATACGGAAAGCGAAGCTTTCC
>JBCQVS010000037.1:0-19533 GCA_047172885.1 Rikenellaceae bacterium | reverse complement strand
GTAACAAACTAGTGAAATAAAAATAATATTAACCGACACAAGGAGAGGAATATATCTTATTAATTAAGAGAATGCTGTCTAAAGTAGGGGAAGTATTATAGTTGAAGATATAGATGCACGTTCCGACAAAATAGCTCAGAAAGAGAAAGAGAACAAATTTCGATAGCACCGATGAGTAGAGTGCGAAAAATCCGCAAACCACACCCGCAGCGATTATAAAATAGACGCTCTTAAGCATCCATCGAAGGTAGGTGTAGGCCCCTTTTCCGTAGTACAAGCTTCCTTGACTGATAAATCTCCTATATAGTCTAAAGAATACAACCACTTCGATTATGATACTTATAAGCAGAAGCATCGCGGCGATTTTTGCTATCAGCTCGTTTAGATCTATATCGTTGATTAGCAACGCACAAGAGGTAAGTGCAATAGGGTAGAGTATGCTTAAGATATGACTAACAATAAGTTTTGGGTTTCTAGTAGTGACCTTAACCCCCAGCAGTGTGAAGAACGATGCAGCAAAGAGTTTCGAAGCGACAAAGTAGCTTGAGAGATTCAGCATCACTCGATATTTGATTTGCTGATCGTCTAAATCCAGAGTGAAGTAGAATCCCACCGATGCGACGATTACAAGAAACGCAGCTCCCATATATCGGCGCGCAGTCTGGTAGGCGCTTCCCTTGAGTTTTTTGGGGATGGCGCCTAGTATCAGATAGAGTCCAAAGTAGAGTAGCATTGAAGCAAGTATAATCAATGCAAGGGTGTAACTTTCGTTGTTCATATATATTGTTGGTTTGTTGCTCTATTACTACCGTCTTAGAAGTAGTGTAAAGATAGTACAATTTTCCTATATTTTGCAATCGTGAGTTGTTAAAAATGTGTAAACTATTGCTTTAATAGACAAATACGTTAAAGCAAGCATGATATAACAGCAATTTATTAATGCTATGGTTTGTTCCTGATATTTTGCGGTTGCTACTAAGCTAAACCACAAAATATCAGCAGTTTATACCTAATTTATCCACACATAGCATCGGCCCTAAAATAGTAACATATTGCTATATCAAAAAGTATTTATATGGGGTATATTGACAAATAATAATTTTTACATAGCTTTGTGTTAAGAATTAGCATCAGCTTTAAGCATTTTTTCTGTTGAACAATACGATTCTTTGGTAGAAGATATCGAACCGTATGCAGAAAATACCAAGCAGCATGATATATATATATAATAAGTATTCAATTTTACGCCTCTGCTCACATCGAGCAACTACTATAAAAAGCGGCATTTGCCACTTCCCGCACAACTCAAGAAACAAACGCATTTAGATACCTCAAACCCCAATTAGGATGAAAAGGATAACAAGCATACTCGCGCTCCTGCTCCTCGGCTTCGCCTCACAAGTGCAAGCCGCCGATGCTGTGAGCACTCTGAGCACCACCCCAACAGGCGAACGTCTCGGAGCAACCCTAAAGTCAGGCGACAACGACGACAAAGAGGTTGTCGACACCCTGCGCAAGAACTATCTCGACAGCGCCACCATCTACTTCCACATCAATGATGCCAAAGTAGACCCAGCGCTTTTGACCAATGGCGAAGTGCTCGATTTGATCGACAAGCGCTTCACCGACAACGAGTCGCTGAGCCATCTCGACTCGATCACCCTTATGGCCTCGGCATCGCCCGATGGCTCGGTAGCCTACAACACAGCACTCTCTGAGCGTCGTGCCGCTTCGCTTCGCAGCTATCTCGAGCAGAAGTACCCGAACGTGAGCCCCAAGCTGCGCGTAGGTTCGTCAGGTGAGGATTGGGTAGGTTTCCGCGCAATGGTCGACGAGGATCGCAAAGTGCCAAACCGCACGGAGGTTCTCGCAATCACCGACTCGGAGGTGGACCTCGACCTCAAGGAGCGCCAAATCAAGCAACTCGGCAATGGCGAAACCTGGACCTACATGAAAGCCAACATCCTCCCATATCTACGCAGCGGAGCCTCGGCAATCTTCCACTACGACGAAGTATACGTAGAGAGATACATCCCACAAGAGCCTGAGCCCGAGCCAGAACCAGAGCCAGAACCAGAACCAGAGCCAATCCCCGAGCCAGAACCCGTAATAGAATACGTAGAGCCCGAAACCCTACCATTTGCGATCAAGACCAATTTACTCTTTGACATCGTAACGGCTCTAAATATAGAATTGGAGATTCCAATTGGAGACCACTGGTCAGTAGCAGGCGAATGGATCTTCCCATGGTGGACCCTCGACAACGGCACCGAGGATAGTCTTCGTCACCGTCTCCAACTGCTCAACGGCAACCTAGGCGTGAAATATTGGTTCGGTGACCGCACCGACAAGCTCCAACTCACAGGTTGGTACGCAGGTCTGTTCGGCGGTGGTGGAGCCTACGACTTCGAGTACGACCGCGACGGTATCCAAGGAGAGTTCTACACGGTCGGCATCGACGGCGGTTACGCCCACACGATCAACAAGAGCGGCAACCTCCGCATGGAGTACAGCGTAGGTGTTGGCTACCTAAGCACCGATTTCCGCGACTACCGTGCCTATTGGGGCGCCGACGATCTATGGCACCCGATCCGCACATCGACCAACAAATATACATGGATTGGACCTACCCGAGCACGCGTATCGCTTGTGTGGATGCTCAACCCAACCAAACAGGTAATTAAGAAAGGAGGCGACCTATGAAGATAAAAAGTTTACTCGCGAGCATCTCCCTAATGCTTTTGCTCTCCACCTCATGCGTGCGCCAGCAACTCGAGGAGGTGATCTACACCAAAGCGCTGATCCCCGTGCTGATCGACTGGGAGACCAAAGCCTTGATGTATGTCGACAACGACCCTGATCAAGATCTATACAGCGCCTCAGTGTGGTTGTTCCCAACCGCTGAGAGCCGTTACCAAGGCGACCCACTAGAGTACAAACTCTCGGATCCCGAGTGTGGTTACATCGAAGTCCCCGTAGGCGTCTACGACGTGTTGATCTTCAACAAAACCACGGGCGACTACACCAGCTCGGTAGGCTTCCGCGGCACCGACAGCTTCGATACCTTTGAGTATTACACCAACGTAAGCTCAAAATCGTCGCTCTTTACCTCGGTTGTCGACGACGACTTCTCGGCCGAGCCCGATCTGTTGGCCGCATGGACCTTCGAAGATGGTGGTAAGCTCACGGTGACCTACGAGGAGATCCTCTACTACGAGAAGATTGCCGCGGTGAAGACCCTACTCACCAAAGCCGATGACCCAGCGACCAAAGCAACCGCTGCCGACTTTGCCGAATTCCCCGAGGAGCTCAAACAACTACTCAACGTAGTCCCCGAGCGCGTGGTGCACAACGTCACCATCGAGGAGCGCCTGCACAACCTGCACAGCGCCTCGGTAGCCCAAGCGAACCTGCGAGGCATGAGCCACTCGGTTCTGCTCGCTAGCCGAAAATACTCGACAACAACGATGCCCTACGTGGTCACCTTTACCAACAAGTACCTCGACTACTACGGCTCGGATTGCGATATGATGTCAGGCTCGACCAACGTAATCGGTCTGCCAAGCCAAAGCTCCTCGTACTCGGTCGAAACACGCTTCTCGCTGATCGACACCTACGATGGCACGACCTACTGGCCGCTTGTCCCCTCGACCGGATATTTCTACGATGTCTCGGATCAGGTCAACAACGCCGAAATCGGGCTCGACAAAGCACTGTGGATCACCCTCTACTACTGCGATGGCGACCCAATCCTGCCCGACCTAGACCCAAGTAACAGTGGCGGCTTCGACGTGGGAGTCAACGACTGGGACGAACCGATTATTATTCCTTTGTAGAATAAGAAACACAAAACAAAATAAAAACTAATAACTATTTAAAAACAATTAACAATGAAAAAAGTTTTACTATTCGCATTTGCCGTAGCAGCTATGGCATCGTGCGCAAAGACAGAGGTTGTCGATATCAACCTCGATGATCCGAACATCATCGGTTTCTCGACCTACGTTGGGGCTACTAGAGCGGATGTTACTTCGGCAAGTATTATTGAAGGTAGTGGTGTCGGTGTTTACGCAGCAGTAAATGGTACTGATATCACTGCTGATTCTCCAACTTTCCACATTCCTAATGCTAAGTTGACGGGTGTAGGTACTGATAATACTAACACTGTTGCCCCAGAGGATGGATTCGGTGTAGCAGCTGACAGCCAATGGTCAACCTCAACAAGCTACTACTGGCCAGTTGCTAACGCGCTTGATTTCTACGCTTACTATCCTTTCGTAGGTACTGATGGTGTGACTGCATTCGACACTACTGGTTACGTTAATGATACATCTTCTGCCAAAGGCGAGTGGGAAATCGCAGCGACAGCTGACGCGCAAGAGGATTACCTCGCAGGTATCGTAACAAACAAAACCGTTGACGATGGCACAGTAATGCTTGACCTCGACCACCTACTTTCAAAGGTTGACTTCCAAGTTGGTGTTCAATCAGAGAATTCAAGTGCTATCCTTGCAGTTACTATCAACAGCATCAAACTTGAGGGTATCGAGAATCAACACCAAGGTTTGGATTTGAGCGTTCCTGAGTTGAAAGCTGCTTCTACCGCGTCTTATAATGGTGCGTATACTTACGCTGCTGCAGCTGATCCTACTGCCGCTGAGGCAAACATCGTATTGGCACAAACTACAACTTCAGTTTTATATAGCGTTGATAATAATATACTAACCGATGCAGGTCGTTTTAATGCTTCTAATAATGAAGTTGATGGTTATGTAGCAGCAGGAACAACAAACAGCACATCTAGCTACGCAGATATCAACTCAGGTACAGCAACTACTGGTGCTGAGTCATTCAAACTTCTTCCACAAACGTTGTTAGCAAGTTCTACATTAAATAGCAGCTCTCCATTCCAACGCGTAACACTTAACTACTCAATCACACAAAATGGTTATGATATCGTAGGTTCTGGTGATATCAAGTATAAGTATACTGTAGTATTCTGGTCAAATACAGGTGCTGAAACAACATCTGGTTTGACTGCTGGTACAGATCCAGTTGGAAATCTTATAGGTGCTGATGGTTTAACAGCCTATGCTGCTGACACAGATAATTCAGAAACTACGCCTTCAGTTGACTTCAGTGGTGATGACGAAATAACAGCTACAATCACTTATCCAACGACTGCACTAGAAGGCAATGAGTACTCTTACTTAGTAGGTAACAATGAAAATAGCGGCGCCATTACATACGCTCAGCTTCAAGCCCTTAAGGCAGCGCTAGAGGCAGCTACTGGTGCATCAACTGCAGGCTGCAACGGCTACAGCATCGTATGGGCAGTAGATTCAGATGCAACAAGCGGTGAAGGTGGAGTTGTAACTAACAACTCAGTAACATTCGACCTATACACGGGTGATGTTCAAGCATGGAAACCTGGTTGCTCATACATTTACACTATCCTATTTGCAGGTGCTGACAATGGTCTAGGTGGTGGTACTGACGGTAGTGTTGTTGACCTAGGAGCAGCTAAGATCTACTTCGACGTTATGGTTAACGATTGGGCTAGCGACACAACTGACGAGCTAGAGAACGAGGCTAAGGAGTATACAGGCGAATAACCCCAACCTCTAAAAGATAAAACTAAACCATAGGGGCTTGATCACCCCTATGGTTACAACGGCAATTCGACCCAACTCGGAGTGCCACACACGGAAAAAGTAACGTACAAAAACCTTGATTATGAATAGATTTTTACTACTTGTCGCAGTAGCCTTGGCGGCAACATCTTGTCTAAAGCAAGAATTTGGCGAGGAGAATAGCCAAACCCCTGCGCTGATTAAATTTTCGACCTATGCCGCAAGTACGAGCGCAACGAAAACCTCGGATGTCACCTCGGCTAACCTCACGGGCGATGTGGGAGTCTACGCGATTGTCTCGACTGCAACGTCGTTCTCGGATCTCAAAATCCCCAACACCGAGCTCTCGGGAGTTGTCTCTCAGTCGGATGCCTACGTGGGTAACAACGACGCGGTGGATAGCGATGGCGACTACGTTGAGGATTTCTCGGATGTGATCACTGGTCAATGGTCCGCTTCGGCGAGCTACTACTGGCCATCGGACTCGTCGATCTCGTACGATTTCTACGCTTACTACCCATTCACCGATGTTGCCGACAAAGCGGGTTACATCACCTCGGATGGCGTTTTGACCGATGGCGATGCTCAATTCGAGATTGCTGAAACGGCCGAAGGTCAAGTAGATATCCTTGCGGGTGGTGCGCTCGAGCAACGCGAATCATCGGATAGCGAAGTGATGTTGACACTCAACCATATGCTCGCAAAGGTCGATTTCCAAATTGGACTTAAGAGCGAGGTGGAGGCTTCGGCAATCACGCTGATAATCGAGGATATCCAACTTCGCAACATCCTCCACACCCACTCGGGTCTGGACCTTAACGGAGCTGCCAACGACGACTCGGCCGAGCTACTTGTAAACACCACAGCTAGCGACACCACAACAAGCGACAAATATATCTACGGCGCTGCCCAAACCTCGGGCGCTCTCTTCGATATGTACGCCGTGCCAACAACCTACATCACCGGTTATGACGATGCTGGCAACGCCATCGAGGGCGAGTACCTAGGCGCGGTGACCTACAACGAGGCAAACGGATATTGGGTGCTGAAAGATGCAACGATCTACTCGGTAAAGGACGATGCGAAAAACATGCTCGTGACCCTTGGCGGCAGAAACCAAACAACGAGCTACTACGATATCGACGCGGCATCGACCGATGCATTCAAGATGTTGCCTCAGGTGTTGACCGACGACACGCAGTACGATCAACAAGTGGTGTTGTGGTACACAGTGATGCAGAGCGGATCGTATATCGCACAGAGCAGCACGAGCGGCTATGCTATTGATCTTCGCACCAACGAAGTTCCCGAGTGGGAAGCTGGTCACCACTATATCTACCGAATTATTTTCAACGCGGAGTATGGCGGAATCGCAGAATACGAGGGTGATTTGATCACTTTCGACGTGATGGTCAACGATTGGGTTGAACCAGTGTACGAGTATGTTCCAGAGGATGGAATTACTTATATAGTTTACGGCGACAACTAAGGACAAGGAAAGAAAGCTTGTTAGAATTGTTTAAATACCTGTCCATAGGCTACAAGAGCTTGGTCACTCTTGTAGCCACTAAATTAAAAAACTTAAACGTTAAGACAATGAAAAGATTTTTCCTACTTGCGGGTGTCGTGATTGCGATGGCATCGTGCGCGAAAAACGAAGTCGTTGATATAAACACGCAGGCCGACAACAGCATCGGCTTCTCGCTATACACCTCCGCCACAACCAAAGCGGGAGTGGAGACAACTGAATCGCTTAAGGTTCCAAACAACAGCCTGGGAGTCTACTCGGTGTGGACAGGTGCGGATAATTTCGATGATATGATCCTCCCCAATGCGCGTGTATATTACTCTAGCACATATGGTTGGGGTTCGACAACGACCTACTACTGGCCAGTGAATGGTGCAGCGATGGATTTTTATGCCTACTATCCTTTCGATGCCGATCTCACTACGGCCGATGTCTCGAACTTGGATGAGAAAGATATCATCCCTGCCGAGCTAATGCCAATCAAGGAAACCGCGATAGATCAGATCGACCTCTTGGCCGGCAAGGCGCTCAACAAGAACATCGACGACAGCGAAGTGGTGCTAGAGATGGATCACCTGCTCTCGAAGGTCGATTTCCAACTTGCAATCTGCTCGGAGTCGCTTGAAAGCTATATCGAGGTTATCATCAACAAGGTTACACTCACGGGAATCGCCAACACTCACGGTGGTTTGGATCTTATCGCGGGTGAGTTGGTAGGTGTCGCGTATGACGATCAGACAGTGGATGACTCAGCAGAGGGTAAATACCAATACTTTGTCCCCGAGGGGCAGAATGATGCGGTGAACTTCGATATCTCAGTTACCTCTGTCGCTGATGGCAAGGTTAACTATGCGGTACTTACCGATAATTATAACGAGACTGACGAGACTGACGCCTACGTCAAGAGCGTTTCATTTACCGATGTTTCGATCTTCGACTCGAACGGCTATGTGATCCCAGACTCATATGATGCGGATGGCAACTACACAAGTTCAGCGACTAAAAGAAACACCACCCACATCAGCTACGTAGAGCTAGATGCCTCGGCGGATGTCAGCGCCTTTATGCTTCTGCCTCAGACGTTGAACGAAACTGGCAACGCGGATGGCTTCACCCCTCAACAACTCGAGATCATCTACACCGTGAAGCAATCAGGCCTTGCAATCGTGGTTAGTGAGGGCAGTTCACCACTCACAGCGCAATTCGACCTCTGCGTAGATGATGTCACCAAGTGGGAAGCAGGCAAGTCATACCTCTACACCTTGTTATTCGACGGAGCTAATCTCGATAACGCCAACCCGCTGGAGCTAACGGTCAGCAGCGTAAGTGCGTGGGTTACCGAGAGTGGTTACCAAGCCGAAGTAGACAACTCGACCACGACCACAGGCGGCGGCGAGAACGAATAATAATCAACGACCCAAACAATCCAACAATACCAAAAAAAGATCATAGGAGCTTGATCACTCCTACGATCACAATGTCAAATATTAATGCAAAACGCATAATTATGAAGCGAAAGAATATAATATACTACCTATCCTTGGCGATGCTGCTAGGCGCATGTACCGAGGCAAACGAGATCGACAATCCAACGATCGAGAATGAAGTGACCTATGGCGATCGCGCAATAACTTTCGGCAACTCGCTTGACTCGACCACCACCCGAGGAATAATCATCGAGGATGAGGAGACTCTGGGCACTATGGGTGTATACTCCTATATCACCCCAAGTGGTCAGACGTGGGGCGTGAGACAAGACGAAAACACCGTCACAGGCTTCCTGAACGACTACGCAACCACTAACCCAATCGAGGTGAGCTACGGCGACACCTATTGGAGCTACGGCGATTATGTTCGCTACTGGCCATCGGATGGTTCGAAGCTTCACTTCTATGCGTGGGCACCTTATGGCGTTATCAGCCGTACGTTCAGCACTACGACCAACTACCCAACTTTCACCCACTCGCTCAACACAAGTGCCGTGAACAACCAAGATCTATTGTGGGCAGCGGCAAAGGTGAATTTGCAGTATGAGGCGAATACAGACTATCCTGGCGAATCTGCTTCTTCTGAAGATGGCAATTACGACGCGGACGACGACCTCAACAACGACGGTTACGTCAACGAGGGTACAGTCCACTTCGACTTCTCCCACGCGTTGAGTCGCATCTCGATCTACGCACGTGTGTTGGTTTCGGAGAAAGCCACCGATGTTACCGAGCTCAACTACTACGAGCGCTTCGGTATCAATGGTGTCACTTTCTACGATGTTGTGGGTAATGCTACCGCTCAGTATGATGATTCTTGGCAGCCAAGCTGGGTGGCTTACTCAGAGAACTCGACCAGCAGAATCGACGTCACAGCCTCACAAGGCAACACGCTCCTCGAGCACTATAATAGTATCCGTACCACAACAGGTCAGGTGCCAAAGGTGGATCAGGCGTATGTTAATGAAACGGAGAACGGCAGTATCGACACCTCCACCTTCGGAAATGTGATGATGGAAGAAGATGGCGACACCCACGGAATCTTCCTATTCCCTCAAGTCTTTAGTGATGATGGCTTCTCAAAGGATGCAACAATTGATATGCGTATTCGTCACTATGACAATGAGTTTATCTCGGTGTTGGATGCTGAGGCGTTGCTTCAAACGCATACACATGAGTATTGGAACTATATTTATTGCATTAATGAATTTGGAACAATTGCGGTTGTTGACTTCGAGGAAGGAGTGATTAAAGAAGTGACGATCAATATTGACGAGTATGGAGATGCAAATTATCAAGGTGCATTGGATGAATACGATATGGAGGATGATAATCTCGAAAACGACCCCAACGGTGCTCTAGGAGGTAACTACTACATTGTGTGGAATGATACAGAAAAGACAATGGTTTCTAAGAGATATTATTATAATCCTAATGCAGCAGTGAATGCCACATACATCTGCTACACATGGGAAAACGCATATCCAGGAGGTTATAGCTTCGGGCTTTCATTTGATTTGTCTGATCCTCATATCGATAATCAAGAACTAACCCGTGACGGAACTAAAGAAGACGACGCGGATGATAATACATACGAAACTCTTTATGACCAAAAAATCACCGTATCCTACACCAACGACCTTCCAGCCGAAGCCGAGCTAAGATACCAATGCGTTAAAAAAGATACCGAGGGAACTCTCTACTCGACAGCATCTATTCCGCTTACGGGTGTCTTTACGGGTACTGATTTCGAGGTTGACGGTACCACCGAAGTCCTATCAGCAGGTCGACACGCTGCGCTATACTTCACATTCGACCTTACCGATGGTGATGCGATCTTGGTTCCGATGACCGTTTACGCCGAAGTACTTGGTTGGATAGATGTTCCAATCAGCGATAGTGTCGACGACCAATTGGTGATCTATTGCGATACGCAGACGCTTTCTAGCAGCGACACATCGGTTACGTTCTACACTAAGTGTCAGGATGATATCGCGGTTGTGAGTGTGACTGGTATATCATATATGACCGTTAACGACGTAAGCTCAACAGCTGCTAATACGGCAACCTACACTGGCTTTACAACAGGCTATGAATACACAGTCGCAGGCTCAACAAGCCAAGTAGCACACGTAGTATCATACTCAGATGCATCTACTAATGCGACATTCCAAGTAGTAATAGAAAAGACCAACGGACAAAAAGTAACCAAAACATTCACATTCGATGTAACTACAGCACTAGAATAGTGAGTAACCAAATAACCAAGCGATCATGAGAAAATATCTTAACATACTACTTGCAGCCTCTGCTTGCCTAGCCGTGGGCAGCTGCACCAATTTCGACGATGAGATCCCATTTAGCGAGAATAGCGAGAGCAGCGAGGTCGGCACAACGGTCCAACGCTTCGAAGATGGACAATTGGGAGTATACCTCAATCTGGTGCCCGAGGGCAGCACAGTGGTCAGCATCACACGTGCCGACTCGGATATCGAAACCAATATCGAGGATGGTTGGGCCTTTGTCTATGGCGCGGCGCTACCATCGTGTTTCGACTCGACCAACGCAGATGGTTATGGCCACTCGTCGAAGCTACTCGAGCTGACCGAGCTTGTGATCAACTCCAACAACGTGGCACTCTTTACCTTTGACCAATATCCATGGGTGGTGACTGCAGGATCGAGCGACTTTAACAGCTATGGCGCTATCCAAGGTTTGAATTACTATACTGATGATGCGGGCTATCCGATTATGACGGATGGTGAGAAGAATTATTATTTTCATGCGGATGTGACTGCTGATGGCGAGGGTTACTACGCTCCTCATGTTTACCAAGCAAGTACTACAGCCACTTATGGTGCTGTTGAGGCGGAGTATAATGGAAACGGTGGCGCAGAAGAGTATGGTAGTTATACCGATGGTGTCGACCACCGAGTAGATTTCGGTAATAACAGCGATTCAATCCCCGATGGCCTATACATCCTCTACTGCTACGCGGATGCTGACGATGCGTATGGTTACTACTTTAAAGGGGCTAAAGACAACAGCGGTAATACATATTACACCTCTGCAGTAACTGGTAACTACGCCATGATAAATAGTTCTGGTGAAGCGTATTATGCTGAGAAGAATGAAAATGATAACACATACTCAATCACCGACGAAAAAGTCCTAACAGCCAACCTCCGCAACAACTTCGGAACAGGTGGTTACGAATATGTGGATTATGAGACATATAAAACTAACGGTAACACCAACAATTACACCGAGGAGATAGACTACTGGACAGCAGTACCTTTCGTAGGAATCAACCACATGGCCTTCATCCGATTTATGGTCAACCTTACTGCGGGTACCACCGAGGAGGTTAATGACTTTGTGTCGCAACGTATGATCAACAGTGATGCAACCCTTAGCGACAGTGATATCACCTACTTCGAAGAGTACAAACACCTCTCAGTGGGTCTCGATGGCTACTACAATGTCGAGATCGACGAGACAAATATCGCAGCAGATCAGCTACTTACAGGTGGTACCCCATCACCTATGGGAACCTACGCGAATGGTCAATTGACCAACAAACACCCGATGGCCTCGCCAGGAATCTTGATGCAATATGGTCTGAATGAATACACCCTTTCGGATATGAACAAAGATGATGTGATCTGCTTGGTGAGAACCGCCGCAAAGGTGACCGTGGAGACATCCGACGACAACTTCTCGCTGATCGGTGTGACGATGCTCAATGGTGCGAAACGTGCCTTGATGCGTAGTTCGGTGGTCGATATCTCGGGATTCTCGGCATACTCATTGTCGTTGCCGACTAACCTCTGTTATGAGTATCGAAATAATATCACTCAGGAATCGGAAGGTACTCAAGTTAATCGCGTCGGAACAATCCAATACAACGAAGTGTTGTCATACTCTACGGATGATTATGGTATCTACGACTTCAAAAACACCAACGACTTCCCGATCTACTTCTTCCCTAACGAGGGTGACGAACCGTTGACCGAAGAAACGGAAACACAATACGACTACACGTTGAGTCGCTACCTACACGAGGATACCAACATCTCGGATCCAGTGAATGGTTACAACCCAACTTACTTGATCGTGCGCGGTTACATCCCTGAGTTCCACGAGCGTAACGGAGTGAGTGGTTACCAACTGATCACCACCGATGATGATGGCGTGCAGAATCTCAACGACGAGTTTGGATATTATAAGATTCCGATTAAGTATACTAGCGAGGTTTCGATAGATGGTGATGGAGAAACCGTGACTAACACTAGCGACGACTTCACTTTCGACATCATCCGCAACAACTACTACCAAATAAACCTTACATCGGTCAAAAACGCTGGTTACAAGACCTTTGAGGAGGCTGTGGATGGTCCTGCATCGGATGTATTCTACGACATCTCGGTTGGCGACTGGAGCGACGACAGAAACGAGTATGCCGTAAGCGGCGGAACGTTCTACATGGAGACCGACGTGAACGATATCTTCATCAAGGGTTACGACAGCTCTTTGAGCGGTGTGACTTTTAATGTTACGGTTAAGGATGGTGATTATAGCGATACAGCGGATTTGCTTACTAAGGCAGAGGTGTCAGAGCGTTATGATACACCTAAGCTTTATATCACCACTAGCAAGGGAATTACTTTGGACTCTTGTGGTGTTAACGTAATTGAAGAGGATGATGATGAAGATATCACAACCTCAGATTCAACGGTAATAACTTACTCGGGAACAATACTAACCGAAGTCACAACCACAACAACCTACGCCAACTCAAACGTCTACGAAATCGACGTCACAAGTGGCGATGTAAACACCCTGAGCTTCACAGTAACCGACGCGATCGAAGCAGCAGGCGGCGGCTCAATCTGGGTACAAGCAGGCGACGTCTACAAAGAGATTAAGGTTTACTACGAGGCCGCGGCATATTATAGTGGTGGTAGCCTTTATAACTCTGCCACTGACTCATATGAAGAAAACTATGTTAACCGCTTCGCAGTAAATGGCGTTGAGGCATACACTGCGTATAACTCGATTGATTATGATGAGGATTATTTCTACTACACAGATGGCACGGAGGAGTATACGAATGATAATGGAGATGTGACTGAAATTACTTACAACTATTTCTCTAAGGTGTCTACAAATGACCAAAAACAACTTGCCGAGGAGTACGGAATGTTCTTGGATGAGGATGGATATGTTGTCTCTAACTTGTATAAAGATAATGGTTATTATCATGATAATAGTGGTAACCTCAATGGTACTTATTACGCAGGTCACTACCTAAACCGCGAGTGCCGCGCAATAGTTCACCGCACCGAGGGTGACGGTATCGCCAAGATCTACCTCAAGCAAGCGACCGACTTCGCACTGCTCTTGGGAGATGGTCAAGACTCAGATGCTTTGGTGGCTCCAGAGACTTGGATCACTTACACTTCTCGCGGATATATCTACTCGATAACTTATGGTAGTGTTGACTATACTGGGTTCGAGGATGTCGACGCTGTAACGCCGGGAGATGCATCGCAAGACGACTTAAGTGAAAATTATGGCACTGTAAACCGTACGATAGAGGAAGTAGGTGGTGAGGATGCGTATGTTTATAGCGGTTCGATTAGCTATACAAATGGCACAACTACTTATAAAGTAGGAAAAGGCAGTAATACTCCGATCCTATTCTACTCCGCAGGTGATACCGACCGTGTGCAGTTTGTAAATGTAACATCTACCAACAGTTATGGAGTTAACACGATCATCAATAGTGAGAGTGATGCGATTTCAGGTAATTATGAGAATGCAGATTTCAACGGTGTGAACTTCTGCTCGGGTGGACTTAGCAGTGATGTAATTGAAACTTCTACCTCTCAGATAAAGGTTGAGTTCCCAAATTACGATAGTGGCTATGGTTATAGGTATACAGCCTCAACAACCGCTAGCCAACGAAGTGATATCAGAAGTGATATCACATATACTGGTGAAAGCACCGGTGTCAAGTCATGGTACAACTCAGGAACTGGCGATAAGTTCGACCTTTGGGCATACCCAATCTTGCGTAACCAAGGTACTCAGTATAATGAGTCTGATTGGGAGTACCACGACAACCGTTCGTATATTGACGACAAAACGGTGATCACGCTATCGAATATTGCGGGTGAGACTAAGACATATACATTCCACCTTACTCAGCACTCACTTCCATTCTGTGATCCTTCGTTGGTGGTAGACACAACTGATGATGGTGTTGATATTATTGCTTGTAACTATCCGATCGATTTGGGATATATGAGCGGTTATGCTAGCTATGTCAACTATGATACTACAACTGAAAATGTTGTTGGTGCGATACCTTATTATAACTGTTACTACTACTATGGTACCGATTATAGTTGGGCATCGAATGAAACTAGTCCTTATTATAACAAATTTAGTGGTACATTTAATACAACAAATGTAACTGGCACTGTGTCACCACAAGCGTACGATGCTGCGGAGCCTGATTATGTAGTATTTACTGCTAGTGTTACGAAGGGTTGGAATAGTCCTGTGACGTTTGCTTATAATACTAGTACTCAAAACAATGGCCCAACTAGTACTTACTACTCAAGTACTAACTTGTATAACAATGCTCTTAAGGGTCGCGACTATATAGTATTGGTGATGCGTAATGCCGTGCAAGAGGAGATCCAATCTGCTATTCAGATCAATCGCGATGATAGTTTCGTAGAGACTCATAGTGCATGGGGTGAAAGTGAATATAATACATATTATGATGGGACAACGCACTATACCAACTTCTATATCGACTTTACGGATCCTAATGATTTGGGAGGTACTGGTGAAACAAATGATAATACTCGATATTCATATCCACACATCTTGGATTTCCTATATGAGTATGATCCGAGTGATGTGAATGATGAGGAAAAAGTGGAAAAGGATGCTTATTTAAAAACAATAAAGAATGCTTACAACTGGACACCGCAGGTTGTAACGTATGATGGCACTACTAATCCAACCTCACGAGGAGTAATATCGCAAACGGGTGTAGGTAGCAACTAACAGAGAGTAACCCTCTCACCTCAATAGAGAATCGACCAATAAGCTCAAAACTTATTGGTCGATTCTCGTTAAAATATAGCCTCAAACGCTCTAAATTGCGTTTTATCGCTTCCCAACCGTGCAAATACCAAATTTTTTATTACCTTTGCATAGAGTTGCATCTGCAGCTGTAATTTTACACCCTTAACTCGCCTTAATGATGAAGAATACAAAGCAGAAATATGCCGAATCGCTGCTCGAGCTGCTCGAGAAGCACCCTTATGAGGGGATCACGATAAGTCAAATTTGTGAGAATACCTCGCTTACACGTCGAACATTTTACAACAATTTCTCGTCGAAAGATGAAGTTGTGGTCTTTATCTGCGAACAATCAATGGATGAATTTGTCGCAGAGCTCCACCGCAATGGAGTCTACACACTTAAGAATATCTCGACCATTTTCTACACCGTTGGCGCTCGAAAACACAAGATCTTCGAGGCGCTAATCAAAAACGATATCTTCCACTTCTTGATTAAAACATTTGTCGAAAATGTCAAATATCTCGCTGCGCTAGTGCCCAACAACCCGCTCGACAAAAAGAGCGAGGAGCGTCAACGCTACACCTATCTATTCCACACCGTGGGTGTGCTAAAACTCTATGAGGAGTGGCTTCGCAGCGGCATGACCGAGAGTCCCGAGGAGCTGAGCAATATCTATATCTCGATCGTGCGCGACTAAGGCGTGCGGCAGGTTTGTGATTTGCGTGAGTTTAGTGTGTTGCGTGATTTGCGATCGGCCAGAGGCTAGAAAACCTCCATCAAAATCGAGATCGACCGCACCGAGTGGATCGCCTCCAAGTGATAGCCGTAATAGCTCATCAGCGACTCCAAAAACGAAACCCTCTGATGCCTATTGAGCCCAATTTCGCCCAAGTGGCGCACATCGCTCTCGGTCATATCCCTGAGGATTAAAGCATTATCAATGTCCAAAAACGAAGTGTGCAGCGGCTTAAGAGGGGTGTAACACCCATCCTTAATATCAAAATAGCACCCTTTAGTGTAATTATTTGTCGGGGAAAATCCCAAAAAACGGCTCAAATTCGAGAGGAACCAGAGGTGAAAATTGGCAACCCCCTCCTCCAAAAGATCCAGAGCCTCGATCGACCCCCAAACGAAGTCAAAAAGCCGCTCATTCGGCTCGCTCTCCTTGACAAGTCGATATAGCACCTCAGCAATAAAAAGCGCAATCGTCGAGCGGCGAACATCGAACGGCGTCTGCCGCAAAGTGATCCCGCTATGCACCTCCGAGAAGCGATGCAGCTCTCCATGTGTTGGCTGCACACCCTCGAACTCCAAGGCGAAAAGCGGCTGAAAAAGCGCTAACTTCGACCCCCTGCCCTTAGCACTGCGCACACCCTGCACGATAAAGCTCTGACGACCAGCGACATCGGTGAGCAGCTGCGCCACCATCGAGCTGTCGCCATACTTCACTGTGCCCAGGACAATTCCGCGACCCTTATATCGCTTGAGCATCCTGGATTATCTGATCAAGTGCATCACTGCCCAACCATCGCGCTCGCTGAAGCCAACGTAGGTAAGTCCCAATGACTCAGCCTTTTCGCGCAAGATGTCGATATCCTCGACAAAGAAACCGCTCATAAGAAGCACGCCACCCTCGCTGAGTGTTGCCACGTAGCTGGCCATATCGCCAAGCAGAATATTGCGGTTGATATTCGCTAGCACAAAGTCGTAGTGGCAATCCTCCAACAACGAAACACCACCCCACAAAGGCGTGATAGAGTCACTGGCGCCATTCTCGGCGATATTCTCCTGGCAATTCTCGTAGGCCCACTCGTCGATGTCGATAGCATCAACAGCCTCGGCACCATACTTCACCGCGATGATCGCCAACACTCCCGTGCCGCTACCCATATCCAAACCGCGCTTGCCCTCGACGTCGATCTTGGTGATCATCTCCGACATCAAGTAAGTTGTGGCGTGGTGACCCGTGCCGAACGACATCTTGGGCATGATAACCACCTCGGTGCGGAACTCGGGGTTAGGAGCGTGGAAAGGGGCTCGGATAAGGATCTCGCGACCCACCTCGACCTGCTCGAAGTTGCTCTCCCACTTCTGATTCCAATTTTGGGTCTCGATCGAGATGTAGCGTGCTCCCGCAATCGAGTAGCGAGCTAAAAGCTCATCGACCTGCTCCTTGCAATCCGCCAAACGCTCCTGAGGGATGTATGCTTTAAGTTGCCCACTCTGCTCGGTGAAGCTCTCGAATGGGAAATCGGCCAATTCGGCAGTTAGAATCTCGCTCATCTCAGCGTCAGAGATGGGAATATTAAGCTCTACGTAATCCATATTATGTTAAATTTTGTTATCTTTGCTCAGTCCTTGAAAAACTATTGTTCACAAAGATAGTAAAAGTATGGTAGAAAATAAGAAGAGATGGGAAGATATTGCTCGCAAATATCGAACATATATAAAATTAGAGAAGCGATTGTCGGAAAATAGTGTCGATTCCTATATGCGCGACCTAGCTGCATTCGTCCACTACATCCTCCGTATGCGCGATATTCCACCCCGCAAGGTCGATGAGGCGGCAATCCAGCAATATATGTCATGGCTCTACGACCGCGGCTGCAAAAAAACCACTCAGGCACGTGTGCTAAGCTCACTACGCTCATTTTTCGGCTACCTCCAGCTGCTCGACATAATCGAAGCCTCACCCCTCGAGTTTATCGAATCGCCTCGACCATCGCGCAAACTCCCCGAGGTACTCTCCTCCGAGGAGATCGACCGCATAATTAGCGCCATCGACATCGACACCATCAAAGGGGTGCGCGACAGGGCGATCATCGAGCTGCTATACTCCTGCGGCTTGCGTGTGAGTGAGGCCACATCCCTGCGCCTGACCGACCTCTTCTTTGGCGAGGGCTACATCCGCGTGATTGGTAAGGGTGATAAGCAGCGACTAGTCCCTATAAGCCCCCTGGCTCGCGAGCGCATCCAAATGTATCTCGACCTGCGCGAGAGTAGCGGAAATGAGGAGACCCTTTTTCTGAACAACCGCGGCAAGCCACTCACGCGCGTAATGATCTTCACGCTGCTCAAGAATGCCGCCCAAACTGCTGGCGTGCAAAAAAAAGTCAGCCCGCATACTCTGCGCCACTCCTTCGCCACACACCTTCTAGAGGGTGGAGCCAGCATCCGCCAAGTGCAAGAGATGTTGGGGCACGAGAATATTGTCACCACCGAGATCTACACACACCTCGACTCGGAGCGTTTGCACGAAACGGTCGAAAAATACCTGCCGATATAGCCGAAAAAGCCGATTTTGCTCTTCGCTGAAAATCAGCGTTTTGCGCTAATGCGAGAAAAAAAGTTGCAAAAAAATCAAAAATAATTCCCAATTTATTTGGTGGGTAACCATTTTTCCTCTATATTTGCACTCACAAAACAACAACAACGGGTCACGACAACTGAAGGTGCTGCTTTCGGAGAGGATTGAAAGGGAGATGTGAACGAAGTTGGAAGTTCTTTAAAATGCAGAAATAGCTCAGTTGGTAGAGCACAACCTTGCCAAGGTTGGGGTCGCGAGTTCGAGTCTCGTTTTCTGCTCAAAAGGTTGAATAATCGAAAGATTGTTCAACCTTTTTTTGGTACGCCCAGCATGGGTATAATCTAAAGGGTGCAAGTCCCGAACACGGGTCACCAGAAAAAATAGGGGGATTAAATAAAAAGTTCTATCTTTGCGCATAATCAAATTGATATGCAGGATAGTTCAATGTTATTGGAGTTGGCACGTGTGGTG
>JBCQVS010000036.1:7520-20492 GCA_047172885.1 Rikenellaceae bacterium | reverse complement strand
CGAGTCCATTTCAAAACAAAATATCAAAGAACAAATGTCGCTATTCGACGAAATATAAATTTTTGATGCTTATAAAAATATTAACGCATCAGTACTAATATGAAATATATAATTAATAGAGTTCTGGGCAGTCTGCTTCTATGTGCGACTATCTTAATGAACTACTCGTGTACGGAAGATGACTCATCTGACTACTATGAGCTAATATTCCCAAGCTCAGTCGACATTACTTACGACACTGATGAGTGGGGTGATAAAATCTACTACGATAACGTAGTTTACAGCAACTATATCGTGCCTCTTTACGTAGGTCTTAGCATCGATCTTGATTTTGAGTATACTGCTCCTGAAGGATTCAACACAGGTATCTGGCAATGGACCTCATCGAATGAGGAGGTTGCAACAGTTGATGAGAATGGTCTAGTAACAGCAGTTGGCGCTGGATACACAGTAGTTAACGTTGGTATCTATCCTTCGCAATCTACGGCAGCTAAGATGAACTCAAATATTTTGATACGTGTTACTGAGTCTCTCGAGCTAGTAAGCCAAATCGAGATAACTTCCCCATCGGAGTATATCTACGAGGGTGGTTACACATCTCAACTCTCAGCTACAGTCTCTCCAGACGATGCAACTTACATCACCGTATCGTGGAGCAGTAGCGACACAAGCGTTGCAACTGTTGATTCTGATGGTTTGGTAACTGCAAAGGAGCTTTCAGGAACCGAGAACCAAATGGTTACTATCACAGCGACAGCGGTTGACGGTTCAGGCATTTCAGCCTCTACCGAAATCGAGGTTCGCACAGTGGTTATGCCTCAAACAGTAGCATTTAGTGATGCTACAATGGCTCTTGACGGCGTAGATTTCGCGAAGAACCAAGATGGTTTCACTATCGACTACATTATGGATCCACTTGACGCAACTCCAGGATTTGTAGAGTGGACAACTTCTAACTCGAGCGTTGCAACTGTTGAGGCTGGTGTTGTTACATTCACAGGTTATAGCTCTTCTCCAGTAACTATCACAGCAACTTGTGTTGAGACAGGTGATTCAGCCGAGATGTCGTTCTCTGTTCCAGCAGGATACGTCTACGAGGACTTCAGTTCAAGCTCTTCTTCTGATTGGGATTGGGCAGTTAGTGCATCTCACATTTCAAGTGGTACTGTCCAAACTTGGAACTCAGGTGAATATCTAGATATCATTCCTTACCAATCGGGTACATACTCATATCGTTCTGACCTATATTGCTTCAATCCATCTACTATTGGTATCAACTCAACCTATCCACTCTTCGCAGTTCATATGTTGGATGTATTGGGTCTAGAGCAAGTAGCATCAAGAAATATGAGACCTAATATCTCAGGTACAGTTAACGGCACTGGTGACTCGGTAGTTTATGGAGGTTCAAACAACAACTACGTTTATTACTATGAGCTAGACAACGGTACTCAAATTGCAGTTTGGGATTTGGCAGCATTGTTTGAAGCAAGCGAGTTAACTATGCCATCGGGCAATAACGTACTTGTTCCTACAGGATACTTCAACTTCGTTTATGCTGATATTAAGGGATATGACACTTCAGTTCCAGCAGATCCAACAATCGAGTGGGAGCTTCATGCAATCAGCACATTTAAAACTGCGGCAGATATCGAGGCATACATCACCAATGTAGTTGGCACTGGATTCACCGAGACTAAATTCTCAGCTCAGTAATTCGCGAGAGTTTAATTAATTAATTGGGTGATAAGGATAATCCTTATCAAATGCGAAGGGGTGGCTGATGAGTTTTAAACTTATTGGTCACCCCTTTTCTTACTTAAGCACAAGAAAGAGGTCTGCGAAACACGTTTTTATCGAATATTAATTGTATTTTTGCAATTATAGAGCAAAAGTAACCGACGATAAACTGAACCCAATATTGATTAGATAACCTTAACCAATTTAACTATAACCAAACAATGAAAAAGACAATTTTATTAGCCGCACTCCTTTCGCTAAGCTCACTGGGCTATGCCGAGGTTAAACTAGAACCGATCTTCTCGGACAATATGATCCTGCAACAAAACTCAAATGTCGCTATTTGGGGATCGTCGAATAGCTCTCGACAAACGCTTAGCGTCACAGGATCGTGGAATAACGTGGCCGTTGAAGCCTCTATCGACGCACAAGGCAATTGGCGAGTATCGCTTCCTACTCCATCGTACGGAGGGCCATACAGCGTTACGATCAACGATGGCGATGAGAAAGTGATCCAAAACGTCCTTATTGGCGAGGTGTGGATCGCCTCGGGACAATCGAATATGGAGATGGAGATGGCGGGGTTCAATAGTCAATTAGTCGAGAACTCTAATCGTGATATCGCTCGCTCTTATGACCCATTGATGCGTGTTTTAGACGTTGAGCGAACAGTGTCGGACGCCCCTCAAACCACGGTCAATAGCCAAGGATGGAGCCAGGCGCATAGTAGCGTTGTAGCGCCACTTAGCGCCACAGCATACTACTTTGCACGTACTCTGCGTGAGGCTCTAGATATCCCAATCGGAATCCTGGTCTCCTCTTGGGGTGGAACCTCGATCAATAGTTGGGTGACTCCCGAGTTTGCCAACTCATACGAGGATGTTATCAATCGCGAAAAGAAATCTTCGCCACGAAGCCAACACTATCCAGGTGGATTGCACAATGGAATGATCAATCCCATTGCCGGCTACACAGCTCGCGGATTTATCTGGTATCAAGGCGAGAGCGATAGATATCGCTACGCAACATACGCTGAAAAGATGGCCGATATGGTCGCTACATGGCGCGAGATGTGGGGTGATGACTCCATGCCATTCTACTTTGCTCAGATCGCACCGTTCGAGTATATTAACTACGCAAGTGACGATCTTTTGTCTCCTTATATGCGTGAGGCTCAAGAAGCTGCGGTCGATCTAATTCCAAACTCAGCGATGGTTTGCCTCTCGGACGCTGGATTGGAGTATTGCATCCACCCATCCAACAAGGAGGTTGTGGGCGAAAGATTTGCATATCAAGCGCTCAATAAAACTTACAGTCAAACCAACATCATTGCCGATGGTCCAAAATTGGCCTCGTTCACAGTTGAGGAGGGCAAGATGATCCTCACTTTCGACAATGCCGAGACTGGATTTATTAATTTCGGTGAGCCACTCCGAGATTTCGAGATCGCTGGCGAGGATGGCAATTTCTACGAAGCTAAAGCGGTGACTCGTGGCAATACGGTGATCCTCTCAAGCGTCTACGTTCCCGAGCCTGTGAAGGCGCAATATGGTTTTAAGAATTGGTTTAAAGGCAGCTTGTTCAATATCGCTGGTCTGCCTGCATCCTCTTTTAGAACGGATAAAAATTAACAACCCTAAACAGCTTAACAACATGAAAAAGATAATGATATTAGCGCTGCTTTTGGCAGTAACCTTCCAGCTCAGCGCAACAATCTATGGAGGCGGAAGTGGCTCGAATGCCAAGCCACCTCGCATAGAGTCGATCAACTACAAGATGCAACGCACCTATCCAGGTATTCTCCACAATATGGACGATGTCGAAAATATGCGCAAAATCGTCCGAGAAGCCGACCCTAAGTCGAAAGGCTACCAATCGTTCGAAAACCTAAGAAAGATGTCATTCGCAAGTGCCGATTATCAACCACGGATCCTAACCCCCGAGAAGTGCTACGGTAAGGCCAACACCATCTCTCGATTCAAGAGCGAGGATTGGATCGACAAGTGGGAGTATGACTTCTATGCCATGGCACTCAACGCTTTGATGTTCGCCATCACCGAGGACAAGGCTCATGCCGACAAAGCAGCCGAGCTATTGAACTTGTATGCCGACAGAGTAATCAGCACCAACACTGGCGAGTCGACCCCCTTGGCCGTAGGAATCAATATGATCAACTACATCTACGCTGCGGATATGATCCAATCGCTCTCACCCGAGACTTTCAAAGAGGGCGAATACAAAAAAATCTGCCAATGGCTTACAAATGTGGGTGTTGTGCCCGAGACCGAGAATGTATTCTTCAAAGCTCCAGCCTATACCAACGGCAACTGGGGAGCAGTAGTTTTGATGAGTTATATGGGTATGGCTGTGCTCTTAGAAGATGACGCAAGATACGCAAAAGCGATCGATCAATATCTCTACTCCGACACATTCGAAGATAATGGAACCATCCTACACTACGTCGACGACAATGGCCAAAGCCAAGAGGCTGGACGCGATGCAGCTCACGCTCAGTTGGGTCTCTATGGATTGAATATCGTAGCAGAAATTGCTTGGAAAGCTGGAACGGATCTTTACAGCGCATACGACAATCGCTTGATGAAAGGTTTCGAGTATCTGGCAAAATTCAACATGGGCTACGACGATGTGCCATTTAAAACTTGGAAGGATGTCACCGTAGCGAGAAAGTACAGCGCATGGAGCGTAATCTCGCAAGAGAATCGTGGCGATTGGCGTGATATCTACGACCTGCCATTCAACCACTACGTCAACAGATTGGGCCTCGAAATGCCATATACCAAAGAGGTACTCGATAAATTCACCCCATTTAAATACAGCGACCCAAACACAAGAACATCCGATGCTACTGTTTCGCGACCCGAAAAAGATATCCGTCAAGATGACCACTTCGGTTTCGGCTCTCTGTTATTCCTTAACGACGAGAAGTAACGCTTAATTCCAGGACAATGCGACCCAACCAACTCTTACCCCTAAAGCTGCTAACAATTATGCTATTGGTCCAAACTTCGGTTTGGGCCAATGGCTTTTACTTTCGTCGATTCGATTCAGGCCTTTCGCTTTCCAATAATGTAACTCGTAATATGATTGAGTTGCCTAACGGCTCAATGGCGATCTTGAATGCCAATATGGTAACTATTTTTAATGGCACTTCATCCACCAACTATCATTACGATCTAAATATCATTCCATTTACCGAGTTTAGTGGAATGAAAAATATGTATTACGACTCACGTGATATCCTTTGGTTCAAGAATCGTGATAATACTTGGGCGTTGGATCTAAACAAGTCGGAGTTTATATATGATCTCGAGAGTCTGGTCGCGCCATTAGGCATTAATCGCAAAGTCGACAATATATTTATTCCTGGCAGAGATAAATATTTTATTTACACTCAAAAGGAGCGCTTAATCTCGTTTTTTGACGATCAGAACAAAAGCAAAGCCGAAACAGCACTTCCCGCAATTATGGGAAATCCGATCGAGATAGTGCAAGTAGGTGATAATTATTGGGTATTGTCCGACACTGGAATAGTCGCTCAGTGGGACACAAAGACAAAAGGGTTCACCTTTATCGAGAAAAAATTATTTGAATCTCAGAGCGGATATAACCACTTTCAAATGATTGGTGACCTGTCGGGTCGATTGTGGATTATTCGTGACAACGACCTAATTTGCTACGACACAAAGAATTACGAGATCGTACCAAGCCCCCATTTAGAGATCGAGGAGGGAAGGTCATTCTTACCTATTGCCGTTGATGAAAACAATATTTTATGGGTTGGAGCTTTCGGTGGTGGTATAGCGAGGTTAGACATCGAGGCAAATCAAATTGAAACCTTCGAGACCCTAGAGTTGGTCGATGGCACCATCGCCAATCTTAAATCAGGAATATCACAGATCTACATTGATAGCAACAATGGAATCTGGGTCGTTACTGAGGATCATGGACTTTTGTATCACCACAAAGGTATTTTCCGCATAGAGGCGATCAACAACCTAACGCTCAGCAGTGGAAAATTTAAGGACAAAAATGTAAAATGTATGCTCTCCGAGAGTGATGGAACTATGCTCGTAGGCACCACAAATGGTCTGTATCGCTACGACCCTCGAGACAAAAGCATAACTATTCCCTATCCCGAGCTCAGCGATGCACTCTGCATTGGCCTTTTCCGCGATAGTGACAATCGTGTATGGGTAGGTACTTTTTACAGGGGCGCCTATTGTATCGACGACGACAAGATCGACCACTATCAAGATCCTCAAATGCCACCAGTCGACATCAGTTACTTGCAATCTACGCCTAACACCAACTGCGTAAGAACATTTTTTCAGAATGCCAATGGCGATATTTGTGGATGTGTCTATGGTGGTATAGGTATTCTAAACGCAGAGACGAAGAAGATTGATCTGTTCCCCAATAAATTCGAATCTAGATATTTTATTATTCGAGGAGTGGCACGTTTCAGCGACAATAAGCATATTGCATATGGCGATAATGGTATATTGGTTTACGATTCTCAAACCCAAGAGATCGACAATGAGTATCTTAAATTCTCGCAACGCAATAATAACTGCCACGATATTAAAATCGACTCTCGAGGCATAGCTTGGATCGCAACGCTCGATGGCTTGGTAATTTACGACACCAAAACTCAGAAACATAGAGTGTTGGATAATAAATCAGGCTTGGCGGCCAATAAAATCTTAAGCGTTAATTTTGACTCTCAAGAAAGGGTTTGGGCATCAACCTCTAGCGGAATTTCGGTGATAGCATTGAGCCCTAAGGACGATATGGATGATGTGTTTATATTAAACCTAGGTGAAAAGGAGGGATTATTTACCACAAAATTCTATCATACTAGCTCCGAAGTTGACGCCAATGGCGATATCTACTTTGGCTCTACGGATGGATTTTTTGTTATCGACCCCTCAATCTTAGATAGCAATAGGAGACAAGATAAACAGATGGTACTCGATGGTACGATTAGCACAAAGGAGAGTGCAAGAAGTAACCAAACTAGCATCACGGAACTACCCGAACTCTTATTAGACGACAAATACAAGATCAAACTAGATTACAATAAATCAACGGTAACCTTCAATTTTCGTGATATAAGCTACGTAAATACAGCGCTGACAAAGTTCCGATATCGACTCAAGGGTTACGATCCGCAGTGGATTGAGTCGCAAGCCAGTCAAACGCATAGCGTTTCATATTCAATGCTTCCCGTAGGACGTTACACCTTTGAGATTCAATGTGCTAATAATACACTTCGGTGGGGCCGTAGAACAATCGAAGTCGAAGTGGTTGTCAATCCTCCTTGGTGGACAACTGCGTGGATGATCTGCCTCTATATTCTCGCAGCTGTGCTGCTTATCTTCGCAATAGTGGATTATATTCTCAAGCGGCGATACGCAGAACATTTGCGATTGCAAGAGGCAAAAGATCAACAACGCAAGAGAGAGTTGGAGGAGATGAAACAGCAATTCTTTATCAATGTGAGTCACGAGCTACGCACCCCTCTCTCGTTGATTCTTATGCCATTGGAGTCGATGCTCAAGCGAGAAGATGAGCAGGATAAAGAGCAACTTCAATCGATGCATCGCAACGCCAAACAGCTTAAGCAATTGGTCGACAATCTGCTCGACTTTAGACGAGTTGAGAAGCACGGTGAGGCGATAAACCCAACGCTCGGAGATATGAAAGAGTTGGTACTTTTGGCCTACGATTCATTCAAAGGGGCTGCCGATAATGGCAATTTAAACTTTACACTTGAGTGCGATGGGGATACTAAGATGATGATGCTCTTCGATTATGGTATGATCCAAAAGGTTGTGAATAATCTACTCTCGAATGCCTTTAAGTACACCCCTGATCGGGGTCGAGTAACCTTGTCGCTTCACGAAATAGTGAGTGACAATGGTGAGCGACTCCTCGAACTCAAAGTCTCGGACACGGGCCGAGGTATTCCTCAAAAGGATGTCAGCATGATTTTCGACCACTTCTATCAAGCGAGCAACAGCCTTCGAGATAAAGGTTCTGGTATTGGACTGAGCTTGGTAAAGAGCTATGTTGAGATGCATGGCGGTAGTATCTCGGTGGAGACTATGCTTGGCGAAGGTTCGACCTTCACGGTACACGTGCCTATTATTGGAGAGAGTGACGAGTGCCCACAACTCACAACTATCGAGAGCGAGGAGGATGAGGAGCAAAACGTCGACACAGAGAGCAATGCGGCTGACGATCAGGAAGATAGAGAATATTACAAGGTTCTAATCATCGAAGACAATCGCGATTTTAGAGATTACCTATCACGCGAACTATCTGAATACTTCCACATCACGCTAGCCGACAATGGAGTCTCGGGAGTGGCGCAAGTGAATAAATCTACTCCCGATCTAATTATCTGCGATGTGATGATGCCCGAGATGGATGGCTACGAATTCACCGAATTTATGAAATCCAATATCGAGACTTCGCACATTCCGATCATCCTCCTAACGGCTCAATCGTCGCAGGAGAGTCGCCTGAAAGGATACGAAACGGGTGCCGATGCCTTTATCTCGAAGCCATTCCACTGGGGTGTGCTTCATGCACGAATCAATAATCTTATCGACGAGCGCCGAGGTCGGATCACCAAATTCAACAATAGCCGACAGAGTGAAGTTGACACACTGGCAACTTCGGTGTTGGATAAGAAATTTATCCAGGATGCCATCGCAAGCATCGAGCGAAATCTTGACAATGCGGAGTATTCGGTGGAGATTATGAGCAAGGATCTGGCAATGAATCGAATGGGTGTGTATCGAAAATTGAAATCTATCGTCGATCAAGCACCTTCGGATTTTATCCGCACTATCCGCTTGAAAAGAGCTGCTCAATGGTTAGAGGAGGGTAATGGTCGAGGTCAATCGCTGCTCTACATTGCGAATATGTTTGGCTTTAGCACCACCAAATATTTCGCAAAACACTTTAAGGAGATGTTTGGCGAGACGCCAGTACAATATTTAAAACGTTTTTCGAAGCGATAAAGTAGGGTTTATTTGTAACGAAATATGGCCTAGAGGCCTATAGGAACCCTATTTTTTGTTACGTTACAAATGCGCCACAATTTTGTTACAACTTGATAGTTACACTTTATCGCTTTTAACTATTTTTGTGATAGTTAAAATTTGCAAGGTCTAAGTAAGTTTTAATTGTTTTGATATGCGGCTTTGGTTGGACACATATCAAAAAAAATTCATAATAAAACGTTAGTTAAGAGAAATGGTCAATTGTTTTTAAAATGATTTTGGTTGGGTCTATGCCAATTGGCCATTTTTCTCTTTTTTTATTACCTGAATTATCACCACATCTCGCAATCTCACTCCTTGGAGAAAATCATATAATCAACCAATCTAAACCAAAATTTAAACCATGAAGAAATTTTTAACACTTTGCACGTTTATCCTCTCGTCGCTCTGCACTCTCTATGCCGCAGGAGATCAGCAGGTTTTACTCTCTCCTAATGGAGCTCTAAAATTCTACTTCTCGCAAGAGGCCATTAACTCGGGTGGCAATCAATTAACCTACTCGGTAAGCTACAAAGGTGCCGATATCATCTCGGAGAGTAAACTCGGTGTCGACGTCGAGTGCACTGCAATCCAAGCCTTGCCAGTAGCGCCAGCAACTCGAGCTCCATTTTGGGGTGACAATCTAACGCTACTAAGTGCCGAGCAAAAGAGCGTAGAGCAGAGCTGGACGCCACTCTATGGAGAGCGTTCGACAATCGAGGATAATTACAACGAGATGACCTTGAAGTTCGCCGATAATGCAGGCAAAAACATCTTCGACATTATCGTTAGAGCCTACGATCAAGGAGTAGCATTTAGATATCACTTCACCGATCAGATCGCAGGTGAAGAAATCAATATTTTGCGTGAACGCACAAGTTTTACTCTTCCCAAAGGAACTCAAGCCTATCACACCACAACTGCCCAAGGCTACTACACAGTGCGCCCATTGGAGGATTGGGGAGGCAGAGAGATTGCCGAGCGACCTCTCACAATGGAGCTTCCTGGCGGTCAAGCGGTAGCTCTTTGCGAAGCTGCGATGATCGACTACGCACGTGGCAAATTCAAATTGGCAACTGCTCCATATGTCTTGGAGCTCAGCATGGATAGCTCGGCTCAAGTCACTGCGCCATACAGCACCCCTTGGCGCCTGATTATGGCGGCCGACAAAACTGTGGATCTTATCAATAACAACGATATCACACTTAATCTCAACGAGCCTAACGCACTTGAGGATACCTCTTGGATCCGTCCAGGTAAGGCATTCCGCACAAGCATCGTAATGGATGAGGCTAAGGAAGGTGTTGATTTTGCAGCTCAGATGGGTTATCAATACATTCACCTTGATGCAGGTTGGTATGGTTCAGAGTTTAACCATGATTCCGACGCAACTACAACCCTCGAGCGTTTGAACCTCGATATGAAAGCTCTTTGTGAATATGCAGCGAGCAAGGGTCTAGGCGTATTTGTATATGTTAACCACCGTGCTTTGGAGGCTCAATTGGACGAGATCTTGCCTCTGTATAAGGAGTGGGGAATCAAGGGTATCAAATTCGGATTTGTTAACGTGGGTAGCCAAGAGTGGACAACATGGCTTCACGAATCAGTTCGCAAATGTGCCGAGTATGGCTTTATGGTAGACGTTCACGACGAGTACCGACCAACGGGTTACACACGCACCTATCCAAACTTTATGAACCAAGAGGGAATCGGCGGAAACGAAGTGATGCCAGGCGCAACACACAACACTATTTTGCCTTATACTCGTATGGTTTGTGGAGCTGCTGATTATACTTTCTGCTACTTCTCAACACGCGTTAAGAACACCAAGGCGCACCAATTGGCCTTGCCGATAATCTTCTACAGTCCACTCCAATTCATGAATTGGTACGACTCACCAAGCCACTATCGAGGCGAGAAGGAGATGGAACTTTGGAGCGCAATCCCAGTGACGTGGGACGACAGTCGAGCAATCGAGGGCGAGGTAGGAGAGTACATCATCCAAACACGTCGCAGCGGCGATGAGTGGTACGTTGGCGCTATCACCAACACCTCAGAGAGAACTATCACCATCGACTGTTCGGAGTTTTTGGAGGCAGGAGCCTCTTACGATGTTTCGATCTACGAGGATGATCCGTCGCTTGACACTCGCACGAATGTTAAAATTACAACTCGTCGAGTGATGGCAGGAGACAAGCTAACCTTCGGCCTATTGGCAAGCGGTGGCGTTGCGCTTCATTTCACAAAGCTATAAGTAAGATAAAGACGAGGTTCGTCATCCCTGCGCATCGTAAAAACCTTGATAATCAAATGATTATCAAGGTTTTTTCTTTTCGCGTGGTGCGTTTGTATTGCCGATCCTTTTGATCTATATATTTTGATTTGCAGAATTTGCGTCAAACAAAAAACGAGAAGCAATTATCCCCTCAAATCTATTTTCTAGAAAATCGGCAGATTTATCGGCGAACCAAATAGCTATATATTGGTAATTTCCGACCCTCGAATAGCTATTAATTGTATGCAAATCGGGGAAATACCTCTGAAAAATACCTAAACTATACCAATTTCACCCTCTTTTTTACCTATTTGTTGTTATTGTCCGCGAGAGGCTTCTGCAATACCTTTGCAGGTGAACAAATCACAAACAAAATAGGAATGAAAAAAATCTTACTTTTATTTATGCTCCTCAGTGTGTGCCTATCTCAAGCGCAAACCCAAGAGGAGTATAAACAACTTCTGCAAAGAGTCGAACTCTTGGAGGCGGAGGTCAAAGAGGAAAAGGCAGCTGAAAAAGAGGAGTCACGTTTGACAATTGGTGGTTATGGCGAGATGACCATGTCGCGACACTTTTATAGCGATGCTTGGCAGCGTTACGCCTTCCCTAGCAAATATGCCAACGATGGTAGCTATGGCCGCTTCGATATCCCTCACGCAGTGTTTTATATAGGTTACGACTTTGGCCGCGGTTGGTCGTTTGGATCGGAGATCGAATTTGAGCATGGTGGCGTCGGCTCGACAATCGAGATCGAGGAGGAGGAGACTGGCGAGTATGAGTCGGAGATCGAGCAAGGTGGCGAGGTTGTTTTGGAGCAATTCTGGATCAATAAAAGTTGGTCTGAGGCTTTGAACCTTAAGATGGGTCACATCATGGTTCCCGTGGGCTTCACCAATAAATATCACCTTCCAAATCAATATTTCGGCGTGTTCCGCCCTGAGGGAGATTCTCAAATTCTGCCTACCGCATGGCACCAAACGGGTGTTAGCTTTTGGGGTCGATCGGGCTCGTGGAGCTACGAGGCGATGTTTATAGCGGGATTGGATGCCGACCGTTTCTCGCCAGAGAATTGGATCAGTGGATCGTCGAACACCCCTTACGAATTCAAAATTGCAAATAATTATGCAGGTGCATTCAGCCTCGATAATAGAAGCATCAAAAATCTAACCCTTGGCCTAAGCGGCTATTATGGTCACAGTGCCGATAACACGCTCAACTCGTATGGTTACAGCACCACGTCGCAAGGCGCAATCTTAATCGGTGCGTTCGATGCGACCTACACCCCAAAAGATTTTATTCTTCGCGGAGGTGTGATCTACGGAACTTTAGGCGATACCTACGCAATTTCGTATGGTAACTCAGGCGCAACCAATGGCTCACCAACTCCAAGCAAGCCTGCTGTGGGTAGTGCCGCAATGTCGATCGGTGTTGAGGCTGGTTATAACGTGTTTGGCTTCTGCGACAATCTGGCAAATAAGGATCAGAAGCTCTACGCCTTTGGTCGTTACGAATATTACGATTCGATGTATAAAACCGTGAGCGGAGTACCCGATTACGCCTATTGGGAGCGTGAGTGCGTCTCGATAGGTTTGAACTACTCGCCAATTCCTGAGATCACAATCAAGGCCGAGTATCAAATGCGCAATCTAGTTGATCCAACATACAATGATGAAAACACTCTCGCACTAGGAGTAACCTGGGCCGGATTTTTTACTAAGAGAAAACGCTGATAGGCGGCGAAAATTCAAAGATAACAGAACAAATATAACAATTAAGAAAATGAGAAAATTCAACAAAACTTGGGCATTGGCCCTATCTGTTGCTGCACTTGCAGTAGTATCATGTGAGTCTGGAGACGATTCTAACATCACAGATACATTCACA
>JBCQVS010000036.1:0-7510 GCA_047172885.1 Rikenellaceae bacterium | reverse complement strand
CCTGAGATCACAATCAAGGCCGAGTATCAAATGCGCAATCTAGTTGATCCAACATACAATGATGAAAACACTCTCGCACTAGGAGTAACCTGGGCCGGATTCTTCACAAAGAGAAAATAACAGAACAAATATAACAATTAAAGAAAAAATGAGAAAATTCAACAAAACTTGGGCATTGGCCCTATCTGTTGCTGCACTTGCAGTAGTATCATGTGAGTCTGGAGACGATTCTAACATCACAGATACATTCACAACCGAGGATCAAGAGGCATTTATGGAGGTTTACGTCGATGACGTAATTATGACTCGCTACTCTGAATTGGCGACTGCTGGTAAGACTCTTCTTTCGACTGTTGAGGCGATCCAAGCATCGTCATCATCAGATAAAACATCGCTTATCGCAACTGCTGCTTCGGCATGGGTTGACGCACGTATAGCATGGGAGCGCACCGAGGCTTACCTTTTTGGACCAGTAGATATGGCAGGTATCGACCCAGGTATCGACTCTTGGCCACTAGTTTTGCCAGATCTTCAAACATCTATCCAAAGTTGGGATCCTGAGACTGATAGCTATATTTCGCTTAAAACCGATGGTGGTGATTTGAAAGGTTTCCACGCTATCGAGTATATGCTTTTCGCTGATGGTTCGGCTAAAACAACAACTATCGCAACATTCGACTCTGAGTATGCGATCTCACAAGGTACGCTTTCGGACGAGGAGTTCGAGGATAAGTTGGAGAGCTACGCTGTTGCAGTATGTACTGAGCTTTACCGTTGCGTTCTTCAATTGGAGGCTGAGTGGGATCTAAGCGGTCTATCATCGTCTAAACTAAGCGACTACAACGCCTTCGGATCTAACATCACAATGTTGTTCCCTGAGGGTAACTACGCTGAGATCTTCAAAAACCCAGGTCTTGACAACGCCTACTACTCATCGTTCAACGTATGTCTTTTCGCAGCATTCGAGGGTGCAATCGGCATCACCGACGAGGTTGCTAACACTAAGATCGCTGACCCAATCGACGCTGAGACAGAGTCGGCAGGTGCTGGTCTTTTGGAGGTAGAGTCATGGTTCAGCCACAACTCAATCTCTGACTTCACTAACAATATGCGTGGTGTGAAAGAGGCTTACATGGGTACTCTTTGCACTAACGAGACTACATTCGATGCTCTTACAACTCCAGCAGCAGGTTCACTTGGTGCTATCGTTGCTGAGGCTGACGCTACTGTTGGTGCTGAGGTGGTTTCTGCTCTTAACGCAGCTATCACGGCTATCAAAGCTATGCCAGCTCCATTCCGCGACAACTTGTTGGATTCAGCTAACAAAACTGCTCAAGATGCAATCAATGCCGCTTTGGAGGCTTTGGAGGCTGCAAATGCGGTTGTTTTAGAGTAACACACTGATAAGCAAGCTAATGAGTCATAAGGCGAGAAATTGCCTTATGGCTTTTTACCTATCAGATAACAAACAATAAAATTCATGAAAAAAATATTTATCACTGCTTCGAGACTCTCACTCTTGGCGATCGCGGCAATGGGCGTAAGTTGCCAAAAAGATAACGTCAATGCTGAGGTAAGCGAGACCGAAACCCCAGACTACTACTACACCGGTGGAGAGTTAGGCACAACAACCGCATGGACAGCAAAATGTTTCGAGCAACCTACCGAGTCGGTATCGAAGGCGGGACTTTCGAACTCGTTCCTCCACGGTGAGGCGATCTTCGAAGGTACTTACGTTTCGGAGGCTGCTACGGGCTATCCGATGAGTGGAAAAGGACCTCTTTCGATCCGTTCGTCGTGTCTTAATTGCCACCCTGGATATGGTCACGGAAAGCGTTTGGGCGACTATGGTAACGACATCGTTGGCTTTAACACCTCTACGCGTGAGACTGGAAATGGCTATCTGTTAGTGGTTTACGGTGCAGGTTCGGATGGCGCATTTGGAGCCGACGAGCTTATCACTTCGGGCATCACTGGCTACACATGGCAGAACCCAAATGCTGAGGATGATTTCTACGTTTCGGAGCTTACTGGTATGCCGCAAACGCAATCTATCGCACCATTCAAGGCCCCAATCAACGAGGATCTAATCGAGATCAAATGGCATAAATTCACCGACGAACATAACAACACCTATGCCGATGGCACGACCTACGAGTTGATCTACCCCGAGGTGATTATCCCCCAGAGCGCCTTTGCATACACCAACGAAAACCTCACGGAGGGTGCATACAAAGTGAAAATCGAGGCGACAATCGGAATCTACGGTACAGGCCTAATTGATGCCATCACCGAGGAGGATATCGACGCAGAGTTCGAAAGTCAATCAACCCAGGTGTGGGGAGGACGTCGTGGAGCCGACAAAACGCAACCCGATGGTTCGGTGCGCAAGGGTCGCTACACCTATGGACTCACTCGCGGAACGCTTCAATATGGAGCTGGTTCGAACGCTGTGTGGAATATCACCAACGTTACAAAGGAGGGTTCGAATCGTGAGCATCACTCAAATTATATGACCCACTTCTATGCCGATGCTGCATCGAAGGATCAAGAGATTATCGACGCACTTCCCGACACCTACTACTCATTCTTGGTGGGTGAGACAGACGAGGAGACAAGCAACAAGATCTATAACTATTTGATGCACAACAGCACCTATGGCGGTAAGCGTTACGAAGGAGCCTGGAGTCTTTACGCCGAGGGTGAGATCGAAGATCAACAAAATCAAGAGTTGGCTCAAAGCGACTATATCGACTTTATGGTTTGGCACCGTGGTTTGGCAGTTCCTGCAGCACGTAACACCGACACCGAGGAGTTCCAACGTGGTATGGAGCTCTTCTCTCAGATGAGTTGCGATGCTTGTCACCGCCCATCGTGGACAACTGGAGCTGATAATTACGTTGGTGATGCCGACGTGGCGGGTGAGCTTCCAACCTATCCATATCAGAAGATTTGGCCTTACACCGACCTTTTGCAACACAACTTGGGAATGGTTAATAATATCCGCACTGGATGGTGTCGCACAACGCCACTTTGGGGTCGCTATATGAACCTCAATGCCAATGGCGAAAGTAGCCACCTCCACGATATGCGCGCTCGCAACTACGAGGAGGCGATCATGTGGCACAAGGGTCAAGGAAAATACTCTTCCGACCAATTCCGCCTTCTTTCGGCCGAGGATCGCGCAGCGGTTGTAAAATTCTTGCAGTCGATTTAATAACGGGCAGAAAGATAACTTTTTAGCATTAAAAAACGGTGGTACTCGTAAAAGTACCACCGTTTTTTTGACATGATAAGGGGACCCGTATTTAGTCAAAAAACTTATCGGCTCCTGAGGTGGGGTATAAAAACAGAAAGTGTGGAGTCGAACGTTTATCTGGCTGGAGGCTCTGGTAAGACCTTGCATCAAATAAACAATACCCCACACCTGAACGTATGTAGTTTGAGATACATGCGTAGCAAGTGAATTGGTGTTTGTATTGCTCTCCTTGATGCTTTTTTTGAAATTTACCAGATTTCCCAGCCAAGGATAAAAGCTAAACACTTTCATCAAATATGTAACCTACCGATGGGCAGGTAACACAAATTTATGAAAAGTTATGCAAACAACCAAATTTTTGGGGCATTGTTTTATCTACTCTTTTTGTTTCATCTTTATGCCTTTAAGTTTTATAGCACAAAGTTGCGACATTATTGAGGTTCAATCAAGTTCACGCAAGTTCATTTGGATGTGCTGTTGTTTTATTTGATAAATTATCTATATCTTTGTTATATCAAACAAAGAAAACCAACATAAAACATTACTAATATTATGGGACTATTTGGAGTAAAAGGATTGAGCTTTTCGCTTAAAAGAGCTGTCGGCATATCGGCCGTCAAGCAGAAGGTCGCACGTGCAACAAAGGTACCAACAACCAAACAAGGATTGGAGCGCAAGATAGGTGGCGCCGTATTAAAGGGAGCTGGATTAAAGAGGAAAAGTCGGTAATTTATGACACACGAAATCTCTATCTAAATAGTATAGATAGGGTGAAAAATTGCTCTGACAATTTAGTAAATATGCTCTACATTTTAGAGAGAGTCCAAACAGACCTTAATTATTCGACAACACTCGTCGATCTCCTCGGGGGTGATAACCAGGGGTGGCGATATGCGGAAGGCCGTGTCGCAGAAGAGGAACCAGTCGCTCATTATGCCCTGCTCTTTGAAGAGCTCCATGAGGCGGTATAGCTTCTCGGACTCTCCCAACTCTATGGCCATCAAGAGCCCTGAGCGGCGTATCTCGACTACTTGGTGGTGCGAGATGAGTGACGCCTCGAACTTAGCACCTTTGGCCTCGACCTCTGCTATGACGTTGTTGTCGAGTAGGTAGCGCAGCGCTGCCAACCCTGCGGCACAGCAGACGGGGTGGCCTCCAAATGTGGTTATGTGTCCCAATACTGGGTCACTCTGCAACGACGACATTATCTGGTTACTTGCCACAAATGCTCCGAGAGGCATGCCACCACCGAAGGCCTTGGCGAGTGTCATAATGTCGGGAGTAACGCCATATTTTATCGAGGCGAAGAGCTCGCCCGTGCGTCCCATTGCGGTCTGTATCTCGTCGAAGATAAGTAGTGCGCCTACCTCGGTGCAACGAGCTCTAAGGGCTTCGAGGTAACCCTCTGCGGGCAATCGCACGCCAGCCTCGCCCTGCACTGCCTCGCACAATACGCAGGCTGTGCGATGGGTGATCTCACTGAGTGAATCGAAGTCGTTGAACTCGATGGAGCGTGTATCGGGAAGCAGTGGTCGAAAAGCTCCCTTCCACTCCTCACCCTCGGGTGAGCCCATCATCGACATCGCTCCGTGGGTCGATCCATGGTATGATCTGCGCATCGAGATCATCTCGGTGCGGTGAGTATATCGCTTTGCGAGTTTGAGTGCCCCCTCCACCGCCTCGGCGCCAGAGCTGACAAAATAGATAGACGAGAGGTCGCCTGGCAGCATCTGTGCAAGGAGCGAGGCGTACTCCACTTGAGGGGTCTCAACGAGCTCACCATATACCATAACGTGCATGTAGTCAGCTACCTGTCGCTGCACCGCCTCAACTACCGCAGGGTTGCCATGTCCAACATTGCTCACCGAGACACCCGCCACCAAATCGTAGTAGCGCTTACCCTCGGGAGTGTAGAAGCAGGAACCTTCAGCTCGAGCAACCTCGATTAGCATTGGAGAGGGCGAGGTCTGCCCCACATGCTCCAAGAATTGTTTGCGTAGTATCTTTTTCATCTATTGATCATCTCCATATTTTCGTCCCATAACTCCTGTTGCATCTTTGACACTCTCTCTAAGCCAACGATAGAGTATCTCGGCACGCTCCATATCATCAAGTTGCCACACGGCCGACGATTGTCGCATACGCTCCGATAGCATATAGATTAGTATTGCAGCCGAGGCCGACACATTGAGACTCTCGACCATTCCACACATTGGTATACGCAAAAACTCATCGGCCGAGGCGATTATATCCTCCGAGATTCCCGAATGTTCGGTACCAAAGATAAGTGCAAATTTTCCAGCCTCAACATCGAACGACTCAGGGGTGCAATCCTCACGGTGTGGTGTGGTTGCAACAATGCGGTACCCTTGGGCCTTGAGCGCTGCGACACCTTCGGCAGTTGTCTCATAGCGCTTTAGGTCGACCCATTTGTCGGTGCCACGCACAATGTCGGAGTAGGTGCGCCACTTGCAGAGACTCTCCACGGCGTGAAGCTCCTGCAATCCAAAGGCCTCGCAGTGGCGCATAAGTGCGCTTGAGTTCTGCGAGTGGAAGGTATTTTCGGCCAGGATGGTCATGTAGCGAGTACGGTTGCCGACCGTCTCCTCCAACTTTGTGCGACGCTCGGGTGTCATAAACTCAGTGAGGTACTCGATGCGCTCGAGGTACCACTCCAAATCTCTATTTTCTATATTTTTCATCTTCATCTAATATTTTGAGGTAGCTCTCGTAGCGTGAGTAGGCTATCTCGCCACTCTCGACAGCTCGCACAACGGCACACTTGGGTTCGTGAGTGTGGGTGCAGTTATAGAATTGGCACTCGGTGCCATACTTCATCATCTCGGGGTAGTAGTGCCACAGCTCATCATCATCAATATCGAGGAGCCCAAACCCCTTGATGCCAGGGGTGTCGATGATGTAGCCTCCAATGCTCAGAGGATAGATTGTCGAGAATGTTGTGGTGTGTTTACCCTTGTGGTGGCTCGACGATATTTCGCCTGTTTTGATCTCAATGTCGGGCTCGATGGCACCAATGAGAGTCGACTTACCCACGCCCGAGTTACCCGAGATAAGGGTGGTGTGACCCTGGAGAAGCTCCTTGACCCTCTCGAGGCCAACCCCTTCGGTTGCCGACACCTCGACCACCTCATAGCCTGCCGAATTATAGGTTGCGATAAACTCCTCCATCGCCTCTCTCTCCTTTTGAGCCAGGTCGACCTTGGCGAGGATGATGGTTGCAGGGATCTTATAGGCCTCGCATGTGACCAAGAAGCGATCTATAAATTCGGTGGCGGTGGTGGGCGAGAAGAGCGTAGCTACCAATATTGCACGGTCGATGTTGGCCGCAATGATGTGTGACTCCTTCGAGAGGTTCGAGGCACGACGAATGATGTAGTTACGTCGTGGTGTGATCTCGCTAATCACATAATTCTCCTCGGTGTCTGCCTCAAACTGCACCACGTCGCCCACAACTACAGGCGAGGTGGAGCGTGCTCCCTTGAGACGCAGACGGCCTCGAATACGACAGTTGTAGCGTTGCCCCTCGGCCAAGACCTCATACCAGCTACCTGTAGCTCTAATTACTACCCCCTCCATGCTACTCATCTTTTGGGAGTTGATCGCCTGCCCAGTGGATTGCAGGGAGGATATATGAGGATGTCGAGATAATAGGTCTGTAGAGTTTCGATCCATCTATATTGCTCTTGTCAACTATCGAATATGAGCTGTTGAGGATGTTAAATAGCGAGAAGATAAGCGATAGAAGTAGTGCACATTTAATAAGTGAGATTACTCCACCCAAGAGTCTATCGAGGGATCCAAGACCTGCCACTGATACAATCTTGCGGAGTAGGGTGGATATGGCACCAACACCGATAAAGCAAACTATTACCACAATGGCATAACCCCAAATGTGAGCATATTCACCACTTATGTTTAGTAGTGTAGCCACCTGAGGGCCAAAAGATTTTGCCAAAATAAGCGCAATTATTATTGCCGCAAGGGCACCAGCTTGCCGAATGGCGCCATCTTTGAGACCCCATGCAAAACTTATTGCCAAGCAGACAATAATTATTATGTCAATTACATTCATATAAGAAAGAGTGTTTTTACAACGCAAAGATAGAAAAAAAACGCTATCTTTGTATTATGGAATCTACAAAAAAGGTTTAAGTCGTTAAACCTCAGTAAGTGAATGTTGGGACATAGCGCAATAGGTTACGAATTAGTTATGCAACTGATGTATAGAAC
>JBCQVS010000035.1:0-22049 GCA_047172885.1 Rikenellaceae bacterium | reverse complement strand
CCTTTCCTTTCCTTTCCTCGCGATTCCTTCCATTTCACGGAGTCGCACCCCTTGAGGCGTTTTATTTTCCCGTCATCCCAGACTTGATCTGGGATCTACAAGAGCGAGTGGATCTAACGCAATGTATTCCAGCAGGGTAGCAGGGGTTGTAGATCCCAGATCAAGTCTGGGATGACGGGAATATATTTATTTTGCAGCCCGTTAAGCTGCAACACGGCTTGGGGAGGTTTTTGCGAAGCAAAAAAAATAGAAAATGTGTGTTTATTAGTGTCGAGCTCGCTCGTAAAACTAATAAACACACATTTTCTATTTCGATGATCTGAAAGATCAGCGCCCCAAGCCGCAAGAAAAACTAGCTCCGCGGGGAGCACCCCGCCGCCCGCGCAGGGCAGTAAGAAACCAACGAAACCGACCGAAACCGAAACCTAACGCACCACCCGCTTAATATCCTTAATGCGCAGCTGCATAGTCACCGACCCCCGATAGTGGTTCTCGACGATATGGTAGCAGACGTCGATAGGATGTCCACTGCGGATCCACTCGAAGTGCGCAGGTTGCCCAAATGCGATAGTTTGAATCCTCGTATTGGGCTTCTGGCGCTGCGTGAGATCCATACGCAGGTGCTCCATGTCGGCACCGACAAGCATGGCGTCACCATGGTTGCTCACCGATTTGGTGGCAAAGACAGGCGCCGTATTTCCAGGGCCAAAAGGCTGGAACTTCTTCAAGTCGCGGCGGAAGGCTGGCGTGATATCCGAGAAAAGTATCTCGAGATCGACATCCACCTGCGGGATAAGCGTGGCAGGATCAATATTCTCGTCGACGTAGGCGCTAAATCGTCGTGTGAACTCCTCAACATTCTCCGGTCGCATGGTGAGTCCCGCGGCGTACATATGACCTCCGAAGTTCTCCAGCAGATCCGAGCATGACTCGATGGCTTGGTAGAGGTCGAACCCTGGGATGGAGCGTGCCGAGCCAGTGACAAAGTCATTGCTGCGGGTAAGCACCACGGTCGGACGATAGTAGGTCTCGATAAGTCGAGATGCCACAATACCCACAATGCCCTTCATCCACTCAGGATTATAGATCACCGTGCACTTGGCGTGACGATACTTCTCGTTATTCTCGATGTAGCTGTGCGCCTCGATGGTCACGCTACGATCGATGCTCTTGCGATCCTGGTTGAAGCTGTCGATCTCGGTTCCGAACTTGGCTGCTGCCGACTCGTTACCCTCGATAAGAAGCTCCACAGCGGCATATCCGCCCGATGGAGGAGCGTTTAAGTCATTCTCATCCATGCGCATACGCCCAGCGGCATTTATGCGAGGTCCGATCTTAAAGACGATGTCGTCAATGGTGATCGAGTGGCGTTCCAATCCACAAATCTTGATTATGGAGTGGAGCCCCTTGGATGGGTTGCGATTCAGACGAATTAGTCCGTGGTGCGCCAAGATTCGATTCTCACCCGTTAGGGGAACGATATCCGAGGCGATACTCACGGCAAGTAGGTCGAGAAGGTGCTCGATCTTCGAGAATGGGATACCGTGGCGCTGGGCGTAAGCCTGCACAAGTTTGAATCCCACACCACACCCCGATAACTCGTCGAAAGGGTAGGTACAATCAACCCGCTTGGGGTCGAGAACTGCTACTGCCGCAGGAATCTCCTCGGCAGGAAGATGGTGATCGCAAATAATGAAGTCGATCCCCTTCTCTTTGGCGTAGACAACCTTTTCTATGGCTTTTATACCACAGTCCAGGGCAATGATCAATGTAGCCCCTTTACGGTGCGCATGATCGATTCCCTTGTACGAGATACCGTATCCATCGGTATAACGATCGGGAATGTAGAAGAGCAGATTTTTGTGACCAATCTGCTTGAGAAACTTGTAGACTAGCGACACGGCGGTGGTACCATCCACGTCGTAATCACCGTAGACCAAGATGAATTCATCGTTAGCTACGGCAGCCTCGATTCTCTCAACGGCGCGATCCATATCCTTCATCAGGAATGGGTCGTGTAGGTCGGAGAGCTGAGGATTGAAAAAGTTTCTAGCCTTCTCTACACTGTCTATGCCCCTCTGTGTGAGTAGCGAAGCCAATACGGGAGAGATCGAGAGCTTTGTGGCAAGATTGTCCACAAGCTCTTGAGACGACCCCAAAGGCTTGACTACCCATCTTTTTTCTATAGGCATAATCTTTATTTTTTATATATTTTAACATTTATAATCTTAATTAAGTTATTCAACAACAGCTCCTTAACCTCCTCAAGCGAAGGTGCAGAACCAGTCTCAACCTCCAGAGATGTCACACCACGATCGGTGAAGCCACAAGGGTTGATGTAGTTGAAAAATTTCAAATCTGTCGTCACGTTCATCGCCAAGCCGTGCATGGTAATATAACGCGAGGACTTCACTCCTATTGCGCAGATCTTTCTGCTCTGAGCACCTTTAGTAATCCAGACGCCCGCAGCTCCCTCGATGCGTCCAGCCTCAATGCCCCAATGAGCCACAGTGTCGATCACCGCTTGCTCCAAGGCTGAGATATATTCTTTGAGCCCGATGCCTACCTGCTCCAAGTCGAGGATAGGGTAGAGGACTATCTGACCAGGGCCATGAAAGGTGACATCACCCCCACGGTCGATGTGGTAGTAGTCGGCTCCGATTGTTTTGAGCAACTCCTCGGTAAAGAGAATGTTGCTGCTCTTGCCACTCTTGCCGAGTGTGTAGACTGCTTCGTGCTCTACGGCTAGGATGTAACCTGCGTGGGGGTTGCCCTCACGCTTACTCTCTAGCAGGGTGTCGAAGAGTTGCTGTTGAAGTTTCCAACACTGGCCATAGGGCATTCTCCCTAGGTCGCGGTATTCTACCTCTTTGGATGCCGCAGCACCTTTTACCTCTTGCATAACTTCTCCTCCCCTTTTAAGTTTATCGCTCCCAAGGCTTCGTCTGCCAAATATGACGAGCGAACCAGTGGGGCACTTGCGCAGTAGCTAAAGCCCATTGCGAGGGCTTGCTGGCGGAAGTATTCAAACTTCTCGGGTGAGACGTAGCGGTCTACGGGTGTGTGATTGAGTGTTGGACGGAGATATTGTCCTAGGGTCACTATCTTTACTCCAACCTCGCGCAAATCACGCAGCGTCTCGAGGACCTCCTCATCGCTTTCGCCTAAGCCTACCATGATGCCACTCTTTGTGACAGCACCCATATCGGCCATCAGAGATAGCGTAGTGAGTGATCGCTCATAATCGGCATTAGATCGAATTTGAGGGGTCAGCGAGCGCACAGTCTCGATGTTGTGACCAATGATGTCGGCACCACTGCTCACCACAACCCTCAAAGAGTCGGGATCTTGTTTCATGTCGGAGATTAAAAGTTCGATAGTCGCGCCAGTGTTCTTTGCACGGATAGCCTCGACGGCTTTGACCCAATGCGCAGCACCTCCATCGAGGAGGTCATCACGCGTTACTGCCGTTAGTACTATGTGCCTAAGCCCCATTAGCACCACGCTCTGAGCCAATTTTTCGGGCTCCGCAGGGTCTAACGGTTCTGGCCGACCAGTGAGGGTTGCGCAAAAGCGGCAGTTACGGGTACAGACGTCCCCCATAAGCATAAATGTGGCAGTCCTACGACTCCAACACTCCGCTTTGTTAGGGCACATTCCACTGCTACAAATAGTGTGCAGAGAGTGCTCCTTCACGATACGCTCAACCTCTGCGTAAGCGGGGTCTGAGTGGAGCCTAATTTTTAACCAATCAGGCTTCGAAAGTTTAATTACCCTATTACGCAACGACGGCATTCTAATAAAATCTTAATTTCCAATTGAGACAAAAGTAGTAAAAAAATATGAGATTATGAAAATTATTTTACAAAAATATGGGGTGCCGTTAAAGATAGAGCCAATTTTACACCTTCCGTTTTAAAAAATTGCCTTATCTTTGCAGTGACCCTTATTTTACACCACAAGGAAAATCGTTTATATTTTGGAAGCACATCATCTACTCTACGCCTTTCTGCTCACGCTCTTTGCAGGTTTGGCAACTGGAATCGGAAGCCTTATCGCGCTCGTGGCTCGTCGCACTAACAAAACGCTGTTGGCCTTTTCATTGGGACTCTCGGCGGGTGTGATGATCTATGTCTCGTTTGTTGAGCTTTTTGCCCATTCGCAACATTCGCTCATTGGGAGCTTTGGGGAGCAGGTGGGCCATCTTTACGCTGTTCTCGCCTTTTTTGGGGGTGTACTTTTTATCGCTCTTATCGACTTGTTGATACCTTCGGCCGAAAATCCGCACCATTTGAGGGGTGTGGAGCAAATTGACGAAAAGCCTTTGGATTCTCGCAAACTCAAGCGGATGGGGGTGCTTACCGCTGTGGCTATCGCTATTCATAACTTCCCTGAGGGTATCGCCACTTTTGCTACTGCTTATGAGGATCCGTCACTAGGTTTGGCTATTGCCGCGGCTGTCGCCATTCACAATATCCCAGAGGGAATTGCTGTGTCGGTGCCGATTTATTACGCTACGGGGAGTCGCCGCAAGGCTTTTTGGTACTCTTTGTTATCGGGATTGGCCGAACCTTTGGGAGGAATTTTGGCCTATCTTATTTTGATGCCTTTCTTCTCGGAGGAGCTCATGGGTGTTGTCTTGGGGGTTGTGGCTGGTATTATGGTCTATATCTCGGTGGATGAGTTGTTGCCTGCTGCTCGGGAGTATGGGCGGGAGCATGTTTCGATTGTTGGGTTTGTGCTTGGCATGGCGGTTATGGCAATTAGTTTAATTATATTATAAGGTCAAAAACTTTAGTTTTTGAATCCAAAAAAAGTTTGGTGCCCGCCCGGCATTAGGGCAGTAAGAAAAAAAAGAAAAAATGAACACACTACTAATCCTGGCAGGCCTAGCGTTAATTCTCCTAGGCGCTAACTACATGACCGACGGTGCAGCTGCACTGGCCAAACGATTCAACATCTCGGAGTTCGTCATAGGGCTCACGGTGGTGGCAGTGGGTACTTCAGCACCAGAGTTGGTGGTGAGCATCCTTTCGGCCTTGGAGGGGAGTGGCGCGAAGGCGATCGGCAATGTGGTCGGCTCGAACCTCTTTAACACCTACGTGATCTTGGGCATCTGCGCATTGTTCGTCCCCGTGAGCCTCACACGACGCAATATGGTCATCGACATTCCCTTCGGCATTGTGGTCTCGGTGATCCTGCTTTTTGTGACGTTGGGCGGCACTATCGAGCGGATGTTTGGCGTGGTGATGCTGCTGATCTACGCGGCGATAATCCTCTTTTCGATCAAGTCCTCGAAGCGCGATAGCGCTATTGCTGAGGAGTCTAGCGAGGTGAAAAGCGTGGCGCTGTGGCTCTCGATCATCATGGTCGCGGGTGGCTTGGCGGGGCTGATCTTCGGAGGCAATCTCTTTTTGGAGGGTGCCGAGAGTGTCGCTCGACAATTTGGAATTCCTGATAATGTTATCGCCATCACGCTCTTGGCGGGCGGCACATCGTTCCCAGAACTTGCGGCATCTATCGTCTCGATTATAAAAGGAAAATCCGATATCGCCTTGGGAGGTGTTATCGGATCAAATATCGCCAACATCTTGTTGGTTTTGGGAGTGAGTTCAACCATCACCCCGCTAAGTATGGGTAGCATCACGCTCTACGATGTTTTGATGGTGCTGCTCGGCTCGGTGATCGTCTACATCACTGGTTTTGTGATCAAAAAGCGCTCGATCAGTAGGGTAGAGGGTGCTATTATGCTTGCCATTTATGGCGGGTATATGGTGTGGCTACTAAGCTAGATCGACCTATAAGATAGGTTCACTGTGAAGATCGAGCGACCTTCGGCTGTGCCCTCAATTATCATTTGATCCTTCACGGGTGCAGCGCCTAGGAGTGTCACGCGCTCGCCATACTTCGCCTCGTGGTTGAAGTTGATGGTGAAGCCCTCTAACTCGCGCTCCTGGATCATCTGCTGGGGCGAATGGTCGCACGCCCACTCTAAGTAGCGGGTGTTGTTGACATGGCGGTTCACATCCAAGTCGGAGTAGAGTACCGTGTGGTCGCCTAGAGTTATCGCCTCATCAAGAGGCATGGTAACACGCTGAGGCTCACGCTCGATAGCGTGGTGAGGATAGATCACTCGCTCGTAACCGTCATCATCCCCGAAAATATTGCCCACGCGCAGAATCCGCCTCGAGGCGATATTTATAATTAGCCACGATGTGCTCACTCTTATTATCGGCCTCTGGTCGCTATCATAGAAGATATAATCGCGCAGCGAGAAGATCCCCGAAGCCCCTTTGTGCCATGTGCGCACAGTGATTTGATCGTGCCACTTGGGTAGCCTTTCGATCTGAACCTCGGCACGCGAGAGTACCCATGCAGCCCCCTTTTCCAACAGCTGCTCGAAGCCGAAGCCGTAGGTTGTCGAGTGCATATATGCGGTCTCTTGACAGATGCTAAGGATCGTGGTAGGCTTTAGGCGACCCCATACGTCCATGTCGCAGGAGCCTACGGTTAGGGGGTGATCTAGGTAGTTCATATTGGTTAAAATTTACTCTTCTTCCTCCACATACGCACTATTCGCCGCGTACCCTTCCCACTTCGAAATCAGCGCTTTGAACTCCTCTGGCAATTCGCTCTCGAAGTACATCTCCTCCTTGGTGGTGGGGTGGACAAAGCCCAACGATTGGGCGTGCAGCGCCTGACGAGGCATAATCGCGAAGCAATTCTCGACAAACTGCTTGTATTTGGTAAAGGTCGTGCCACGCAATACGCGGTCGCCACCATAGCGCTCATCGTTGAATAAGTGGTGACCCTTCCACGCCATATGAATACGGATCTGATGGGTGCGGCCAGTCTCCAAATGGCACTCAACCAATGTGACGTAGCCGAAGCGTTGAAGCACTTTGTAGTGCGTCACCGCGTGCTTTCCCTCCGATCCATCCTCGAAGACGTGCATACGAAGTCGATCCTTTAATGAGCGGCCGATGTGACCCGTGATCGTTCCCTCGTCCTCGTCGAAGTTACCCCACACAAGGGCTACATAGCGACGACGCGTGGTGTGATTGAAGAATTGCTTGGCCAAAAAGGCGTGGGCATATTCGTTTTTGGCGATCAAAAGCAGACCCGAAGTATTCTTGTCGATACGGTGCACTAGTCCTGCTCTCATGTCACTATCTTCCAGTAGGCTAAGGCCTTGCAGGTGATGCGTAAGGGCATTGACCAATGTCCCCGAGTAGTTGCCGTGACCAGGGTGGACAACCATGCCAGCCGCTTTATTCACCAACAACAAGTCGTCATCCTCGTAGACGATATCCAAGGGAATATCCTCGGCAATGATCTCGTTTTCATATTTTGGGTAGTCCATCAGCACCGAGATGTCGTCCAGCGGTTTGACCTTGTAGCTCGACTTTTGGGGCTTGCCATTGACTATAATTCGGCCATTGTCGGCTGCATCTTGAACTCTATTGCGTGAGGCGTTGCGCATCAGGGGGGTGAGGTATTTGTCCAATCGGATTTGGCCTTGACCCTTGTCCACCGTGAAGTGGAAGTGCTCGTAAAGGCCTCCTTCGACGGGTTCGCCCGCTATGGGTTCTATTGCGTTTTCGCTGCTTGTTTGCTCTTGTTCCAATTCGGCTTCCATCTCTAATTCGAGATCTAGCTCCTCGTCCCAGGGCTGCGTATATTGATTATCTTGCATCTATTCTATTGAAAAAATTGTGTTGTATCATCCTGCTCCTCTGCCTCCTCTGCCTCGGCAGCTTTTTGTGTCTCCTCCTCTGCTTTGGCTTGCTCGTACTCCAATTCAGCTTTGCGGGCGCTATTCGCGGCGGAGTTGACCTTACTTAAGTCATTGGTGAGTGTCAAACTTACCGAGCCGCCCCAACGCGATTGGGTATTGGCGCGAGCACCTTGCTGATAGACCTTCGCATTTTTATCCTCATTAATGTCGACCCCCTTGTCAGCCTTGACAGCTCCGACATTGAGTCCCGACTCCCAAATGCGACTCTTAGCCTCGCGCAGACTTAGACCCACGACATTGGGCACTAGGGTAGTAGGGTCATTCGACGAAACGCCCACCGTGAGATCGACTCCCGAACCTACGGGTGCTTCGATCTTCGAGCTCGAAGCGATCGACTTGCCGTTGTAGCTTTGGCGCAGAACGTAGTTGGTGGCCATATCACTCACGTAGTTGATCTGCTTGATCTCCAATCCCGCCACATCCAACATATTTTTGGCTTGGCGCAGCGAACGCCCCGCAACGTAAGGCACTTGGACCATGCGACGACCAAAGGCGTTGATCACCACGTAGATCGTGCGACCAGGTTTCACTCGCGTTCCTGCATCGGGAAGCTGATCGAGAACCTCGCCACCAGCCTTAGCCGTGACGTAGAGCGAATCGTTGATAAAGAGCTTCAGACCGCTATTTTTGGCCAATAGCTCCGCTTCACTGAGCGACATACCTGTGAATTGAGGCACATCGCGGCGCACTCCATGGCGAGTTGCCGTGCGTAGAATAAAGTGGGCAGCGATAGCGATAGCGATGATTACCGCCACGATAATTGCCGCATTGGTGAGAATTGTCTTTAGGGTCACCTCCTTTGCAGCGACCTTTGTAGGCTGCTTCTTGGGTGCTGGTTTCTTTACTTCTTGTCTCATACTCTCTCTATTTCGTTGTAGTGGGTGTCGCGTTCGGTGGGGATGAAACCTGCTCGGCGGATCAGAGCCTCCATCTGGGCGGTTGTCATTCTTGGTTTTTTATCTTCGGCTCCTGCCATCGAGTAGATTTTTGTGGAGTCGTCGATCGTGCCGTCGATGTCGTCAGCACCAAAGGCCAAGGCCATCTCGGTGGTATCTTTGCCATACATCACCCAGTAGGATTTTATGTGGGGGATGTTGTCGAGGTAGATGCGGCTCAAAGCCAACATCTTCATATCTTCGACTATCGACACTTCGCCAAGCTCACTCATTGAGTTGCCGAAGTTGCGGTACTTCAAAGGAATAAATGCATTGAATCCGCCCGTTTGGTCTTGCAACTCGCGCAGACGATCCAGATGGTCGATGCGCTGATCCAGGTTTTCCATATGTCCGTAAAGGATTGTGGCATTGCTCTTTATCCCTAAGCAGTGGGCTGCTCGGTGCATATCGAGCCACACTTTTGTCGAGCCTTTATCGGGGCAGATTTTCGCGCGTAGCTCCTCATCGAAGATCTCCGCTCCGCCTCCTGGGATCGACTCCATGCCTGCTGCTCGAAGCTGCTCCAGACCTTGGGTGTAGCTGAGTCCCGCTCTTTCGATCATATCGGCAAGCTCCACAGCAGTAAAGGCTTTGATGGTCGCCTCGGGCAGAATCGCCTTGACTCCCGCGATGAGTTCCACGTAGAACGCAAAGTCGTGATCGGGGTGAACTCCACCCACCACATGCACCTCGGTGATCCCTCTGCCTGCGTAGCCTCTGGCAATCTCAAACATCTCCTCCATCGAGTGATCCCACGCGTCAGGAGCTCCTTTGCCACGTCTGTATGAGCAGAAGAGGCAGTTGAAACGGCACAAGTTGGTAGGCTCCAAGTGGAAGTTGCGGTTAAAGAAAACCTTGTCGCCACTCACCTCACGCTTGCGCTGCACAGCCAATTTCGAGAGTAGCCACAGTGGGGCATCACTCCACAGGAGTTTGGCCTCCGCGGGGGTTATACGCTCGCCATTCAGAGATTTTTGAGCTATTTGATCGATATGTAAAGTTGTAGTATTCACTATTTTGGAGCTTTAATATAGAAGTAAATCGCGATAAAGAGGTAAATGACATTCGGAGCCCACACCGCCAGATCGGCTGGCAAGCCTCCACTCTTGGCAAACTCCTCGAAGAAGCGCGTGATAAGGATATACGAGAAGCAGAGTCCGATTCCAATTCCGATATGTAGGCCCGTTCCGCCTCTGACCTTGCGCGAAGAGACCGACACTCCGATCAGCGCCAGGATAAATGTTGCCAAGGGGTAGGAGTAGCGGGCATGGCGCTCCACCTCGATGATCTTAATCGAGTCGGAACCCTTGTGTCTTTGCTGCTCTAAGAATTCGTTCAGCTCGTCGATCGGCATGGTTTTAATGATCTCGTTGACCTTGCCTAGCTCGATGCGGTCGATATTGATTAGTGTATCTAAATTTCGGTGGTGCGTAAAGGTCTCAACGCCTAAGGAGTCGATGGTGCGGGTGACGTAACGCGATGCTGTCCAGCGATTTGTCTCCTCATCCAATTGAGCTACTCCCGCCTCCAAGGATGCTGTCAATGCGCCATCGGTGTAGTTGTCCAGCGCCAAGAACGACGCTTTGCCCGTTGCGTTGTAGCCGCGAAGATAGAGGAATGTGCCAGGTTCAATCTGGCGGTAGATATGTCTGTCATAGGTGGTGTTTCGCTTTCGCGCCAGGTATTGAGCCTCAAAGGTGATACGGCTCTTTTGCGCTCGCGGAATCACCCACAAGTTGAGCGTAAGGGAGAGTGACGAGATGATCAGCGCACTGACAAAATAGGGCCACATCAACCGTTTGAAGCTCATTCCACCCGACAACATCGCGATAATCTCGGTCTTATAGGCCATCTTCGAGGTGAAGAAGATCACGGCGATAAAGGTGAAAAGGCCGCTGAATTGGTTGATAAAGAATGGGATAAAGTTGACGTAGTAATCCATCACCACCGCCTGCAAAGGAGCTTTGAACTGCGTGAAATCATCGAGCTTCTCGGCATAGTCGAAGACCACCACGATCACGATGATCAGGGCGATAGCAAAGAAGTATGTCGAGAGGAATTTGCCAATGATATAGCGATCCAATATCTTGATTCCTGGGAACTTAATCTTCATCTTAGTTTACTACTTAATCGTTTACAATCTTCTACTTAGCTTCTCCACAGCGCCAACTTTCCACTGCGCGTAATCGCCTGCGATGATATGCCTGCGAGCTTCACGCACTAGGCTCAGGTAGAAGGCGACGTTGTGCAGCGACGAGATTTGAGCCGCCAACATCTCGTTGCAGCGCGTCACGTGGTGCAAGTATGCTTTCGAATATTGTTGATCTACAAATGCCTCGCCAGCGGGATCAATTGGTGAGAAATCATCCTCCCATTTCTTGTTGCGGATATTGATAACTCCCTCCCATGTAAAGAGTTGCGCGTTGCGACCATTACGGGTTGGCATCACGCAGTCGAACATGTCGACACCTCGGTCGATCGCCTCCAAGATGTTGATTGGGGTTCCTACACCCATCAAATATCGCGGCTTGTCTTTCGGAAGGATTGCGTTTGTCACCTCGATCATTTCGTACATCACCTCGGTAGGTTCGCCTACGGCCAAGCCTCCGATGGCGTAACCGTCAGCGTTGTATTGCTGTACTCCCTCGGCCGATTTGGCGCGCAGGTCGGGGTATCCGCAGCCTTGAACGATTGGGAATAGCGATTGGTAGTGGCCATATTTGGGTGAGGTTTTGGCGTATTGCTCGAAGCAGCGATCTAGCCAACGTTGGGTGAGTGCCAATGACTTAGCAGCATAGTCGCGTGGTGCATCCCCTGGAGGGCACTCGTCGAAGGCCATCATAATATCCGCTCCGATTGTGCGTTGGGTATCCATCACGCTCTCGGGGGTGAATAGGTGGCGCGAGCCATCGATATGCGATTGGAAGTGACAACCCTCTTCTTTGATCTTGCGACGTCCCGCCAGTGAGAATACTTGGAAACCACCACTGTCGGTGAGCATCGGTTTGTCCCACGATGAGAAGCGATGCACACCTCCCGCCTTCTCGATAATCTCCATTCCTGGGCGCATATAGAGGTGATAGGTGTTGGCTAGAATGATCTGAGCCTTAGCCTCTTGCTCTACGTCGCGGTGGAAGATTCCCTTCATTGCTGCGGCCGTTCCGACGGGCATGAATATCGGGGTTTGAACCACTCCGTGATCGGTTGTAAACTCTCCTGCACGTGCTTTGGTTGCGGGTGCTGTATGTTGTAATGTAAATTTCATCTAAAATTATAAGTAAACCAATCCACAAAGATAGGAAAAAAATATAATTTATGATTAATAATTTCTAATTACTGGCTATACATTAATCTATTGCTGTTATCCCAGACTCCTTGATCCGATATTTTCTCACGTCATCCCAGACTCGATCTGGGATCTACAACTCCTGCTACCCTGCCACCCTGCTTATCATACGTTGCGTTAGATCCACTCGCTCTTGTAGATCCCAGATCGAGTCTGGGATGACGTGAGGAAGGAGCGGGTCAAGGAGGGGGAAAAGGGGGGGGGGAAAGAGTGACTAACAAGGATGAGTTTTGGGGCTTCGTGAAGGCTCACAAACCGCAGCGTACTTACGTACGTGAGGATTTGAGAGTCGAGGGAAGTGCCGAAAATCGCCTTGTTAGTCACTCTCTACTTTTTGCTAATCTTCGAGAACGGAGCGACATCACTATCAATCCACATATTACCACCCACGATTGAGTCGTGACCGATGGTAATGCGGCCAAGGATCGAGGAGTTGGAGTAAATGCGCACATTATCCTCGATGATCGGGTGGCGTGGGATGTTGATAACATTGCCCTGATCGTCAAAGCGAAAGCCCTTAGCGCCAAGGGTAACACCTTGATAGACAACCACATTGCGACCAATAATGGTGGTCTCACCAATCACAACACCCGTGCCGTGGTCGATAGCAAAATGGCTATCAATTGTCGCCCCAGGGTGGATATCAATTCCGCTCTTGGTGTGAGCAATCTCAGCAATCACGCGCGGGATAATCGGCACCGACAACGCGTGCAGCGAGTGCGCAATTCGGTGGTGTGTCATCGCCACAATCGAGGGGTAGCACAAAACCACCTCGGCATATGAGGTTGCCGCAGGGTCCGCCTTATACATCGCCTCCACGTCGGTGGTCAACAGTCGCTTGATTTCGACCACCGAGGCGATGAATTGTTGGGTTATTTCATCGATCGACTCGGCCGATGTTTCGCACTCGCGGAAGTGCATGGCGCGCTCAATTTGATCGCGCAGCAAAAGATAGACTTTCTCTAAGTTAAGCGCCACACGGTGCGGGGTCATCTCCACGCTGCAATCCATTAGATATTCGGGGAAGATCACCTCCGAGAGGAGATTCACGACTTGGCTCAACACCTCGCGTGATGGGGGTGTGTTGCACGCTTGCCAATTCTCGCTACGTGGCGAGTCTAACAGCTGCGAGGTGCTCTCTATGATTGTTTTGTCTTGTTTGCTCATGGTTATTCCTATTTAAACAATGCCGTTGAAAGATACCTTTCGCCACTGTCGGGCAGGATGACGACAATATTTTTACCCTCATACTCAGACGTTTGCGCAAGTGAAGCAGCAGCCCAGAGCGCCGCACCCGAGGAGATGCCGACAAGCAATCCCTCGCAAGTGGCCACTCTTCGTGACGACTCCATAGCCTCCTCATTCCCCACGCAAACGATGCGATCAACAACCGCAGCATCAAAATTCTCGGGCACAAATCCCGCACCAATGCCCTGAATCGCGTGAGCACCAGCCGCACCACCCGACAGCACAGGCGACAGGGCAGGTTCAACCGCAACAATCTCGATCTTGGCGCTCAGCTCCTTTAATCGTCGGCCAATGCCACTAATCGTGCCACCAGTGCCTACGCAAGCCACAACCACATCAATTCGACCATCTAGATCATCCCAAATCTCCTCGGCGGTAGTGCGGTAATGAGCCGCAGGGTTGGCAGGATTAGCAAATTGATTCAAGATCACCGAGCCCTCGATCGAGCGTTGCAGCTCCTCAGCCTTGGCGATAGCCCCTTTCATGCCGAGTGCAGCCTCGGTGAGGTGAAGATCGGCACCTAAGGCAGAGAGTAACTTCCTGCGTTCCAGGCTCATACTCTCGGGCATGGTGAGAATCAGGGAGTAGCCTCGTGAGGCAGCCACCAACGCTAGGCCCACTCCTGTATTGCCACTCGTAGGTTCGATGAGCGTGGCACCCGCCTTGATCACACCTCGCTCTTCCAACTCCGCGATCATCGAGAGCGCCACACGATCCTTGATGCTGCCACCAGGGTTGAAGTACTCCAATTTCGCTATGAGGTGCGCCTTAGAGGCCACCAACGCGCCGAATCGCCCCAGCTCCAAGAGGGGGGTTCTGCCGACAAGGTCGGTGAGTGATGCAGCTACGCGAGCCATCGTTATTTGTGACGTTTTGCTAGCTCCTCCTCGATATCCGCCAAGCTCATGCCTTTGTGAGCCAACAGCACAAGGTAGTGGTACATCAAGTCGCCAGCCTCGTACAACAGGCGCTCGTCATTGCAGTCGATTGCCTCAATCACGGTTTCGACCGCCTCCTCGCCTACCTTTTGAGCGATTTTATTGACTCCCTTGTTGAAAAGGTGGGTTGTGTATGATCCTTCGGGCATCTCCTCACGACGGCGTTGGATAAATGTGTCGAGGAAGCGGATGAAGCCCTCGTTCTCACGGCCTCCAAAGCAGCTTGTCGAGCCAGTGTGGCAGGTTGGGCCGATTGGGTTTACGCGGATAAGAAGCGTGTCGTCGTCGCAATCCTTTGCTATTGAGCAGATATTTAGGAAGTTACCGCTTGTCTCGCCCTTTGTCCATAGGCGGCCTTTGGTGCGACTGAAGAATGTTACTTTTCCCTCGGCTACGCTCTTTTCGTATGCCTCTTGGTTCATGTATCCTAGCATTAACACCTTCAGGGTGCTGTCGTCTTGGATGATTACGGGCACTAGGCCCTCGCAGCTCTTGGCTGTCGATAGTTCACTGAATTTTATCATAATCTTACTGTTATTTCTTGTTCACGCAACTCACGCTTAAGCTGCTCAACTGTTATCTCGCCATAGTGGAAAATACTTGCGGCAAGGGCAGCATCCGCCTCACCCTCGCGCAAAACATCGGCAATATTCTGCACCGAGCCAGCTCCTCCCGAAGCGATAATGGGAATCGACAACTGGGCCGAAAGAGCCGCGAAAGTGTCGCAAGGATAGCCATTGCGTGTGCCATCATGATCCATCGAGGTGAAAAGAATCTCACCCGCACCACGCTCCTGCGCCTCGCGAGCCCAACTAAAGAGCTCCTTGTCAGTGGGAGTGCGACCGCCATGCGTGGTGACTGTCCAACGACCATCAATGCGCTTGGCATCTATCGCCACCACCACAAATTGACTACCATACTTAGCTGCCAAATCGCTAATCAACTGAGGGTTACGCACCGCTGCTGAGTTCACCGAGACCTTATCGGCACCCGCCTTAAGCATACGTCCAGCATCTTCCACCGAGCTGATACCACCACCAACGGTGAATGGAATATTGATAGCCTCGGCAATGCGCTCCACAAGCTCCGTAAATGTCTTGCGACCCTCATGCGTAGCGCTGATATCGAGGTAGACTAGCTCATCGGCACCCTGCTGAGCGTATCTTCGTCCCAACTCCACAGGATCTCCAACATCCTGAAGCCCAACGAAGTTGATACCTTTCACCGTCTTGCCATCCTTAATGTCGAGGCATGGGATAATTCTCTTTGCTAACATGATGCTTCGGCTATTTGTTTCAACTCTTCGAACGAGATGCGACCCTCATAGATCGCCTTGCCGACAATTACGCTGCGTAGGTTGTGACCATCGAGCATGGTGATGTCGTCGATGCCCGAGATGCCACCGCTCACGGTGATGTCGATCTCAGGGAATTGGTTTTGCAGCGAGATGTAGAGCGGGGTAGATGGCCCCTGCAACATACCATCTTGGGCAATATCCGTGCAGATAACTTGCTTAAGCCCTGCACCTTGGAAGCGCTCGATGATCTGCTCCACGCCAACCTCCGAGGACTCTAACCAGCCGCTAATGGCAACCTTACCATCCTTGGTGTCGGCACCCAAGATAATCCTCTCGGCACCGAATTCACCGATCCACTGCTCGAACATCTCGGGGTGAGTCACCGCCACGCTGCCGCAGATTGCTCTCGAGGCTCCCGCATTGAATACGTCACGCAGGGCATCGCTATTTTTGATTCCGCCACCCAGTTGAATGTCGAACGATGTGCGAGTGGCGATCCTCTCCAACACGTGCAGATTGACGGGATGCTTGCTCTTTGCACCATCCAGATCGACCAGGTGCAGACGCTTCAATCCGCACTCCTCGTAGCGGAGCGCAACATCCAACGGATCTTTATAATATGAACTTTTCTGGTCGTAGTCGCCACGCGTAAGTCGCACGCACTCGCCATCGATAATATCTATTGCAGGAATTACAGTTATCATAGTTTCAGGAAGTTACTTAAAATTTTCTCGCCTACGCCGCCGCTCTTTTCGGGGTGAAATTGCGTTCCGTAGAAGTTGTCGCGACATAAGGCTGCGCTATATTTAATGCCGTAGGTTGTTGTGGCGATCGTCTCTTGGCAAAGCTCTGGGGCGTAGGAGTGGACGTAGTAGATGTAGCTACCCTCGTCTACGCCATCGAACAATGGCGATTGCAGCTCCTCGATGCTATTCCAACCCATATGTGGCACTTTCAAGCCCGATTCTGCGGAGAATTTTCTCACTGAGCTATCGAAAATGCCCAGGCACTGCGCGTCACCCTCCTCGCTATATTTGCACATTAGCTGCACGCCGATGCAGATGCCCAGGACGGGTTGCGTGAGCGTGGGGAGGAGCTCCACAAGGCCTCTTTCGCTCAATTTTGCCATCGCTGAGGCCGCTTCGCCTACTCCGGGGAGGAGCACTTTATCGGCCGAGATAATCTGCTCGTGGTTGTCCGTTACGCAGAACTCGGCGCCTAAGCGACTCAGGGCGTTGGCCACGGAGCGTAGGTTGCCGGTGTCGTAGTCTATTACTGCTATCATTTTTTTCTTTTGTATTCTTATTTTTGCTTCTCTCTTTCTTCTCGCTTCTTCTTTCTTCTCGCTTCTCCGATTTATTATCCTTGAACCGATATATTTTCCCGTCATCCCAGATCAAGTCTGGGATGACGGGAAAAAAACTATAATGTTCCTTTGCTGCTGGGTAGGTCGTAACCGAAACCTTGTCTCGAAACAGCCATCCTAAGCGCACGTGCGAAGGCCTTGAAAACCCCCTCGATCTTATGGTGCTCATTCTCCCCCGTAGCCGAGATATGCAGGTTGCAGTGCGCCGCCGCAGCGAAGCTCTTGAAGAAGTGCGAGAACATCTCGGTGGGCGTATCGCCAATCATCTCACGCCTAAATTCAACATCCCATGCAAAGTCAATCCGACCACCGAAGTCCAAGAGTACCATCGCTTTACACTCATCCATAGGCAGCGCAAAACCATAGCGACCAATGCCCCGCTTATCGCCCAAAGCCTTATAAAAAGCCTCACCCAAGACAATAGCAAGATCCTCCATAGTGTGATGCTCGTCAACCTCCAGATCACCCTCGACATTGACCAGCAGCGCAACACCCGCGTGGTGAACGATCTGATCCAACATATGATCGAAGAAGTTGAGCCCCGTAGAGATCACAGAGTTAAACTGAGAATCGAGATCCAAAACCAATGAAATCTTGGTCTCGGCAGTGTTGCGATCAACATATACGCGACGCTCACCAAGGCGTAGGAAAGTGTAAATCTCATTCCAATCGTTGGTCACAAGCGCGCAATATCTCTCTAATCCTGAAAGAGCTAACTGCGCCACATCAGAGTCGTGCTCCGAGATGAATATTGCCTTAGCACCCAAGTTTTTAGCCAACATCACATCGGTGACCCTGTCGCCAATAACGTAGCTCGAGCCCAAGTCATATTCACCCGTGAGGTACTTGCCAAACATGCCGATTCCAGGCTTGCGATTGGGTGAATTATCCTCGGGAAACGATGGGTCGATAAGAATATTATCAAACTCGACACCCTCGCCACTAAGTATAGAGAGCATCTTCTCTTGTGGGGCATGGAAGTCCAAAGTGGGGAAACTTATTGTGCCCAAGCCATCTTGATTGCTAGCCATAACCAGCTCAAAATCGAGCTTTGCGATGCGACTCATCGCGGTGATTGCACCTGGTACAAACTCCAATTTCTCAAGGCTATCAACTTGATAATCAACTGGTGGCTCGACAATTAAGGTTCCATCACGATCAATAATTAATACCTTTTTCATAGCTCATTTATTTTGTTAATTAGTTGGTCATTTTCTTTGGGAGTGCCGATCGAGATTCTCAGACACCCCTCGCAGCCGCGCACTTTTGAGCGATCACGCACGATGATCTTCTCTCGGATAAGCTCCGCGTAGATTCTCGCAGGGTCGTCGACCTCTACGAGTAGGAAGTTGGTTTGGCTCGGGTAGATTTTTTTCACCACCTTGGCGTTGGCTATTTCTCGAGCTACTCGCTCCCTTTCTGCCTTTGCTTCTTTTAGTTGCTCGTCGATTGGATTCTCCAAAAGTTCGAGGACGATCTTCTGCGTGGTGATACCTATATTATATGGGTACTTCACTCTCGACATCAGCGAGATGATATACTCCGAAGCGAAGGCCAGCCCCAAGCGAAGTCCCGCCATGCCCCACGCCTTCGAAAGGGTCTGAAGCACAACAAGATTCTCGAACTCAGAGAGTCGAGGCAACATCCCCGCACTCTGAGCGAAGTCGATATAGGCCTCATCGACAACCACGATGCCTGGGAAGTTTTTAAGCAGCTGCTCGACATCCTCCCCCGCAAGCAAATTTGCCGTTGGATTGTTCGGTGAGCAAAGAAAAAGCAGTCGGCTATTCTCGTCACTTGCCTCGAGGATCGACCTGCAATCGATTGAAAAATCGGCGTTTAGAGCAACTTCGCGCACCTCGACGTCGTTGATGTCGGCCGAGACGCGATACATGCCATAGGTTGGCGCAATCGAGACGGCATTGTGGCGCTTGGGCTCACAGAAAATGCGATACAATAGGTCGATCGCCTCGTCACTACCGTTACCGATGAAAATGTTTTCTGGTGCAACTCCCTTAATCTCAGAGAGTTTCGCCTTAAGTAGTTTCTGATGAGGATCGGGATAGCGGTTGTAACTATTCTCGTATGGGCTCTCGTTGGCATCTAGGAAGATACCCAGATCACCACCCTGATAATCATCGCGGGCGGTAGAGTAGGGAGCCAAATTTCTTATATTTTCTCTTACGAGTTGTTCGATTTTCATAGCTTAAATATCTTTTAATCTGAGCGTTACAGCGTTGCGGTGAGCCGACAAGCCTTCAGCCGAGGCCATTGTCTCGATCGCTCCTCCGATCGCTCTGAGTCCCGCAGGTGTGATCTCCTGCAAGGTCATTTTGCGCATAAAGCTGTCGAGGTTCACGCCGCTGTATGACCTTGCCCAGCCGTAAGTTGGCAGGGTGTGGTTGGTACCCGAAGCGTAATCGCCAGCGCTCTCGGGGGTGTAGTTTCCGATGAAGATGCTGCCCGCGGCGGTGATCTGATCGGCTACCTCCCAAGGCTCCGCCATCGAGATTATCAGGTGCTCGGCAGCGTAGAGGTTGGCGAATTCGATCACCTCCTCGCGCGTTTCTAAAACCACGATTCTGCTGTGTTCCAACGCCTTAGCGGCTATCTCGTTGCGATCCAGCGCCTCCAATTGTTTCATTGTGCACGCCTCAACTTCTGCGGCTAACTCCTCCGATGTGCAGACCAACAGCGCTTGGCTATCGGCTCCATGTTCGGCTTGCGACAACAGATCCGAAGCGACATATTCGGCCACTGCGCTCCCATCGGCCACCACCAACACCTCGGATGGGCCAGCTGGCATGTCGATGGCCACCTTGTGCGATGCCACTTGCTGCTTCGCCTCGGTAACATATTGATTTCCAGGGCCGAAGATTTTATCCACTGCGGGCACAGACTCCGTGCCATAGGCCATTGCGGCAATGGCCTGAGCGCCACCCACTTTGAAGATTTTATCCACACCACACACCTTGGCAGCGTACAAAATCGCAGGGGCAACGCTTCCCTCCTTGCTTGGCGGAGTGCACAAAACGATCTGCTTGCAGCCCGCGATTTTTGCTGGCAAGGCCAACATCAACACCGTCGAGAACAGAGGTGCTGAGCCGCCAGGGATATACAATCCGACCTTTTGGATCGGCACGGCACGCTGCACGCATCTCACACCCTCCGAGGTTTCGATATCGACCTCATGGTGCGCCTGTGCTGCGTGGAATTTTGATATATTTGATGCTGCCAACTCAATGGCATTTTTTAGCTCCTCAGAGATTAGCCCCTCAGCTGTATTAATCTCACTATCAGAGAGTTGCAAAGCCGACAACTCCGCTCGGTCAATCTCCCGTGACAAGGCTCTAAGCGCCTCATCACCTTGGGTTTGGACCCTCTCGATGATCCCAGCGACAAGCGGCGCAATGGTGCTACGTTGTGCCAATGGTCGCTCCGTAAGGGCTTCCCACTGCTCGCGGGATGGGTTTACGACCCTCTCCATTAGTAGACCATTTTTTCGAGTGAGAGCACCAAGATATCCTCGGCTCCGATCGCCTTAAGCTCCTCGATTTTGCCCCACAACTCCTTCTCGTTGATCACCACGTGGATTGAACTCCAACCCTCTTGCGCTAGTGGCAGGATCGTTGGCGACTTCATGCCTGGTAGAATCTTGGTCACCGCCTCGATCTTCTCCTCGGGCAGGTTCAGCAGTACATATTTCATTCCTCGGCTGCGCTCAACCGACTCTATTCTAAACAGAATTTGTTCTAGCAATTGGCGCTTCTCGGCGCAAAGTGACTTGCTCGCGATGATCACCGCCTCGGAATCCAGTGCCACTTCCACCTCTTTTAGGCCGTTCGAAACCAATGTGCCGCCCGAGCTTACGATGTCGAAAATCACATCGGCCATGCCTACCGAAGGTGCGATCTCGACCGAACCTGCAATCTCGTGGATCTCGGCATTGACCCCTTTTTCCTTCAAAAAGTCACCCAAAATTTTAGGGTACGAGGTAGCGATACGCTTACCCTCAAAGTACTCAACACCTTGATAATCATGCTCCTTTGGGATAGCTAACGACAAACGGCAACGTCCCCAACCAAGTCGGTGGACAACATCCACATCGAAGCCCTTCTCCTCCACTTCGTTCAATCCGACAATGCCGATATCGGCAACTCCCATCGCCACAGCTTGCGGGATATCGTCGTCACGGAGGTACAACGCCTCCAGGTTAAAGTTCTTGCTTTGGGTCAGTAGCTTGCGCTTGCCTGACTCGATGTAAATTCCTATTTCGCGGAGTAGCTCCATGCTATCCTCATTCAAACGTCCTTTGGCTTGAAGTGCTAATCTTATCATGGTTTTTAATTAAATTGTTCAATTATTAGGGGGGTTGGAACTCCGTGCACGTGAGCGCACTAGATTCCAATATCGCAAATATAATATATTTTTTTTAATTTTAGTTTCTTACTGGCCTTATGCCGGCCGGGCACCAAGCGAGCTTGGATGCAAAAACTGTCGTTTTTGACTGTTGCGTAGTGTTGTAATTCTCTTATAATCTTACGATTATAGTAAATATGAAGGTTTCATTAGCTCCGAAAATAAATTTTCGTATCTAATGAAACCTTCATATTTATTAAAACCTATGGTTTTAAAATTACAACACTCTGAGGTTCACAACAATCGTCTGCAAAAATTAAGAGAAAAGGGAATAAAAATCCCATTAGCAGTCGCAATATAGTTGAAAATTTGGTCGTTTTTTGGTGTAGACTAACTGATCTTCCTTTCCATCCGTTCTCTTAAAACTGACTCTGCAAATCGCAAACATCGAGTCCTAAAAGAAAGAATGACACGGACTTAACCCAATCCGTGAAAGAAGGTACTAGCAAACCCCTACAGACAGACCAGCAAGCCCGTGCCATAGGTATACAGCACAGGCGTTGCACTTAAGTCTCTTGTCTGCTAAAAATTGCTAGTTTTTTCTTTCACAAGATCTTACGCGAACGCAAAATTATATTTTTCGGATATCTCCGAATAATTTCTAAGTAGGGTAAAATAATTATTGGTGTGTTTTTAAGAGTGCTATTGGAGATGAGATTTTTTGCTATTGAATTGAAAATATAGTTATTCTATATTGAGATT